>NZ_BAAHBS010000004.1:569192-883495 GCF_054776555.1 Tessaracoccus terricola | reverse complement strand
AACTCCCACCCCAACACCAACTCCCACCCCAACACCAACTCCCACCCCAACACCAACTCCCACCCCAACACCAACTCCGACGCCGGAGCCCACGGAGCCGACCCTCCGACTCCCCAACGAGCCGGGGACCGTGATGGCAGATGGCCTGCACCATCCGTGGTCGCTCGTGTTCGTCGACGGTCAGCCACTGTTCACCCAGCGCAACGAGGCCACCATCAGCACACTTGTCGACGGTCGGGTGGTCACAGTGGCGGAAGTGCCGCAGGCCGATCCGTACAACGAGGGCGGACTGCTCGGTCTCGCCCACAGCCCGGCGATGCCTGACCGGTTGTTCGCCTACTACACGGCATCGAACGACAACCGGGTGGTCAGCTTCCAGCTCTCTCGCGACGGGAACAGCTTCGCGCTCACGGACCAGACGCCGATCCTCACCGGCATCCCGAAGGCCACCAACCACAACGGTGGCCGGATCGCCTTCGGACCGGACGGGTACCTCTACGTCGCGACCGGCGACGCCGGCGAGCCGAGCCGCGCACAGGACCTCGGCTCCCTGGGTGGCAAGATCCTGCGGGTGGATCCCGACGACGGCAGCGCGGCACCGGGTAACCCGTTCGGGACCAGGGTCTGGAGTTACGGTCACCGCAACGTGCAGGGCCTGGCCTGGGCCGACGACGGGACCATGTGGGCCTCGGAGCTCGGCCAGAGCGACTGGGACGAGTTGAACATCATCACGCCGGGCGCGAACTACGGCTGGCCCGTGGTGGAGGGCCTGGCCGACGATCCGGACTACGTGAACCCGGAGGTGGTGTGGACACCGGACCAGGCCAGCCCGAGCGGCCTGCTCTGGCTCGATGACAACCTGTACCTGGCTGCCCTGCGAGGCGAACAGCTTTGGGTGATGCTGGACGAGGACCCCGCCGGCACCCGGACGGCCACGCTCACGAACGGCCCCGGCCGCATCCGCGACGTCGTGGCCGCTCCCGACGGCAGCATCTGGGTGCTGACCACCAACGGTGGTGACGACCGCATCATCAGGTACTCCCTCCGGGAGGGCTGAGCCGCCCGGCAGGAGCCACCCGCAGGGGACGCCCCACACGTACACTGTGGGGACTCAACCGATCGGAGCTGATCGTGTCCTCACCGTGGAGGTCGTCCCCGCCCGACTCCCCCACCGAGTCTCGTCGGCTCATCGAGCGTGCCCACGACGACCTGCTGTCCGGCAACATCACCGACGGCAGGCTCGAGCACGTGCGCGCGGTGGTCAGGGAGTCCTGGGCGCGCGCCTGGCATGGGCGGGTCGAGGCCGAGGGCCTGCCACCGCTCGAGATCGGCAACGAGGAACTCGAGGCGTACCGCGCGGAGCACCCGCTGGCAGCCACGATGGACATGATCCGCTCCCTGCTGCTGCCCGGAGGCGCGGAGGACTCCGGTGTCGTGGTGGCCGTGGGCGACCATGCGGGGCGGTTGCTGTGGGTGGAGGGCGACCTCCGCCAGCGCATGCTCACCGGGGCGATGGGTTTCGTCGAGGGGGCCAACTGGTCCGAGGACGCAGTCGGCACCACCGCTCCCGGGACGGCCCTGACCCTCGGGCAGTCGGTGCAGATCCAGGGGGCCGAGCACTACAACCGCCGGGTGCATCCGTGGTCATGCACCGCGGCACCGGTGTTCGACCCGGAGACCCGAAGCATCCTCGGCGTCATCGACGTAACCGGCGGGGAGGAGGCAGCCAGCCCGCAGGCTCGGCTGCTGGTGGATGCCACGGCCCGCGCCGTCGAGTCTGAACTCCTGGTGGCGCGCCTTCGCGCCCGGGCTCAGACCCCAACTCCCCGTCGACGCCGTGGGCACCTGCCCCGGGCCCAACGGGCCACCCTGCACGTGCTGGGCCGTGACCGGGCCAAGCTGGAGGTCGCCGGGCCGGGCCGGGAGACAGTGACGGAGCTCAGTTCCAGGCATGCCGAGATCCTGCTGATGCTCTCCACCCACAGCCAGGGGCTGAGCGCCGAGCGGCTCACCGAACTGGTCTACGGAGAGGCCGCCTCACCGGACACGCTGCGCCCGGAGATGGTGCGGCTGCGCAAGGTGCTCCAGAAGGTCTGGCCGGAGCTCGCGCCCCAGTCCCGGCCGTACCGACTGGGCGTCACGCTGGAGACGGACGTGCGCAACGTGCTCGCCCTCATAGACCGGGGCGCACACCGGGTGGCGCTCAGCGCCTACCCGGGCCCCGTCCTGCCGCAGTCGGTGGCCCCGGGCGTGGAGGAGGTCCGGGAACGGGTCCGGGTGGCACTGCGTGAGGCGATGCTGACGGAGGCCAGCATGGAGGTGCTGCTCTCCTATGCAGCGATCCCGGAAGGGGCCGAGGACGAGGACGTCCTGCGGCTGTGCCTGGAGTTGCTGCCCGCTCGCTCCCCACGCCGCGCGGGCCTGGTGGCGCGCATCGAGGAACTGCAGCGCGAACGGGCCTGAGCCGTGACCGGGTACGGGAGGGCTGCAACCAGATGCAACGTTGCGCCTCCTAGGGTCGTCCCAACAACCGCAGCAACGAGGCTGCCAGTCGAAGGAGACGCCCATGACGATCGTTGAAGAGAGAGTTTCCACCAGCACATACGCGGCGCCCGGCCAGCCCGGGGCCATCGCCAACTACCGGGCCCGCTACGGCCACTGGATCGGCGGCGAGTTCGTCGAGCCCGTGAAGGGCCAGTACTTCGAGAACATCACCCCGGTCACGGGCAAGCCGTTCACCGAGGTGGCCCGGGGCACCGCCGAGGACATCGACAGGGCCGTCGAGGCAGGGTGGCGTGCCTTCGCGTCCTGGAAGCACATCAGCCCCACCGAACGCAGCATCATCCTCAACAAGATCGCCGACCGGATGGAACAGCACCTCGAGGAGATCGCAGTCGCAGAGACCTGGGAGAACGGCAAGCCGGTGCGCGAGACCCTCGCGGCGGACATCCCGCTGGCCATCGACCACTTCCGCTACTTCGCCGGCGTGCTGCGGGCGCAGGAGGGCAGCATCGGCCAGATCGACGAGCAGACCGTCGCCTACCACTTCCACGAGCCGCTCGGCGTGGTGGGACAGATCATCCCCTGGAACTTCCCCATCCTGATGGCGACGTGGAAGCTCGCCCCCGCACTGGCCGCCGGCAACTGCGTGGTGATCAAGCCCGCCGAACAGACCCCGGCGTCGTTGCTGTACCTGTTCGACATCATCGGTGACCTGCTCCCGGCGGGGGTGGTGAACATCGTCAACGGTTTCGGCATTGAAGCCGGCGCTCCCCTGGCCCAGCACAAGCGCATCCGGAAGGTCGCGTTCACCGGCGAGACCACCACCGGTCGCCTGATCATGCAGTACGCCTCGCAGAACCTGATCCCGGTGACCCTGGAACTCGGCGGCAAGTCGGCCAACGTGTTCTTCGAGGACGTTGCCCGCGACACCTCGGACCCGTTCTACGACAAGTCGCTCGAGGGTTTCACGATGTTCGCGCTCAACCAGGGGGAGGTCTGCACCTGCCCTTCCCGTGCCCTGATCCAGCGCTCGATCTACGACTCGTTCCTCTCCGACAGCCTCGCCCGGGTGGAGAAGGTGGTCCAGGGCAACCCGCTCGACAAGAACACGATGATCGGAGCGCAGGCCTCGAACGACCAGCTGGAGAAGATCCTCAGCTACATCGACATCGGCAAGCAGGGCGGCGCGAAGCTGCTCACAGGTGGCGAACGCGTGGACCTCGGCGGTGACCTGAGCGACGGCTACTACGTCGCCCCGACCGTGTTCGAGGGCACCAACGAGATGCGCATCTTCCAGGAGGAGATCTTCGGACCGGTGTTGTCCGTCACGGGGTTCCGGGACTTCGACGACGCAATCTCCATCGCCAACGACACCCTCTACGGCCTGGGCGCCGGGGTGTGGAGCCGCAGCGGCGACACCGCCTACCGTGCGGGTCGCGCCATCGAGGCGGGCAGGGTGTGGACCAACACCTACCACCAGTACCCGGCCCACGCAGCGTTCGGTGGCTACAAGCAGTCCGGCATCGGGCGGGAGAACCACCTGCGGATGCTGGATCACTACCAGCAGACGAAGAACCTCCTCGTCTCCTATGCCGAGGGCCCGATGGGCTTCTTCTGACAAGGACCAGGGGCGGGCGTCCCCCCCCCGGCGCCCGCCCCGACCCCCACCACTGCCCCAGGAGCACGACATGACCGGATCCCGAGAGCCTGAACGCGTGGCCATCACCGACGCCGCGGCGGCCCTGGTGCGCGAACTGACGATCCAACACGGCCCCCTCATGTTCCACCAGTCCGGCGGCTGCTGCGACGGGTCCTCTCCCATGTGCTATCCCGTGGGGATGTTCATCACCGGTCCCGCCGACGTGCTGCTGGGCGTGCTGGAGGCAGGCCTGGACGAAGGTGTCGAGTTCTACATGTCGCAGGCCCAGTTCGACTACTGGAAGCACACCCACCTCACCATCGACGTGGTGCCCGGCCGAGGGGCCGGGTTCAGCGTCGAGGGCCCGACGGGCATGCGCTTCCTGACCAGGTCGCGGATGCTCGACCAGGCGGAACTGGCGCACTTCGGGCTCGCGACCCCCGAGCTGATGGCCGAAGCGGCCGAACTGCCGCCCCTGCCCTAGCCGGTCGCGCCGGCGAGCATCCCGCCGACCACCCGACCCGCCCGCTCGCAGTCGTCGACGGTGACGTCCAGGTGGGTCACCACCCGCAGGCTCTCCGGGCCGAGCACGCTGACCCGCACGCCCTGCTCCTCGCAGGCCGCGGCGACTGCCCGGGCCCCCGGTGCGTGCAGCAGGACGATGTTGGTCTCCACAGAGGCGACGTCCACGGCGTGGGGAGCCCGTTCGGCCGCCGCGGCAGCGAAGGCCCGGGCCGCGTGGTGGTCCTCACCGATGCGGGGAAGGTTGTGCTCGAGCGCCCACAGCCCCGCCGCCGCGAGCACGCCGGCCTGACGCCAGCCACCACCGAGCCGCTTGCGCTGCACCCGAGCACGGGCGACGTCGGCCGCGCTCCCCACGAGGACGCTGCCGACGGGCGCCCCGAGTCCCTTCGACAGACAGATGCTGACCGTGTCGAACAGTTTCCCGTACTCGTGGAGGCCCCGCCCCGTGCCCGCGGCGGCGTTTGCCAACCGGGCGCCGTCGAGGTGGCTGGCGATCCCGACTCGTTCGAGTTCGGCGCTCAGCCGGGCCACCTCGTCGAAGTCCTGGACGGTGCCGCCGCCGAAGTTGCTGGTGTCCTCGATGGCCACGCAGGCGGTCTCCACCAGGTAGGGGCCGCAGTCGATCGCCAGCATGGCCAGCACGTCGTCGGCCACCACCCTGCCCCGCTGCGAGGTCCAGGTACGCATCGTGACCCCGTGCAGGGCGCCGTGCGCACCCATCTCGGCGCGCGCGACGTGGGCCACGGAGTCACACAACACCTCGCCCCCGACCGGGACGTGCAGCCAGATCCCCAGCAGGTTGGCCAGTGACCCCGTCGCACAGAACAGGCCTGCCTCGTGGCCCAGCAGTGCCGCCGTGCGGGTCTCGAGCTCGGCGATGGTGGGGTCCTCGCCGTAGACGTCGTCCCCGACCTCCGCGGCAGCCATGGCCGCGAGCATCGCAGGACCCGGCCGGGTGACCGTGTCGCTGCGGAGGTCGATCACAGGTCGCGCGCCTGGAAGGCCTGCACCGGGTTCTCCCGCTTCTGGCGGCCCTCGCGGAGCCGGGTGGCGACGGTGAACGCCAGCTCCAAGGACTGGTTGCGGTTGAGCCGGGGGTCGCACACGGTCTCGTACCGGGTGGCGAGGTCCTCCTCGGAGAGCTTGGTGGCCCCGCCGACGCACTCGGTGACGTCGTCGCCGGTGAGCTCCACGTGGATGCCGCCCGGCCAGGTGCCCAGCTGGTCGTGCACGTCGAAGAAGCCGTTGACCTCCTCCACCACGTCGACGAAGGCACGCGTCTTGTAGCCGTTGGCGGCCTCGAACGTGTTGCCGTGCATCGGGTCGCAGACCCAGGCCACCTTGCGGCCCGTGGCCTCCACCCCGGACACGACGCCGGGGAGCACGTCGCGGACCTTGTCAGCACCCATGCGGGTGATGAAGGTGATCCGGCCGGGGACGCGATCGGGGTCCAGCTTGTCGGCGAGGGCGATCGCCTGCTCGGGGGTGGTGGTGGGGCCGAGCTTGATGCCCAGCGGGTTTTGCACCCGGCTCAGGAGCTCGACGTGGGCACCGTCGAGCTGGCGGGTGCGCTCCCCGATCCACAGCATGTGCCCGGAGGTGCCGTAGAGCTTCTGCGAGCGGGAGTCAATGCGGGTGAGGGCGCGCTCGTACTCGAGCAGGAGTGCCTCGTGGCTGGCGTAGAAGTCGATCTCGGACAGGGCCCGGTCGTCCACGCCACAGGCCACCATGAACGCGAGCGCCCGGTCGATCTCCGCGGCGAGCTCCTCGTACTCCTGCTCCACCTGCGAGTTGCCGACGAAGTCGCGGTTCCAGGTGTGCACGCCGCGCAGGTCGGCGAAGCCGCCCTTGACGAACGCCCGCACCAGGTTGAGCGTGGCCGAGGAGGCGTTGTACACGCGCACCAGTCGGCTCGGGTCGTGGACACGGGCGGCCTCGTCGAAGTCGAAGCCGTTGATGGCGTCACCGCGGTAGGAGGGCAGCGTCACCTCACCCCGGGTCTCGGTGTCCTTGCTGCGCGGCTTGGCGTACTGGCCCGCGATCCGGCCGACCTTGACCACGGGGACCTGGGCGGCATAGGTGAGCACGACGGCCATGGACAGCTGCACCATCAGCTTGCCCTTGATGTTGTCCGCGGTGACGGCTTCGAAGGACTCGGCGCAGTCCCCGCCCTGCAGCAGGAAGGCGCGCCCCTCGGCCACGTCGGCGAGCTTGTCACGCAGGTCGTCGGCCTCGCCCGCGAACACCAGCGGCGGCAGCGTCTCGATCTGGTCGATGACTCGATCCACCGCGGCGAGATCCGGATAGGTCGGCTGCTGGAGCATCGGCAGCGAACGCATTTCTTCCCGGGACATGATCGTGGGCATGCCGGTCAGGCTACAGCACAACCCCCGGGGCTCCCGACCGCTGCGGCAGCGGTGGAACGGGCTCAGGCGTTCGGGTCGTGGAGTCCTTGGTCGATGGCGTAGAGCGTCAGCTCGACGCGGTTGTGGAGCTGCAGCTTGCGCAGCACGTTCTGCACGTGGTTCTGGACCGTGCGGTGCGAGACGTAGAGTTCCTCCGCGATCTCCCGGTACGCCAGGCCCTTGGCGACGCGGCGCAGGACCTCGATCTCACGGGTGGTGAGCACGGGGCCCTCCTCGTTGTGCGCCCGGGCGACGTTGACCATCCGTCGGAACTCGCCGAGGACGAGCCCTGCGAGGCCCGGGGTGAAAACGGCGTCCCCGACGGCGGTGCGCTGCACGCCCTCGATCAGTTCCGCCTTGGAGGCCGATTTGACCAGGTACCCCTTCGCCCCCGCCTTCATGGCGCGCAGGACGTCGTCGCGCTCACCGGAGGCGGACATCACCAGGACGTGCAGGTCCGGGAACTCGCCCAGCAGGATCTCGGTGCACGAGGCGCCGTCGGGGTCCGGGATCTGGAGGTCCATGACCACCACCTCGGGCTTCGTGGCGCGTGCCCGTTGCAGGCATTCGGTGCCGTTCTTCGCAACAGCCACGATCTCGAAGCCGACCTCTGTCAGGTCCTCACTGAGCGCGTCGATCCACATCGGGTGGTCGTCGACGAGCATCACTCGCTTGCGTCCCTCTACGGTCACAACTCTCCCATGTCCACCGGGAACCGGAGTTCCCATTCCGTTCCGAGGCCGGGCGACGACTTGAGCATCGCCGACCCGCCCAGCGCCGACATCCGCCCGACGATCGAGTCCTTGATGCCCATCCGGCCCCGGATGGAGGCATCCGTGACCTCGTCCGCGGACATGCCCACGCCGTTGTCACGCACCCAGAGGATCACTTCGTCGTCGGTCTCCTGGTCAAGCAGGACCCAGGCCTCCGCGTCCTCACCGGCGTGCTTCTCGACGTTCTTCAGCGCCTCCAACAGCGTAGCCTCCACCTCGTCCACCACCGGGCGGGGCACCATCACCTGCCCGGCCATGGTGGACACGGTCACCCGGGCGCTCTGGTACTTGTCCAGGGCTGCGGCGAGGTCGACCAGCGCCTCCTGCTCCTCGTCGACGATCTCGCGGTCGCGCAGCAGGTTGCGCAACTGCGACTCCGACTCGCGCGCGAGTGCCGCGAGCCTGATGCCGCGCGGGCCCAGCGACGGGCCCTCGCGCTCCACCAGGGCGAGCACCTGGAGGGCGCCGTCGTGGACGATCCGCGACAGCCGCTCCCGCTCGGCGAGGGCGACCGTGCGTATGCGTTCGCGTTCCTGCTCCGTGATCGAGGCCTTGAACTGGCTCATCAGTTCGCCGAGCGTGTAGGTGGCGATGAGAGTGATCAGGACCATGTTGAGGTGGCCGAGCGTTATGTTCGAGGCCACCAACAGGTAGACGACGCTGACGGCGACGGCGCTCGCGAACGCCCACAGCCGGCTCGACAGCACCGCGACGTAGAGCGAGGAACCGGCCATCCAGAGCGCGGCGAGCGGCATCGTCGTGACGCCGCCCCCGCCCAGCAGGGCGGTGCTCGCGGTGATGGCCATGGTGACCACGAGGTCCGCCACGAACATCCCCGAGGTCCGCCCGGAGGGTTTGCGGAACCGCCACGAGACCAGCACCGTCCAGCAGACGATCACGGCGGTCACGGCCACCACCCCGGCCGGCTGTGAGGCGTTGGGGAGCACGAACACGAGGTTGTGCACCACGGCCTGCACGGCGAGCACCCCCCGCACCAGGACGAGGACGTTGAGCGCCCGGCCCAGGAGGTCGTAACCGTGCCGGAACCAGGCGCTGGTGGCCTTCAGCCAACGGACCCTGGCCGAGGGTTCACTCACGGTCCACGTCCAGCGACTGCACCGGGGGCGCCTCGCCGCCGCCCGGGCGGGCCAGCACGAAGGCGTCCGAGCCCTTGTCCTTCAGGTCCCCCACCTTGACCCGGCTGGCGTAGACGTCCGCGTACTCCTGCCCGGTCAGCTTCTGGATCGCGTGCAGCGTCTCGTCGGTGACCCAGCGCAGCGTCCGGGTGTCACCGGGCTGGTTGGCGTACTCGCTGAAGCGCAGCGGCTCCCCCACCACCACCAGCGGTCGCCTGATCCACGGGATCCCGAACAGTCCCTTCACCTTCTGGGTCCCGACCACACCGACGGGGATCACGGGAACGTCGTTGGCGAGCACCATGCGGGCCATGCCGGTCTTGCCCTTGTAGAGCCGCCCGTCGGGCGAGCGCGTGCCCTCGGGGTAGATGGCGACGACCTCACCGTCGGCCAGCACCTGGGCGATGGCCCCGAGCGAGGCGGCGCTGGCACGGCCCCCGCCCCGGTCCATGGGAACCATCTTGATCGCCTTCAGGAACCAGGCCACGATCTTGGAGCCCAGCCCGTGCTCGCCCGTGAACAGCTCCGCCTTGGCCGGGAAGGTGAGGTGGCGCGGCAGCATGGCCGGGATGACGACGGAGTCCATGGCGCCGAGATGGTTGCTGGCGAGGATCGCTCCCCCGGTGTCCGGGACGTTCTCCGCACCCACGATGCGTGCCTTGAACCCATACTTCACGAGGGGCCCGAACAGGGCCGCCTTGAAGAATCCGTACCACACCGCGCAGGCTCCAATCTCTTTGTCAGGCGCCAACTCTAGTGGGCGTGGCGCCGGATGAACTCCACCGATTCACGCTCGATCAGGGCGGCGTCGTGGTCCAGGGTGGCGACATGGAAGCTGTCGTGGAGCGGCACCAGCCGCGTGCGCGGCAGCGCCGCCAGGATCCTGCGGTGGCTGGAGTCGTCGACGACGTGGTCGACGTCCGAGCGGAACAGGAGCACCGGTGCCGTCACCTTCTCCAGGTCCGCCCTCACGCGCGCCCACAGCCGGGTCATGGTCCACACGGCCGGGACGCTCACCAGCTTGTAGCCGCTCTCCTCCACCCCCGGCTTGGCGATGTCCGAGGCGATCCCGGGCTGCTTCTTGATGACGTGCCGCAACAGGCCGCTCAGTTCGAGCAGCGGGTTGCGCGAGGAGATGCCGGGATTGACGAGGAGCACCCCCGCCACGTCCCGGGTCTGCGCCAGCCGCAGCGCCAGCGCACCACCCATGGACAGACCGGCTACGAAGACCTGGCTGCAGGTCTGGGACAGCTCGCGGTAGGCGGCGTCCACGTCCTCCAGCCACTGCGTCCAGACGACGTCGTGCATGTGGTCCCACCGGCTGCCGTGCCCGGTGAGCCTCGGGGCGACCAC
Organism: Tessaracoccus terricola; assembly: GCF_054776555.1. NCBI lineage: Bacteria > Bacillati > Actinomycetota > Actinomycetes > Propionibacteriales > Propionibacteriaceae > Tessaracoccus > Tessaracoccus terricola. The sequence continues at coordinate 873,162 of NZ_BAAHBS010000004.1, read as the reverse complement.
CTTCGCGGGCGTGCCCGCGGCGATCGCCTTCGCCCAGCCGGCCACGGACTGCACGGACCCGGTGAAACCGTGGCTGACGACAACGCCGACGTCCCCGTCGCCGATCCTGAGGGTCTGGGCCTCCGGCCATGTCTTGTGCATGTGGGCAGCCTAGGGCCGGGCCTGGGATCAGGCCACGCGGCGTGCGGTGGTGTACGGCATCGAGTTCAGCGAGGTGATCCGGACGCCGGAGCGGGGGTTGGCCGCGTCGACGATCTTTCCGTTGCCGATGTAGATGCCCACATGGCTGATCGGGCTGTAGTAGAACACGAGGTCCCCGGGCTGCAGGTCACTCTTGGCGACCTTGGTGCCGAGACCCGACTGCCCCCGCGAGGAGCGTGTGATGTTGATGCCCACCTGACGGTAGGCGTAGCTGGTGAGGCCGGAGCAGTCGAACGTGTTCGGCCCGGAGGTCCCCCAGCGGTAGCGCTTGCCCACCTGCGCCTTGGCCGCGGCAACGGCGCCGAGGGCGCGCGAGCTGGCGTTCCCGGCTGCGACGGGGGCGGCAGCCGCTGCCTGGCCGGCGTCGGAGGCCTCACCGGTGGTGTCACGGTCACGGGACGCCTGTGCCGCGGCCTGGGCGGCCCGCCGGTCGGCCTCCTCCTGCTGGCGCTGGCGCTCCAGTTCGAGCTGGCGCAGCCGCTCCTTCTCCTCGGCGTCCAGCCGCTTGTAGACGGCCTCCGCCTCGGCCTCCTTCTCGTCGTACTCGGCGGCCAGTTGCTGCTGGGCTGCCAGGTCCGCCTTGAGAGCGGCGTCGGTGCGTTCCGCCTCGGAGCGGAGCCGCTCCACCTCGGTCTGTCCCACCTGCAGCGCCTGCAGGTCCGCGTTGCTGCGGTCCGTCTCGTTCTGGATGGTGGCGAGGCTGGACAGGAAGCTGGTCTCGGAGTCGCTGGTCAGCAGCTGTGCCGTGAGGTCGAACCCGCCGGACTGGAACTGGATGACCGCGAGGGCGCCGAGGTCCGCCGCCATGGCGTCGACCTTCGCCTCCTTGGCCCCCAGGTCCGCCTTGACCTGTGCGAGCTTCTCCTCGGACTCCTCCGCCCTGACGATCGCCTCGATGATCAACTGGTCGATCGCGGAGGCCTCCTGCTGGATCCTGTCCAGGTCCGCCTTGGCCCGGGCCACGGCTTCGGGATCAGCAGCCGCCTGCCCAACGAAACCCATCACGGTGGCTGCGCTCAGCAGGCCGACCAGAGCGAGGCGGAACTTCTTCAAGGTGCACTCCAGGCGCTCGGAGGAAAGTACAAACTGAGAGAATCTTAGACGACCCTCAGTCTATTCCCAAACGATTCCACACCCTGGTCAGGCACCTCCCGGGGCACCATCCGCAGCGGCGGAACGAGGCCGGCCCGGGCCAGCACGCCCAGCGCCTCCTGCTCCTCCTCCACGAAGTCCACCGTGCCCCCGGGAGGTCCCAGCAGAACGGTCATCACGCAGTCCCCGCACGCCGGCCCACGCGCCGTGCACCCGTCGCAATCAACATGCAAAGTAGCCATGTGACCACCTTGCATCCGACCACTGACAATGGCGCCCGACGGCGGGCCGGACGTGTCGTGCTCAGCGCAGTGACACCTTGACCACCTGTCCTCCGGGGGCGACCGAGCCGGTGGTGACGTAGGCGTCGTGGCCGCGGATGGCCAGTCCGTAGGGCGCGAACAGGTCACCCACCACCGTGGTGTGGTTGCCACCCGGGTCCACCTTCACCAGCGAGCCGGTGACACCCGTCTGGAGTCCGGTGGCGGAGATCTGGACCGCGTACAGCGTCTTGCCCTTGAACGCGATGTCGGTCACGTTCGTGAGGCCGGTGGCGTAGACCTCGAGCCCGTTGTCCCCGTACCGGTAGATGCTCGCGGCACCCTGCTGGAACGGGAACCCGGTCAGCTGGCCGACGTAGAGCAGCCCGTCGGGGCCGACGGTCGCCACGGTGGGCACCGGCTGGGCCGGGAACGGGTCGGGAGCCCCCGGGAACGGGGCGGGCGAGACGAGCACCGGGTCGAGCACGGCCAGCGCACCTCGCACGCCGTCGTCCTTGCCTCCGAGGAGGAGGACGTCGTTGCCGCCGGCGTCGACGGCCACCAGGTCCTTGCCCACCCTGAGCAGGTCGACGGGGTTGGAGTCGATCTCCCCCTCGTCGGGGTTGTGGGCGGCCTCGAAGGCGAGCAGGTCCGCCACCAGCTTCGGCTCGGCCTGCTTGCCCTTGAGCTTGGTCTCGATCACGGTGCCGAGCAGCGCGCCGTCGGCACCCAACTGGTCACGATTCTCGAGGCTGCCGCCGATCCCCATGGCGATGGTGAGGGTGTTGCCCTTCACCAGGACGTCGAAGGGTCCGTTGGCCTCCTCGGCGCTGACCCCGGACGGCAGTCCCTCGACGACGCGGGTCTGGACCCCCTGCTTGGAGATCTTGGTGATGGCGCCGGTGTGGTGGACGCAGACGTCTCCGAACTGCGGGTGCACGAAACAGGCCCCGGGTGACGCGGAGGGTGCACCGGACTCGGCGACGTAGAGGTCCCCGTTGGGTGCGAACGAGAGCTTGCGCGGGCTGTCCAGCCCGGTTGCCACCACCGTCACGGTGGGTGGCTGCTCGCTGCCGTCACCCAGTGCGGGAGTGGCGGCTGCAGAGGTGAAAACGAGGGCCATCAGAGCGATGGCGGTGGACGCGGTGCGTCGTTGCATGGTTCCCCCTTTTCTCCGACGCCGGAGCACCGTGCTCCGGCGCACCTGATCACGTTACGTCCGATGTCGCCGCGCGTAAATGGGTTCGGGACACGCAGTTTCCGCGGGCCGGCGCAGGCCGTTGTCAGTGCGCGCGCATATGGTCCCGGACATGCATGACACGCAGCCGCACCAGCCATCCTTCGAGGACCTCGGGACCCACCTGTCCCAGGTGACCTTCTGCGTCGTCGACCTCGAGACGACGGGCGGCGGGAGGGACTCCGCCATCACGGAGATCGGCGCGGTGAAGGTGTGTGGAGGGGAGATCGTCGGCGAGTTCCAGACCCTGGTGCGGCCGAAGGGCCCGATCCCACCCATGATCCAGGTCCTGACGGGGATCACGGACCAGATGGTCGCCGACGCCCCGAACCTCGCCCAGGCCATGCCGCCGTTCGCGGAGTTCGCGGCCGGCTGCGTGCTGGTGGCCCACAACGCCCCGTTCGACGTGGGCTTCCTCCAGCGCGCCCACCAGGAACTGGGCATGCCGTGGCGGCGGCCGACGGTGGTGGACACCGTGACGCTCGCCCGACAGGTGCTGCTCAAGGAGGAGGTGCGCAACTGCAAGCTGGCCACGCTGGCCGCGCACTTCAACGCCACCACGGTGCCGAACCACCGAGCCCTCAGCGACGCCCGCGCCACCGTCGACGTGCTCCACGGCCTGCTCGAGCGCGTGGGGAGCCTCGGCGTGCACACCCTCGAGGACCTGGGGGAGCTCACCGCCAGGGTGTCCCCGGACCGGCGGGCCAAGCGCGTGTGGGCGAAGGACGCCCCGCAGGGACCGGGCGTGTACTGGTTCCTGCACGACGGCAGGGACGCCGACGGTGAGCGACGCTCGGAAGTGCTGTACGTGGGCAAGTCGAACAATCTGCGCAACCGGGTCCGCAACTACTTCTCGGCCTCCGAGCAGCGTGGCCGGATCCACGAGATGGTGCGGGTGGCCACCGGCGTTCGTTTCCTGCGCTGCTCCACCCACCTGGAGGCGGAGGTTCGGGAGTTGCGCATGATCGCGGCGCACGCCCCCCGCTACAACCGCCGTTCCCGCAACCAGGGGAAACTCGTCTGGCTGAAGCTGACCGACGAACCCTTCCCCCGGCTCTCGGTGGTGCGCAAGGTGACGGACCCGGGCACTTTCTGGGGTCCGTTCCCGTCCACGGACGCCGCGCAGGAGGCGGCGATGGCGATCCACGAGACCTATCCGCTGCGGCAGTGCGGCGGCCGGCTGTCCGCCCGGAAGCCCTCCCAGGCCTGTGCGCTCGCGGAGATGGGGCGCTGCCTGGCGCCGTGCGAGTTGGGCGACGGGGCCGAACGCTACGGCGCAGTGGTGGAGGAGGTCCGCAGCGCCTGGGCGTCGGACGTGCGGCCGGTGCTGCGCTCGGTCCGGGGCAGGCTGGGACGGCTGGTCGGGGAGGAACGATTCGAGGAGGCCGCCGCGGTCACCGAGCGCCTGAAGGCGTTCTACCGGACCTCCGTGCGCCACCACCGGATTCGTTCCCTGGCGGGTTGTGCGGAGATCGTGGCCGCGGCGCCGGAGGGCACGGAGTGGGCCATCCACGTGGTCCGGTTCGGGAAGCTGGCCGGGGCGGCCACGGCTCCCACCAGCCGGGTCAGGGCGGTGGCGGAGGAGTTGACGGCCGTGTCGGAGACAGTGCTGCCCCCGGCCGGCGGGATCCCGGCGGGCAGCGTCGAGGAGGCGGAGCGGATCGCCTCCTGGTTGGAGTCCGACGGTGTCCGCCTGCTGTCGGTCGACGGCGAGTGGTCCTGGCCGCTGCATGCCGGCCTCGAACCAGAGGCCCTCACTGCCGAACTGATCGGCAGGAGGGCCCCGGAGTTGGATCTGGCGTTCCCGCCCGAACTGGTCGACGACGGCCGGGACGGCCATCGTCGGCGCAGGGTCAGGACAGGGTCACCGACTTGATGACGATGTCGGTGGTGGGACGGTCCCGGAAGTCGGTCTCGGTCTCCGCGATGGCGTCGACCACCTTGCGGCTGGCCTCGTCCTTGACCTCGCCGAAGATGGTGTGGCGGCGGTTCAGGTGCGGCGTGGGGACCACGGTGATGAAGAACTGGGAGCCGTTGGTCCCGGGTCCCGCGTTGGCCATCCCGAGCAGGTAGGGGCGGTCGTAGCTGAGCTCGGGGTGGAACTCGTCGGCGAACTGGTAGCCGGGGTTGCCGGTGCCGGTGCCGAGGGGGCAGCCCGTCTGGACCATGAAGCCGTCGATGACGCGGTGGAACTTGATGCCGTCGTAGAAGTTGCCGGTCTTGGTCTCGCCCGTCTCGGCGTCGCGGTACTCCTTGGTACCGCCGGCCAGGCCGGTGAAGTTGGCGACGGTGGCGGGGGCCTGGTCGTCGAAGAGTTCCATGACGATGTCGCCGACGGTGGTGTGGAGGGTCGCGGTGCTCATCCTCGGTCCTTTCGTTGTTTGGTCTTGTCCGGCCAACCTACTGTGTGGGAGCCGATTTTCCATGTCGGGAACCCACTACGCGGTAGCGTGGTGTGTGCTCGACCACGAGCCAAACCAATTGGAGGAATTCGTGAACAAGACACGAGAGCTCAAGAAGGCCGCCGCAGACGCCGCCGCCAACACCGCAGACGCCGGGCAGAAGGCCCTCGACGAGGGGGTCGCCCGCGCATCGGAGTTCCTGGGCGAGGCCCAGAAGGTGGCCGCCGGCATCATCGACGAGGCCCAGAAGCGCGCCGTTCCCGCCGCCAAGGACGCCGGGGTCCGCGCCGCAGACTTCGCGTCCAAGAAGCTGGACTCCTGGGAGCCGCACATCCGTGATGCCCTGGACAAGGTGGCCCCCGCCGTCGAGGCCGCCAAAGACAAGGTCTCCGACGACCTGCTCCCCCGTCTGCAGACCATGCTCCACGACGTCGCCGAGCACCCCGCGCTCGTCGAGGCGAGCAAGCGCGGCGAGGCCGCCGCACAGGCGCTCAAGGGAGAACTGGAACCCAAGAAGAAGGGCGGCAAGCTCAAGGCCTTCGGCAAGGTGGTGGCCATCGGCGCCATCGTCGTCGGTGCCGTCGCCGCGGTCCGCCACTTCCTGACACCCAAGGACGACGGCTGGACCGCCCACGAGCCCTCCAAGGCCTACGTCAACAACAACGACACCTTCGCCACGGCCGCTCGCCTGCGCGAGGAGGACGCCACGCCCAGCACGGCGACCGACGCCCCGACCGACGGCTCCCCCAGTGACGAGGCCCCGGCCTCCGAGGAGACCGAGGCAGCGTTCGAGGCCCCGGTCGAGGACTCCACCGACGCGGCCGAGGCCACCGAGTACGGCGAGGGCGCGTACGTGGGGAGCAACCCCCCCGAGGGCTTCGTCATCAAGGGCAATGAACGCTCGAAGAAGTACCACCTCGCCGGGTCCGGCGGGTACGAGCGCACCATCGCCGAGGTCTGGTTCAACTCGGAGGAGGCCGCCCAGGCCGCCGGGTTCACCAAGGCCCAGCGCTGACCTGAGTCCCGAGGCGCCCACCGGTCCTGCCGGTGGGCGCCTCGGCGTTCCGGGACTTTTCCACAGCCGGTCCGTGATCGCCCCGACCGCTCCCGCCGCCCGGTAGCCTCCCGAGCATGTTCTGGGTGGCGGCCGCTGCAGCCGCGACGGCCTCCGCGGCCGCGCACGTCCGTTTCGTGGTGCCCCGGCTCCCTCCCCCGGCCCTCGACGAGGGTGAGACCGCGCCCGACTACCGCGCCCTCGCGTCACGGCCGGACGCGCTGGGCGCCGCCACCCTCGCCCTGTTGGCGGGGCTGCTGGTGCTGCCCGGCCTGCCCACGGCGCACCTGCCCGTGTGGATCGCCTACCTCGGCGCCGGCTGCGCGCTGGTGTGGGTGGACCTGCGCTCCACGTGGCTGCCCCGCAGGTTGAACCAGGTCTGCCTGGCACAGGTGGCCGTGGGACTGTTGCTGCTCGGCGCGGCGGACTGGCGCTCTGCGCTGGCGGGCCTGGTGGGCGGGGCCGTGGCGCTCGGGTTGTTCCACCTGGTCTGGCTGCTGGGGACCGGCTTCGGGTACGGCGACGTCAGGCTGGCGGCGATCGTGGGGACGATGGCCGGGGTCCACGGCCCGCAGCACTGGGTGACGAGCATCCTCGCGGGCACCATGGTGGGGGCCGTGTGGGCGTTGGCCCATGCGGTCTCGAACCGGGGCCGCGACACGCCGGCACACTTCCCCTACGGGCCGTCCCTGTGGCTGGGCCCGGTGCTCGCAGGCTGGCTCAGCGGTTGGTGATCTCCACCCACTTGTCCAGCAACTCCTTGGCGGCGCCGGAGTCGATCGCGTTGCGGGCATCTGCCATCGTCTCGCGCAACTGCTCGACGAGGTCGATCACGGGGCTGACCCCGCGGTAGGCCAGGAGGGCTGCCGCGGCGTTGAGCAACACGATGTCGCGCACCGGCCCGGGCTTGCCCGCGACGAGGTCCCGGACCACCTGCGCGTTGTGCTCGGCCGGTCCGCCCGTCAGGTCCGCCGGGGCCGAGGGCTCGAGCCCGAGGTCCAGCGGGTCGAGGGTGGTGCGGTGCACCCGGCCATCGGTCACCAGCCACACGTCGGACGGCGACGTGGTGGTCAATTCGTCCAGCCCGTCGAAGCCCCGGAACACGAGGCCGCGCACACCACGGCCGGCAAGGACCCTGGCCACCACGGGAGCGATGTCGTCATTGGCCACCCCGAGCGCCATCGCCCGCGGGCGCGCCGGGTTCGACAGGGGGCCGAGGAAGTTGAAGGTGGTCTGGATCGCCAACTGCTTGCGCACCGCGGCGACGTTCTTCATGGCGGGGTGGTACAGCTGCGCGAACAGGAAGACGATGCCCACCTCGTCGAGCACCGCGGCCTGCTCGGCCGGGTCCAGCATGATGTTGACTCCGAGCGCCTCGAGGGTGTCGGCGGTGCCGGCCTGGGAGGAGGCGGCCCGGCTGCCGTGCTTGACCACCTTCGCACCGGCGGCAGCCGCGACGATGGCAGACATCGTGGAGATGTTGACGGTGTTGGCACGGTCCCCGCCGGTGCCGACGACGTCCACAGCCTCGTCGTTGAGCAGGATCGGCGTCGCATTGGCGAGCATGGCCGCGGACAGGCCGGAGATCTCGTCCTCCGTCTCACCCTTGGCACGCAGGGCCACCAGGAGCGCGGCGAGCTGGACCTCGCTGGCGCGACCGTTGAAGATCTCGTTGAGGGCCCACTCGGCCGCCTCTGCCTCGAGCCCCTCGCTCCGGACCAGACCGGTGAGGATCTCGGGCCAGGAGAAACTCACTTGGCGACGACCTTGCCGCGCAGCAGTTCGGCCACCTGCTCCGGCAGGCGGACGGGGTCCACGGGGAACGGCGAGAGCGCCTCGGCCTGCGTCCACGTCCCGAGCCAGGCATCAGCCACGCGACGGATCAGCAGCAGCACCGGCGGGCAGTCCGCGTACTCGTTCTTCACCTGGTGGGCCAGCCCGTAGCCGCCCTCCGGCTGCGCGTCGCCGTCCATGATGATCAGGGAGTAGTCCGTACCGCCGGCGTCCAGCGTCCGGAGCAGGGCGGGACCGGTGGCGACCTCGAACACCTCGATCTCGGGGAGGTCCCTCGCAACCTTGCGCCCGAGCGTCAGGCGGATGTCCTCACGCACCGTACGGTCGTCGGAGAACAGCAGCACCTTCAGGGCGTCGCGGTCTTCACTCATGTTCTTTCGCCATCCTCGCCACCGCGATCCGCGGCATCGCTACCTTTGCACCTGCAACGAATCGTAGCCAACCTCGTGCGATGCGGCCACGACGAGCCTTATCCGACCCCGGCCCGGCGGGACTACCACAGGTGGTGTACGGACACAACCCATCTACCTTGTGCATACCGGCGCGTTTGCGGCCATAATGGGGCCCGTGGCCAGCAAACATGAGACTTTGACAGCACCGAACGAGGTCCCGACCGGAGCGATCCATCCCATCGCCCCGTCCCGCCTCAACAAGCCCAAGGGGCGCCCCGACACCCTGAGCGTCGGCGTCATGATCTGGCTCGCCAGTGAGCTCATGTTCTTCGCCGCCCTGTTCGCGGCGTACTTCTGGATCCGCAACGTCACGACGCAACAGGCGGGCGACGGCGTCAGCCTGTGGGAGGCGATGACCGCCCACCTCGACGTCCCATTCGGCAGCATCAACACCGCGATCCTGGTGCTCAGCTCCTTCACCTGCCAGATCGGCGCCAACGCGGCCGAGCGCGGCCGCGTCAACGGCCCCTGGCTCAACCCGCTCAAGTGGGGCATGCGGCAGGCGTTCACCGTGACCTTCATCCTCGGCTCCACGTTCGTGGCCGGCCAGGTGTGGGAGTACTTCACGCTGTTCAGCGAGGGCTTCTTCATCTCGACCAACGTGTACTGGTCCATCTTCTTCCTCGCCACCGGCTTCCACGGCCTGCACGTCATCGGCGGTCTGATCGCCTTCCTGTTCGTGCTGGCTCGTTCGTACATGACCCGGACCCACACCCACGAGCAGACCGTCTCCGCGCACGTCGTCAGCTACTACTGGCACTTCGTCGACGTGGTCTGGATCGTGCTGTTCGGCGTCATCTACTTCCTCCGCTGAGCCCGAAAGACAATCAGGAGAACATCGTGAAGTTTCTGTCCAAGCGACGCAAGCACTCGGCGGCCAGGCCGCTGCTGCTCGTGCTGGCCCTCCTAGCCGTCGGGCTCGGCTACTCGATCGTGGCCCCGCAGCAGACCTCCGCCGAGACGGAGATGACCCAGCAGATCGAGGAGGGCAAGGCCCTCTTCGACGTCAGCTGCTCGTCCTGCCACGGCCTCAACGGCGAAGGCACTACCCAGGGCCCCAGCCTGATCGGCGTCGGTGCGGCATCCGTCGACTTCCAGATGGGCACCGGCCGCATGCCCGCCGCCCGCCCGGAGGTCCAGATCCCGACGCGCCCCGTCATCTACTCCCAGGACCAGATCGACGCCGTCGCGGCCTACGTCGCCTCCCTCGGCGCCGGCCCCGAGGTGCCGCAGGAGGACCAGTACTCCCCCGAGGGCCTGAGCGCTGAGGACATCGCCCGTGGTGGCGCCCTGTTCCGTGCCAACTGCTCCGCGTGCCACGGCATCGTCGGCGGCGGTGGCGCCCTGCCCAACGGCAAGTACGCACCCTCGCTGTTCGAGACCGAGGACATCCACATCTGGGAGGCCATGCGCACCGGACCCCAGCAGATGCCCGTGTTCTCCAAGGACGTGCTCCACGACGAGGACGTCAAGGAGATCATCGGCTTCCTCGACGCCCAGCGGGATGCGCCCACCTACGGTGGCCAGCCCATCGGCAGCAACGGACCCGTCTCCGAGGGCTTCTGGATCTTCATCCTCGGCATCGGCGGACTGATCATCGTCGGCGGCTGGATCGCCAAGAAGGGGGCCCGAGCCCGATGAGCCACGACAACCTGCCCGTCAAGGACCCGGACCTGGGCCACTCGGTCCCGAACCCGGGCCTCGAGGAACACGTCGAGCGCTTCACGGACGTGGACAAGGGCGCGGGCAACCGCGCCTACGCGGTCATCGTCGGCATGCTCGCCCTGGTGCCGGTGCTCGCCATCGCGTTCCTCGTGGTGTACTTCGCCGTCCCGAACGACCTCCTGCTGGACGTCCGCTTCGGTGAGGTCCACTTCCTCACCGCCAACGCCCAGAACTTCTGGCTCGGTCTCACCGCCGGTCTCGCGGTGCTGCTGATCGGCCTCGCGCTGATCCAGTGGGCCCGCGTGATCATGGGCGACGAGGAGAGCGTCGAGATGCGCCACTCCGCGGCCTCCAGCGAGGAGGACCGCGCGGTCTTCGCCGAGGAGTGGGAGGCCGGCGCCAAGCAGTCCGGCCTGGGCCGCCGCAAGCTGATCGGCGGCGCACTCGGCGGTGCACTCGGCTTCGCCGTGCTGCCGGCCGTCGTCCTGCTGGCTGACATGGGCCCCTGGCCCACCAAGAGCAAGCGTGCGGAGACCATCGAGCGCACCATCTGGGCCGAGGGGGTCAAGCTCGTCAACGACGAGACCTGGCGGCCCATCCGTCCCGAGCACCTGGAGATCGGCCAGCTGGTCAACGCCCAGCCCGAGAACCTGCGTGACTTCCACGGCTCGGCGTTCCAGGTGGAGAAGGCCAAGTCCTCGCTGGTGATCGTGCGCATGGACCCGGCCTCGATCAAGGTCCCCGAGTCCCGCAAGGACTGGCACGTCAGCGGCATCCTCGCCTACTCGAAGATCTGCACCCACGTCGGCTGCCCCATCAGCCTCTGGGAGCGCCAGACCCACCACCTGCTGTGCCCCTGCCACCAGTCGACCTTCGACCTCGGCAACTCCGGCGTCGTGGTCTTCGGCCCCGCCGCCCGTTCCCTGCCCCAGCTGCCGATCAAGGTCAGCAGCGAGGGCTACCTGGTGGCGCAGAGCGACTTCACGGTGCCGGTGGGCCCCAGCTACTTCGAGCGTGACTCGAGCGAAGACTTCAAGGACGGTGACCAGTGATGGCAAGGCCAACCACGATCGGCGACGCCTCCCCCGTCATCGAGCCCGAAGTGGCTCCCGTGACGAAGAAGAACCCCGCCGTCCCCGCGTTGAAGTGGGGCGACGAGCGGCTCGGGCTGGGCAAGATCAGCCGCCAGATGCTGCGCAAGGTGTTCCCGGACCACTGGAGCTTCCTGCTCGGTGAGATCGCGCTGTACTCGTTCATCATCCTGCTGCTGACCGGTGTGTTCCTGACCATCTGGTTCAAGCCGTCGATGGCTGAGATCGAGTACGACGGCACCTACCAACTCCTCAAGGGCATCCCCGTCTCCGAGGCCTTCGCCTCGACGCTGCACATCAGCTTCGACGTGCGCGGCGGCCTGCTGGTGCGCCAGATCCACCACTGGGCGGCCCTGCTGTTCGTGGCGGCCGCGTTCGTCCACATGCTGCGCGTGTTCTTCACCGGCGCCTACCGCAAGCCGCGTGAGGTGAACTGGCTGGTCGGCATCGGCCTGATGGCGATGGCCACGATCGCCGGCTTCGCGGGCTACTCGCTGCCGGACGACCTGCTCTCCGGCACCGGTCTGCGGTTCGCCGACGGCCTGATCCGGTCCATCCCGATCATCGGCACCTGGGCGGAGTTCTTCGTCTTCGGTGGCGAGTTCCCGGGCGAGTTGATCATCGCGCGCCTGTACATGGTGCACATCCTGCTGGTGCCCGGGCTGCTGCTGGGCCTCGTCGCGCTGCACCTGGCGCTCGTGGTCTACCACAAGCACACCCAGTACCCCGGCCCCGGCCGCACCGAGAACAACGTCGTGGGCTACCCCGTCTTCCCCGTGTACGCGGCCAAGGCCGGCGGCTTCTTCTTCGTCGTGTTCGGCTTCTGCGTCCTGCTGGGCGGCCTGGTGCAGATCAACCCGGTCTGGCTCTACGGCCCCTACGACCCCGCCAAGGTCACCGCCGGCTCGCAGCCGGACTGGTACATGGGCTGGCTCGAGGGCGCCGTGCGCATCATGCCCGGCTGGGAGACCCACGTGCTCGGCACCACCTGGTCCTGGAACGTGTTCCTGCCCGGCGTCGGCCTGATGGGCCTGCTGTTCACCGTGCTCGGCGTGTGGCCGTTCGTGGAGCGTTGGCTCACGGGCGACACCCGGGAGCACCACGTGCTGCAGCGCCCCCGCAACGCCCCGACGCGCACCGCGTTCGGCGTCGCCGGCATGACCTGCTTCGCGCTGTTCCTGATCGCCGGCGGCAACGACATCGTCGCCACCCGCTTCCACCTGAGCCTCAACGCGATCACCGTCGCGCTGCGGATCCTGGTGTTCGTCGGTCCGGTCATCGCGTTCATCGTCACCAAGCGGGTCTGCCTCGGCCTCCAGCGCCGGGACCGCGAACGGGTGCTGCACGGCTCCGAGACCGGCATCATCCACCGCTCCCCCGGCGGCGGCTACTCCGAACCGCACCTGCCGATCGGCCAGGACGAGAAGTTCCTGCTCACCCAGCACATCCAGCGCAAGCCGCTCGAGGTCTCCGCGGAGGCTGACGAGAACGGGGTGCAGATCCCGCAGGAGGTGGGCGGCTTCCGCGCCAGGATGTCGCGCTGGTACCTGGGCCACGACGTCCCGAAGGCGACGGCGCAGGAGATCGCCGACTCCGAGCACCACGAGGACGGTCACGAACTCGAGGATGCCGAGGAGCAGGCGGCCATCGAGGACCGCGAGCCCGAGCCCGCGAACGACTGACCGGTACTCCCGGACCGAAGAGGCCCGTCCCCCAGGGGGCGGGCCTCTTCGTCTTCCCGGCCCCGAGTTGACATACTTGGCTCCGTGCGATTCCTGAACGAGACCCCGGCCCACGACCTGACCTACTCCGACGTGTTCATGGTCCCGAGCCGTTCCGACGTGACCTCCCGCCTCGACGTGGACCTGACCTCCACCGACGGGCTCGCGACGCCGCTGCCGCTGGTGGCCGCCAACATGACCGCGGTCTCGGGCCGCCGCATGGCAGAGACGATGGCCCGGCGCGGCGGCCTGGCGATCTTCCCGCAGGACATCCCCGCCGACGTCGTGGCCCGCTCCATCGCGAAGGTGAAGGCCGCCCACCCCGTCTTCGACACCCCGATCACCGTCGCCCCCGACACCACCGTCGGCGAAACCCTGACCCTGATCGGCAAGCGCTCCCACGGGGTGGCCGTCGTGGTCCAGGAGGACAAGGTGGTGGGACTGGTGAGCGCCTCCGACGCGAGGAACGCGGACCGCTTCGCCCAGGCCAAGGACGTGCTGACCACCGACGTCAGCCTGATGGCCTCCGACGCCACCCCGGAGGACGTGTTCAACAAGCTCTCCGAGCAGCACCAGAAGGTGGCGGTGGTGGTGGAGGGCGAGCGGCTCATCGGCATCATGAACAGCAAGGGTGCGCTGCGCTCCAACATCTACTCCCCCGCCCTCGACGCCGACGGCCGGCTCCGCGCCGGTGTCGCGGTGGGCATCAACGGCGACGTCGCGGGCAAGGCACGGGCAGCGCTCGAGGCGGGCGCGGACGTGCTGGTGATGGACACCGCCCACGGCCACCAGGAGAAGATGATCGGCGCCCTGCGGGTGGCCCGGGAGGAGCGGGACCGCTACGCCGGTGAGACCGGCCGGCACGTGCTGGTGGTGGCGGGCAACGTCGTCACCGCGCAGGGTGCGGTGGACCTCGTCGAGGCCGGCGCAGACATCATCAAGGTGGGCGTGGGACCGGGTGCCATGTGCACCACCCGCATGCAGACCGGTGTGGGCCGGCCCCAGTTCTCCGCGGTGCTGGAGGCCGCCGCCGCGGCTGCCGAGCTGGGCAAGTCCGTGTGGGCCGACGGCGGGGTCAAGTTCCCCCGTGACGTCGCCCTCGCGCTGGCGGCCGGTGCCGGCTCGGTGATGATCGGTTCCTGGTTCGCCGGCACGCACGAGTCCACCGGGGATCAGCTGTTCGACCACGAGGGCCGCGCCTACAAGGAGTCCTTCGGCATGGCCTCGGCCCGTGCGGTGCGGCAGCGCACCCGCGAGCAGTCCGCCTACGACCGGGCCCGCGCCGCACTGTTCGAGGAGGGCATCTCTTCCTCGCGGATGTACCTTGACCCGGCCCGCCCGGGCATCGAGGACCTGCTCGACTGGATCACCTCGGGCGTGCGCTCGTCGGCCACCTACGCCGGTGCCCGCAACCTCTCGGAGTTCGCCGAGCGGGCCGTCATCGGCGTCCAGTCCGGTTCCGGCTTCGAGGAGGGACGGCCGGTGGAGAAGAGCTGGTGAGGGAGTTCTTCGGGCTGGACGACGCGTACGTCCGCCCGGTCCCGACGGGCGGCATGCGGCAGGACATCGCCGTGGCCCTCGTCCTGATGGTGCTGTCCATCACCGGCCACCTGGGCACCGTCTCGCTCCCCGACTTCGAGCAGGAGGCCAACCTGCCGTGGTCCGTGCTGACCATCCTGCTGGCAGGCGTCCTGATCACCTTCCGCAGGCGCTTCCCGGTACTGGTGCTCCTGCTGGCAACCGGCGTCCACTTCCTCGTCGTCGGCCTCGTGATGCCGATAATCGTCCTGCAGCCGGGGATGCAGGTCCTCTACTTCCTCGGCCTGTACTCCGCCATGGCATGGGCCCGGAACCGGGAGGCCCTGATGCTGGCCACCCTGGCGGTGCTGGTCACCATGGGCGCCTGGGTGGGCATCGACCTCGCCAACGGCATCGCGTCGGTTCGGGCCACCGACGGTGAGCTCCCCGTCCCCCTGGTGGTCTCCCAGGTGCTGGTCAACATCGCCTACTTCGGCGGCGCCACGTGGCTGGGACGCAACGCCTGGCTGAAGGCGCGTGCCGACACGGAACTCGCGGACTCCCAGGTGGTGGTGGCGCAGCAGGCCGAACAACTGGCGCAGCAGGCCATCATCGGGGAGCGGCTCCGGATCGCGCGCGAACTGCACGACTCGGTGGCCCACCACGTGGCGCTCATCGGGGTGCAGGCCGCAGCTGCCCGCCGTGCCATGGGCAAGCAGCCCGAGGCCGCCGCGGAGGCCCTCCACAGCGTCGAGGACTCCGCCCGCCAGACCGTCTCCGAGCTGCGCTCGGTGCTGGGCTCCCTGCGCAACCCGGACGAGGACCCCTCCAGTGACCGGCCAAGCCTCGACCAGCTGGCCGGACTGTTCGAGGAGGCGGGCACCCTCGGGCTCGTGGTGGAGCACACCCTCGTCGGCGAGCAGCGGCTGGTCGACGAACTGACGGTTTCCCAGTCGGCCACCCTCTACCGTGTGGTCCAGGAGGCGCTGACCAACGTCCGCAAGCATTCGACCGCCACCCGCGCCAGCGTGGTGCTGCGCCTCGACGGCAGGATGGCCGAGGTGGAGGTCCTGGACGAGGGACTGCGCCGCCAGGGCACCAACGGCAGCGGCCTCGGGCAGGTGGGCATGCGGGAGCGGGTGCAGGCCCTCGGGGGCACCACCGAGATCGGTCCCCGACAGGGGCGGGGCTACCGGGTGCGGGCCCGGCTGCCCATCATGACGGGAGCGGCAGGTTGATCCGGATCATGCTCGTGGACGACCAGGTGATGGTGCGTCGCGCCTTCGCCCTCATGCTCGGTGTGGAGGACGACATCGAGCTCGTGGGACAGTGCGACACGGGAGCCGAGGCCGTCGAACTCGCGGCCACCACGGCGTGCGACGTGGTCCTCATGGACATCGAGATGCCGGTCATGAACGGCATCGAAGCCACCCGCCGCATCACTGCCGTCGGCGGGCCCGAGGTGATCGTCCTGACCACCTTCGACCGCGACGACTACCTCTTCGAGGCCCTCCGGGCGGGCGCCGCTGGCTTCCTGCTGAAGAACGCCGAGCCGGAGCGGCTCCTCGAGAGCATCCGCACCGTGGCCGAGGGCGGAGCCCTGCTCGCCCCCGAGGTCACCCGTCGCGTGATCGAGGAGGCCGTGGCCAGCCGTCGTCGACCACCGACCTCCAGCCCCCAGCTGGAGCGTCTCACCGCGCGGGAGCGTGACGTCCTGGTGCTGGTGGCGCGCGGCCTGTCCAACGCGGAGATCGCCGAGGAGTTGTTCGTCGGCGAGGCGACGGTGAAGTCCCACGTCTCCGCCTGCCTGGCGAAGCTCGGGGTCCGGGACCGCGTCCAGGCCGTGATCCACGCCTACGAGAACGGGCTGGTGTCTCCCTCCTGAGGGGGAGGAGCGCACCTGCTCAGGAGGGGCACCACTCCCCCGGATTTCACCCCGCTGCCCGATCCCTCCCGGCCCCTCCACCTGTCATCGTTGCTGGTGGAAGGGAGCACACATGTTGGAGATCAAGGACCTGACCCGACGCTTCGGCGAGTTGACCGCGGTGGACCGCGTCTCCTTCGACGTCGAGCCGGGCAAGTTCACCGGGTTCGTCGGAGGCAACGGCGCAGGCAAGACCACCACCATGAGGATGGTGATGGGCCTGCTGCAGCCCGACTCCGGCCGGGTGCTGTGGCAGGGCAAGCCCGTCACCGCCGGGGACCGCGCACAGTTCGGCTACATGCCGGAGGAACGCGGGCTGTACCCGAAGCAGCCGGTGCGCAACCAACTCGTCTATCTCGGCGAGCTGCACGGCATGCCACACAAGGAGGCCCGCGTGGCGGCCGAGGAACTGCTGCAACGGTTCGGTCTCGGTGACCGGATGAAGGACAAGCTGGAGAAGCTCTCACTGGGCAACCAGCAGCGCGTCCAGATCGCGGCGGCGGTGATGGCCAACCCCAAGTGCCTGATCCTGGACGAGCCCTTCAGCGGGCTGGACCCGGACGCCGTCGACGAGATGTTCACTGTTCTGAGCGAGTTCACGGCGCGCGGCGTCCCCGTGCTGTTCTCCTCCCACCAGCTCGACCTCGTGGAGCGCCTCTGCGACAACATCGTCATCCTCGCCCGCGGCAAGGTGGTGGCCAACGGTTCGGTCGCGCAGCTGCGTGAGGCGGGGCAGGACCAGCACCGGATCCGCAGCGAGGCCGACCTCGGCTGGTTGCGCGGCTTCCCGGGCGTCCAGGTCCTCGACCTCGACGGGACCGAGGCGCACGTCACGTTCAGCGACGTCGCTTCCGAGCAGGCGGTCCTGCACGAGGCCATCAGCCGGGGCCCGGTGCGTGCCTTCGGCCCCACGGTCCGTCCACTCAGCGAGATCTACCGGGAGGTAACCCGATGAAGTCCTACACCGCACCCAAGCACGCCTGGTGGATCGTCGCCCGCCGCGAGATCATGGCGAAACTCACCGACAAGGGATTCTGGATCTCCACCGCAGTCGTGGTGGCCATCATCGGCCTCGCCCTCGGCGCCAGCTTCCTGTTCGCCTCGTCGCAGGGCAACATGACCGTCGGCGTCACCGACGACGCGGGCCGCGAGGTGGTCAGCATCGCCATGTCGGAGACGGGCCAGCCCATCGACGTGGTCGAACTCCCGGCGCAACAGTTCGACACCGCCATCGAGGAGGGCAGGATCGACGCCGGCATCGCGCAGACCGCCGACGGCTGGGACCTCGTCGTGGAGAGCATCGAGACCAGCACCGGCGCCCTCCAGAGCGCCATCACCACATACATGACCGCCGCGAACGCCGAGGCACTGGGGATCGACCCGGCCCAGCTGCAGGAGGGCTCCCGGGTGGACCTCCGCCTGGCCGGCGAGCAGGTGGCCGACGATGCGATGGTGGCTCTCGTGGCGGGCATGGCGTTCTCGGTGCTGTTCTTCATGTCTGCCACGATCTACGGCCTCCAGATCGCGCAGAGCGTGGTGGAGGAGAAGGAGTCACGGCTGGTCGAGATCCTCAGCGCAGCGGTCCCGACCCGGGACCTGCTGGTGGGCAAGGCGCTGGGCAACACCATCATGGCGCTGGGGCAGCTCCTGGTGTTCATCGCGATCGGGGCGATCGGGATCTCCTTCACCGAGTTCGGTTCCTTCCTGCCCATGCTGCTGCCCAACATCGGTTGGTTCGTGCTGTTCTTCCTCGTCGGCTTCGCTGCGTTGAGCACCCTCTGGGCCGCCACCGGGGCGATGGCCACCCGCGTGCAGGACATCAACAACACCACCATGCCGCTGATGATGGTGCTGATGGTGGTCTACATGGCCGGCTTCTTCGCCCGCGGTTCGCTCGCCACCGTGCTCAGCTACGTCCCGGTGGTCTCCAGCGTGGTGATGCCCCAGCGGCTGCTGAACGGGTCCGCGGACGGGCTCGACGCGCTGGTCGCGCTCCTGCTCTGCGGGGTGTTCATGGCCGTGAGCATCAAGGTCGGTTCCCTGATCTACCGCCGGGGCCTGATGAAGACCTCGGGGATCCTGAAGCTGGGCGAACTGTTCACCAAGGCCTCCTGAACCGGCTCCGAAACGAATCGGACCCGCAACCCCTTGGCAGGGTTGCGGGTCCGATTCGTTTGGTTCGGAGACGGGCTCCCGGTCAGTGCTTGTAGTCGCCGCGGTAGAACTGGAACAGCCAACCGGAGAGCGCCCACACGCCGACACCGATGCCGATCAGGCTGATCCACCACTGGCCCGTGCCGGGGCCGATGAAGATCAGCGAGGCTGTCACCGCGGCCCAGAAGGGCCAGATGCTCGACGGGGCGAAGAAGCCGTACTCGCCGGCCCCCTCGACCACCTCGGCGTCCTTGCGGTCCTCCGGGCGGGGATCGAAGGTGCGTGCGGTGATCGTCAGATAGGTGCCGATGATGATGCCCAGGAGTGCCGTGAACCCGAGGGCGAAGGTGCCTGCGATCTCACGGGCCATGAACCAGTAGATCGGGGTGACGATCGCGAAGTAGATCGCGATGAACCAGAATGTCCACTTCTCGGCTCTCACTTCTGGTTACCTCCACCGAGGAGCTCGAGCTCCTCATCGTCTTCGGATCCCTGGCCGAGCAACTCGGCGAACTCGGCCTCGTCCTCCTCGGCCAGTTCCGGGTGCGCCAGGTCGAATGCCGGGTGCATGGAACGGACGCGGGGCAGCGAGTGGAAGTTGTGTCGCGGCGGCGGGCAGGAGGTGGCCCACTCCAGGGAGCGGCCCCAACCCCACGGGTCGTTGACGGTGACGTTCGGGGACTTGCGCGTGATCCACACGTTCCACATGAACGGCAGCATCGAGACGCCGAGCAGGAACGCGCCGAAGGTGGAGACCTGGTTGAGGAGCGTGAAGCCCTCCCAGGCGCCGTAGTCGGCGATCCGTCGCTGCATGCCCTCGACACCCAGCCAGTGCTGGACCAGGAACGTGGTGTGGAACCCGAAGAACAGGAGCCAGAAGTGCACCTTGCCCCAGGTCTCGTTCAGCAGCTTGCCGGTGAACTTCGGCCACCAGTAGTAGAAGCCGGCGAAGGTGGCGAACACCACGGTTCCGAACACCGTGTAGTGGAAGTGCGCCACGACGAAGTAGGTGTCGGAGACCTGGAAGTCCAGCGTCGGGCTGGCGAGGATGACACCGGTGAGGCCACCGAACAGGAACGTGGTGAGGAAGCCGATCGCGAACAGCATGGAGGACGTGAGCGTGATCGCGCCGCGCCACATGGTTCCGATCCAGTTGAAGAACTTCACACCCGTCGGGATGGCGATCAGGAACGTCATGAACGAGAAGAACGGCAGGTTGACCGCGCCGGTGACGAACATGTGGTGCGCCCAGACCGAGACGGACAGGGTGCCGATGGCCAGCGTCGCGAAGACCAGGCCGTAGTAGCCGAAGACCGGCTTGCGGCTGAACACGGACAGGACCTCGGTGATGATCCCGAAGAACGGGATGGCGATCACGTAGACCTCGGGGTGGCCGAAGAACCAGAACAGGTGCTGCCACAGGATCGGTCCGCCGCTGGCTGCGTCGAACACGTGACTGCCCAGGATTCTGTCCGACCCGAGGACCAGCAGCGCCGCTCCGAAGACGGGGAACACCATCAGGACCAGGATCGAGGTGACCAGGATGTTCCAGCTGAAGATCGGCATGCGGAACATCGTCATGCCGGGTGCACGCATGCAGATGATGGTGGTGATGAAGTTCACGCCACCGAGGATCGACGAGAGGCCGAGCAGGTAGAGGCCGACCAGCCACAGGTCACCGCCGGCACCCGGGGAGTGCACCGAGTTGGACAGCGGTGCGTAGGCGAACCAGCCGAAGCTGGCGGCGCCACCGGGGCTCAGGAAGCCGCTGCAGGCGATCAGGGAGCCGAACAGGTACAGCCAGTACGCGAAGGCGTTCACGCGCGGGAACGCGACGTCCGGCGCGCCGAGCTGCAGCGGCAGGATCGCGTTCGCGAAGCCGGCGAAGATCGGGGTCGCGAACATCAGCAGCATGATCGTGCCGTGCATCGTGAAGAACTGGTTGAACGTCTCGTAGTTCAGGAACTGGATGCCGGGGTTGGCGAGTTCCGCGCGGATGGCGAGCGCGAGCACGCCGCCGAACGCGAAGAAGATCATCGTCGTGAGGAAGTACATGTTGCCGATCACCTTGTGGTCGGTGGTCGTCAGGTACTTCATGATGCGCGCGCCCTGGGTGGACTCAGCCGCCCGCTGGGCGGGGCGCTCCTCAGCTGAGGTTGCGCGGGCTGCGATGCTGCTCAATGTTCTCCCTCGTTCTCGTACTCGGGAAGGGTGTCCTCGGAGCTGGTGGGAAGCTCCACGACGCCGGCGTTGCCGTTGGCCGCCAGTTCCTTCACGTATTCGTTGTACTCCTCCTCGGTCACGATGTGGACCTCGAAGAGCATGAGCGAGTGGTAGGTACCGCACAGCTCAGCGCACTTGCCGTCGAAGACGCCAAGCTTCGTGGGCGTCACGTCCATCGAGTTGGGGTGCCCCGGGACGACGTCGAGCTTGTAGTAGAACGACGGGACCCAGAAGGAGTGGATGACGTCCGGGGAGTTCAGGTTGATCCGGACCGTCTTGTTCAGGGGGAGGTACAGGTCCGGGATCTTCTCCAGGGTGCCCACCTCGTGGGCGTCCGTGGCGATCGCGGGGTTGTCCGCCTCGTTGTAGTTGAAGGTCCAGGACCACTTCTGGCCGATGACGTCGATCACGACGTCCGGGTTCGGGGACTGGGCCTTCATCGCGTCGTCGGCGCGCACCGTGTAGAAGAACAGGACACCGACGATCAGGAACGGCACGAGCGTGTAGAGCAGCTCGAGCGGCAGGTGGTACTTCGTCTGGCGCGGCGCGGAGTTCACTCCCTCCTTGTGCCGGTAACGGATCACGGACCAACCGATCAGGCCCCACACGAGGCCTCCGATGATCAACGAAGCGATCCATGCACCGACCCAGAGGTTCGCCATGGTCGGCGCCTGAGCCGATGCTGCCTCCGGAAGGCCGAAACGTGCCGCCTGCCCGGAGCATCCCGCCAGCAGCCCCAGCGCCCCGACACCGCCGAGGGCCGTCGCTCGTCTCACGAGTCGTCCGGAGCGGCCCCTGGCACGCCCAAGTTTCCCAGTCACAGGTTGTCTTCCCATCTGCTTGCCACTACTGAGCACACACTAACGCAAAAGCCACCCCGAGGCACCGTTGCGCCGGGCGGGGTGGCATTGTTGGACACGACTGTGTTCGTGTTCCGGGGACTGCTCAGTGGAAGGAGTCCCCACAAGCGCAGGAACCGACTGCGTTGGGGTTGTCGATGGTGAAGCCCTGCTTCTCGATCGTGTCGACGAAGTCGATGCTCGCGCCGCCCAGGTAGGGGGCGCTCATCTTGTCCGTGACCACCTTGACGCCGTCGTAGTCCTTCTCCACGTCGCCGTCGAGGGAGCGGTCGTCGAAGTACAGCTGGTAGCGCAGTCCGGAGCAGCCACCGGGCTGCACGGCGATGCGCAGGCTCAGGTCGTCGCGGCCCTCACCCTCGAGGAGTGAACGGATCTTGGTGACGGCGACGTCGGTGAGGACGATGCCGGAGGTGGCGGTCTGGGTGTCTGTCACGGTTGCTCCCGGAAGGGTGGTTGAAGCTGGTACGACCCACAGTGTACGCCCACAATCGGAAACGCAACCCTGGGTCTCGGGGTCTCACCAGCGCCAGGTGGCTGCCACCTTCGCCGCGGTCCCCGCCAGTTGCTCCCGCGTCGGGACCTCGTCCCCCGCTCCGGGCAGTACCGCGTAGGCGGCCTCGATCCCGGCGAGCCTGAGCTCACGGGCGGACACGAACGTGCGGCCCGCGACCACCACGATGGGCCGCAGCGCCTCCTCGGCCAGCTGCGCCAACCGCTTCACCACCGGTCCCCCGACGGCGTGGAAGTCGAGCTGCGCGGCCCCCGTGACCACCACGTCGGCCCGGGCCATGACGCCGCTCGCGCCGTGGCCGTCGAGGCACAGTTCAAGCCCGGACGAGACGCTGCCGCCGGCGGCGATCACCACAGCCCCGACCCCGCCCAGCGCACCGGCGCCGCGGGTGCCCGGGTCCACGCCGAGCGCGGCCGCCCAGGCCTCGGCCCGGCCGTCGTCGGCGATGGTCTCGGCCAGTTCGGCGCCACGCCTGCGGCCGAGTTCGGCGACGGCACCGGACAGACCCGTCAACGGCGAGTCCTCCAGGTCCGCGGGCACGACCCCGACGAACTGTCGTCCCGCCAGCCGCTCGGTCGCGGCGGCGACCACCTCCGGCGGTGCGGCCGAGACCAGCTCGGCCGCGGTGGGCGGATCGAGGGCCGTGAGGTCGAGGTAGAGAGTCCCCTTCCCCGCGGCCATCGACTCCAGCGCCTCCCCGATGCTGCCGGGGGCCTGCAGTTCCCCGTCCGGATCCATGGTGGACAGCGCGTCGGCAAGGGCGTCGCCGCCACTCCCGATGGGAATGACGGCGACCTGTGCGCCCTGCTCGGCGAATGCGGTACCGATCGTCTCGGACGCTGCCCGCGGGCTGAGGCCCGCCATCGCGTCCGAGGCCACGAGGACTCTCAAGGGGTGGGCTCCTCCTCGGCTGCGCCGGGCTCCACGCCCTCGGCACGCACGAGGTCTGCCTCCCCCTCGAAGTTCTCAGCGTCGGGGATCAGCCCGTAGTACTCGGACTGGCTGTCGAGCAGCGCCCGGACCTCCTCGACGGTGGAGTCCACGTCGGGAAGCACCAGGTCCGACTCGGCGAGCACTTCGTCCGGCACCTCCACCCCGTTGGCATGCACCCCGGCCACCAGCTCCTCCAGGGCGGTCTTCAGGGCCTCGGCGTCACCGTCGGCGACCGCCTTCTCCACTGCCTCGTCGATCTCGTTGAGGGCGATCAGCTGCTCCGGCTCCATCACCCACTGGCCGCGACCCAGGATCCTGACGATCATGCCTGGCCCTCCGCCGGTCCCGCCTGCGGCTGCTGCGCCTGCGCCTCCGGTGCGCGGGCGGGCGTCGCCTGCGACGAGGGGGCGTCGATCTGGGCACGGGCCTCGGGGCCGCCCGTGAGCTGCGCCTTCATGGCTGCGAGCTCGTCCTCGACCGTGGCGTCGGAGGCGAGCGCGTCGAGCTCGCGGGTGATGTCGTCGCGGGTGCTGCCGGTGGGGTCCTCGAGGGCACCGGAGGCGAGCAGCTCGTCGACGGCGGAGGCGCGGGCCTGCAGCTGCAGGGTCTTGTCCTCGGCGCGCTGGATGGCGAGGCCGACGTCGCCCATCTCCTCCGAGATCCCGGTGAAGGCCTCGTTGATTCGGGTCTGGGCCTCGGCCGCGGAGTAGGTGGCCTTGATGGTCTCCTTGCGCGTGCGGAACGCGTCCACCTTCGCCTGGAGTCGGGAGCTGGCGCGGACGAGCTTCTCCTCCTCGCCCTGGAGCGCCGCGTGCTGCGTCTGCAGGTCCGCCAGCTGGGACTGGAGCCCACTCTTGCGGGTCAGGGCCTCACGGGCGAGGTCCTCACGGTTGGCCTCCAGCGCGCGCTGGGCCTGCATCGTGAGCTTGTCGACCTCCTGGTTCATCTTCTGCGCCTGCAGCTCGACGCGCTTGCGGCTGGTGGCCACGTCCGCGACGCCGCGGCGCACGTTCTGCAGCAGGTCGAGCTGGCGCTGGTAGGAGTAGTCCAAGGTCTCCCTCGGGTCCTCGTACTTGTCAAGTACCTTGTTCGTCTTGGTCTTGAACATCAAGGCGATTCGTTCAAAGATGCCTGCCACAGTTTTCCTTCCAGAGCGGTGTGGGCCCAACGCTACCCGCTGCACCGCGCACCCGCGAGGGGTGCAACCCTGATTCGACCCGGGTTCGCGTCAACTAGACTGTGCCCTTCACGGACCGGAGGAAATTCAACGTGGGACTGTTCCGCCCTTACGAGCGCACCGAAAAGACTTCCAGCACCAAGCGGCTGGACCGGGTCTCGCTGACCCCGAAGACCGAGCAGAAGCAGGAGCCCCAGCAGGCGGCCGAGGCGGCTCCGGACGAGGCCGGGACCGGTTCCGAGAAGATCGTCGTCTCCAGGCAGCCGCAGAAGAAGTCCGCCCCCACGCGCACCCGCAAGCAGGCGGAGGCCGAGCGCATGGAGCGCCTCCACCCCACCCTGACGCCGAAGGAGCAGCGCAAGAAGGACCGGGCCGCCCGGGCCGAGGCACAGGCGGAGGCCTTCGACAGGCAGGAGCGTTCCCCCGAGCGGGTGCTGCTGCGCAACTTCGTGGACTCGCGCTGGACCATCAACGAGTTCATGCTGCCGGCGATGATCCTGATCATGGCCGCGGTGATGCTGACCACCAACAACCTGGCCCTGAGCTCCTCCATCGCACTGGGCCTGTGGGTCCTGATGGGCGCCGCGGTGATCAACACGTTCTTCATGTGGCGCAGCTTCAAGAAGATCCTCGACGAGCGGCTCCCGGGAACCCCCAAGCGCGGGCTGCTGATGTACATGTTCAACCGGGCCCTGATGATCCGTCGCTTCCGACGCCCCACCCCGGTCATCCCCCGCGGCGGCTTCGAGTGAGTTACCGCTGGGAGCCCGTCTCCGGCAACTACGACGCCGCGGAGTTGGCCGCCGGTGGCCTGCTGCCCAGCTTCGAGGACCAGGCCCGCGCCGAGGAGTGGCTGGGGCTGTTCCACGCCGACCTGCAGGGGCGCGGGGTGGCCGACGTCAGCCTGTACGAGGAGGACCGGCTCGTCTACGGGCCGATGTCGCTGGAGGCCTGAGCCTCCTCGACCTTCTCCCCCGGTGCCGGGCGCAGCGCCACGAACACGCCGAACGCGGCCGCCAGGGCACCGACTACGATCACCGTCGGCCCCTGCTCCCGGGCCGCCTCGATGCGCTGCTCGTAGGTCTGCAACCGCTCGGTGTTGATGTCGTCTCGCGCGTAGTACGAGCAGGTGTCCCCCGGCTGCATCTCGACGCCGCGGCAACTCGCGGACGGAGCCACGACGGTGACCACTCCCCACGCCACGAGCGCGAGACCGGCCACCACGAAGGCCCACAGGCCAAGACGCTTCATCACGTCGAGCAAGGCTACCCTTCCTCCTCGCCCCGAGCCAGTGTGAGTAGGCTTACGGACGTGACTCGAACCATGCCTGACCTGAAACTGTCCGCCAACATCGAGGCATCCGCCGACGTCGTCGTGCTCGGCCTCGCCGACGTCTCCGGCAAGCCCGCGCTGGTGGGTGCCACACCCGAACTCGAGAAGGCCGCCCGAAAGGCCCAGTCGGACAAGCTGCTGGACCTCGCACTGGCCCTCGGCGGCTCCACCAAGCTCGGCAGCACCGTGGCCCTGCCCCCGGCGCCGCGTCGGATCGTCGTCGTCGGCCTCGGTGACGTCGACGTCACCCCGGACCGGCTGCGGCGCGCCACCGGTGCCGCGCTGCGCGCCGTCGCGGGCCTGCCGGACGCGGAGCGATTCTCCGTGGCCGTGTCCCTGGAACTCGCAGATCCCGAACTCGTGCAGGCAGCGGCCGAGGGTGCCACCCTCGGCGCATACGCCGTCACCCGGGTCAGCGGGAAGTCCGAGACTGCGAAGGTGGGGCTCATCAGCATCGTCGCCACCCCCTCGTCGCCCCTGAAGCAGGCACTCAC
Source organism: Tessaracoccus terricola (assembly GCF_054776555.1). NCBI lineage: Bacteria > Bacillati > Actinomycetota > Actinomycetes > Propionibacteriales > Propionibacteriaceae > Tessaracoccus > Tessaracoccus terricola. Next base: position 847,067 of record NZ_BAAHBS010000004.1, on the reverse strand, counting down.
CACTGCAGCCGTGGTGTCCGAGTCCGTCTACCAGGCGCGCGACTGGATCAACCTGCCCCCGAACGTCCTCTACCCCGAGACCTTCGCCGAGCAGGCCCGGGCCTGCCTGAAGGAGGAGCGGGTGAGTGTCGAGGTGCTGGACGACAAGGCGCTGGAGAAGGGCGGCTACGGCGGCATCCTCGCGGTGGGCGGCGGGTCCGACCGCAAGCCGCGGCTGGTCCGGATGCAGTACGCCCCGCGCGGGGCGAAGTTCCACCTCGCGTTGGTGGGCAAGGGCATCACGTTCGACTCGGGCGGCCTGGACATCAAGCCCGCCGGGGGGATGGCGGGGATGAAGTCCGACATGTCCGGCGCGGCGGCCGTGATCACCGCGCTCAGGGCGATCGCCGCCCTGGGCATCAAGATCAAGGTCACCGCCTACGCGGCGATGGCCGAGAACATGCCCTCCGGTTCCTCCTACCGCTCCGGTGACGTGCTGACGATGTTCGACGGCCAGACGGTGGAGAACTACAACACCGACGCGGAGGGCCGCCTAGTGATGGCCGACGCCATCGGAAGGTCCGCGCTCGACGACCCGGACATGATCCTCGACGTCGCCACCCTCACGGGAGCGTGCATGGTGGCCCTCGGGATGCGCATCGCGGGCCTGATGGCCTCCGACGACGAGACCGCCGACCGGGTCCTCGACGCCGCGGAGGCAGCCGGCGAGGAGTTCTGGCAGCTGCCCATCACCGACGACGTGCGGGACGCGCTGAAGTCCGACATCGCCGACTTCCGCTCCGGCGGCAAGAACCGCTGGGGCGGCGCGCTGCACGCGGCCGCGTTCCTGCAGCGGTTCGTGCCCGAGGGCGTGACCTGGGCCCACCTCGACATCGCGGGTCCGGCCTACAACGAGGACGCCCCCCACGGGTTCACCCCGAAGGGCGGCACGGGAGTGGCGGTGCGCACGCTGGTGGCCCTGGCCACGCAGTTGGCTGCTCAGTAGACGATGCGGCGGGCGGCGCGGCGCTTGTCCGCGCCGTAGTCGCGCATGCGCTGCGGGTACGGCACCACCCCGGCGTCATAGGCGGGGATGTCGTGGTCCGCGGCGAACTCGTAGCCGTAGTCGACCGACGGGACGGCACGCCGCGTGGACTCGCCGTCGGCCGCCACCAGCAGGATGGACGGTTTGTTGAAGCTGGTGGGCTGTTCCAGCCAAGCCTCAACCCCGCGGCGACTCCTCACGAACTGGGACAAATGCTCGCGCAGGCCGTCGGGAACCTCGCGAGATTCCCGATCGGCCTGCGCCTGGAGCTTGCGTCGTCTGAACCAACCCACGCAGCCAGTATGCCCGCTCGGATCAGTTGCCGGTGCTCGGCAGTCCCGGCCGGGTGGGCTGGGTGGCGGTGGGAGCGGCGGTGGCTGTCGGCGCCGTGGTCGGCGTCGGCGTCGGAGTGGGGGTCGGGGTGGGCGACGGGTCCACGGTCGGCGAGGTGCTCGGCGTGGGCGACGGGGTCGGGGTGGGGGTCGGGTCCGGCTCGCCGCAGATGTAGAGCTCGGCCGGCACGAACAGGTCGCCGCCGACGACGTCGAGGGAGTAGGTGCCGCACTCGAGGTCCTCGGGGAACGTGACCACGCCGCTGGCGCTGCGGTCCTCCCCGGCGTTGCCGAGCGGGGCGGTGAAGATCAGCTCGTCGCCGCCCTCGGGGTACAGCTCGAGGTTCACCTGGGTGCCCACCGGGAAGTCCCCGGCCGTGATGGTCACGGGGTCACCGGCGAAGAAGGAAGAGGGATCCGCCTCGATCCACCGGCCGAAGACGTAGAGGTCGAGCAGCGCCTGCGACGGCGGCTCCTCGGAACCCTCCGGGGTGTTGCAGTTCACGCCGACGGTGACGTCGCCGCCACCGTAGAGGGTCGCGTCCGCGGAGATGAAGGTGTCGTGGCTGATCTCGACGGTCAGCGGGATGGTGCCCTCCTCGACGAGGACGCTCTGCCCTTCCTCCGTGCCGTCGAAGATCTCGAGTTCCGAACCGACCGGGCACTCGGTGACCGTCATGGTGACGGTGCCGCCCGGCAGCACCTCGTTGGCGGAGAGTTCCGCCACCACCGGGGCGGCGCTGGCCACGCTCGTCGCACCGACGAAGGCCAGCGATGCCGCCAGGGCCGTGGCCGCAGCCAGCACACCCGACTTCCTGACAAAGCTCTTCAAGACAATCAGCTCCAGTTGGTTCACGTAAGAGTTGGTTCACGCAAAGGTCATTGCACGCGCAGCGTAATACGAGATGGGGTCAGTCACACAACCTGCCAGACTGGGGGCATGACCGAACGCCAGGACGTCGCCATCCTCGGAGCCGGCTCCGCCGGTTACGCCACCGCACTGCGGGCGGCCCAACTGGGCCTGCGGGTGGTGATCGTGGACTCCGGGCCGGTGGGCGGCACCTGTCTCCACCGCGGCTGCATCCCCACCAAGGCCTGGCTGCACGCTGCCGAGGTGCGGCGCACCGTCGCGGCGGCCCCGAGCTTCGGCATCGACGCCACGGGCGGCGACGTCGACGCAGCGCGGGTGCGCGGCTACGCGGACCAGGTGGTCGGCGGGCTGCACAAGGGACTCGAGGGACTGCTCCGCTCCCGCAAGGTCGAGGTGGTGGCCGGGTCCGGCCGCCTCGTGGTGGACGAGCAGGGGCCGGGCATCGACCTGGACGGCTCCGTGCTGCGCGCCCGCAACGTCGTGGTGGCCACTGGTGCCGAGCCGGTCACCATGGACCTGCCAGTCGACGGGGAGCGCGTCATCACCAGCGAGCACGCCCTTCGCCTGGAGTCGCTGCCGCGCTCCGCCGTCGTGATCGGCGGCGGCGTGATCGGGGTGGAGTTCGCGTCGCTGTGGAACGACCTGGGGGTGGAGGTCACCCTCGTGGAGGCCCTCCCGCGGCTGCTCCCGACGGAGGAGCCGGACCTGAGCGGCGTCCTCGCCCGCCAGCTGGGGCGGCGCGGGGTCGACGTCCGCGTCGGGACTCCGGTGGAGGGGGTGCAGGTCGTGGACGGCGGGGTGGAGGTGACCGCCGGCGGCCAGAGGGTGCCCGCCGAGCTGGTGCTGGTGGCGGTGGGGCGTCGCCCGAACACCGCTGCGCTGGAGGACGCCGGGCTGCGGCTGGACGGCGCCCACGTGGCCGTCGACGAGTTCCTGGGCACCTCGCAGCGCGGGGTGTTCGCCGTGGGAGACCTGGTCAAGGGCCCCCAGTTGGCGCACCGCGGCTACGCGCACGGCATGTTCGTGGCCGAACGCATCGCGCAACTGGAGGGCAGGTTCCCGGACCGGCCCCGCCTCCCCGAGGACCGAAACATCGCCCGCATCACCTATTCCTCGCCGCAACTGGCCTCGGTCGGGCTGACCACGGAACAGGCGAGCGCCCTCGGCGAGGTGGAGACCGCCGACTTCCACCTCCGCGGCAACGGCCGGGCCCTGATCCTGCGCGCACCCGGCGAGAAGGAGCCCGGGCTGGTCAGGATCATCCGCCGCCGGGGCGGCGAGATCCTGGGCGTGCACGCAATCGGCGACGACGTGGCCGAACTCATCACCGAGGGGGCCCTGTTGGTCAACTGGCAGGCCACCCCCGACGACGTCCGCGACGTCGTCCACCCCCATCCCACCCTCGGGGAAGCCCTCGCCGAGGCCAACCTCCAACTGGCCGGGGCCGCGCTGCACATGCACGGCTGAGGCGGGCTAGTCTAGGAACCGAACGTCAGAAAAAAGCTCACCGAAGGAGCCACATACCCATGTCCACCGAAGTAAGCCTGCCGGCCCTGGGCGAGTCCGTCACCGAAGGCACCATCTCCCGCTGGCTGAAGGCCGTTGGGGACACGGTCGAGGTCGACGAACCGTTGCTCGAGGTCTCCACGGACAAGGTTGACACCGAGATCCCCTCCCCCGTCGCCGGGGTGCTGCTGGAGATCCGGTTCGAGGAGGACGACGTGGCCCAGGTGGGTGACGTCCTGGCCGTCGTCGGGGACGCCGACGAGGCGGGTTCCTCGGACTCCGGTTCCGACGACGCCGCCGCCGAGGCCCCGGCAGAAGAGGCCCCCGCCGAGGAGGCACCGGCCGAGGCACCGGCCGAGGAGCCGGCCGAGGAGCCAGCCCAGCAGGCAGCCGCACCCGCGGCCTCCGGCGAGTCCACCGAGGTGACGCTGCCCGCGCTGGGCGAGTCGGTCACCGAGGGCACCATCTCCCGCTGGCTCAAGGAGGTGGGCGACACCGTCGAGGTGGACGAGCCGTTGCTCGAGGTCTCCACGGACAAGGTCGACACCGAGATCCCCTCCCCCGTCGCCGGCACCCTGTTGGAGGTGCGCTTCAACGAGGACGACGTGGCCCAGGTGGGTGACGTCCTCGCCGTCGTCGGTGAGGCCGCCGCCGCAGAGCAGGAGAGCGCACCGGACCCCGAGCCGGAGCCCGAGCCCGAGCCGGAGCCCGAGCCGGAGCCGGAGCCCGAGCCGGAGCCGGAGCCCGAGCCGGAGGCCGCTCCCGAGCCGAAGCCCGCCGCCAAGCCCGAGCAGTCCGAGGCAGTCAAGGCGGCCGTCGCCCGCCGCGCCGCCGAGGCCGAGGGCGATGCCACCTACGTGACCCCGCTGGTGCGCAAGCTGGCCAAGGAGCACGACGTGGACCTGGCCGGACTCACCGGCACGGGCGTCGGTGGCCGGATCCGCAAGCAGGACGTGCTGGCCGCCGCCGAGGCCGCCAAGCAGGCTCCGGCACCCGCGGCCGCACCTGCGGCGCAGCAGGCCCCCGCCGCCCCGGCGGCGAAGGCCGCAGCCCCCGTCGACACCGCCAAGCGCGGGAAGACGGAGAAGCTGAGCCGCATGCGCAAGGTGATCTCCAGCCGCATGACCGCGTCGCTGCAGGGCTCCGCCCAGCTCACCGCCACCGTCGAGGTGGACCTCACCTCGATCAGCCGCATCCGCGCGCAGGTGAAGGAGGACTTCAAGAAGCGCGAGGGCGCCTCCCTGTCCTACCTGCCGTTCATCACGGCCGCCGTCGTCGAGGGCCTCAAGCAGTTCCCGACGTTCAACGCCACCATCGACACGGACGAGGGCACCGTCACCTACCACGACGTCGAGAACATCGGCCTCGCGGTGGACACCGAGCGCGGCCTGATGGTGCCGGTGATCAAGGACGCCGGGGACCTGAACCTGACCGGCCTGGCCAAGAAGATCGGCGACCTCGCCAAGCGGACCCGTGACGGGAAGGTCGGCCCGGACGAGATCTCGGGCGGCACCTTCACCATCACCAACTACGGTTCCACCGGAACGCTGTTCGACACCCCGATCATCAACCTGCCCGAGGCAGCGATCCTCGGCACCGGTGCGCTGGTGAAGCGCCCCGTGGTGGTGGTGGACAAGTTCGGCGGCCAGACCATCGCCATCCGCGACATGATGTACCTCTCGCTGACCTACGACCACCGCCTGATCGACGGTGCGGACGCTGGGCGCTTCCTCTCGAGCATCAAGGCTCGGCTGGAGGAGGGCGACTTCGGCAGCGAGTTCGGCCTCTGAGCCACTCAGCCAGACCCGAGGGGCGGCAGTCGGATCACTCCGGCTGCCGCCCTTCGCGTCCCGTCCTGGACACGGCGCTGGCCACGAACATCACCAGGGCCACCCAGACGAGGGCGAACCCCACCCACCGCTCGGCGGGCATGGGTTCCCCGAAGACGAGCCAGCCCAGCAGGAACTGCCCGATCGGGGCGATGTACTGGATCATCCCCATCGTCACCAGCCGCAGCCGCTTGGCTCCGGCGGCGAACAGCAACAGCGGTACCGCGGTGATTGGGCCGGACAGGTACATCAGCCAGCCGTAGCCGGTGCCCGGGTCGGCCGTCGCGGCGCCCGCTGCCCCCAGCCACACCAGGTAGCCCAGCATCACAGGGGTGACCGCGGCGGTCTCGACGCCGAGGCCGACCAGCGCAGGCACCTTGGCCCCCACACGCTTCTTGATCAGGCCGTAGACGCCGAAGGTGGACGCGACGCCGAACGCGATCCAGGGCACCTGGCCGTAGCCGAGCACCAGCACCACGCACGCGACGGCGCCCACCGCGAAGGCCCCCCACTGCACGCGGGTCAGGCGCTCCCCCAGGACCACCACGCCCAGCACTGCGGCGACCAGCGGGTTGATGAAGTACCCCAGGGCCGCGTCGAGCGTGCGGCCCGAGTTCACCCCCACGACGTAGAAGGTCCAGTTCGCGGTCACCAGCACGCCGGCCACCGCCAGCATCAGGGTGGCACGTCGGTTGGCGAGGACCTCCCGCACCTCACCCCACTGCCTGGCGAGCGCCAGCAACAGCACGCAGAACAGCAGCGAGCACACCACGCGGTACCCGATGATCTCCAGCGCCGGGGACTCCTGGAGCAGCTTGAAGTACAGCGGGAACAGCGCCCACAGGAAGTAGGCACCTCCCCCGTACAACAACCCCTTGTCCATGGCTGCATCCTTGCCCCTCGCCGGACCCGAGCACCAATCCGACGGCCAGGGGGACGGGACTACGATGGCAATGTGACGTTGACCTACGAGTACCTGGGCCTGGGCGAGCAGCCGACCTTCACCGAGTACCAACAGGTGTGGGACTACCAACGCGAGGTGCACGCGGCCGTGGCGGCCGACCTTCGGCCGGGGCACGTCATCCTCAACGAGCACCTGCCCGTCTACACCGCCGGTCGCCGCACCGAGCCGCAGGAGCGGCCCTTCGACGGCACCCCCGTCGTCGACGTGGACCGGGGCGGCAAGATCACCTACCACGGCCCGGGGCAGCTCGTCGGCTACCCCATCGTCCACCTCGCCGACGGCATCGGCGTCGTGGACCACGTGCGGCGCCTCGAGGCGGCCGTCATCGAGCTCCTCCGCGGCTACGGGCTGTCCCCGCGGCGGGTGGAGGGCCGCACCGGGGTCTGGTTCGACCCCGACGGCGACCGTCCCGAGCGCAAGATCTGCGCGATCGGGGTCCGGGTGGCCCGGCGCACGACGATGCACGGCTTCGCGCTGAACGTGCAGCCCAGTACCAAGCACTTCGCCAACATCATCCCCTGTGGGATCGCCGACGCCGGGGTGACGTCGCTGGCGGAGGAGGCGCCCGGCGAGTGGACCGTGGCCGGGGTGGCGGCCGACCTGGAGCCGCTGCTGACCGAGCACCTGCTCGGCGAGCTGGCGCCCGGCCTCGCCACTGATTCGGCAGGGTAGGGTGGCAGGCGTGACTGTGAAACCGGATGGCCGTCGTCTGCTCCGTGTCGAAGCGAAGAATGCGGAGACCCCGATCGAGCGCAAACCGGCGTGGATCCGCACCACCGCCAAGATGGGGCCCAACTACAAGGACCTCCAGCAGATCGTCAGCGACGAGAACCTCAACACCGTTTGCGTGGAGGCGGGCTGCCCCAACATCTACGAGTGCTGGGAGGACCGGGAGTCCACGTTCCTGATCGGCGGTGACCAGTGCACCCGCCGCTGCGACTTCTGCCAGATCACCTCCGCCAAGCCGGAGGGCTACGACCCGGCCGAGCCGATGCGCGTCGCCCGCTCCGTGAAGCAGATGGGGCTGCGCTACGCCACCGTCACCGGTGTGTGCCGCGACGACCTCCCCGACGAGGGTGCCTGGTTGTACGCGGAGACCATCCGCCAGATCCACTCGGTGAACCCCGGCGTCGGGGTCGAGATGCTGGCCCCCGACTTCTCCGGCAAGCGTGAGCTGCTGCAGCAGTTGTTCGACGCCCGCCCGGAGGTGTTCGCCCACAACGTCGAGACCGTCCCGCGGATCTTCAAGCGGATCCGGCCGGGCTTCCGCTACGACCGCTCGCTCGAGGTGCTGCAGTGGTCCCGTGACGAGGGCCTGGTCACCAAGTCCAACCTGATCCTCGGCATGGGTGAGACCCGCGAGGAGATCTCCCAGGCCTTGCAGGACCTCTACGACGCCGGCACCGAACTGATCACGATCACGCAGTACCTGCGTCCCAACGCCACGCTGCACCCCATCGATCGCTGGGTGCGGCCCGAGGAGTTCGAGGAGCTCGAGCAGGAGGCCACCGATATCGGATACTCTGGCGTGCTGTCCGGTCCCCTCGTCCGCTCGTCCTACCGAGCCGGCCGCCTGTACCGGACGGCGATGGGTGCCCGCAACGAGAAGAGTATTTGGGAGAACTGATGGCAAGCGAGAAGGCCAAGGAACTGGCGGCCCGGCAGAAGGCCGAGGCCAAGGCCGAGAAGCTGCGCAAGAAGAACTCCACCGACCCGGCGGACTGGGGGCAGCTCCGCCAGATCCGTGAGTCCTACAAGGTCACCGCGCAGCACGACAAGCCGCTGCCCTGGATCCTGCTGGGCGCCGGGCTGGGCACCGCCGTCGTCTTCATCGTCATCGGCCTGTTCGTGCCGCCGTGGTGGATGTGGCTGATCACCGGTCTGATGGCTGGCCTGCTGGTGGCCATGCTGATCTTCGTGCGCCGCGCCAAGAATGCCGCGTACAAGCGCTACGAGGGCCAGGCCGGATCCGCGGAGGTGGCCCTGCAGATGCTGCCGAAGAAGTGGTCCTACACCCCGGTGATCACCGCCACCCGCAACCGCAACTCCGTCGACGTCATCCACCGCGCCATCGGGCCGGGTGGGCTGCTGCTGATCGGCGAGGGCGACGCGAAGGCCCTCAAGGCCCAGCTCGCCAGCGAGAAGCGCAAGCACGAGCAGGTCTCCTACGGCGTCGTGGTCCAGGTGATCCAGATGGGCAAGGGCGGCGGCCAGGTGCCGCTGGACAAGCTCGTGGACCACATCAAGAAGCTCCCCAAGCAGCTCAGCCCGGCCAAGGTCGTCGAGGTGCAGGCCCGACTGCGCGCGCTCGACGCGATGCGCCCGAAGCTGCCCATCCCGAAGGGCCCCCTCAACACCAAGGGCGCCCGCCAGGCCATGCGCGGCCGCTGACCGATCAGTGGCGAACCTCGTAAACCTGGAATCCGTCACCCACGGCTTCGGCACCCGCACCCTGCTCGACGGGGTCTCGCTGGGCATCTCGGCCGGTGAGGTGATCGGCGTCGTCGGCCGCAACGGCGACGGCAAGTCCACCCTCCTGCGGATCCTCACCGGGCAACTCGAGCCGGACGAGGGCCGCGTCACAATCTCCAACTCGGTCTCCATCGGGGTGCTCGGCCAGCAGCACGTCGGCCTACCCGGGGAGACCGTGCGCAAGGTGCTCCTCGACGACGCCCCCGACCACGTCTGGGCGGCCGTGCCGCAGCGCCGAGTGCTGGTCCACACCCTGCTGGCCGGGATCGAACTGGACCGTCCCATCGAGACCCTCTCCGGTGGCGAACGTCGCCGCGTCGGGCTCGCCGAGGTGCTGATGGGCCACCACGACCTGATCGTGCTGGACGAGCCCACCAACCACCTCGACGTCGAGGCCGTCGCCTTCCTCGCCGAGTACCTGGCCGAACGCACCAGGGCCGGGCTCGCGATGCTGGTGGTCAGCCACGACCGCTGGTTCCTCGACGCCGTGTGCAACCACATCTGGGAGGTGCACGACGGGGTGGTCGACGCCTACGACGGCGGCTACGCGGCCCACGTGCTGGCCCGGGTGGAACGGCAGCGGCAGGCCGCCGCCAACGAGGCCCGCCGCAAGAACCTTGCGCGCAAGGAACTCGCCTGGCTGCGGCGCGGAGCACCCGCCCGCACCTCGAAGCCGAAGTTCCGCATCGACGCCGCGGAACAACTCATCGGCGACGTCCCGCCCCCGCGCGACAAGCTGAGCCTGGAGAGGTTCGCCATCAGCCGCCTCGGCAAGGACGTCTTCGACCTGACGAACGTGGTCTACCGCGCCGGCGACCGCACGCTGCTGGACCACCTCACCTGGTCCATCGGCCCGGGTGACCGGATCGGTCTGGTGGGTGTCAACGGCGCCGGCAAGACCTCCCTGCTCGAACTGCTCGTGGGCACCCGCGAGACCGACGGCGGCAAGATCAAGCGCGGCAAGACGCTGCGCGTCGGCTACCTCTCGCAGGCCGTCGGCGAACTGGACGACTCCGACACCGTGCTGGCCTCGGTCAACCGCCTCAAGCAGGAGACCAAGCTCGCCACCGGCCGTGACGCCAGCGCCAGCAACCTGCTGGAGGAGTTCGGCTTCACCGGCGACAAGCTCGTCACCCGGATCGGCGAACTCTCGGGCGGTGAACGCCGCCGCCTGCAGTTCCTGCGGATCCTCCTCGAGGAACCCAACGTGCTGATCCTCGACGAGCCAACCAACGACCTGGACATCGACACCCTCAACGTCATCGAGGACTACCTCGACACCTGGCCCGGCACCCTCATCGTCGTCAGCCACGACCGCTACTTCCTGGAGCGCGTCACCGACGTCAGCTACGCCCTGCTCGGCGACGGCTCCTGCGTCCTGCTGCCGGGCGGCGTCGACGAGTACCTGGCCCGCCGTCGCATCGCCGAGGCCAACGCGGCAGCCGAGGACCAGGCCGCCGCTCCGAAGAAGCGCTCCGGTGCCGCGGAGGACCGGCAGCGCAAGAAGGAACTCAGCCGGCTCGAGTCGCAACTGGCCAAGGTGGAGACCGAGATCGAGAAGATCCACACCGCCATGGCCGCGGCGGCCACCGACTACGAATTGCTGGGCTCCCTGGACGCCGACCTGCGCGCTGCGGAGGCCCGCAAGGACGAACTCGAGGAAGCCTGGCTGGAGGCGGCCGAGGACTGAGGAGGAGACATCGGATGCGCGTCATCGGGATGCTGGGCGGGATGAGCTGGCAGTCGACCACCGGCTACTACCGGCTCGCTAACGAACTGGTGGCCGAGCGCCTCGGCGGACTGCACTCGGCACGGATCCTGCTGGACTCCGTCGACTTCGCGGAGATTGAGGCGATGCAGACCTCCGACCGGTGGGACGACGCCGGTGCCTTGCTGGCCGAGCGGGCCCGAGCGCTGGAGTCCGCGGGAGCCGAACTGCTGCTGGTGTGCGCCAACACCATGCACAAGGTGATCGGGCCCGTCGAGGACGCGGTCTCCATCCCGGTGCTCCACATCGTCGATGCCACCGCCGACGCCTTGTTGGCGCAGGGCGTCTCCCGGGCGGGTCTGCTGGGGACCGCCTACACGATGGAGCAGGACTTCTACCGGGACCGGCTCCACGCGAACGGCGTGGAACCCCTGGTGCCGAGGCCCGAGGACCGGCAACTGGTCCACCGGATCATCTTCGAGGAACTGGTCAAGGGCATCATCACCGAGGAGTCCCGGGCCGCCTACCGGGCTGTGATCGAGCGCTTGGCGGCAGAGGGCGCGGAGGGCATCATCCTGGGCTGCACGGAGATCGAGTACCTGATCGGGGCGGACGACAGCCCGGTCCCGATCTTCCCCAGCACCCGGATCCACGTCGAGGCGGCGGTCACTGCGGCGCTGGCCTGAGAGACCCACCGCCCACGACGTCGCACGGCAGCAACAGCCTGTGCTCCGGCGGCGGCCCCGGGTGGCCGGCGAGGAGCTCCGCGAGCAGTCTCACGGCCCGCGCCCCCAGGTCGCTGCGCGGAGCCACCAGGTGGGCCACCCCACTCGCCGCTCCCCCGGCCACCTCCCCCAACGCCACCACCGAGAGCCCGTCGCGGCCGTCGCGCCCAGCCACGGCATCCAGCGCAACGGCGTCGGCGGGGTCCTCCACGAACACCACGCTCGCCGCAGAATCCCGCAGGCGGGGCCACAGCGCCGCTAATCCGGTGGCGGGCCGCGTCGCCACCTCGGGCGCCGATCCCATGCCGGCCAGTGCTTGCGTGAAACCCCGCAGCCTGTCCGTCGTGGACTCCGCGCGGTAGTCGAGGCGCACGTAGGCGAACCGCCGGTGCCCCAGCGCGTGGGCCCGCGCCACCAGCTCCCCCACCGCAGTGGCGTAGTCGGCGCCCACGTAGGGGACGCGCTCGTCACCGTCACGCCGGCCGACGGCCACGAACCGGTAGCCGGACTCGACGAGGCGGGACAGCTCATCGTTGTCCATCTCCCGCCCCAGCAGCACGCAACCGTCGGCCATCCGCAGGCGGGCGCTCTCCTGCAACAGCCGGCGGCGACCGCCTTCCGAGCGGGCGCTGGTGAACAGCAGCAGGTCCACGCCGAGGTCCTCCGCCGCGGCCTCGACTCCCCGCAGCAGCGGCGCGTAGAAGTCGCTGGCGTCCGTGGGGAACGCGGACTCGTAGGTGAACACCCCGAACAGGTTGTTGGCCTTGCCCGCCATCACCCGCGCCACCGGGTCCGCGGAGTATCCGGTGGACCGGATCACGTCGAGCACGCGCGAGCGCGTCTCCTCGGAGATCCGGGTGGTGCTGTCCGTCCTGCCGGTGAGCACGAGCGAGACCACGGCCTGGCTCACGCCCGCCAATTCGGCGATGGTCTTCTGCGTGACGCGGCCCGACTTCGGTGCCATCTGTCCACCCCTTCCAAATCTTCCGCATTATCATGCGGCCCTCGTCGGTGATTATACGTAACATCACGCGTGAGACACCCGGTCTCGATCCGATCCGATGACGGCACCGACGCTGGTGCCGGAAGGAGAACAACGATGTCCATCCGACGACGAACAACGGCGCTCGCAGGCTCAGTGGCGTTGGTCATCGCAGGCTTCACCGCTGTCCATGCCGACGCCGACGGCGCCGACGAGCTCCCCGTGTTCACCAACCTGGGCCCCATCGTGGACAGGACCACCGACGAGACCTGGAACCCGAACGACGAGTTCATCTTCCCGTCGGTGTTCCACGCCGCCGAGTACCTCGAGGACCCGCTGGGCCAGTGGTACGTCTACTACGCACCCCACGACGCCCCTGGCGGCATCAACCTGATGTACGCCGACTCGCTGGACGGGCCCTGGACCCAGTTCGAGGGCAACCCCATCGTCGAGAACAAGTGGGACCCCCACTACGACGTCAGCCACGTCTCCGCACCCGACGTGGTGTGGAACGAGGAGGCCGGTGAGGTGTTCATGTACTTCCACGGCGAGAACAGCACCGACCGGTACGCCGCCTCCGAAGACGGCCTGGCGTTCACGTACGGCGGCGTGGTGATGACCACCGCCCAGTTCGGCCGCAACGCCACCGAAACCTCCTACAACCGCGTCTTCGACAACCCGTACCCGGACAACGGCTGGTCGAAGGCCATGTTCTTCATGGTCAACGACACCTCGAACGTGCGCCGCATCGGCCTGGCCTACTCCAACGACGGGATCGACTGGGAGCCCCAGCCCGGTTGGGTGGTGGAACCCGGCGACGCCGAGGGCACCAACGTCGCCGCCGCGGACCTGTGGGAATGGAACGGCAAGTACTACGTCCTCTACGGCTCCAGCGTCGGCAACATCTTCGCAAAGGAGCTGGGCCCGGACCTGCGCAGCGTGGGCGAGCCCATGCCGCTCTACATCCCCAGCCCCAACCCGCCCGAGGACGGCCGCTCCAGCTCCCCGCAGGTGATCACCCACGAGGGGAAGACGCACATGATCTTCGAGATGGGTGGCCGCAGCGGCACCACCATCGCCCACGCCGTGCTGGACCCCGACGGCTGGCGCGACCCGGTCAACACCAATCCCTCCGACCCGCTGTACGCCGAGTGCAACGCTCCCGGTTCCGACGAGTTCGACGGCGACACCCTCGGCGAGCAGTGGAGCGTGCTGCGACCCGCCGACGGCCGCCTCCGGCTCGAGGACGGCAACCTGGTGATGAGCTCGCCACCGGTTTCCACCGCCGACGCCACGCTCCCCCAGCAACCCCTGCACGACGGCCCCTGGGAGGTCACCACCGAACTCTCCTACGCCCCCGAGGAGCGCTACCAGCAGGCCGGCCTGCTGCTGCGGCGCGACGACGCCAACACCCTGCGCGCCACCTGGGGCTACGCCAACGGCGGGGAGCGCTTCGACCTGATCTGGCGCAACAACGGCGTCGACCGGTTCGACTCGTGGACCTGGGAGGACACCCTCTTCCCACCTGAGAACATGGGCGGCACGGTCTGGCTGCGGCTGACCAGCAACGGCGAGTGGATCACCGCGTCCCTCTCCACCGACGGCGTGACGTTCGCCACGCTCGGGCGGCCCGTCGCGGTGGACGCGTTGGGAGCCACCTCCGTCGGCCCCATGGCCTACCGCGGCGCCACCGCCGCTCCGGACATCGACGCCACGTTCAACTGGGTGCGGTTCTCCCCCACCCCGGAGCAGGCCGATGAGTGCGCCTCGCAGGAGGCCCCGCCCGTGGACGACGAGACGGAGGCACCCGCGCCGGGCGTGTTGTCACACACCAGCGGCTGGGCCCACGGACTGGCTGACGGCAACTTCGAACTGCGCTGGAACCTGTGGTGGGGCACCAACGCGTCGCGGGTGAAGCTGTACCGGGACGGTGAACTGCTCCACTCCGAGGACCTGGTGCCGGGCTCACCCGCCGCCCAGCAGGTGGTGGTCCCGATCAGCGGGCTGCCCAACGGCAGCCACACCTTCACCGCGGAGGTCATCAACTCCCAGGGCGGTGTCGCACCGGCCCCGATCACCGTCGAGGTGACCGATGCCGCGCCGGCACGCCCCGTGCTCTCCAGCGACAACTGGGACGGCGACGGGAACTACACCCTGACGGCGGACCTGTGGTGGGGCACCAACGCCACCGCCTGGCGCCTGTTGGAGGACGGCACGGCGGTGGCCTCGGGTGACCTCACCGCGGCCTCGCCGAGGGCCCAGCAGGTGAGAATCCCTCTCACCGGCCGCACCGCGGGCACCCACACCTACCTGGTGGAGTTCAGCAACCACGCCGGCAGCACCCAGAGCCTCCCGCTGGAGGTGAGCGTGCGCAGTTGACCCAGGACAACGAGGAGGGCCGCCGGGAATCCCCGGCGGCCCTCTTCTCGTGTGCTCCTGCTCGGGCGGCTCAGCCCTTCAGGCCGGTGTGGGCGAGGCCTTGCACGAACTGCTTCTGCGCCACGAGGAACACCAGCAGGACGGGGACGACGGTCAGCGTCGTGGCCGCCAGCTGCACGTTCCACATCGGCCCGCCGTAGGCGTCGACGTACTGGGTCAGCGCCTGCGGGAGGGTGAACATGTCCTTGCTCGAGAGGTAGACGATGGGCTCCAGGTAGAGGTTCCAGGACTTCAGGAACGTGAAGATCGCCACCGCGGCCAGTGCCGGGCGCGAGAGGGGCAGTGCGATCCGCCAGAAGATCCCCCAGCGGCCGAGGCCGTCCACGCGGCCCGCCTCCTCGAGCTCGGTGGGCAGGCCGATGAAGAACTGCCGCATGATGAAGATGGACAGCACCGCGGGGGCGCCGAAGATCGGGATCACCACCAGCGGCCAGTGGGTGTTGATCAGTCCCAGTGAGTTCACCAACCGGAACAGCGGCACGATGGTGACCTCCGAGGGCACCAGGAGTCCCACCAGCACCACCACGAACAGGGCGTTGGCCCCCGGGAACTTGATCCGGGCGAACGCGTAGCCGGCCATGGCCGCCACGAGAAGTGTCCCGAGCGTGACCACCGCGGCGATGTAGAGGCTGTTCCAGTACTGCTGCGCGAACGGCTGCAGCCGGAACACCTCCCCGTAGGCGACGAACGACGGGTTCTCGGGCCACAGGGTGGGCACCTTGCGCAGGATTTCACTCATGGGCTTCAGGCTGGAGGTGGCCATCCACCAGGTGGGGAAGATGAACGGGATGCTGAGCACGGCGAGCAGCAGCACCAGGGCGAACCTGCCCCAGCGTCGCGTGGGCCGCCGCCTGCTGGTCGGTTCAGTTCTCATGGAACACCCACCTCTTCCGGGTCTGCCACTGCACCAGCGTCAGGACGAGCACGATCAGGAACAGCAGCACGGACAGTGCGCTGGCGTAGCCGAAGTCGTTGAACCGGAACGCCTGCTGGTACAGGTAGTAGACAAGCACGGTGGTGGAGTTGCCGGGCCCGCCGCCGGTGAGGACCGCGATCTGTGCGAACACCTCCAGGGAGCCGACGATGGTCAGGATGGAGACCAGCAGCAGCGTCGGGGAGATCATCGGCAGCGTGATCAGCCGGAAGCGACGCCAGGCGCCTGCGCCGTCGATGCGGGCGGCCTCCATGATCTCCTCTGGGACCCCCTGCAGGGCGGCGAGGAACAGGATCATGTTCATCCCGACGTTCTTGAACACCTGCACGACGATGACGGCCACCATGGCGGTGAACTCGCCGCGCAGCCAGTTGGGGCCCTGGATGCCCAGCAGGGACAGGAAGCCGTTGATGCCACCGTCGGCCTGCAGGAGGAAGCTCCACACGATGGTCCACGCCACGAGGGAGACCACCACGGGCGAGAAGAAGAAGGTGCGGAACGTGGTGGTGCCGGGCAGCTTCTGGTTGAGCAGCACCGCCAGCAGCAGCGCCAGCGAGATGTTGCACACCACCAGGCCGATGGAGAACCAGAGGCTGGCCAGCAGCGAGTCGTGCAGCCCCGGGTCGTTCAGCATGCGTTCGTAGTTGTCGCCGCCGGCGAAGACGAAGGTGTTGGCGAGCACGTTCCAGTCGTGGAGCGAGTACCAGAAGACTGCCACCAGCGGGCCGATGACGAAGGCGAGCGAGCCGAGCACGGCAGGGGCCACCATCGTGTATCCGACGAGCCAGTCCTGGCGCACCGCCGCGGAGCGGCGGGGGCGCGTGGGGCGCTCCCGCTGCTCCGCAACCTCGGCCGTCGGGGGGACGGCGGTGATGGTCATGGACTCTCAGCCCTCCAGCAGCGGCTCGATGGCGGTGCAGGTCTGACCGAGTACTGCTGCGACGTCGGCGTCGGCCTGCCACAGCGCGTCCAGTTCGGAGCGGACGGTCTCCTGCAGCTCGGCGAAGTTGACGTGCGTGGGCTTGGTGACGGCGTCCTGGATGCCCTCGACGACGACGGCCTGGAGCTGCTCCTCGCTCAGCTTGGGGTTGGCGGCCCCGAGCACCTCGGCGTTGAGCAGGGACTCCCGGGGCGGCGGGAAGTAGGTGGCCAGCTTCTCGGCGTTGGTGGGGTTGGTGAAGAAGGCCAGGAAGTCCGCCGCCACCGTCGGGTTCTCCGCGTTGGCGAACACCCCGATGCCGGCCTGTCCGATCACGTTCTGCTTGCCGGCCGGGCCGGCGGGCAGGGGCACGATGTCCCAGGCGAAGCTGTCGTCGATGGCCGAGGCGCGGCTGATCTGGGTGATCGTCATGGCCGCGTCGCCGGCGAAGAAGTCCGCGGTGACACCGGGTCCGGGCAGGGCGCCGTCGGTGAAGGTGGCGTCGTGGATCCAGGTCATGGCCTCCACCATCTCCGGAGCGGCGAGCGTGCACTCGGTGCCGTCGGCGCTCCAGGGTGCCGCGTCCCAGCCGTTCCACACCGACGACAGGTTCTCCCAGGCCTGGTAGTCGAAGTCGCGCACCACGAGGCCCTCCTTGCCGGAGGTCTCGGCCGCGGCCGCCGAAAGGTCCCGGGCGGCGTCGAAGGTCCACTCCCCCGAGGCGACGAGGTCGGCCGGGTTGGGCTGGCCGGCGGCCTCGAGCTGGTCGGTGTTGACGAACATCGCGAACGGGCTGTTGGAGAACGGGTAGGCGAACAGGCCCTCGTCGGTGCTCCACAGCGCCAGCGACGACTCCAGCAGGTCGTCGTAGTCGTACCCCTCGGTGGCCTGCAGAGCGGGGCCGATGTCGGCCAGTGCGCCACTGCTGACGAACTCGGGTGCGTAGCTCTCCAGGATCCAGGCGAGGTCCGGCGCGTTGCCACCGGCCAGCTGGGTGGTGACCGACGTGGTGTACTCGGTGAACGGGATGGGTTCGAAGGTGATGTCCGAGACCAGTTCGGGATTCTGCTCTATGTAGGCGTCGGCGATCTCGTCGAACAGGGCCAGCTGGGTCTCGTCGGCCGTCCAGACCGTCATGCGGAGGCTCACCGGCTCGTCGGGGGTCTCGGCCTCGCTCGGGGCGGCACTGCTGCAGCCGGTGAGCGCAAGGGCTGCGGCGACGATGCCGGCCCCCACACCCAGGCCACGGCTGCGGCGCGTCTGCGGGTTGGTCATTTCTCTCTCCTCGGTTGGTTTGAACTTCTTCGGTCGGGTGTTCTCAGTAGGCGTGGACACGGCCTTCGGGCCAGTGCCGTTCGACGCCGGTCTCGTCCAGCTCCCGCTGGTAGGCGGCCAGCAGGTCCGGGTCGGCGTGGACTGCGTGGGGGGTGGTGCCCAGGTCCAGGCAGTGCGCGGCCAGGTGGCCGGCTGCCTCCCCGATGTTCCACTCGACGGGGTGGAGCCGGTAGCAGCCGTTGGTGATGTGGGTGGTGCCGATGTTCTTGCAGGCCGCCAGCAGGTTCGTGGTGCGCTGCGGGATGAGCGCCCCGAGGGGGATCTCGAACGGGGTGGAGGCGACGTCGATGTAGGTGTCGCCGCCGGTGGAGGGGTGCAGGTCGATCCGGTACATCCCCACCCCGACGGAGTCCTCGTAGCGGGTGGCGCCGGCGTCGCCGCGCACGGCGTGGGAGACGTCGTTCTCGGTGATGGTGGCCAGTGCCCTGATGCGGCGGGACTCCCGGTGGTAGGGCGCCTGGGCGAGGCCGTCGTCGGAGCCCATCACGTCCGGGCGGAGCCGCAGGCCGGGGAAGCCGGTGCCGCCGTCGGGGCGGGGCGCCTCGGTCTGCATCCAGTACAGCATCGAGAGGCTGAGCCGGCGGGCCCTGGCGTAGTGCGCGAGTTCCTCGTCCCGGGGGAGGTCGAGGACCGGGGCCAGGAAGTAGTCGATGCTGGGCCAGTTCACCAGGCAGATGTCGCTGGCGTAGAAGCCCTCCTCGAACTGGTCCCGGGCGGCGATCCGGCGGAAGGTCCACAGGTTCAGGTCGCCGGCGTTCCTGGACTGGTCCGCGTCGACGGCGGCGACGTCGTCGCCGGGGTTGGGGTCGAACTGCCGCTCGACGATCTCCAGGGTGCGGGGGTTGGGCGCCACCCACGACAGCATCCGGTTGCCCTGCCAGGCGGCCGGGACGTAGTCGCGCCAGAACTCGTAGTCCTCCGGCTCGTCGATGGTGTGGTCCCCTTCCACGTGTTCGACGGCGAAACACACGCTGAGCGCCTGCACGTTCCCGGGCTGGGCCTCCTCCGGGGCGCTGGGCTCGCCGGTCTCGGCGCGGGACTCGAACCCGGTCACGTACTCGGTGCCCGTCAGCGGCAGCAGCTCCCCGGTCTCGGTGGCGTCGAGCACGAAGTGGGCGGCGACGCGGACCTGCTCACCGGTGGTCACGGAGGCGAGGGTGACGTCGGTGACCCGGTCGCCGTCGGTGCCGGCGGCCACGGGGCGGAACCGCTCGAGCAGGCGGATGCGGCCGGTGGAGCGGTGCGGGGCGAGCATCTCGTGGAGCACTCCCACGGCGACGCGCGGTTCGTGGCACAGCTTCGAGACCCAGCCCGCGCCCGGGTTGAGGTCGACCCGGTCCCGGGCCTCGGGCAGGAGCGGGTAGCGCCTGCGGTAGACGTCGCGGATCCCGTCACGCAGCGCGCGGTAGCGGGCGGTGATCCCGAACTCCTCCACCCAGGGGTGCTCGTCCGGCGGCACGGCCTGGGAGGTGAGTTGCCCGCCGATCCACTCGAACTCCTCGCTGAGGACGACGGTGGCGCCGCGGTCGGCTGCGGCCAGGGCTGCGGCGATCCCGCCCAGCCCACCCCCGACGACGAGGATGTCTGTGGAGAGTTCAGGAGTTGTCACGTGGTTCTTCCTTCGGTAGCGGGGAGGGGGGTGCGGGCTGCAACGACGCGCCTTCCACGTCGGGGCAGTCGAGCATCTGGTGGTGGTCGAGTTCCTCTTGGGGTGCGCCGCCAGTGCGTCCGGGGCGGTTGCGGCGGCCGCGGGACTCGAGCTCGATGATCCGGGACAGGAGCACGAGCGCCCTGGCCCCCATCTCCTCTCGGGGCACCGTGAAGCCGGCCCAGTCCCTTCCCGCGCGATGCGGGTGCAGGGCCTGGCCGAGCAGGAGCATGGAGACGTCTTCGGGGACCCGCAGCCCGAGGGCCTCCAGGGCGTCGGCCAGTTCCTCCGCGTCGATCTCCGGGGCGACGAGCACCCCGGTGAGGCCCCGCTCCGCGACCTCGCGGGCGATGGCGGCGGCGGTGTCCCCCTCCACGAAGCGTGGGGTGAGCCCGAACTCGCGCACGGCCCGTTGGTAGCCGGCCACGCGGTCCAGAGTGGGTTGGTCCGTGGTCCTGGGGCCGACGTAACCCACCCGCGCGTGGCCGCGCTCGGTCAGCCTGCGGACCTGCCGGGCGGTGGCGGCCTCGTAGTCTGCGCCGACGTAGGGCAGGCGGCTGCCCTCGCTGGCACGCTTGCCGATGAAGACGAAGGGGTAGTTGGTGTCCAGCAGGTGCTGGAGCTCGCCGCGGTCCTCGTGCTGTCCCAACAAGAGGCAGCCGTCGGCGATCCCGAGGCGCTGCCAGCCGTCACGGGCGAGTCGGCGGCGGCCGTCCACCACCCGCGCGGAGGTGAACAGCAGCATGTCGACGCCGAGCTTCTCGGCGGCGTGCTCGATGCCCACCAGGAAGGGGCCGTAGAAGTCCCGGCCGCCGCGCGGGAACGTCGCCTCGTAGGTGAACACGCCGACGATCTGGTTGCGGCCACCGGCCAGCCGGCGGGCCACCGGGTTGGCGGAGTACCCGGTGATCCGGATGGCCTCCTGCACCTTGGTGCGGGTCTCCTCCGAGATGCGCACGCCCGACGGGGTGCTGCCGTTGAGCACGAAGCTGACCGTGGACTGGCTGACGCCCGCGATGGCGGCGACGTCGGCCTGGGTGAAGCGGTGACGCGGCATCGATCCTCCTCGATCGCTCCGGTTGGTACGGGACAGCAGTCTGTCCCGCGGCCTTCCGGCCGGTCAAGGTGATAATGCGCATTATTTGCAGCCCACGAACGTGGGCGACAATTCGCATTATCAATCGGGGGGGCGGCGTCAGGAGCGGGCGGAGACACGAACGGCCGCCGCGGCGGAGCGCCCGAGGGTCAGCGCAGCCCCTCCCCCGACCGCCACCGAGAGGGCGTCCGAGTAGGCCGGACCGGCAGCCACTCGGAGCTCGGCGTCCAGCTCGATGCCATGCTCGGAGAAGAAGCGCAACAGTTCCGGGTCGTCGTCGGAGATCCGCGCCACCACGTAGCGGCCAGGCGCGACGTCGGCCAGGGAGTCCGCCCTCGGCATCCGCACGGAGCCGTCCGAACCGGGGATGGGGTCGCCGTGCGGGTCCCGCTCCGGGTGGCCCAGGAGGGCGTCGAGCCGTTCGACCATCAGGTCGGAGACGGCGTGCTCCAGTTCCTCGGCCTCGTCGTGCACCTCGTCCCAGCCATAGCCGAGCACCTGCACCAGGAACGTCTCGATCAGTCGGTGTCGGCGCACCATCTCCAGCGCCAGCCGACGGCCCTCGTCCGTGAGGTGGACGGCCCCGTAGGGCTCGTGCTCCACCAGTCCCTTGTCCACCAGTTTGGAGATGGCGCCGGAGACCGAGGAGAGCCGCAGCCCGGTCTTGTCCGCGATGGTCGACGGCAGCACCGGTTCCGGGGTCCACTCCTGCAGCCCCCAGATCACCTTCAGGTGGTTCTGCGCACTGCTGGAGAGCTCGGATACCGACATGCTCGGAGCCTACCGGGCGGCCGTCGCCGGCCGGCGGGTCCTGGTGACCAACAGCACCGTCGCGAACACGAGGCCCTGGAACACGGCCATCCCGGCGCTGGTGGGGGCGTCGAGGAAGTAGGCGAGCCAGAAGCCGGCCAACGCGCCACCGGCCGCGATGCCGAGCGTGGCGGCGATCATCCGCGAGAGCCGACTGGCCAGCAGCAGCGCCGTGGCCGCCGGCACCACCATGAGGGCGATGACCAGGATGGCCCCGGCGACGTTGAAGGCGGCGGTGACGGTGACGGCCACCAGCAGCATCAGCGCGGCGTTCAGGACCCCGGTGCGGATCCCGATGCTGTGGGCGAAGGCCGCGTCGAAGGTGGCCAGCTTCAGGCGCGGGTAGAACAGGACGACGAACAGGGCGTCGAGGACGGCGACGCCCAGCATCACGTAGAGCGCCTCGGGACCGATCCCGACCCCGGCGACGCTCAGTTGCCGGAAGCCCGCGAGGTTGAGGTCCCCCACCAGGACGGTGTGGGTGTCCAGGTGGACGTCGGAGAACTCGAGCGAGACGAGGATCACGCCGACGCTGAACAGGGCCGGGAACACCAACCCCTGCGGAGCGTCGCCCGCGAGCAGGCCGGTGCGGGCCAGGTACTCGCTGCCCAGCACCACGAGCAGCCCCGTGAGCGCGGCCCCTGCCACCAGCCACGGCGAGTCCGGGTTTCTTGTGAAGAAGTAGCCCACGACGATGCCCGGCAGCACGGCGTGGCTGATGGCGTCGACGAGCATGGAGTTGCCCCGCAGCACGATGAACGCCCCCGGCAGGGCGCAGGCCACCGCCGTCACCACGGCCAGCAGGACCACCCCGAGGAGGAAGCTCATGCCGAGGCCAGTGCTCGCCGGAGTCGGGCCCGCTGCAGCAGGCGGTGCCCGAGGCTGCGGCCGGGGGCCAGCAGCATGGAGGCCAGGAAGATGCCGAACAGCACCAGCACCACCACCGGGCCGGGCGGCACGGCCCCGAGGTTGACCGACAGGTAGGTCCCGGTGCCGCCGGCGAGCGCCCCGATCCCGGCGGCCAGGGCCACCATCGTCGGCAGCCGACGGGTCCACTGGCGGGCGGCCGCGGCGGGGGTCACCACCAGCGCCACCATCAGCACCAGCCCCACCGCCTTCACCCCGATCACGACGGCCAGCACCAGCGCGAACGACATCAGGGCGTCGATCCGGCGTCCCTTCCCCAGCAGCGCCGCATGCACCGGGTCGAAGGTGCGCAGCGCGAACTCCTTCCAGAACGCCACCATCACCCCGAGCGCCAGCGCTCCCACCACGATGATGGTGGCCAGGTCCGCCCGGGTGATCACGGTGGCGTTGCCGAACAGGTAGTCCTGGATCCCGCCCTTGCCCGGGTAGGGGCCGTCGGTGATGATGCGCATCAGCAGCATGCCGGCACCGAAGAACACGGTCAGCACGATGGCCATGGCGGTGTCCACGCGGATGATGGTGGCGCGCACGACGTGGCCGGCGGCGGCCACCGCGATCCCGGCGGTCACGATGGCCCCCAGCAGCAGGAGGGCGAGGTTCCTGCCGTCGAGCCCGAGGGCTACGGCGAGCAGGAACGCCCCGAGCGCCCCGGGGAGGGCGGAGTGCGAGATCACGTCGCTGACCAAGGAGCGCTTGCGCAGGTAGGCGAAGGCCCCCAGGGCGCCGGCCACCAACCCGATCATGGCGGTGCCGAGGAACACCATCTTGTAGGTGTGGTTGCCGAGGAACTCGAAGAGGTTCACCGGACCAGCCCGAGGAAGGGGTCGTCGGCGGCCACGACGTCGTAGGCGTGGCGGACGTTGTCCGGGGTGAACACTTCCGCGACCGGGCCGCCCGCCACCACGGTGCGATTCAGGAGGGCCACGTGGTCGCAGTACTCGGGCACGGTTGCGAGGTCGTGGTGCACGATGACCACGGTCCGCCCCGCCGCGCGCAGGCCGTGCAGCACCTCGACGATGGCCTGCTGGCTGCGCGCGTCCACCCCGGCGAACGGCTCGTCCATTAGGAACAGGTCCGGTTCGGCGGCGAGGCTGCGGGCCAGGAACACCCGCTGCCGCTGCCCGCCCGAGAGCTCCCCGATCTGCCTGCGGGCGAGGTCCGCGATCCCGCACTGCTCGAGGGCGGCCCGGGCGCGTTCCCGCTCGGCCCTGCCGGGGCGGCGCAGCCAGCCGAGGGAGCCGTAGGTGCCCATGGTGACCACGTCGCGCACCGTGGTCGGGAAGTCCCAGTCCACCGTCGTCGCCTGCGGCATGAACCCGACCCTGCCACGCACCTGCGGCAGGGGCCGCCCGAAGAACTCCACCGCGCCCGCGAGCGGCGGCACCAGTCCGAGCATGGCCTTGAGCAGGGTGGACTTGCCGGCACCGTTGGGCCCGACGACGCCGAGGACCACCCCGGCGGGCACGTCCAGGTCAACGTCCCGCAGGACCGGCGTCGTGCCGTAGGCGGCGCTCAGGCCGCGCACGTTGCAGGCGTCCACAGTGGTCATCGTTCCTCCTCCGGGACGCCGAGCGCCGCCGCGATCGCCCGGGTGTTGTGCTCGAACACCTCCAGCCAGGAGTCCACGTCCTCCCCGGCTCCCAGCGAGTCGGCGTACAGCTCTGACTCGGAGACCTCCACCCGCCACCCCCGGGCCGCCACGGCCTCGGCGAGACTGGTGATGGCCTGGGGGTTGGCCTGGTTGTCCGCGAACACCACGGGCACCTGCTCCGTCGCCACCAGGTCCGCCAGCTCGCTCAGTTGGGTGGCGCTGAGCTGGGCGTCGGTGGAGATGAAGTCGGTGGCGTGCACCCGGAACCGATAGGTGTGCCCGTAGTAGTTGAACGCGTCGTGGCCGGTGACCAGGGTGCGGTCCGCCTCGGGGACGGGAGCCAGGAGGTCCTCGGCCCACCGGCCGGCGGCCGCGATCCGGGCGGCGAACGACTCGGCGTTGCCCCGGTACTGGCCGGCGGCGTCGGGGTCGACCTCGGCCAGCCGGTCGGCCACCTCCCCCACCACGAGCGCCCAGGCCTCTGGGCTGTTCCAGACGTGCGGGTCGCTGAGGTGGTTGCCGTCGGCGTCCCTCCCGGGCAGCGGCAGCAGGAGCTCGTCGGGCAGGGCCTCGGCCACGGCCAGTTGCCGCTCCCCCTGTCCGAGCAGGACGTCGGCCATCTGCGCCTCGAGCCGTAGCCCGTTCCACAGCACCAGGTCCGCGTCCAGGATCGTCTGGATGTCACGCGTGGACGGCTGGTAGGTGTGCGGGTCTCCCCCCGGCCCGACGAGAGTGGTCACGTCCGCCTCGGGCGCCACCTGTGAGACGACGTCGGCGAGGTATCCGGTGGTGGTCACCACGCTCAGGGCCCGGTCGTCGCTCCCCGCGGCCGGGGCGCAGCCGACAAGTGCGGTGGCCATGATGATCGCCACCGGCAGGAACCTCGTGGCGCGCTGTTGCATGGGATCCTCCGAATCGATCCCAGAATCCTATGTTCGACCCCTCGAACTTTCAAGTGGTGGGTGTCGAAACAGGTGCTGTCCAGTCCGAGCCGAACCAGGTGAACGAGCGCGCGAGGAGGTCACCGCCCGACGCCTCGGCCAACGCCTCGGGACCACTCATCCCACCTGCCAGCCCCCGGTGCAGAGCCGCCATGGTCTCGCAGGCCAGCGAGTCCGGGACGTCGGTCAGCGGGGCCACCACGGCGCGCACCCCGAGCGCGAGGAGACTCGACGTCAGTCCGAGGGCCTCGTCCCCGGAGCGGAGCCGGGCCCGGCCCACCCCGCAGGCAGACAGCACCACCAGGCTGGAGCGCACGTCCATGCCCTCCAGTTCGTGGGCGAACAAGGAGCCGCCGTGCAGCCACAGCGAGGAGAACAGGGGGTTGTCGGCGCGGTGTCGGCCATGAGCCGCCACGTGCACGACGTCGTGCTCGCGCAGGGCGGCCCGCACCGAGGCGGGCTCCCCCGGCACCCGGGTGGCCCCGGACCAGCTCCCCACCACGCGGCTCGTCTCCTGTTCCGCCAGGGCCAGCTCGGGACCGCTGGCGACGGCCACGCGGGGCACCTCGGCCAATGCGGTGGCACCGCTGCGCCACAGGGCGGCCGAGCGGGCCAGCGTCAGCCCGCGGTCCCGCAGCCGGGGCAGCATCCCCCACGGCAGCCGGGCGAGGCGGCCGCTGGGCACCACCACCACCGGCCCGTCACCCAGTTCGGGCGGCAGCAGCACGGAGTCCAGCTCGGCCAGTTCCTCCTCCAGGGAGCTGCGCACGGCTGCCCCCAACGGGCCCTGGGGCGCGTGCGCGAGAGCTGCGGCGTCGGCCACCGCCCTGGCCACCAGCTCGGTGAGCTCGGCCCGGCCGCCGAGCCGCAGGAGGCTCGGCCCCTCCCCCGGCGGCACGTGCAGCAGGTGCAGTTCCTCGGAGGCCCAGAAGTAGGTGAGCAGGGTGGCCGACGTCGGCGCCGGGAGCCCAGCCCTGTCCGGCTCCCGTCCGCTCCGGTCCCCGGGGCCGCGCCAGGACCGTTCCCGCAGCTGCTGCTCGAGTGCCGCCACGTCGTCCTGCAGGCCCCTGACCGCCTCGGCCGGCGCCTCGCGCAGGTCCTCGTGGCGCTTGCGCAGCCGGGACCACAGCCCGGCCACCTCCGGGTCCGGTGAGGGCCGCACCGAGGGCACCGTGTCCAGCGCGGCGCGCCACCGCTCGGTCACCTCCAACGCCACCGCCGCGTCCCCACCGGCCACGGCCCGCTCGAGGTCCAGCGCGAGGATGGGTTCGACGTGGACAGTGACGGCGGTGCGGAGGTCCAGGCTGGCCATGCCGGACTTGGAGCGGGCCAGGTCCCGGGTGGCCTCGGCCAGGAGTTCGGAGCGGCGCTCCTCGTCGTCGGTCAGCGCCAGTTCTGCCCGGCCGGCCAGCAGTCGGGTGGTGAAGTAGGGCGATCCGGCCAGGCGGCGCAGCGCCGACCGCGTCCCGGGCGCGAGCGTCACCGCACCCAGTCTCGAGCTCGCGATCACGCGCACGGCCTCGGCCCGGTCCGCGATCAGTTCCATGCCCGCCCTCCCGGCCGCGGTGACGAGGCGGTCCGCCTCCGCCACCGTGCGCAGGTCCTGTTCACCGTCCGCCAGCAACGCCTCGACGCGCACCCCCGCCGCGGCCAGCACCCGCAACTGCTCGCCGCGCTCCTCCGCGCGGGCGACCACCTCGTCGGCCAGTTCGACGGCCGCGCCCGTGCTGCCCCGCAGCAGCTCGCACCTCGCCCTGTCCAGCAGCGCGCTGGTGAGCTCGTCGGCCATGCCTGCGGCGCGCATGTCCTCGACGGTGCCGGCCAGGAGTTCCGCGGCGTCGTCCAGCAGCCCAACCTCCATCAGCACCCGGGCGCGGTCCAGCCGGGAGACCGAACGGTCCACGGGGGTGTCCATCTCGTCGGCGACCCGCATGGAGTGCAGCGCGGCGGGCAGGTCACCCTGCAGGTACTCCACGAAGCCGAGGTTGTGGACGGCCATGAACGCGTGGTCGGGCAGGTCGGTGGCGAGCGCGGCCGCAGCGGCCAGGTCCGCCGCCGCCTCCGCCAGGTGACCCGCCTCGGAGGCCATCGTCCCCTTGTTCAACAGGAGCCGCACCCGGTCCTCGACGGGGAGGTGCTGCGAGAACTCCACCGCCGGCCGCAGTTCTTCGAGCGCCTCCTCCACGAAGCCGGCGCGGGCCCGCAGCACCCCGGCCTGGACGAGGGCGACGGCCCGGAGGTCGTCCCGCCCCGCGGCCGTCGCCTCGTCCCGCGCCGCGGCCACCTCCTGGAGGGCGGCGGTCAACCCATCGGAGTCCGAGGTCAGCCAGGATCCGGTGACCCGGATCCGGATGCCCAGCTCGAAGCGCTCCTCCTCACCACCCTCGGCCTCCCCCAGCTGGGTGAGGGCGCGCGAGACGTGGGCGCGCGCGTCCTGGAGGCGGTACTGGGCGATCGCTTCCCGCGCCTCCCGGTAGGCGTCGCGTGCTGACGCGAACGGGTCGGTCCCAGTCACATCAGAGCTCGATCACCGGCGTCAGGACGGGCCGCGCACCGGGGGCGGCCGGGTGGATCAGGAATCGGACCTGGCCGCGCGGCACCCGTCGCCACACCAATCTGCCGTGGGCGTCGGCGACCGCCGTGGTGGAGTCGGTGCCGCGCAGCAGTTCCACCTCCACGCCGCCACCGGTGACCCAGCCGTCGATGCGGATGGTCTCGGCGTCGTCCTCGCTGGTGGAGACCATGAGTTGGACCGACGAGCCGGTGAACGTGACGGCATCGGTGGAGGCGGCCCCGCTGGTGCGCAGCAGGAGTTCGGACTCGTCCTGCAAAGTGGCGATCTCGGCGTCGAGGGCCGCCAACGAGATGGCCACCACGACCTCCTCCGTGAGGTCCGCGGGCGGCGGGTCGAGAGCGTCGAAGAGGTCCTGGACCTGCTCGAGGATCTCGTCGTCGAGCTCGTCCATGGGCTGCTGGAAGGCGTCGGTCATGTCGGGCTCCAGGATGGGTCGGAGGTGAGTGCCTTGCGGAGAGCGGCCAGGCAGCGCCCGCGGGTGGGTCCGATGGACCCGACGGGCATGTCGAGGGTCTCGGCGAGGACCGCGTAGTCCGGGCGTCCGCCGCGGCTGACCACCCGCAGCAGCGCCTGGCACCGCGGGGTGAGTTGGGAGAAGTGGTGCCACAGGACGCGCTGCGTCTCGCCCAGGACGGCGGCGTCGGCCGGGTCGGGGCCGGGGTCCGCCTGTTCGGGCGGTTCCTCCCAGCTCATGGAGCGCCGACGTTCCTTGCGGACGCGCCAGGCCTCCCGTCGCACCGTGGTGCCCAGCCAGGCCAGCACCACCTTGGGGTTCTCCACCGTGGCCTGTTTTTCGACGAGCCGCAGCCACGCGGTCTGCACCACGTCCTCGGCGTCGGCGCGGTCCAGCCCACAGGCTCGGGCGACGTGCCAGAGGGTCGGGGTCAGGAGTTCGACGAGCCGGTCAAGCCTGCCCGCCTCCCCCTCGCGGAATCCCTCGAACAGGATGGTGGCCCGCTCCACGAGGCTGGGTGTCGCCGTCATGGCCGTCTCCATCCGAGTTCCTCGGCCAGCGCCTGCCAGCCGCGCTCCAGTGCCTCCGTCGGCTCGAGGGCGGCACGGCCGTCGGCCACGAACCGGGCGGCGAGCTCGCCGGCGAGCACCGGCGCGGAGAAGGAGGTGCCGCTCCAGGTGCCGAAACCGCCTGCGAACTTGTTGGGGTCCACGGTGGCACGTTCCTCGGTACCCGCCGTCATGGCCGCCACCGGGAGCATGTCACCGTCGAGCGTGATGGGCATGGTGCTGACGATGGCGGCGCCCGGACGATGGCAGGAGACCCAGGGGCCGGCGTTGCTGAAGTACGCGACGGTGCCGTCCGGGTTGAGGGATCCGACGCCAATCATCGGAAGCGTGTGCGGCTGGTGCGGCTCGGCGGCGAAGGCGGCCGGGAACAGCGGCGCCGTGGTGGAGTCGTTGCCGGCGGCGCAGACCACCAGCACCCCGAGCTGGCCGAATGCCTCCAGCACCGCCCTCAGGGGGCCGTCGGAGAGTGCGTCCTCTGGGGCCTCGTGGTAGTAGCCGAGCGAGAGGCTCAGCACGTCGATGAGTTCCTCGGGGCGGTGGCCGATGATGGCCTGCGCCTGCCGTGTCAGCAAGGCGTACAGGGTGGCCAGCAGGCAGGACTCCGAGACGACGCCGTCGTCGGTCATGATCGGGATGCCGAGGATGACGGCCTCGGGGCAGACCTGCCGCACCAGACCGGCGGCGAATGTGCCGTGGCCGGCATAGGGCAGCAGGGAGCCGTCCAACGGATTGCGGGGTGGCTCCGGCGTGGCGGAGCCGGGGACGGTGCCGAACCGGCCGATCAGTTGACCGTCCACGTAGGCCTCGGAGGTGGCCAGTGCCGGGTCCTCGAACCATGGGTGCTTCTCGAGCCCCGTGTCCGGGATGACCACCACAGGGGGGCGCTTCACCTTGCGACGGCGCAGCGCCGGGTCCGGCAGCACGACCGCGACCGGGGCACGCCCGCCCAGCCCCGGCGCCCCGTAGCTGCTGGCCGGCGCGCTCGAGCTGGAGTAGTGCGGCATGCCGGCGTAGTAGGGCATCCCTGCGTAGTACGGCATTCCCGCGTAGTACGGCATGCCGGCGTAGTACGGGTTGGCCACCAGCATGTGGTCCAGGCTCACGCCCCTGCCCGGGCCGATGCGCTGCAGCACGGAGGCGGCGTCGACGGCGCCCGTGACCCCTTCCAGGATGATCTTGTGGGTCCGGGGCAGCAGCTGTTCAGTGGGGAGGTCCGTCGGCTTCACTCCCAGCTCGGTGCGCTCGATGCCCAGGCCGAGTTCCCGCGCGACCTCCTCGACACCCGCCACCAGGGTGGGCAGATCGTCCTGTGGCGCCGTGACCAACAGCGCGTCCTCCACGTACGGGGTGGCGCTGTCCGAGACGGAAGTGGTGACGCGGATCCCCCAGGCCGCGGCCACGTAGGGGTTGAACCGCGGGTACGGGTTCAGGACTGGCTCCTCGGGTGACATGGGCATCCTTCCGACGCTGGTGCTCAACTCCTATGAGGGCACCGGCCCCGGGCTGATACACCACCGCCCTCCACCCGGCTCCCCCGCATGGGCAGCCTAGTGCGCGCCGCACGCCGTTGCGCGTCGTTCCACCGAACCCATTGCACACCGCCCGAACCCGGCGTACCGTTCATCACATGATGAATTCAACGGTTGATGAATCGACCGTCACGGCGCGCGAGCTGGTGGTCCAACGGGGCCGCAACGAGGTCCTGCACGGGTTGGACCTCGACCTCGCCCGCGGTTCCGTCACCGGCCTGCTCGGGCCGTCCGGCTGCGGCAAGTCCACCCTGATGCGCACCATGGTGGGCGTCCAGCGGATCGCCTCCGGCTCGCTCACCGTGCTCGGGCTCCCGCCCTCGGACCGGGCCCTGCGCCGGCGCGTGGCCTACACCAGCCAGTCCCTGAGCGTCTACAAGGACCTCTCGGTGCGGGACAACGTGGCCCACTTCGCCGCCCTGGTGGGCGCCGGCCCCGACGACGTCGCGCGCACCCTGGAGGCGGTGGAGTTGACCGCGTACGCCAACCGCCGCGTCGAGCACCTCTCCGGCGGGCAGGCCAGCCGGGCCTCTTTGGCGTGCGCCCAGGTCGGCTCCCCCGAACTGCTGGTCCTCGACGAGCCGACGGTGGGACTGGACCCCCTCACCCGGGAGTCCCTGTGGGAACACTTCCGCGGGCTCGCGGCGCAGGGGACGACGCTACTGGTCTCCAGCCACGTGATGGACGAGGCTACCCGGTGCGACAGCATCCTGCTGATGCGCGAGGGCCACTTCCTGGCCCACGCCCCCATCCTGGACCTGCAGGAGCGCACCGGCGCCTCCACCCCGGAGGAGACCTTCCTCACCCTGATCAAGCAGGAGGTGGCGGCATGACCACCACCGCACGGCACGCGGCCGGCCGGCCCCGGCTGCGCACGCCGTCGGCGTTGACAACCGTGGCGCGCATCGCCGCCCAGCTGCGCGCGGACCCCCGCACCGTCGGCATCATCATCGTCATGCCGCTGCTGCTCGTCACGCTGCTCTACTACGTCTTCGTCGACGTCCCGGTGCCGCCCGGCGGCCGCGGCGCGTTCGACTCGCTCGGCCCGATGATGCTGGCCATCCTGCCCATGATGCTGATGTTCATCGTGACGTCGGTGACCATGCTCCGGGAGCGCACCTCCGGCACCCTCGAACGGCTGCTGACCACCCCCCTGACCCGGTGGAACCTGCTGGCCTCCTACGGTGGGGTGTTCGGGTTCCTGGGGGTGCTGCAGGCCACGCTGCTGGGCCTGCTGGTGCTGGGGCCGATGGGTGTTGAGATCGCCGGGCCCGCCTGGATGCTGATCCTGTTGGCGCTGCTGGACGCCCTGGTGGGGGTGGCGTTCGGGCTGCTGGCCAGCGCGTTCGCACGCTCCGAGTTCCAGGCGGTGCAGTTCATGCCCCTGTTCATCGGACCGCAGTTGTTCCTGTGCGGACTCTTCGTGCCCAAGGAACACATGCCCGACGTGCTTGCCGCAGTCTCGGAGGTGCTGCCCATGACCTGGGCCGTGGACTCGGTCGTCGACGTAGTGGCCAACGAGACCGTCCCGGCGGAGTCCTGGGGCCGCGTCGGCCTGCTGGCCGGCATCGTCCTGGCGTTCCTGTTCGTGGCCTCCCGCTCCATGCCACGCCAGACGCGATGACCTCCAAGTCCGAGCGGACCCGCAGCCGCATCCTCGAGGTCGCTTCCGCACTGTTCGCGCGGAAGTCGTTCGACGGCGTGAGCCTGCGGGCGATCGCCCGTGAGGCCGGCGTGGACGCGGCCCTGGTCCACCACTACTTCGGCAGCAAGGACCAGCTCTTCGAGGAGGTGCTCTCGCACGGCGCCTCCCCGAACTCCCTGGTCGAACACGTCACCGCGCTGCCGCGGGAGGACTGGGGGGCGGAGCTGGTCCGCTCGGCGCTGGCCCTGATGGACTCTCCCGCGGGTCCCGCGATGCGGGCCGTGCTGCGCAGTGGGATCAGCAGCCACCCGGACCTGCTGCGCCGGTTCGTCGGGGACCGGATACTGGGCCGGCTCACGCAGCACCTGGACGGGTCGCCGCAGGAGCGTGCCCAGCGCGCGGTGCTGGCCGGTTCGCAGTTCGTCGGGCTCTTCGTCGCCAGGTACCTCGTGGCAGTGGAGCCGCTGGCCTCGATGCCGGCCGAGGAGGTGGTGGCCAACGTCGGCCCCACCATCCAGCGCTACCTGACCGGCCCCCTGGAGCTCACCGACGGTTGACGACGGCGGTGCCCACCAGCATGTCGGTCAGCACCCGACGTTCCGCCCCGAGGACCACGTGCGGGATCACCAGGCACTTAAGGAACGTGCGCAGCACGGGACGCCAGATGCCCAGCGGCTGCCCGTCGGTGCGCACCACCCCGATGCGCGCGATCAACTGCCCGAAGGAGCCGCCCGTGAGGACGGTCAGCACCGCGGCCTCGACGAAGTAGACCCCGAGGACGATGAACGATCCATACTGGCTCTGGAAGCCGCCCCAGCCGAAGAGGGCGATGGTCACCACGCTGCTGGCCGCCCAGTCGCCGACGAGGGCACCGATCCGGGGCCACCAACCGGCGAGCGAACCGCGCCCCTCGGCCGGCAGTCCGATGCTGGATCCCGGGTAGATCTTCTTGTCCGTCACGCCCGAAGCCTATCCGGGCCTGTGTAACGTGGCTGTTACCCTGCAGCAACTGTGGAGCAACGGCCCACCCATAGGCTCTGGCACAGTCACAAGCTAAATGGAGGAAAACCACCCATGTTCAACGGCGCAGAAGAGCTCCTGGCCTACATCAAGGAAGAAGGCATCGAGACCGTCGACTGCCGCTTCTGCGACCTGCCGGGCGTCATGCAGCACTTCACCGTCCCGGCCGGATCCTTCGGCCCGGAGGTGTTCACCGACGGCCTGTCCTTCGACGGCTCGTCCATCACAGGTTTCCAGAAGATCCACGAGTCGGACATGGCACTGCTGCCAGACCCGACCAGCGCCTTCGTCGACCCCTTCCGCAAGTCGAAGACGCTGAACGTCAACTTCTTCGTGCATGACCCGCTCACCAAGGAGCCCTACTCCCGCGACCCGCGCAACATCGCCAAGAAGGCCGAGGCCTACCTCGCCTCCACCGGCATCGCGGACACCGCCTACTTCGCCCCCGAGGCCGAGTTCTACGTCTTCGACGACATCCGCTTCGACTCCACCTCGAACAGCTCGTACTACCACATCGACTCCGAGGCCGGCGCCTGGAATTCCGGCCGCGTCGAGGACGGCGGCAACCGCGGCTACAAGGTCAAGTACAAGGGCGGCTACTTCCCCGTGGCCCCGGTGGACCACTTCGGGGACCTCCGCGACGACATCGTGCGCCACATGGAGAACTCGGGTCTCATCGTCGAGCGCGCCCACCACGAGGTCGGCACCGCCGGCCAGGCCGAGATCAACTGGCGCTTCAACACCATGCTGACCGCCGCCGACGACGTGATGAAGTTCAAGTACCTCGTCAAGAACACCGCTTGGGAGGCCGGCAAGACCGCCACCTTCATGCCGAAGCCGATCTTCGGTGACAACGGTTCGGGCATGCACTGCCACCAGTCCCTGTGGGACGGCGGCGAACCCCTGTTCTACGACGAGAACGGCTACGCCGGCCTGTCCGACACGGCCCGCTGGTACATCGGCGGCCTGCTCAAGCACGCCCCGGCGCTGCTGGCGTTCACCAACCCGTCGGTGAACTCCTACCACCGCCTGGTGCCCGGCTTCGAGGCCCCCGTGAACCTGGTCTACTCCTCGCGCAACCGCTCGGCCTGCATCCGCATCCCGATCACCGGTTCCAACCCGAAGGCCAAGCGCGTCGAGTTCCGCTGCCCGGACCCGTCGTCGAACCCGTACCTGGCCTTCGCCGCCATGCTGCTGGCCGGCCTGGACGGCATCCAGAACCGGATCGAGCCGCCGGCGCCGATCGACAAGGACCTCTACGAGCTGCCGCCGGAGGAGCACGCGTCCGTGGACACCGTGCCCACCACCCTCGGCGCCGTGTTGGACGCACTGGAGGCGGACCAGGAGTTCCTGCTCGCCGGTGACGTGTTCACCCCGGACCTGATCGAGACCTGGATCGAGCTCAAGCGCGCCGAGATCCAGTCCATCCAGGTGCGCCCGCACCCGCACGAGTTCGAGCTGTACTACGCCCTCTGAGCCGATCGGGCCACACGCACCCCGGGACCGCACGTCGGCCCGGGGTGCGTCGCGTTGTGAGGCGGCCGGTCAGGACAGCGCGGCCTGCAGTTCGTCGGCCGACGGGTTGCGCAGGACCCCGTCGCCCACCAGCGCGGTGGGGGTGAGTTCGTCACCGTCGTTGTGACGTCGGAGTTCGGTGTTGGCGTCGGCGTCCTTCCAGACGTTTACCCAAGTGATCCGGTTGTCGTTGCCTAGCGCCCGCAACAGCCGTTCGCAGTACATGCACCCGGGCTTCCAGAACACGACGGCGTGACCGGGCCCCACCTGGGCGCCCGCCCTCGCCCAGGGCGTGTGCCGGCCGCGGCGGAGCATGAACCATGCCAGCGCCCCCGCGAGCAGCACCGCGGCCAGGGCCCACCACGGGCTCACGTCCCCGGTCAGGACCAGCACCACGGCGAGCGCCAGTGGCAGCATCGACGTCGCCACCGCGATGTTGCGTTCCTTCATGCCACCACCGTACGCCCCGACCCGCTCGCGCACCCCTCCGCCCGAGCCACTCGACGCCAGCCCGCCCGGGGGCGCCTTCGACCCGACACGCCGACAGAATCGGACGCAGAGGGCACCGGCACCCCTTCCGCCGGAAATCGTCGGCGAGTCGGGTCGACGGGGCCATTCGGCGGGCGGCGGGCGGCGGGCGGCGGGGTGCGACGGGGTGGCGGGACGGAAAAGCCGCGGAGGGCCCGGAACCCGGACCCTCCGCAGCAACACACGCCTTGCGGCGACGTCAGATCTTGACGCCCTCGTACTCGGGGTTGGAGTTGTAGACCTCCTCGTCGAGGATGCCCTCGCGCTTGGCGACGATGGTGGGCACCAGCGCCTGGCCGGTGACGTTGAGCGCGGTGCGGCCCATGTCCACGATCGCGTCGACGGCGATCAGCAGGCCGACGCCCTCCAGCGGGAGGCCAACGGTGGACAGCGTCAGGGTGAGCATCACCGTCGCGCCGGTGGTTCCGGCGGTGGCGGCGGAGCCGAGGACGGAGACGAAGGCGATGAGCAGGTAGTGCGTGATGCCGAGCTCGATGCCGTAGAACTGCGCCACGAAGATGGCGGCGATGGCCGGGTAGATCGCGGCGCAACCGTCCATCTTGGTGGTGGAGCCCAGCGGGACCGCGAAGCTGGCGTAGGAGCGGGGCACGCCCATGTTGCGCTCGGTGACCTGCTCGGTGACGGGCAGCACTCCCATGGAGGAGCGGGTGACGAAGCCGAGGGTGGTGACCGGCCAGACGTTCTTGTAGAACTGCAGCACGGACAGGCCGTGGGCGCGCAGCACCACCGGGTAGACGATCACCCACACCAGCAGGAGGCCGACGTAGATGGCGATCGCGAAGGTGCCGAGCGACGCGAGTGAGTTCCAGCCGTAGGTGGAGATGGCGCGGCCGATGAGTGCTGCGGTGCCGATGGGGGCCAGGCGGATGACCCACCACAGCACCTTCTGGACGACGGCGAGGGCCGACTCGGTGAAGTCGATGAACCCGGCGGCCTTCTCGCCCACCTTCAGCGCGGCGATGCCGAAGGCGATGGACAGCACGATGAGCTGGAGCACGTTGAAGCTGGGGCTGGCGGTGAAGCCGTTCTCGGCGGAACCGCGCAGGCCCACCTCCAGCCCGAAGATGTTGCTGGGCACCAGGCCCGTCAGGAACGCCCACCAGGAGCCGACCCGTCCGGGCTCGGCCGCGTCCTCACCGGAGACGCCGGCGGTCAGCCAGGGCCCGGAGATGAGGCCGACGACGATGCCGACCACCACGGACGCGAGCGCGGTGATGGCGAACCAGACGAGGGTCTGGATGGCCAGGCGGGCCGCGTTGGCCACCTCGCGGAGGCGGGCGATGGAGCTGATGACGGCGGTCACGACGAGCGGGACCACGAGCAGCTTCAGGAGGTTGACGTAGGCGCCGCCGATCTCGGAGAGGGTGGCGGTCAGCCAGTTGGCCTCGTCGTCCGGCCCGGTGCCGATGCCGACGGCCACGAAGCCGAGGATGACGCCGGCAACGAGGCCGAGGACGATCTGGACGCTGAACTTGCTCAGCGGGTTCTTTGAGGGGGTCTTCTCGGGCGTCGCCTCGTCGGCTGACACCTCGCGGGTTGCGGACATGCAGGTCTCTTCTCTGGGTTTCGAGGGTCGCACGACTGTGCGACTGAGTTGCCCTGTTGGACGCTCGGGCAGGTGTTTCGGTCCGGAGTCAGGCTCGACAGGCCGTGGAACGCTGACGGCACAGGTCGACCCAGGCACGGGTCACGAGCATCAGGTCCATGCGTTCATCCAAACACCGGCGAAACTGATCGTCAAAACCCGTTCGCCACAGGCGTAGCCCGGTCAGAGGATGATCGTGGTATCCGCGGGGGCGGAGGAGATGATGCCGACGTCGACGAGGAACTCCCCCATGCGCTCGAAGGCCGCGGCATCCACCTCGACGCTGGCCTCGCCGTCGCGCAGCCACAGCTTCGAGGTGGCCGCCAGCACCGCGCGCGCGGACTCGCGTTGCGCGTCGTCGGCCAGGGTGGGGACGTGCTCCTCGGTGGCTGCGATGGCCAGTTCGGGGTCCTCGAGGATCATCCTCTGGGCCTCCAGCATGCCCTCGGCCACCCGGGCGAGCACCGAGTCGTCC
This sequence comes from Tessaracoccus terricola, assembly GCF_054776555.1. Classification (NCBI taxonomy): domain Bacteria; kingdom Bacillati; phylum Actinomycetota; class Actinomycetes; order Propionibacteriales; family Propionibacteriaceae; genus Tessaracoccus; species Tessaracoccus terricola. The sequence goes on along the minus strand of NZ_BAAHBS010000004.1, from coordinate 810,098 downwards.
AGGCGCCCGGACGCCGTGACCAGGCCGGGGCCCACCAGGGACGCCTCGTCGGCGGGCTGCACGGGGATTTCGACGACGTCGAACCCGGACAGCTGGAACTGCACGGTCTCGTTGTTGGTGAAGCCGACGATGGCCTCCACCTTGGCGGTGGTCAGGGCCGCCACCTGGGTGAAGCCGATGTCGGTGAGTTCGACGTCGGCCTCGGTCATGCCGGCGTTGTGGAGGGCGGCGAGGGCCGAGTAGTAGGTGGAGCCGAAGTGGCCCGGGATACCGATGCGCTTGCCTCGGAGGTCCTCGACGCTGGTGATGCCGGAGTCCGCGGGGACGATGACGACGCCCGGGAACGTCTGGTAGGCGGTGGCGAAGGTGCGCAGTTCGGGGGCCTGCGCCGCGGAGACGACCGCCTCGTCGGAGGAGGCGAACACGACGTCCTCCTCCCCGGACAGCAGCGCCCCGAAGGCGTCCTCCTGGGCGCCGTGGTGGCGCAGGGTCACGTCCAGTCCGGACTTCGCGAACAGGTCCTCCGCCACCGCCAGGTAGAAGGGGCTGAACTGCACGTTCGGGATGTAGGTGAGGCCGACGGTGAGGCGGGTGGTCCCGGTGGTGGGCTCCGAGGTCCCGCCCGGGGTCTCCCGCCCCTCCTGCGGTGCGCAGGCGGCGAGCGCTGCGAGCGGGAGTCCGAGGGCACCCGCGAGCAGGGTGCGACGGCGAAGGGTCATGAGGTTTCTCCTTGTAGACGGCGGACGCTGAGGTGCTCCGCGGCTTGGATGATGCCCTGCAGCAGGAGCGCCACGACGGCGATCCAGACGAGGACGGCGAAGACCCCGACGGTGTCGGTGGCCTCGCGGGAGATGGTGAGCAGCGTGCCGAGTCCGGCGCCGCCGATGACGAACTCACCGACGATGGCGCCGGTCATGGAGAGCACGAAGCCGGCGCGGATGCCGGCGAGGATGGCGGGGGCGGCGACGGGCAGTTCGACGTGCCAGAGCCGGGCGCCGAAGCCCGCGCCGTCGAGCCAGGCGTTCTCCACCATCCGCATGTCCAGGCTGCGGAACCCGACGACGGTGGTGGTGACCATCGGGAAGAAGGCCACCAGGGCACACAGCACGGCGATCGGCACCATGCCGTAGCCGATCCACAGCGCCAGCAGGGGCGCCACCGCCACCAGCGGGATGGTCTGGGAGAACGCGACGAAGGGCTCGATCACGGCACCGAGCAGGCGGGAGTGGGCGATCAGGACCCCCAGCACCAGCGCTGCGACGACGGCGATGCCGGAGCCGATCAGGGCGGCGACGACGGTGGGCCACAGGTAGCGCCAGATGGTGCCGTTGCCGGTCCAGACGACGATGCGGTCCCACACGGCGAGCGGGTCGGGCAGGAACGTCTCGAGGACCAGGCCGCCGCGCGTGGCACCGAGCCACACCCCCAGCAGCAGGAGGGCCGCCACGGTGGCCGGCAGCCACCGCTCGAGGCCGTGGCCGGGCCGGGTGCGGGCCGGGTAGGCGGACCAGACGCCGGCGCGGGCGAACTCACGCGCCCTGCTGCGCTCCCTCGTGGACAACTGAACCCCGGTACCTTCCTTCTAGAGGTCCCGGGGTCCGCAGAGCAGCGGTCGTCCCCCGAAGGGCGCGACCGCGTCCACGCGTTCCTCCCATCCAGACTTTTACTGTCGGCCTCGGAATTCCACCGAGTCAGCCTCCCGTTTCCTTGCGGCATCGGGAGGGTCGCGGGCTGTAACCGCCGGTTCGGACTTTCACCGACCCCGGAACACGCTGTGTGTGGGCAGGATCCTACCACCACAAGTAGTTGATTCTGCAACTACACCGTTAGACTGGTGGGCATGACTTTGAACATCGACATCTGGTCCGACATCGCCTGCCCCTGGTGCTTCATCGGCAAGAAGCGGTTCGAGACGGCCCTCGAGAGCTTCGCGGCGAAGGACCAGGTCTCGGTGACCTGGCACTCCTACCAGCTGGACCCCAGCCTCCCCGAGCGCTCTGAACTCTCCGAGAAGGACTACCTCTCACAGGCCAAGGGGATGCCCGCCGACCAGGTCACCGGCATGCTCGCGCAGGTGACCGAGACGGCACGCGCCGAGGGCCTCAACTACGACTTCGACTCGCTGGTGCCCGCCAACTCCATGAAGGCGCACCAGTTGCTGCACGCCGCCAAGGAGGCCGGGCTGGACGTCGGCGCCGTGAAGGAGGCGCTCCTGTCGGCCCACTTCGAGAAGGGCGAGGTGATCAGCGGCGAGGAGGTGCTGGTGCGCATCGGCACCGCCCACGGCCTGTCTGCCGAGGCCGTCCGCGAGGCGCTCGTCAGCGACGAGCTGAACGCCGCAGTGCGCCAGGACATCGAGCAGGCCCGCGCCATCGGCGTCAACGGCGTCCCGTTCTTCGTGTTCCAGGACAAGTACGGCGTCTCCGGGGCCCAGCCCGCCGAGGTGTTCACCCAGGTGCTGGACCAGGTGTGGGACGAGATCAAGCCCGCCACGCCGTCGTTCATCACCATCCCCGGCTCCGAGAACGCCCCCGCTTGCGGCCCCGAGGGCTGCTGAGGTCTACCGCTAGCTCTCCCAGAAGACCTGGTCCACCACTTGGGAGGCCCGCCGCAGCAGGCGGCGGGTCTCCTCCAGCATGTGGGACGTCTGGCCGGAGTGGTCGCCCATCAGCTCGGCGATGGCGGCCAGCTCCCGGTAGTCGGCCGGGAGCGAGTCGCTGGCGCGGCCACGCACCAGCATGATGGCGTTGCGCAGGCGGCTGGCGAGCTGCCACGCCTCCCGCAGGGCGGTGGCCTGCTGCTGGGTGAGCAGCTTCTCCTCCTCCAGCGCCACCAGCGCCCCCATGGTGGAGGTGGTGCGCAGCGACTCCAGTTCCGCGGCGTGCTGCAGCTGCAGCAGCTGGACGGTCCACTCGACGTCGGACAGGCCGCCCTTGCCCAGCTTCAAGTGGCGCTCGCGCGGCACCCCGCGCGGGATCCGCTCCGCCTCCATCCGGGACTTCAGCTTCCGGATCTCCAGCAGCTGCTTGTGGCTCAGCCCACCCTGCGGGCGGCGCAGGTGTTCGATCCCGGCCACCACCTTGGCCGCCAACTCCCGCTCACCCGCGCCGGCGCGGGCCCGCACCAGCGCCTGCGCCTCCCAGGTGGCCGACCACTTCTCGTAGTAGGTCAGGTAGGAGCTGACCGTGCGGACCTGCGGGCCGTCCTTGCCCTCGGGCCGCAGGTCCGAGTCCATCACCAGGGCCGGGTCCGGGCCCGGCTTGCCGAGGATGTCCGAGGCCACCCGCACCACCTGTGTGGCCGCGGCCAACGCCTCGGAGTCCGCGTCGTCGTCCACCACGAACATCACGTCCACGTCCGAGGAGTAGCTCATCTCGCGGCCACCCCACCGGCCGAGCGCTATCACCCCGACGGGGGGCGCCTCCACCTCCCGTCCCGCGATGGCGAGGGCGGCGTCGATGGAGGCGGCGGCCAGGTTGGACAGCCCCAGGCAGACGGTGTCCAGGTCCCCCTCTCCCAGCACGTCGGCGATGGCGATCCGGCACAGCTCGGAGCGCCGCATGGCCCGGACGGAGGCGATCGCCCTGTCCCGGTCCGCGTGCCGTCCCGCCGCGCGGGTCATGGAGGCCGACAGTTCGCCCGCGGTCCGGGGCCGCAGTTCGTCACGGCTGGCCAGCATCTGGACCAGCTCCGGCGCGCGCCGCAGCAGGTCCACCACGTACCGGCTCGACGACGCGATCCTCGCCAGCCGCTTGGCCATGAAGCCCTCGTCACGCAGCGCCCGCAGGTACCAACTGGTGCTGCCGAGCGCCTCCGAGAGCTGCCGGAAGCTCAGCAGGCCGAAGTCCGGGTTGGGTCCGTCGGCGAACCACTGCAGCATCGCGGGCAGCAGCTGCCGCTGGATCTCTGCGCTGCGCGAGGAGCCCCGGGTAAGTGCTTTGATGTGGCCGAGGGCGGAACGCGGGTCGAGGAAGCCGAGGGCCCGCATTCGGGTCTGGGCCGCGTTGTCGGAGAGCTTGAGGGTGTCGGTGGACAGGGTGCTGACCGCGTCCAGCAGGGGCGAGTAGAAGATGCGCTGCTGGAGCCGCAACACGCTGCGCAGCGAACCCTTGAACGTGGAGACCACCTCGTCGCTGGTGCTCCCCAGGCTCCGGGCCACGTGCAGCAGCGCCGTCGGATCCTCGGGCAGCACGTGGCTGCGGCGCAGGTTGAGCAGTTGCACGCGGTGCTCCAGCACGCGCTGGAAGCGGTAGGCGTTCTCGAGCTCCACCCCGTCGGAGCGTCCGATGTAGCCGGTCATCACCAGTGCCCGCAGCGCCTCGAACGTGCCGCGGCCCCGGATGCGGTCGTCGGCGCGGCCGTGGACGAGTTGCAGGAGCTGGACGGAGAACTCGGTGTCGCGCAGCCCCCCGGCCCCGAGCTTGATCTCGGTGTCCGCGTGCTTGGGCGGGATCAGCGAGATCACCCGCTGCCGCATGGCACGCACCTCGGGGAGGAACCCCTCCCGCTGCCCGGCCTGCCACACCAGGGGGCCCACCATGTCGCAGAACTCCTGGCCCAGTGTCAGGTCACCGGCGGCGGGACGCGCCTTGATCAGGGCCTGGAACTCCCAGTTCTTGGCCCACTTCGAGTAGTACCGGCGGCACGAGTCGAGTGTGCGGACCAGCGGACCGGCCTTGCCCTCCGGGCGCAGCGCCGCGTCCACCGGCCAGATCGTGCCCTCCTTGGAGTGCGCCGAGCAGATCCTCGCCACGGCTGCCGCGAGCTGCCCGCCGATGGCCATGGCCTCGTCGACGCCAACTCCCTCGACGGGCTCGGCCACGTGGATCACGTCCACGTCGGAGATGTAGTTCAACTCCTGCGCGCCGCACTTGCCCATGGCCAGGATCGCGAGGCGGACCTTCTCCCACCCCGGAACCTCGGCGCGGGCATGTGCGAGGGCCATCTCCAGGATCGCGTCGGCCACGGCACTGAGTTCGGCGCTCACCTTGTGGACGATGCCCAACGGGTCTGGGGAACCGAGGTCACGCGCGGCGATCTCGCACAGCGCGGCGTGGTTGGCCCGACGCAAGGGGTCCGCGTCTCCCGCCACCACCCCGTCGACCGGCCGACACCTGCCCTCGAAGAACTCCCGCCACTGCTGCGGCGTGCGGTGCTCACCCGGGCTCCGGAGGAGCTCGGCCTCCTCGGGGTGCCGCGCCAGGAACCGCGCAAGTGCGCTGGAGGCACCGGAGACCAGCACCACCCGCCGCAGCCAGTCGGGATCGGCCACCATGCGCTCCACCAGTGCGGCGTCGCCCTCCCACATCCGGGCGACCGCCTCGAGCGCCTGGTCCCGGTACGCGGCGGGCTCGAAGACCTCGAGCCCCACGGGGGGCGGGCCGCCGATGGCCTCCTGCCACCGCCGCCACACCGTCGCGGCGCCGGATGCCGAGTCGAAGCCCCGCCGGGCGAAGTCACCGACCGTCGTGTTCACCCTGCTCATCCGGCCAGACTAGCGACTGCGTCCGCAACGGCGGGGTCGGTTGGCCGCCGCGGAATGCCACGAAGTAGCCTGAGGATGTGTTCAGGCCGACCGAATCCGTCGTGCGGGCCTCGCAGGAGCTGATCTCCTGCCTGTCTGCCGTGGACTGCTCGCGCGCGTCCGGACACCAGTCCGGCCTCAACGCCGAGCTGAACCGGAAGCGGCCGGACCTGACACAGACGCTCCTAGCGCTGACCGTCTCCGCGCAGGAGCACCACCTGGAACTGGGAGAGACGCTGACCGCCGCCACCGTCCGGGCGGCCTGCACGAGGCTCGGCAAGCAACACCCCGGCGCGACGATCGAGGTGCGGGTGCCGCCCTGGGCGGCGGTGCAGATCGGGTTCGAGACCGGGTCCCGCCATACCCGAGGCACGCCGCCGAACGTCGTGGAAGTCTCCCCCGAGGTGTTCCTCGGGCTCGTCACCGGCTGGATCGACTGGGACACCGCCCGGCCGCAACTGTCCGTCTCCGGCGCACACGCGGCGGATGCCGCCCGCGCCTTCCCGCTGTGAGCGGCCGGTCCTAGAGGACCCGGATGTGGCGGTCCAACTCCCAGGGGGTGACCTGGGCGCGGTAGACCTCGAACTCCTCGCGCTTGTTGCGCATGAAGTACTCGAACACGTGCTCGCCCAGCGTCTCCGCCGCGAGCTCGCTGTTCTCCATGATCCGCAGCGCCTCGTCCAGGTTGCGGGGCAGCGACTGGATCCCGAGCGACCTGCGCTCGCGGTCCGAGAGGCGCCAGACCTCGTCCTCGGTCTCCTCCTGGAGTTCGTACTCGCCCTCGACGCCGGCGAGTCCCGCATTGAGCATCAGCGCGTAGGCCAGGTACGGGTTCACGGCCGAGTCCGGCGCCCGGTACTCGATGCGCGCCGACGACGACTTGCCCGGGGAGAACTGCGGCACGCGGATCAGCGCGGATCGGTTGGCCCTGCCCCAGCACGCGTAGGTGGGGGCCTCGCTGCCGCCGCTGAGGCGCTTGTACGAATTGACCCACTGGTTGGTGACGGCCGTGATCTCGGGCGCGTGCTTCAGCAGGCCTGCGATGAAGTGGCGGGCCGTCTTGGACAGGCGGTACTCGTCGGCGCCGTCGTAGAAGGCGTTGGTGTCCCCCTCGAACAGGGACATGTGGGTGTGCATCCCGGAGCCGGCGTAGTCTGAGAACGGCTTTGGCATGAACGTGGCGTGGATGCCCTGGTTCACGGCCACCTCACGGATCACGACGCGGAACGTCATGATGTTGTCGGCCATGGTGAGCGCGTCGGCGTAGCGCAGGTCGATCTCGTGCTGGCCCGGGGCGGCCTCGTGGTGGCTGAACTCCACCGAGATGCCCATCTGCTCCAGCATCGTGATGGCGTCGCGCCGGAAGTCGGTGCCGTCGCCGAGGGTCGTGTGGTCGAAGTAGCCGCCGTCGTCGAGCGGGACGGGTGGGTTCAGCTCGCGTAGCAGGAAGAACTCCACCTCGGGGTGGATGTAGTACGTGAAGCCCAGTTCCGCCGCCCGGTTCAGGGCGCGCTTCAGGACGTAGCGGGGGTCGGCGAAGCTCGGGGAGCCGTCGGGCAGGCTGATGTCGCAGAACATGCGGGCGGTGCCTCGTTCCATCTGGCGCCACGGCAGCACCTGGAACGTGGACGGGTCCGGATGGGCCACCATGTCCGACTCGAACACGCGCGCGAAGCCCTCGACGGCCGAACCGTCGAAGCCGACACCCTCGGAGATGGCGCCCTCGACCTCCGCGGGGGCGATCGCCACGGATTTCAGGGAGCCGAGGACGTCGGTGAACCAGAGCCTCACGAATCGGATGTCACGCTCCTCCATCGAGCGCAGGACGTACTCCGTTTGCCTATCCATGCGTCAATTGTGCCCTGCGAATGTGACAAGCGTGTTTCGGGTTCACGAGCCGGTCGGCCGGACCCCGGGCCGCTCACCTCGACGGCGTGACCTCGGGCGTTGGCCATAATGGGCGCATGAGTCAGCCCGGTTGGTACCCAGATCCAGGTGGTTCTGGCCAACCCCGCTACTGGGACGGCCACGCCTGGGCGCCCCTCGCGGACGCCGGCCCCCGCCCGAGCAACAAGCCGCTGTACGCGGTGCTCGTCGCCCTGGTGGCGGTGGCCGTGGTGATCGCGCTCGTGATCTTCCGGCCCTGGAGCTCCAACCCGTTCGCCGCTCCCGAGGACACCAACTCGGCCAAGCCAACAGGCAGCCAGTGGAACGAGATGGAGCCGACGGAGACCCCCACCTCGCCGCAGCCCACCGACGGGCAGGGCCGCCCCGTCGCCTGCCCCTACGTGGAGGACGACGGGCACGGGCCCCAGGGCGGCTGGTACTACTCCGGGGACATCGGCTACCGGGGCGTGCCCGGCTGGGACGAGGAAGGCGGCTGGACGCTGGACTTCGCCTCGGAGCGCACCGGGCAGCAGGACTGGGTGGCCGACCGCTGGGTCTCGATCACGGCCATCGGGCAGATCGCCACCGAGGACTTCAGCTCGGACCCGCGCACCGCCGCCCACCAGCTCTCGGACTGCATGTCCACCTCGTACTACTACCGCACACTGGACCACCGCGAGCAGTTGCAGGACGAGGCGTTCACCACCGCCGACGGCATCCCCGGGTGGATCATCCGCCAGAACTTCTGGAACATCCCGGACCAGCCGGTCACCGGCGACGAGATCGTCGTGGTGGTGCTCGACGCCGGCGCCGACGACACCCTGACCCTTTTCCACACACAAGCCCCGATCGAGGACCAGGACCGCAAGGACATGGTGGCCGAGGCCCTCGACTCACTGAGCAGGAGGTGAGCAGCCGATGTCAGCACCCGGCTGGTACCCGGACCCCGCCGGCAGCAACGGCTACCGCTACTGGGACGGCAACTCGTGGACCAACCAGACCTCCGACGGCAGCGCCGGCGGGGGCCATGGGAGCGGCGCCGACGGCGGGGGCTCCGGCAGGAACAGGACCTGGATCTGGTTCACCGTCGCGCTGGTGGTGATCGCGGCCGTCATCGTGGCGCTGCTGTGGCGCCCGGCCGCCCTGTTCCCCGAAACCCCCGAGGACACCAACTCCGCCCGTCCCTCCGGCAGCCAGTGGAACGAGTTGGAACCCACCGAGACCCCTACGGATCCCGACGAGCTCGGCCCCGGGGACCTCGTCGACTGCCCCCGCAACAGCGACGACGACCGCTCCGACATCGCCGCCGACGGCCGGATGCACGGCGGCGGGCTGTCCTTCGAGGCGCGCACGGACTGGCGCTCCAGCCCCGTGTACATGCCGTGGATCTACGACCACAACTCCCAGACCCGGGAGATCGTGTTCGGCTGGCAGTCCAACCTCAGCGTCGGCACCGTCAAGAAGGAGGAGGGTTTCACCTCCCCCAGGCAGGCCGCCGAGTCGATCATGGCGTGCATGTCGTCGTCGTCCCTGTTCGAGGACTTCTCGGGCCGCGAGGACCTCCTGAACGAGGACTTCGAACTGCAGGGCAAGCGCGGCTGGCGGATCACCGCCAACGTGCGGGTGGATGATTTCGGGGACGGCATCGAGGGTGACGTCGTGGACATCATCGTGCTGGACCTGGGCGACGCGGAGACGTTCTCGATCTTCATCTCCTGCGCCACCATCGGCCACGAGGAGAACCTGCAGGAGGTGGCCGAGGCCACCGCCACGCTGCGGGTGGACTGAGTTCAGGGCCTCCGCCGCGTCGCTAGAATCGGAGCCATGTCTGCACCCGGCTGGTACCCCGATCCTCGAGGCGGTGGCGGCCGTCGCTACTGGGACGGCGTCCGGTGGACCGACCAGGTGCAGGGCCCCGGCCAGTACCCGCACCAGCAGAGCAACTCGCCCCAGCAGTACCAGCACCCCCAGTACGGGCAGCCCCAGTACGCGCAGCAGGGGCAGTCCCCCGCCGACGGTGGAAACGCCGGCGGCAGCACCGTTGCGCTGTGGATCACCCTGGCGGTGTCCGTCGCCCTGATCATCGGGCTGGGCAGTTGGCTGCTGTTCTTCCGCGACGCCGCGCCCGAGACCACCACCTCCCCCACGCCCACCGTCACCGAGGCCTCGACGCCCGCTGCGGACCCGACCACGCCGGAGCCCGACCCGACGACGGCTGCCCCTGACCCCACCACGCCCGAGCCCGAGCCCACCACCGCGGCTCCCGAGACCACCGCTGCGGACCCGACCGACGAACCAGCCACCACCGTGGTGGCAGGCGACGCGCTGCAGCCCATGCAGTGCGAGGGCACCGCCACCGACGCCCGGGGCGAGGCCAACCCGGACGGGCGCTTCGAGTCCGCCCTCGGCCTGAGCTTCCCCGGTGTCGAGGGGTTCACCGCCCAGGCCATCCAGTACCCGTGGGTGTGGGGCTCCAACTCGCAGTTCAAGGACTACGGCAACTCCTGGATGGCCACCCTCACCGTCGGCAACCTCAAGGCCGCCGACGGCTTTCTGGACCACGAACAGGCCGCCGTCCGGCTGGCCCAGTGCATGCTCAGCTCGCAGTTCTACGGGGAACACTTCCTGCAGGCCACGGTCTTCGCCATCGACTCCCAGCCCGACAACTCCGTCACCTGGCTCGACGTCGACGTCGACGTCACCGGAGTCGAGGGCGTCGGCCGGGACTGGGTCACCATCCTCACCGCCGAACGCGCCGGTGAGATCCACGTCGGCATCGCCGTGGTGCCCGACAGCTCCGAGGAGGACTACGAGTTGGTGCAGGAAGCGTTCGCGGACCTGAGGTTCTCATGACCCGTTCACAGCTCTCGCTCGACGGCGGCCAGTCGGGCATCCGCACCCTGCTCACCACGGACGGCACCACCCGCCCCGGTCCCGAGTTCAGCGGCATCCTCAGCCACCGGCCCCTGCTCGACCAACTCGCCGAGTTCGTCCTGGCGGCGCTCGAGGGCCTCCGCGTCGACGTGGTGGCCGCGGGCGTCTCGGGCCTCGGCCCCGGAGATTCCGCAGCCGCCCTGGCCGAGCACCTGGACGGCGCCGCGGGCACCGTGCTGGTGGCCCACGACTCCACCACCAGCTACCTGGGCGCCCTCGGCGTCGCGCAGGGAGCGGTCGTGGCCTCCGGGACCGGCGCCGTGACCTTGGCCGTGGGGCCCGAGCGCGTGCTCCGGGTGGACGGCTGGGGCCACCTGCTGGGGGACCTCGGGTCCGGGTTCTGGATCGGGCGCGAGGCGCTCATGGCCGTGCTCGCCGCGTTCGACGGCCGCGGCCCCGCCACCGCACTGACGGCGGCGGCCGAGCGCGAGTTCGGCGACCTCGCCCGCCTCTACCTGGAGATCCAGGGCGACACCGGCCGCGTGAAGCGGGTGGCCGCCTGGGCCCGCACCGTCGCCGAACTGGCCCCCACCGACGAGGTGAGCCGTGACATCTCGCTGCGTGCAGGAAGGCACCTCGCGGCCAGCGTGGCCTCCGGGCTGCGCGCCGTCGGGGCCGAGCCCCGCGTGAGCCGGCTCGGCAACGTCTTCCGCAACCCCCTGGTCGAGACGGCCTTCCGCGAGGCGCTGGCCGAGCACGTCCCCGGCGTCGAGGTGGTGGAGCCCGCGGGCTCCGGCCTCGACGGCGCCGCGAGACTGGCCGAGGTGCCGGCGGACTCGCCGCTGGGCGCCCTCGTCCACCGGGCCTGACCGGGGCACGCCGAGCGAACTGCGGGCTCGCATACACTGGCCCGCGTGAGCCGTATTACCCCGCACCGCATCAGCCCTCGCCGCGACGTCCCGAAGCCCATCGTGCGTCCCGAGTACGTCGACCGTCCCGCACCGAAGCCCTACAAGGGCTCCCACGTGCAGACGCCCGAGGTGATCGAGGCGATGCGCGAGTCCGGACGGATCGCCCACAACGCTATGCAGGAGGCCGCCAAGGCCATCGCCCCCGGGGTCACCACGGACCACCTGGACGCCGTCGCCCACGAGTACATGCTGGACCACGGCGCCTACCCCTCGGCCCTGGGCTACCGCTCCTTCCCCAAGTCCATCTGCACCTCCGTCAACGAGGTGATCTGCCACGGCATCCCCGACGCCCGGCCCCTCGAGGACGGCGACCTGGTCAAGATCGACGTCACCGCCTACAAGAACGGCGTCCACGGCGACAACTGTGGCACCTTCTACTGCGGCGACGTCTCCGAGGAGGCCAAGCTGCTGACCGAGCGCACGCAGGAGGCGCTGATGCGGGGCATCAAGGCGGTCAAGCCGGGCCGGCCGGTCTCCGTCATCGGGCGCGTCATCGAGGCCTACGCGAAGCGGTTCGGCTACGGCGTGGTCAAGGAGTACACCGGCCACGGCGTCCACACCTCGTTCCACTCCGGCCTGGTGATCCTCCACCACGACGAGCCGCGGCTCAACACGGTGATGGAGCCGGGCATGACCTTCACCATCGAGCCCATGCTCACCCTGGGCTCGGCCGAGACCCAGCAGTGGGACGACAACTGGACCGTCACCACCGTCGACGGCTCCTGGTGCGCCCAGTTCGAGCACTCCCTCGTGGTCACCGACACCGGCGCGGACATCCTCACCCTGCCCTGAACGCTAGACTGGACGACGGACGAGTCGGCCAGATGATCGCGGCGCGCAAGCGCTGAGGAAAGTCCGGACTCCGCAGAGCGGGGTGGTGGGTAACACCCACCCGGGGTGACCCGCGGGAAAGTGCCACAGAGAACAGACCGCCCGACGCGAGTCGGGCAAGGGTGAAACGGCGGTGTAAGAGACCACCAGCATGCAGGGTGACCTGCGTGGCTAGGCAAACCCCACCCGGAGCAAGACCAAGAAGGCCAGTTCGCTGGCTGCGGACACCGTCCGAGCGCTGCTCGCGCGAGGTGTCCGGGTAGGTCGCACCGAGCCAACCGGTGACGGTTGGCCCAGATGGATGATCATCCTTCGACAGAATCCGGCTTACCGGCCGACTCGTCCCCTCCACTCCTGCCGTCGGTGACGCCTAGTAGCATCGGCAGTTCGCACGCACCCGACGAAAGGCTCCCCCGTGTCCCAGCACCCCATCCGAATCGGCATCGGCGGCTACGGCAACCTCGGCCGCGGCGTGGAGGCCGCGATCGCCAAGAACCCGGACATGACGCTGGTGGGGGTGTTCACTCGCAGGGACCCCGCGACGGTGGACACGCTGTCCCCAGACGTCGCCGTGCACGCGTGGGACAGCCTCCCCGTGCGCACCGGGGACATCGATGTGCTGGTGCTGTGCGGCGGCTCCAAGTCCGACCTGCCCGAGCAGGGCCCGGCCATGGCAGCACTGTTCAACACCGTCGACAGCTTCGACACCCACGCCACCATCCCCGAGTACTTCGACGCCGTCGACGCCCCCGCGCGGGCCGCCGGGAAGACCGCCCTGATCTCCTGCGGCTGGGACCCGGGGCTGTTCTCCGTGAACCGGCTCTTCGGCGAGGCACTGCTGCCCGACGGCGACACCTACACCTTCTGGGGCCGCGGCCTGAGCCAGGGCCACTCCGACGCCGTGCGCCGCGTCCCCGGCGTGGCCGGCGCCGTGCAGTACACGCTGCCGGCCGAAGACGCGATCGAGGCCGTGCGCAGCGGGACCCGCCCGGAGCTGTCCACCCGGGACAAGCACACCCGCGAGTGCTTCGTCGTGCTCGCCGACGGGGCTGACCCGGAGACCGTGCGCTCGCAGATCGTCGACATGCCGCACTACTTCGCGGACTACGACACCACGGTGAACTTCATCACCGCAGAGGAACTGGCCCGGGACCACTCCGCCATGCCCCACGGCGGCTTCGTGATCCGCAGCGGCGCCACCGGCGAGGGCAACTCACAGGTGGTGGAGTACCGCCTCGCACTGGGCAGCAACCCCGAGTTCACCGCCAGCGCCCTGGTGGCCTACGCCCGGGCCGTCCACCGCATGGCCGCGGCCGGCCAGCACGGCGCGAAGACGGTCTTCGACGTCGCCCCCGGCCTGCTATCACCGCGCTCCGAGGCCGACCTGCGCCGCGACCTGCTCTGAGTGGGTCGCCCGGTCAGTTCGGGTGGCTGAAGGTGAGCTCGCCCTTGACCTTGTCCACCTTGTCCAGCCGGACGCGGATCTGGGTGCCGACGTCGCGCTTGTCCGCCTTGATGTCGGCCTCGATCGCGGGGTCCGCGATCTGGAAGGTGCCCATGGAGTTCTTCGGGTAGACGTCGATCAGCACGGCGTCGAAGATCTCGCCCACGCGGTCCGAGAGCACGAGGGCCTCGGCCAGGTCCACCACCCCACGCTCGTAGGAGCCCGCCTTGCGGCCGGACGCGCGCATCTGCTCGGGCAGCTCCTCCAGTGCCGCTGCGGCCCATTCGGGCACCGGCAGTCCGTTGGCCACGGCGTGGCAGATCTCCAGCACGAACCGGTCCACCAGCCGGCGCAGCGGTGCCGTGGTGTGCGCGTACGGCGTGGCCAGGGCCGAGTGCTCGAGGTTCTCGTCGGGGATGGCCCCATCGAAGGCGAGGTACCCGGCGCCCCGGAACAGCATGGTGCACTTCACCAGAACCGCGTGCTCCTTCGGGTCCGACGGGTGCAGGCTGCGCACGAAGTCCGGGTAGGACTGGCCCTTGGGCCACTCGACGCCCAGGGTGCGGGCGGCGCGGCGCAGCTTGTCGACGGCGTAGTCCTCGGCCGGCGGCAGCGTGCGCAAGATCCCGACCTCGCCGTCCAGCATCAGTTCGGCGGCGGCGATTCCGGTGAGCAGGGAGATCTGCGCGTTCCAGTCCTCCACCTTCACCAGTTCCCGGAACACGGGCAGCCAGGTGTTGCCGTCGGTGACGATCTCCTGGTCCGGGAGGTTCAGGGAGATGCCGCCGCGCTCGGCCTCGATGCGTTCCCGCAGCGGACCCACCTCGGCCAGCAGGGCGACGGTCTCGTTGGCGTTGCCGGCGTCGAGGTCCGCCTGGATGCCCTCGTAGCTGAGCTTGGCCCGGTTCACCACCATGGCGCGCACCAGCGTCGTCGAGGTCGGGACCCCCTTGGCATCCAGTGTGTGGGTCCACACCATCGCCGGGCGGGCGACGCCGTCGGCGAGCAGGGACGCGGCCCCCTCGCTGAGGGCCTTGGGGTGCAGCGGCACCTTCGCGCCCGGCGCGTACAGGGTCTGGCCGCGCAGCCGGGCCTCCATGTCGATGGGGGAGCCGGGCTCCACCCATGCGCCGACGTCGGCGATGGCGTAGCGCACCACGTAGCCGTCGCCGTCACGCCGGATGTGGAGGGCCTGGTCCAGGTCCATGGCATCGGCCGGGTCCACAGTGATGAACTCGACGTCCGTTATGTCCTCGTGGTCCGGGAACTCCGGCGGGTCGGCGGCCAGTTCCTCTGCCTGGGCGATGACGTCGTCGGGGAATGCGTCGGGCAGTTCGAGGGAGGCGCGGAGCCGGTCGAGTCCCCGGCGGACCTCTTCGGGGACGGTGCTGAACTCGATCTGGCGCGCCGGCATCACAGCCCCGATTCCGCGGTCCGCACCAGGATGCGATCGCACTCGACGCAGCGCAGCACCTGGTTGGCGGGGGCCTTCCGGTAGGAGTCCAGGTCCGAGACGGTGATCTCGAGCTGGCAGCCGCTGCACCGCCCGCGCGCGAGCCGGGCGGCGCCGAGGCCGCGCTGCTCCCGGATGCGTTCGTAGAGCTTCAACAGGTCCGCGGCCACCGCGGCGGCCTTGGCCTTGCGGGAGGTGCCGATCTCCTTCGCCTCGGCCTGGAGCTGCCCCACCTTCTCGTTCCGCGTGCCGACGAGCTCGCGCAACCTGGTCTCGATGCCGTCCTTGCGCTGCTGGATCTCCTGCTGCCGGGCCTCGGCCTCCTCGAGTTGGCCCATCACCTCCAGCTGTTCATCCTCGAGGGTGCCGATGCGACGCTTGATGTGCTCGACCTCGTCGATGAGGCCGCGCAGCGTCTTGGAGTCCGTGACGGATCCGTCCTCCACCCGCTTGGAGTCCCGCTCCAGCCGCTGCTTGACGGGGACGAGGTCCGCCTCGGCGCGGCGCACCGCCACCTGCAGGTCGTCCACCTCCGTGGTGACGGCGACGAGAGCGTCGGTGGCCTCCTGGCGGGCGGCCATCAGTTCGTTGATCTGCTTGTGCTCGGGCAGCGCCTGCGCGGCGTGCTGCACCCGGCCAAGTTCCTGGTCCAGGTCCGCCAGTTCGAGCAGTCGGAGCTGGTCGGCGGGTTCGGCAAGCATCTCGTGTCCTCCAGTTGAGTTGTCGTAGGGGAGCCAATCTACTTCCCCGGAGGCCATCGCGCACCGGACTAGACTGTGGCCCCATGACCTCGGACAATCGCAAGCCCCCGTACTCGGAGACGTTCAAGAAGTTCATCGTGCAGGGCTGGGCCCCTGACACGGACTCCGACGTCGAGCGCCTCGCCGCGGCGGACTGGATCGGGGCCCGCCAGCAGAAGGTGGCCGCCGCCTTCCCCGGCGCCACCCTGGTGCTGCCGGCCGGGCCGCTGAAGGTCCGCTCCAACGACACCGACTACCGCTTCCGCCCGCACACTGCCTTCGCCTGGCTGAGCGGGCTCGGGGAGGACCGTGAGCCCGACGCCGCCCTTGTCATCGGGGCCGACGGCGCGGCCACGCTGTACTTCCGGCCGCGCGCCCCGCGCACCGACGAGGAGTTCTACGCCAACGCCCGCTACGGCGAGATGTGGGTGGGCAAGCGTGACTCCTTCGAGGAGATGAGGGCCCGCACCGGGCTCGCCGTCGCAGACATCCGGAACCTGCGCGAGGACCTCACCGCCGCCGAGAAGCTGCTCGTGGTCCGGGACGCGGATCCCGCCGTCACGGAACTGGTTGACGAGGTGCGGGGCAACCACGCCGTCGAGGACGATGCCGAGCTCGCCCGCGTGGTCTCTGAGCTGCGGATGGTCAAGGACGCCTTCGAGGTGGACGAGATGCGCCGCGCCTGCGACGCCACCCGTGTCGGGTTCGAGGCCGTCGCCCGCGAACTCCCCAACGCGGTCGCCAACGGCCGCGGCGAGCGCTGGGTGGAGGGCGTCTTCGCGTTGCACGCCCGGCACCTGGGCAACGCCGTCGGTTACGACACCATCGCCGCCGGCGGCGACCACGCCAACACCCTGCACTGGATCCGCAACGACGGGGAGCTGCGCGACGACGAGCTCATCCTGCTCGACGCCGGTGTGGAGGTGAACTCCCTCTACACCGCGGACGTCACCCGCACCCTGCCCGTCGGGGGCCGGTTCAGCGACGCGCAGCGCCGCGTCTACGAGGTGGTGCTGGCCGCCCAGGAGGCCGGGATCCAGGCGTGCCGTCCGGGGGCATCGTTCATGGACCCGCACAACGCGGCCGTCAGGGTGCTGGCGGAGTTCTTCCACGAGATCGGGATCCTGCCCAGCAGCGTCGAGGAGACCCTGTCCACCGACGGCGGCTACCACCGCCGCTGGATGGTCCACGGCACGTCGCACCACCTGGGCATGGACGTGCACGACTGCGCCGAGGCGCGCCGGGAGGTCTACCGGGAGGGCACGCTCGCCGAGGGCATGATCATCACGGTCGAGCCGGGGATCTACTTCAAGTCAGGCGACGAGTTGGTGCCCGAGGAGTACCGCGGCATCGGCGTGCGGATCGAGGACGACATCCTGATCACCGCTGACGGCCACGAGAACCTGTCCGCCGCGCTCCCCCGCGCCTCCGCCGACGTGGAGGCCTGGATCGCGCAGCAGCAGGGCTGAGGCCGCCTCAATCCTCCAGGAGGGGCCGCTTCGGCCGGGCCACCCGTGCCATGAAGCTGGACAGTGCGCCGGCCACTTCCTCCGGGTCGGCCACGGTGACCTGGTGGGCGGCCTCGGAAACGGTGCGCAGTTCCGCGCCGGGGACGGTGCTGGCCACCAGTTCCACGTTGCCGATGGGCGTCGAGGTGTCCCGCTCCCCCGCCACCAGCAGCAGCGGGGTGCGGATGTCAGCCAGGTCCGCCCGCACGTCGTGGACGGCAAGCGCCCGGCACAGCTGGGCGTAGGAGTGGTCGTCGGTGACGGCCACACCCTCCAGCAGCGTGTCAACGGTCCGCGGCTGCCTGGCCTGGAAGTCGGGGGTGAACCAGCGCTTGCGGAGCTCGTCCACGAGGTGCTGCGTCCCGCGCTCCTCGACCGCCTCCGCCCGGGCCCGCCAGGCGTCCGGCTCGCCGACGGTGGCGGCGGAGCAGAGCACGGCCACACCGGCGAGCTCCTCGCCGAAGTCCCGTGCCAGGTGCAGGGCGGTGGCCCCCGAGATCGAGAGGCCGGCGAAGAACACGGGCAGCCCGTCGTTCTCCTCGCTGACCTCACGGACCACGTCCATCACGGCGGCGGCCACGACGTCGAGGGTGGGCTCGTCAGCGTCGTCCCAGACCGCGGCCAGGGCATGCCCCGGCAGGTCCACGAACACGATCCGCGCCTCGTGCCGGAGGCGTTCGGCCACCGCGGTCCACTGGTGCTGGGCGTTGCCGCCAAGACTCGGGCCGAGCAGCAGGATCCGGTTGGCCCGCTCGCCGGGGTTGTAGGTGTCAAACGTGAGCTTCATCGGTGCACCTCACTGAATTCGCCGAAGGTCTTTGTCCACCTCCAACGCTACCCAACCCCATTCCTCGGCGGGAGGTCAGGTCCGCTTTCCCAGTACCTGCACCACGCTCGAGAGCCCCTGGTGCCCCATCCCCTCGAAGATGCGACGCTCCACCAGCCGCACGTCCAGTGTCCAGCCCAGCCAGTCGGCCTGCACGTCCTCCCGGGTCAGAAGCTGGTCGGGGTCCTTCGGCCCGCCCGTTCCCAGTGCCACCTGCGCGGGCGTGTAGGCCTCGAGCAGCAGCATCCCACCGGGCCGGGTCTGGGCCGTCGCCGTCTCGCACACGCGCCGTCGGAGCCCGGAGGGCAGGTGGCAGAAGATCGAGACCACGGCGTCCCACGGACGGTCGGGCGGCGGGTGGTCCACCCAGTCGGCCAGGTCCACCTGCCAGGTCTCGATCCGCACAGCCTTGTCAGCCGCCAACTGCTCGGCCTTGCCGAGGCCGACGGCTGACTGGTCCAGGCTGACGACGTCGTGGCCCAGCGTGGCCAGGTGGACGCCGTTGCGGCCCTCGCCGTCGCCTAGGCACAGCACGCGTGATCCCGGCTTCAGGAACCGCGCGTTGGCCGCGAGGAAGTCGTTGGGCTTGTAGCCGAAGACGTAGTTGGGGTGCGAGTAGCGCTGGTCCCAGAACTCGACGCCGCTGCTCACTCGAACGCCGCGGCGCGGGCGCCCGGCCGTTCGGCCAGGAGCTGGCGGGCCTGCTCCACCACCTTGTGCTCGCACTGGAGTTCGTACGCGGTTGCGATGGTCTGGCGCATCGAGTCGAAGTCCCGCTTGCCGCCGCTGAGTGCGTACCCGATGGCAGAGGTGATCAGCCCGAAGACGGCACCCATCAGCAGACCGATCAGCAGCATGAAGATGAACGACGCGAAGCCGCGGTAGAAGAACCACAACATCAGCGAGACGAACACACCCATCCCGAGCCCGCCGACGGCGCCGTTGACGAGCACGCTGCCCCACGTGCGACGGCCGGTGACACGCTCGACGGTGCGCAGGTTGGTGCCGAGGATCACCAGGTTCTGGACGGGGAACTCCTTGTCCGAGAGGTAGTCGACGGCCTCCTGCGCCTCGGCGTAGGTCTTGTACTCGGCGAGGTGCTGCGGGTACTCGAGTTCGAGCCCCAGCCCCACTGGCGGGTTCACGGGCATGATGTACTCCTGACTTCGTGCGCGACGTCGTTCGTGAGAACTCTATCCCCGTCGCACCGTGGCGGCGGCAAGTTGCCCGACAAACCGCGGGCGAAGCGAGCCTGGTCGGAACAGCCACGCGCGCGAGCGCAGCGAGCTCATAGCTCTCGGGGTCCACGGGGCGGAGCCCCGTGTGATGGCCCCCGTGCGATAGGTTTCATCCCATGAACGCCAAGGACACGCAGGTCTATGTCTCGCGCGTCATCGGCCTCCCCCTCGTCGACGCGGCCGGGGACCAGGTGGGCCGCATCCGCGACGTCGTCTTCCACCTCCGCACGGGCAACCTGGCCCCCCGGGTGCGAGGGCTGCTGGTGGAACTGTTCGCACGGCAGCGGATCTTCGTGCCCATGATCCGCGTGCACGCCATCACGGCCAACCAGGTCTCCATCCTCGGGCAGGTGGACACCCGCAAGTTCCAGAAGCGGGACACCGAACTCCTGGTGGACGGCGACCTGTTCGACAGGCCGGTCCCCCGGGAGCACCCCACCAAGATCTACGACGTGTCCATCGTGCAGGTCCGCAACCGCGAGTGGGAGATCCGCTCGGTGGCGCTGCAGAGCCGCACCAGGGTGGGCCGGTTCGGCTTCGGCGGCCGCTCCACCACGGAGATCGCCCGCTGGGACGAGGTCCCGGACCTGGTGCTGGCCAAGGGCCGCACCGCCGCCCACTTCGTCGCGGAGTTCTCGGACATGAAGGCCGCCGACGTCGCGCGCGAACTGCACGACCTGGATCCCGAGCGCCTCGCCGAGGTGGTCCACGCGCTGGACGACGGGACCCTCGCCGAGGCCATCGAGGAGTTGCCCGAGGACGAGCAGGTGGAGCTCATCCAGGCCCTGGACCACGAACGCGCCGCCGACGTGCTGGAGGAGATGGACCCCGACGACGCGGCGGACCTGATAAAGGAGCTCCCGGCCGCGATGGCCGAGGACCTGCTGCAGCGCATGGAACCGGAGGACGCCTCCGACGTGCGGCGGCTGATGCTCTACGAGGAGCACACCGCGGGCGGCATGATGACCCCGGAGCCGATCATCCTGGACACCGACGCCACCGTCGCCATGGCCCTGGCCCGGTGCCGCGACGAGCAGCTCACCCCGGCGCTGGCGGCGATGGTGTTCATCACCCGCGCCCCGCACGAGACCCCGTCGGGCCGCTACATCGGCGCGTGCCACTTCCAACAGTTGCTGCGCTCCGCGCCGACGCTGCAGGTGGCCACCATGCTGGACCAGAACCTGGAGGCCCTGAGCCCCACCACACCGCTGGCCGAGGTCAGCCGATTCTTCGCCACCTACAACCTCGTGGTGGCCCCCGTGGTGAACCACCTCGGGCAGCTGGTGGGCGCCGTGACGGTCGACGACGTCCTGGACCACATGCTGCCCGATGACTGGCGCGGCATCCAGATGGACGCCCAGCGTGCCGCCGAGGTGACCAGTGGCAAGGCCTGAGCGGGACCGGGAACGCAACATCCTCTCGGAGCCCGGTGGCCGTCGGCGCTCGCTGTTCCCACAGGTGACGCTGGACTCGGAGACCTTCGGCAAGTTCGCCGAGTGGGTGGCGCAGTCCATGGGCACGGCCAAGTTCCTGCTCTACATGAGCGTCATCGTGATCGTGTGGGTGGTGCTGAACCTGGTGGGGCTGTTCGGTCTGCGATGGGACCCGTACCCGTTCATCCTGCTGAACCTGTTCTTCTCCACGCAGGCCTCCTACGCGGCTCCGTTGATCATGCTGGCCCAGAACCGGCAGGAGATGCGCGACAAGCTCAGCCTGGACGAGGACCGGGAGGTGGCCAGGCAGTCCCGCGCGGACATGGACTTCCTGGCGCGGGAGATCGCCGCCATCCGGATGAGCCTGGGTGAGCTCGCCACCCGCGACTTCGTCCGCGGCGAGCTGCGCAGCGAACTGCGCGACCTCGAGACCCGGCTGAACAAGGCGGTGGAACCCGATGAATGAGATCCGCTGGTACGCGATCGTCCTGTTCGTCGGGCAGCTGGCCCTGCTGGGCCTGGGTGGCTGGTCGCTGTGGCGGATCGCCGGCGGCTGGTGGCTCGGCGCCGTCGTCGCGGGCCTGTTCGTGCTCGCCTACGCCGCCTGCTGGCTGCTGCTGCTAGCGCCGGGCTCGTCCCGGCGCCTCAGCTACAAGGAGCGCCTCACCGTGCACTGCGTCCTCGGCCCGGCGATCGTGGTGCTGGCCAGCCTCGCGGGGCTGTGGCTGCCGGCGCTGGTGGCGCTGAGCGTGACGGTGATGTGCGATGCGCTCAACGAGAAAAGTCGTGCCGCGGTTTGATTTGGCCGTTCTGACCGCGTAGACACATGGGTGTGACTGAGAACCCGCTGCTGCCCCTGGTCCGCGCCGCCCTGCACGAGGTGGAGGACCCGGAGATCCGACGCCCCATCACTGACCTGGGCATGGTCGACGAGATCACCGCCACCGACGACGGCCAGGTCTTCGTGAGGGTGCTGCTGACCGTCTCCGGATGTCCCATGCGCACCGAGATCACCGGCCGCGTCACCGCGGCCGTCGAGGCCGTCGAGGGCGTCGAGGGCGTCCGCGTCGAGCTCGGCGTGATGACCGACGAGCAGCGGGACGCCATGCGGCAGTTGCTGCGCGGCGGCCAGCTCGAGCGCCTCATCCCCTTCGCCCAGCCCGGCAACCTCACCAAGGTGCTCGCCGTCGCCTCCGGCAAGGGCGGCGTCGGCAAGTCGTCGGTGACGGTGAACCTGGCGGTTGCACTGGCGCGCGAGGGCCGCAAGGTGGGCATCCTCGACGCCGACATCTACGGCCACTCCATCCCCGACATGCTGGGCCTGGGCGATGCCCGCCCCACCATGGTGGAGGACATGATCATGCCCGTACCCGCGGTCATCCCCTCCAAGGACGACCCGGCCGTGACGCACGACATCGCCGTCATCAGCATCGGCATGCTCAAGCCCAGCCGGGACCAGGTGGTGGCGTGGCGCGGCCCCATCCTGGACCGTGCCCTCACCCAGCTCCTGGCGGACGTCTACTGGGGGGACCTGGACTTCCTGCTCCTCGACCTCCCGCCGGGCACCGGCGACGTCGCCATGAGCCTCGGCCAGAAGATCCCCTCCTCGGAGGTGCTGGTGGTCACCACCCCGCAGCAGGCGGCCTCCGAGGTCTCCGAACGGGCGGGCACCATGGCCCACATCATGGAGCAGAAGGTGCTCGGCGTCGTGGAGAACATGAGCTGGCTGGAGACGCTGTGCCCCCACTGTGAGGAGACCCACCGGGTGGAGCTGTTCGGCGCCGGCGGCGGCCAGAAGGTGGCCGAGGGCCTCACGGACCGCGTCGGCTACGAGGTGCCGTTGCTGGGGCAGGTGCCCTTCGACGAGGCCCTGCTGGCCGGCGGGGACAGGGGCGCGCCGATCGTCGTGTCCGCACCGGAGCACCCCGCCGCGCAGTCGCTGGTGGCACTCGCCCTGGACGTCGCCAGCCGCAAGCCGAGCCTCGTCGGGAAGCGTCTGCCGGTCGCGACCAGCTGACCGGGAGGGGCTCAGGTGGCCTCGTCGTCGAACCTCAGGGTGTCGACGACGGCCTCCCGCTTGGCGGGTCCGCCCTTGTCCTTGATCGCGGCCGCGGCCTGGTTGGTGGCCGAGCGGGTCTCCTGCTTGGCCATGGTGGCGGCCGAGGTGACGGTGGACTTCGCGTTGGCGAGGTCCGCCCGCGCCTCCTCGATGGCCTGGATCTCGGCGCTCATGTGCTTGGCCACGAAGGCCTTCGGGTTCAGGTCCTTGATGTCCAGGTCCGCGTACTCGGGGCCGAGTTCGGAACGTAGCTGGGTCTGCGCGTTGTTCGCGATGCCCCGGAGGTAGACCACCACCCGCGCCGCCTTCTTGGCGAACTGCGGGAGCTTCTCAGGGCCGAAGAGGATGACGGCGAGCGCGATGAGCAACACCAGCTCAACTGCATCAATGCCAAACACGGAATCAGGCTACCGGCTGGTGGGGGTTTCAGTTAATCCCGCCCACTCGTGCCAGTCCTTCACGGAACCGCTCGAGCAGGGTGGGCTGCCAGGCCTCCTCGGGCGGCAGTGCGCTGACCGCCCGGTCCAGCACGGCGAGGCCGCCGTTGGTGGCGACGGACACCACGCCGTCGCCCGCCTGCCACACCTCCACCTCGGGCATGCCCGGGGTGTCGTCGTGGACGCGGGTGGCGCCGTCGGCCGCGAGCAGGCCCTCGGTCCAGCACACGCTGATGCTGCGGAACCCGTCGGAGTAGACCAGGCGCATCGTGGCGCGGTTGCCCACCTCCGACGAGGCGTGCGCCACCAGCGGCATCCCTGCGAGCATCTCGGGGCAGTACCGCAGGCCGGTGCACCACTCCTGGACGGGCTCGCTGACCACCGCCACCGGGATGTTCATGACGCTGAGTTCGATCCCGTCGGGGGCCAGGCTGGCGCGGTCCAGTTCCAGGTCCGTGAAGCCGGAGATGACGGTGGGCCTGCCGAACGTGTCGTAGCGCTCGGTCCACAGCACCAGCCCGTTGGCCGTGTCCACCCACCACTTGGACACGGTGTGGTTGTCGACGTCGCGGGCCTCGATGACCTTGGCCCAGCGGCCGGCCACCTGGTCGCGCCCCTCGTACTCGAAGAAGGTCCAGCCGGTGGGGCTGCTCGAGCTGCAGCAGCTGGAGCTGGGGACGAACCAGGAGACGAACTCGTCGCCGCGGGCGTCCAGCACGGACAGGGTGGAGCCCTCGCCGGCCACCTCGTCCACGCGGACGTCGTTGGCGTAGAAGGCGCCCTGGCCGTCGGAGATCCACACCCGCTGAGTGCCGGAATAGGTGAGGTCTGCGGCGATCGACTGTGACAGTGCCTCCGCGGCCGCCTCCGCCGAGATCTCGAAGGGGGATCCGACGATGCCAGTGCGCGCCCGCTGCGTGACGGGTTCGGACAGCTGGGCGCCGCGTTCGTGGGCCAGCAGCACCGCACCTATGGTCTCGTTGATGCTGATGGAGGTGATGGACAGCGAGTACTCCTCGCGGGCCATGTGCACCGGGTTCTCAACAGTAGGCGGGTCCGGCGCGAGCATCAGGGCCAGCACGAACATGGTTGCCAACGCGCCGAGGCCGGCGATGCCACCCTGCCGGAGGCGACGGTTGCGCTCACGGCGTCGGCTGGGGAGTTCCCCGGGGGCGCCGGCGGCCATGTAGAGGGGGGCATGGGAGGCTCCCCCGGCGATGCGTTCCAGCCGGACGGCCAAGGATTCGGGCGTCGAAGTGGTGGGCGCGGCGCAGCTTCCGCTCAGGCGGGAGCAGACGCGCTTGATGGCGTCCACCTCTTCCCGGCAGGCGGGGCAGCCAGCGACGTGGTAGCCGACCTGCTGCCAGCGCTTCGGGGGCAGCGTGTGGTCGGCAAAGGCCGACAGGTCCTCTGAGAACCTGCCGCACCGTCCCTCGCTGAGCCCCTCGGTCACCGTCAGGACACCCCGAGGTAGCGCTCGTGCCCTTCCACGGGTGCCCGGTGCGCGAGCGAGTCACGCAACTGGGAGCGGCCGCGCGCGATCCGGCTGCGCACGGTCCCCAGCTTGATGTCCAGGACGTCGGCGATCTCCTCGTAGGTGAGGCCCTCGATGTCACACAGGACGACGGCGACGCGCTGCTCCGGCGTCAGCGCGGCGAGGGCCTCGGCGACGTCGGCGTCGAGTATCCCGTCCGCGTGCAGGTCTCCCGTGCCCGTGGCGGCCCCCCAGACGTGGTCCGGTGCGACGCTGAGCGCGTCCATGCGGATGCGCTGCTTTCGGCGCGCCCCGTCGAGGAAGACGTTGGTGGTGATGCGGTGCAGCCAGCCCTCCAGGGTCCCCGGCTTGAAGGTGTGGATCGACTTGAACACGCGCACGAACACGTCCTGCGTGAGGTCGTCGGCGTCGTGCGGGTTGCCGGTGAGCCGGTAGGCCAGGCGATACACCTGCGCCGAGTGGTCACGAACCAGTTCGGCCCAGGTGGGCGCAGTCCACTCGGCCACCTCGCCGGCGGCCTGCTTCGGCTTGCCCTTGAACAATCGCGACCCTTCCATGCAGCAATTCTGACAGCCCTACCTGTGAGGAAGCTGTGAGCGACCTTGCACAGATGACAACGTCCGACGCGCCCGTTTTGTTCCCGTGCGGGCTCAGTCGCCCAGCAGCAGGTCCAGGCTGGCCAGGAACTGCTCGAGCATCTCCGGCGCCACGGCCCCCATCGGGGGCCGGCAGCCGCCGACGGCCCACCCACGCGCGTTCAGCGCTGCCTTGACCATCATGCAGCCCTGGGTGGCGAACACTCCCCGGAACACCGGCAGGGCAGCCTGGTGGCCGGCGACGGCGCGCTGCACGTCGCCCGCGGCGTGGGCCTCGATGATCTCGCGGGCCTGCAGGCCGCTGAAGTGCGTCGAGGTGCCGACCACACCGACGCCGCCGACGCCCAGCAGGGGCAGGAGGAAGCCGTCGTCGCCCGCGTAGTAGTCCAGCGTGGTGGCGGCGATCACCGCCGAGGAGGAGACCGCGTCGCCCTTGGCGTCCTTGACGGCCACGATGTTCGGGTGCGCCGCCAGCCGGATGAGCAGATCCTCCGGCATGGGCATCCCGACGCGGTGCGGGATGTCGTAGAGCATCACGGGCAGGTCCGTGGCGTCCGCGACGGCGAGGTGGTAGGCCTCGAGCGCGTCGAGCGGCGGACGGGAGTAGTACGGGGAGACCACCAGGAGGCCGTCGGAACCGGCGGCGGCGGCCTGCTCGGCGAGGTGGATGGTGTGTTCGGTGGAGAAGGTGCCGACCCCGGCCACGACGCTGGCCCGGTCCCCCACGGCGTCGACGACGGTGCGCAGCAGCGCCGCCTGCTCCTCGTCGGAAGTGGTGGGCGACTCCCCCGTCGTGCCGTTGACCACGAGTCCCTCGTTGCCGAGGTCGTCGACGAGGTGCGCGGCGAGCCTGGCCGCCTCGGCGTGGTCGATGCCGCCGTCCTTGCCGAACGGGGTGATCATCGCGGTGAGCAATCGTCCGAAGACCGGCATGTGGCTGTCTTCGGTGGGTTCCCCCGTTTCAGCGGTTGCGTCATGACTCATGCGCTCATCCTAGGGGACTCGGTAGGGTGGCCCTGTGAACAGCACACAGCCGCAGAACAATGGAGCCCCGAGCCAGCAGAGCTGGGAGTTCGCCGAGGACTACGTCGCGCTGCCCGAGGCCGTGCGTCTCGCCCGCGACGAGGCCACCCTCAGCGGCCTGACCCCGATCAGCCCCGGCGTCGTGGCCACGCTGACGGTGCTGGCCGCCACCACACAGGCCAAGCTCGTCGTCGAGGTCGGTACCGCCATGGGCGCCTCCGCGCTGGCGCTCTTCGAGGGCATGGCCGAGGGCGGGATCCTCACCAGCATCGACCCGGAGGCCGACGCCCAGCTGCCTGCCCGCAAGCTGCTGACCGAGGCCGGGTACACGTCGTCGAAGTTCCGCCTGATCGCCGGCAACCCGCTGGAGGTGCTGCCGAAGCTGAACAGCGGTACCTACGACATCGTGTTCGTGAACGGGGACAAGCTCGAGTACGTGGAGTACGTCGCCAACGCGGAGCGCCTGCTGCGCCCCGGCGGCCTGCTGGTCGTCAACGACGCCCTGTGGCACAACCAGGTGGCGGACCCGGACAACGAGGGCGACGAGGCCATCATCATCCGCGAGGCGCTGCAGGCGGTCAACGACTCCGACGCCTACCAGCAGACCCTGCTCCCGATCGGCAACGGCCTGCTGGTCGCCGTCAAGAACTAATCCTTGGGGACGGCTACGTCCTTGCCGATCACGACGACGCCGCCGGCCGAGACGTGGAAACCACGGGCCTTGTCGTGCTCGTGGTCCACACCGATCTGGACGCCGTCGGGGACGGTGACGCCCTTGTCCAGGATGGCCTTGCGCACGACGCAGTCGCGGCCGATCCTGGCCCCGTCCATCAGCACGGAGTCGGTGATCTGCGACCACTTGTCGATGTGCACGTCGGGCCCCAGCACGGTGCGGTCCACCTCGCCGCCGGAGATGATGCAGCCGGGGTTCACGATGGAGTCCTCGGCCTTGCCGCGGATCACGAACTTGGCACCCGGGGCCTGGGCCTGGTTGGTGAGGATGGGCCACTGCGAGTTGTAGAGGTTGAACTCGGGGTCCACCGAGACGAGGTCCATGTGGGCCTCGTGGTAGGCGTCGATGGTGCCGACGTCGCGCCAGTAGTCGCGGTCCTTCTCGGTGGCGCCGGGCACGACGTTGTCGCGGAAGTCGTACACCTGCGCCTGCCCCTGGTCGGTGAACCAGGGCACGATGTCGCCGCCCATGTCGTGCTTGGCTGTGGGGTTCTCCGCGTCGGCGCGCAGCGCCTCGATGAGGGCGTGGCGGGTGAACACGTAGTTGCCCATGGAGGCGAACGACTCGTCGGGGGCGTCCGGCAGGCCGGGCGGGTCAGCGGGCTTCTCGAGGAAGCTCTTGATCTTGTTGTCCTCGGCGGCGTCGATGATGCCGAACGCGCTCGCCTCCTTGCGGGGCACGCGGATGCCGGCGACGGTGGCGCCCAGGCCGGAGTCGATGTGGGCCTCCACCATCTGGGAGACGTCCATGCGGTAGATGTTGTCCGCGCCGAACACGACGACGTAGTCCGGGTCCTCGTCGCGGATCAGGTTCAGTGACTGGTAGATCGCGTCGGCCGAGCCCTGGTACCAGCGGGGCCCGAGGCGCTGCTGCGCCGGTACGGGCGTCACGTAGGCACCGAGCAGCGTCGAGAAGCGCCAGGTCATGGAGATGTGGCGGTCCAGCGAGTGCGACTTGTACTGGGTGAGCACCGCCACCCGCGTCAGGCCCGCGTTCGCGAGGTTGGAGAGCACGAAATCGATCAGCCGGTAGTTGCCGCCGAACGGCACCGCAGGCTTCGCGCGATCGGCGGTGAGCGGCATCAGCCGCTTGCCCTCACCACCGGCGAGGACGATGGATAAAATCTTCGGACGAGCGACCATGGCCCTGAACCTATTGCATCCCATTGGGGCCCACAAGAAGTTGGCAAAAGATGCATTTCAGCGCTGGGCGGACAACCTCCGGCAACTGTGCGCCCGCCTGAGTTGTTCTGTGACACGATCTGTCCCATGAGCATGAAATTGTCGCTGTTGACGCGTGAGTACCCACCCTCGATCTACGGCGGCGCAGGGGTGCACGTCGCGCAGCTCGTGCCGCAGTTGCGCAAGCTGATCGACGTCGAGGTGCACTGCATGGGCAACCCGCGCGAGGGTGCCACCGCGCACGCGGAGAGCTATCCGGAGGGCGCCAACGCGGCCCTGCGGGTGCTGGGTGCTGACCTGTCGATGGCGGCCGCCGTCGCCGACGACGTCGAGATCATCCACTCCCACACCTGGTACGCCAACATGGGCGGCCACCTGGCCGGCCTGATGCACGACGTCCCGCACGTGGTCACCTCCCACTCCCTCGAACCCCACCGGCCCTGGAAGGCTGAACAGCTCGGTGGCGGCTACGCCGTCAGTTCCTGGGCGGAGAAGACCGCCTTCGAGGCAGCCGACGCCGTCATCTCGGTGAGTTCCGGGATGCGCGCCGACGTGCTCGCGAGCTACCCGAACCTGGATCCCGAGCGGGTGCACGTGGTCCGCAACGGCATCGACACCGACGAGTTCCGCCCGGACACCGGCCGCGACGTGGTGGAGGGGCTGGGCATGGACCCGGACCAGCCGTCGGTGGTGTTCGTGGGCCGGATCACCCGCCAGAAGGGTCTGGTGCACCTGGTCCGCGCCGCGGCCGAGTTCGACCCGGACACCCAGGTGGTGCTGCTCGCCGGCGCCCCGGACACCCCGGCGATCGCAGCCGAGTTCGACGAGGCCTTCGCCGAACTCAAGAAGCAGCGCACCGCGCCCGTGATCTGGGTGCAGGAGATGCTCCCCCGCGCCTCCGTGCGGCAGGTGCTCACCCATGCGACGGTGTTCGCCTGCCCCAGCATCTACGAGCCGCTGGGGATCGTGAACCTGGAGGCCATGGCGTGCGAGACCGCGGTGGTCGCCTCCGCCGTCGGCGGCATCCCGGAGGTGGTCATGGACGGCCAGACCGGGCTGCTGGTCCCCTACGACCCGTCCCGCGCCGACGACCCGGACTTCGTCGCCGACTTCGAGGCCACCTTCGCCGCCCGCGTCAACCAGCTCACCCGCAACCCCTCCCAGGCCAAGGCGTTCGGCAGGGCCGGCCGCGAGCGCTGCATCGAGGAGTTCTCCTGGGAGAAGATCGCCCGCGAGACCGTCGCCGTCTACGAGGCCGCCAGGGCACACCACGCGTCCAAGCAGGGGTGACTGCCCCGACATGACGCGAGGGCCGCCCGGATCTCCGGGCGGCCCTCGTGCTGTTCAGGGGAAGACGGTCGTCAGCCGACGACGTCCTTCAGTGCGGTCAACAAGTCCGTTGCCTCGGCGGCGTTCATCTCCACCACCAGGCGTCCGCCTCCGTCAACGGGTACACGCATCACAATGTCCCGGCCCTCCTTCGTGACCTCCATGGGGCCGTCACCCGTACGGGGCTTCATCGCTGCCATCTCGTCAACCTCGATCCTTTGCGTTTACGTGGTTGTGCCCTATTATTCCGCATTTCGCGGGCCACGGCACGCAGCAGCGCGTCTCACGCCTCCTCAGGGCGTGAACGGGCCGGCTCCGGGACGTCTTCGCGATCATCCAGAACGGCTTCTTCGACTGCCTCCACCTCGCTTGGGGATGCCTCCTCGTCGAGCGCTTCGGTCTCGTCCGCGGGGGTGTCCTCCGGGTCGGCGACGGCCCGCCTGGCCTCGTGGGCCCCGGGGACGCGGTCGAGGACCGCGTCCACCGCCTGCATGTCGTAGCCGCGACGGACGGTGGTGAAGCGCACCTCGGAGGTGGGGACCGCCGTCCCGGCCACCAGTTCGTCGAGGTAGGTGTCCACCTGCGCCGGGTCGTAGCCCGTGGGGGCAAGTGGGAGTTTCAGCCCCTCCAGGAACTCGGCGTCGACCTCGCCGTCGGGGATGCGACCCTTGGGACGGTCGTTCACCACCTCGGGCATCTCCCCCAGCTTGCCGGTTCCAACCCATGCAGCCAGTGCCAGCAGCAGCACGGCGACTACGACGATCACCCAAACCATGGGGACGAGCCTAGCCCTCGGTGCCCTTGGGGGCGGTCGACGGCGCACCGGGGATGCCCATCGCCTCCACGGCCTCCTCGACGTCGTCGGTCAGCGTCACCAGCTTCAGGTCCTTCTCGGAGACGTAGCCGCCGTCAGCGAGGGTGCGGGTGACCCAGTCCATCAGGCCGCCCCAGTACTCGGTGCCGAACAGCACCACCGGGAAGTGGGTGACCTTGCCGGTCTGGATCAGGGTGAGCGCCTCGAACAGTTCGTCGAGGGTGCCGAAGCCGCCGGGCAGGGTGATGAAGCCCTGGGAGTACTTCAGGAACATCGTCTTGCGGGCGAAGAAGTAGCGGAAGTCCACCCCGAGCGAGACGTACTCGTTGAGGCCCTGCTCGAACGGCAGCTCGATGCCTAGCCCGACGGAGTCTCCCCCGGCCTCGGTGGCGCCCTTGTTGCCGGCCTCCATGATCCCGGGGCCGCCGCCGGTGACGACGGCGAAGCCCTTGTCCACCAGTCCCTTGGCGATGCGCTCCGCGTTCTCGTACATGGGGTGGCCGGCCTTGAGCCGGGCCGAGCCGAAGATGCTGATCGCCGGGCCGAGCCCGGACAGGGCCTCGAAGCCCTCCACGAACTCGGACTGGATGCGCAGCACCCGCCATGGGTCGTTGTGGACCCAGTCGGGGCCGTTCTTTGCGAGCAGCGCCTCGTCGGTGGTGGGCGCGTTCTTCTCCCGTCCGCGGCGGGTGACGGCTCCCTGGCGGCGCTTGTCGGTCATGCGTTGTCCTCCTCGTGGCGCAGCCAGGCCCGCAGGCCGTCGGCGCACTGGTCCAGTTGGTGTGCGGGGCAGTACTCGTGGTCGGTGTGGGCCAGGGCGGGGTCCCCCGGCCCGTAGTTGACGGCGGGGATGCCGAGCGCGGAGAACCGGGCCACGTCGGTCCACCCGTACTTGGGCCTGGCGGGCTGCCCCACGGAGTCGACGAAGTCCCGCGCCAGCGGCTGGTCCAGCCCCGGCCGGGCCGCGGGCGAGACGTCGTTGATGTCGAAGCTGTAGCCGTCGAAGACGCGGCGCAGTTCGGCCAGCGCCTCGTCGGTGGTCTTGTCCGGGGCGTAGCGGTAGTTGACCTCGATGCGCGCCGACGGCGGGATCACGTTGGTGGCCACGCCACCGGAGACGAGCACCGCGTTGAGGCCCTCGTGGTAGGTGAGGCCGTCCACCATGATCTCGCGGGCCTCGTAGGCGTTCAGCCGGTCCAGCACGTCGGACAGGCCGTGGATGGCGTTGACGCCCAACCAGGACCGGGCCGCGTGGGCCGCCTTGCCGGGGATGGTGATCAGGATGCGCAGCACGCCCTGGCAGCCGCCCTCGATCTGGGCGTCGGTGGGCTCCATGAGGACGGCGAAGTCCGCCTCCAGCAACTCCGGGGAGTTGTCGGCGACGCGGCCGAGACCGTTCTCGTCGGCCCCGACCTCCTCGTTGTCGTAGAAGATCCAGGTGATGTCCCGGTTGGGCTCGGTGAGTTCGGCGGCCAGCTTCAGCTGGACGGCCACTCCGGCCTTCATGTCGCAGGTGCCGCGGCCGACGACGTGCAGGCCATGCTCGCCCTCCTCCAGCCGGCTGGGCAGGTTGCCCGCGACGGGGACGGTGTCGATGTGGCCGGCGATGACCACTCGCTCGGACCGGCCGAGGTCGGTGCGCGCGATCACGGCGTCGCCGTCGCGGTGCACGCTCAGGTGCGGCAGGGCACGCAGCGCCTGCTCGATGAGGTCTGCCAGCTCCTTCTCGTTCCCGGAGACGCTCTCGACGTCGGTGATGGTGCGCAACAGCGTCACGAGGTCTGTGGAGAGGTCAAGACTCATGGGCTCGAGCCTAACGGTTCCCCGGCCGACAGGACTGGCGCACTCGGCACCGCAGACGGAGCCGAACGCTCCAGTGGGCTCAGGCCGCGTCGGCTGCGGTCCGCGCCTGCGGCTGCTTCGGCGCGAGCATGGCGGAGTTCAGCCACTCCTCCGGGACGCCGAGGCCCTCCACCAGTTCCAGTGCCTTGCCGCGCAGGTCCTTGCAAAGTCCGTCGACGGCGTCGGTCACGGCCTTGCTGCGGCCGCTGTCGAAGGCATGGTGCTCCATGAACCAGGCGCGGTTCTCCTCGATGGTGCTGAGCGCGTACAGGTCGCACACCCGGATCAGCAGGGAGCGCACGTACTCGTCCTCGACGTCGGAGATGGCCTCCACGAACGCCTCGAGGATGACCCGGTCCGTGTGGGCGCGGGCGGCCTCCAGCATGTGTGACTGGCAGTCGTTGACGGCCTCGAACGCGGCGGCTCCGTCGGCCTTGCCGGCCTCCCGCATCCGGCGCGCCAGCCCCTCCACGACGTGACGCTCGCGGAACTCGAACATCTCGAGGTGCCAGCCCCGGGCCTTGATCTGCTTGGCCTCGGGCTTGAGGCTGGCGTTGGAGATCAGGCGGCCGATGGTGGTGCCTGCGGTGGTGCGCTCCATGAACCGGTCGCCGAGCAACTTGGCACCGGAACGGGCGGTGCCGATCATGTCCAGCTCGCCCCAGCTCTTCTTGTAGTCCAGCAGCAGGGCCTTGGCCACGAGCTGCATCAGCACGGTGTTGTCACCCTCGAAGGTGGCGAACACGTCTGCGTCCTGGCGCAGCAGGGTGAGACCGTTCTCGGTCATGTAGCCGGCGCCGCCGCACGCCTCGCGGCACAGCTGCAGCGTGTCGTTGGTCCAGCGGGTCAGGGTGGCCTTCAGCCCGGCGGCGCGGGTCTCGAGCTCACGGGCCGCCGTCGGGTGGGTGCCCTTGGCGTCGTTGACGCGCTGCAGCTGGTGGGTGACCTCGTTGATGGCGAAGCCGGCGGCGTAGGCGCGGGCGATGTTGGGCAGCAGCTTGCGCTGGTGGGTCTGGTAGTCCAGCAGCGTGACCTCCTCGCTGGTGCCGGGGAGGCCGAACTGGGTGCGCTGCAGGGCGTAGCGGGTGGCGATGGTGAGCGCCTTGCGGGTTGCCATGGCGGCCCCGCTGCCCACGCAGATGCGGCCACGCACCAGGGTGCCGAGCATGGTGAAGAAGCGGGCGTTCTTGCTGGCGATCGCGGACTCGTAGACGCCGTCGTCGTTGACCCCGCCGTAGCGGTTCAGCAGCATGGTGCGCGGCACGCGGACGTGGTCGAAGAACAGGGTGCCGTTGTCCACGCCGAGCAGGCCACCCTTGTGGCCCTGGTCCCCCGTCTCCACACCGGGTGCGTCGTTGCCGTCGGCGTCCCGGATGTCCATCAGGATGGCGTGCACGCCCTGGTTCTCACCTGCGACGATGAGCTGGCCGAACACCACCGCCATCCGGCCGTCCTTGCCGGCGTTGCCGATGTAGGCCTTGCGGGCGGTCGGGGTGGGCGAGTTCACCTCGTACTCGTCGGTCTCGGGGACGTAGGTGATGGTGGTCTCCACGGACTGGACGTCCGAGCCGTGACC
Source organism: Tessaracoccus terricola (assembly GCF_054776555.1). Classification (NCBI taxonomy): domain Bacteria; kingdom Bacillati; phylum Actinomycetota; class Actinomycetes; order Propionibacteriales; family Propionibacteriaceae; genus Tessaracoccus; species Tessaracoccus terricola. The sequence goes on along the minus strand of NZ_BAAHBS010000004.1, from coordinate 776,284 downwards.
GAGCTCGGTCATGGCGAAGCAGCCGAGGATGGAGCAGTCGACGACGCCGTCGATGAAGCGCTCGTGGTGCCAGCTGGTGCCCAGGTTGGTGATGGCGCCGCCGAAGAGGCCGTGCTGCACGCCGGACTTGATGTTCAGGGAGAGGTCACCGAGGGCCAGCATCTCGAAGTGCGCGACGGAGTCCTCGACGCTGCCGGGGTGGCCGGGGAAGCCTGCGATGGCGAATCCGCGGCTCGCGATCCCCACCAGCTTCTCCAGCGCCCAGACGCGGGCCTCCGCCACGGACAGCGTCGGGTCCCGCACGACGTCGTCGGCGCTGATCTCGTTGCGCCACTTCTCCTTGAGTGCGTGGAACCGCCCGTCGAGGGTGACCTTGAGGGCCTGGCCGGTTGGGGTGATCATCATCGATTGCCTTCCGTGGCTTGTGGTTGGTTTGCGAATGCGGGTGTGAACAGTTGCGCGGTGAACGCGACGATGTCCGCGCGGGGTCGCTGGTGGCCGGTGGTGATCCATTTGTCCGCCACGGCCCAGACGTAGCCGACGAGGCCGTGGCCCCAGGCCGTGGCGGCGTTGGTGTCGAGCCCGCGGGCGTCCAGCCACACGCGCAGGACCTCGGCCAGTTCGTCGCCGATGCGGCCGGTGATGCTGGTGACGGGGTCCGCGACCGGGTCCGAGTCGGTGGGGCGGGTGACGACGAACTGGTAGATCTCCGGGTCCCGCTCCACGAGGGAGAGGTAGCGGTCCGTCAGTTCGGTGACGAGCTGGGCCGGGTCCATCTCCGCGGCGGACTCCAGCGCGGGGATCAGCTTGGAGCGAATGAAGGCGTGGACCCACTCCACCACCGCGACGTAGAGGCCGGTGCGGCCGCCGAAGTGGCGGTAGAGGACGGTCTTGGACGTGCCGGCCGCGGCCGCCACCTCATCCATGCCCACCCCTGCGCCGTGGCGACGGATGGCGCGCAGCGTCGAGGCCACCAGGTCACGCCTGCGCTGCAGGTTGTGCTCCTGCCAGCGGGTGGCCCTGCCGTCGGACGCCGTCGTCGTGTTCATGTGACCAACAGTATCGCAAACTCTGGGTACCTGCTACTCTGGGTTCCAGACACTTTTCAATGCTGAAAACACCCCGCTCCGGAGGTCAATCGATGGAAACCCGCAACGCCGTCGTCGTCGGCGGCAACCGCACACCGTTCACCAAGGCCGGCGGCAGGTATGCCACGGCCTCCGCCCAGGACCTGCTCACCGCAGCCATCGACGGCCTCGTCGCCCGCTTCGGACTGGCCGGTGCGGAACTCGGTGAGGTGGCCGCGGGCGCGGTCCTGAAGCACACCCGTGACTTCAACCTCACCCGAGAGTCCGTGCTGGGCTCGGCCCTGTCCCCGCACACCCCTGCGTGCGACCTGGCGCAGGCCTGCGGCACCGGCCTGGAGGCCGTCATCTACGTCTCGAACAAGATCCGGCTGGGCCAGGTGGACACCGGCATCGCCGGCGGCGCCGACACCGCCTCCGACGCCCCCATCGTTGTGAAGGAGAAGCTGCGCCGCGCGCTGCTGAAGGCCAACGCGGCCCGCAACCTTCCCGACCGGCTGAAGGCGTTCCTGAGCGTCCGCCCCGCGGATCTCGTGCCCGTACCGCCGGCCGTGAACGAGGCCCGCACGGGGCTGTCCATGGGTGAGTCGCAGGCCATCACCACCAAGCAGTGGGACGTCACCCGCGAGGCCCAGGACGAACTGGCCCTGGCCTCCCACCAGAACCTCGCCCGCGCCTGGGACTCCGGGTTCTTCGACGATCTCGTGACCCCCTACCTCGGGGTCTCCAAGGACACCATCCTGCGCCCGGACACCACCTTGGACAAGCTCGCCAAGCTGCGCCCGGTCTTCGGCAAGGGCGACGGCGCCACCATGACCGCCGGCAACTCCACCGCCCTGAGCGACGGCGCCGCCGTCGTCCTCGTGGCCGAGGAGGAGACCGCGCGCGCCAACGGTTGGCCCACGCTCGCGCGCATCGTCGACTCGCAGGTGGCCGCCACCGACTACGTCACCGGCAAGGAGGGCCTCCTGATGGGTGGGGCCCGCGCCATCCCGCAGCTGCTCGAACGCAACTCCCTCACCCTCGACGATTTCGACTTCATCGAGATCCACGAGGCCTTCGCCGCCACCGTGCTGGCCACCATCAAGGGCCTTGAGGCGGGCGGTGCCGGCACCGTGGACCGCTCCAAGCTGAACGTGAACGGCAGCTCGCTGGCCGCCGGACACCCCTTCGCCGCCACCGGCGGGCGCATCGTCGCCTCGCTGGCCAAGATGCTCGCCGAGAAGGGCCCCGGCTCCAAGGGGCTGATCTCCATCTGCGCCGCCGGCGGCCAGGCGGTCACCGCGATCCTGGAGGCCTGCTGACATGGCCAAGAGCATCCTCGAGTCCATCTACAACACCGGTCCGGGACGGGCGCTGGCCCGCCGTGCCGGTCTGGCCGATCCCCCGCGCCTGAAGCGCGGCCGCACCCTGCTGGGGCCCGTCGTGCTGGCGGACCTGCCCGGCGGCGGCATCGGCGCCGAGGTGCTGGCCGAACTGGGCATCACCGCCGGTGAGGCGGTGCACGACCTTCCGGACCTTCGCACCAAGGACGAGAAGGGGCGCGCCGTCCCCCCGCGCTACGCCACCCGGCCCGGTTCCCTGCTGGTGGACGCCACCGGCATCCGTGGCATCGAGCAGCTCGAACTGCTGCGGCAGGTGCTGCGCCCGGCCATGAAGTCGCTGGACCGCTCGGGCCGGATCATCATCCTCGCCACCGACGCCTCCGCGGTGGACGGCCTCGAGGCGCACGCCGTCGCCCAGGGCATCGACGGGATCAACCGCACCGTCGCCAAGGAACTGCGCGCCGGCTCCACCTCCAACCTCGTCTACCTGCGCGCAGGCACCACCGCGGCGGACCTCGCCTCGAGCGTGGACTTCCTGCTCGAGGGCCGCTCGGCCTTCGTCTCCGGGCAGGCCTGGCGGGTCGGCCCCCGCAAGGACGGCGACGCGGTGGGCGACGGCTACGAGCGCAGCCGCCCCTTCCAGGGCCGCATCGTCGTGGTGACGGGCTCCGCCCGTGGCATCGGCGCAGCCATCAGCCGCACCTTCGCACGCGACGGCGCCACCGTCGTCGCCGTGGACATCCCGATGGCCGGGGAATCCCTGGCTGCCGTGGCCAACGAGGTGGGCGGCTCCGCCCTGCAACTGGACATCACGGCCCCCGACGCGGGCCACCGGATCGCGGAGCACGTCGCCCGGGTCCACGGGGCCGACTCGAAGATCTGGGCCATCGTGCACAACGCCGGCATCACGCGCGACAAGATGCTCGCCAACATGGACGAGCGCATCTGGGCGCAGGTGCTGGAGGTGAACCTGGCCGCCGAGATCCGGATGAACGAGATCCTCCTGGACACCTCGCTGCCGGGCGGCCTGGCCGAGAACTCCCGCATCATCGGCATCGCCTCCACCTCCGGCGTGGCCGGCAACAAGGGACAGACCAACTACGCCGCGTCCAAGGCCGGCGTGATGGGGCTGGTGTGGGCCGAGTCCCACGAACTGGCGGACCGACCGATCACGGTCAACGCCGTCGCACCGGGCTTCATCGAGACCGAGATGACCGGCGCCATCCCGTTCGTCAGCCGTGAGATCTTCCGCCGCACCAACTCCCTGGGGCAGGGGGGCCAGCCCGTCGACGTCGCCGAGACCATCGCGTGGCTCGCCAACCCGGCCTCCGGCGGCGTCGACGGCCAGGTGGTCCGCGTCTGCGGCCAGAACCTCGTGGGGGCGTGATGGCTGCCGACGAACTGACCAGACTCCACGAACTGCCCGGGCTGGGTGGCCTGTTCGCCAAGGCGCTCGCCACCGGCTTCAACCGCCCCGGCCCCGAGGCCGGGCTGCCGAGCCGCAGCGTGGTGGTCGAGACGCTGGCGCAGGACCCCGAGCGCCTCGCCGCCTACAACCGTGTCACGGGGTTCGGGATGCGCAGCACGGTCCCGGCGACGTGGCTGCACGTCCAGACGTTCCCGTTGCACGCCTGGCTGATGGCCCAGTCGGACTTCCCGTTCCCGCTGGCCGGGACCGTCCACGTCAGCAACGAGATGACGCTGCACCGCCCCGTGGCCGTCGGCGACAAGCTCTGGGTGCGGGTCACCTGCAACAACCTGGCACCGCACAAGCGGGGCGTAACCTTCGACCTGGTGGGCGAGATCCGCGTCGGCTCGGACATCGTGTGGACCGGGACCAGCACCTACCTGGCGCTGGGAAAGAAGCTGGCCGGCGCGCCCAGGTCCGCGCCCCGCCTCGAGGGACCGGACTTCCCGGCCTCACAGCTGTGGCGGCTGCCCGCGGACCTGGGGCGCCAGTACGCGAAGGTCTCCGGGGACACCAACCCCATCCACCTGTCGAAGCTGACCGCGATGCCGTTCGGCTTCAAGCGGGCCATCATCCACGGCATGTGGACCCACGCGAAGGCGCTGTCCTCGCTGGGACCCCGACTGCCGGAGACCCACACCGTCAAGGTGGCCTTCACCAAGCCCATCTCCCTGCCCGGCAGGGTCCGATTCGCCGCCGACGACGAATTCCGGTTCGCCGTCGTCAACTCTGATGAGTCCAAGACGTACCTCGTGGGGCAGGTGCTGCCGGACTGAGCTGAAGGAGCCCCATCTGCGCAAGGAGGCGCGAGATGACAACTGCAACAGATTCCCGCAAGGTCGCCGAAGGAGCACGGGAGACCGAGTGGACCAGACCGAGCTTCGGACGCGAACTGTTCCTCGGGCGGCTCCGCCTGGACCTGATCGCCCCGTGGCCGACGCCCTCCCCGGAGGCCGAGGCCACCGGGGCCGAGTTCCTCGCGCGCGCGGCGAAGGTCACCGAGGGCATCGACGGCACCCGCATCGAACGGGACTCGATGGTCCCCGACGAGGTCTTCGCCGAGTTGCGCGGCCTGGGCGCCTTCGGGATGAAGGTCCCCACCGAGCACGGCGGGCTGGGGCTCAGCCACCTCCACTACTGCCGGGCCCTGACGCTGATCTCCTCCGCGCACCCCTCGCTGGGGGCGTTGCTCTCGGCCCACCAGTCCATCGGGGTGCCGCAGCCGGTGAAGATGTTCGGCACGCCCGAGCAGCAGGAGCGGTTCCTGCCACGGGTGGCCGCCGGCGAGGTCTCGGCCTTCCTGCTGACCGAGCCCGACGTCGGCTCGGACCCGGCGCGGCTGGGCACCACCGCGGACCCCGTCGAGGGCGGCCACCTGCTCAACGGCGTGAAGCTGTGGGCCACCAACGGCACCGTCGCCGGCCTCTACGTCGTGATGGCGCGCGTCCCCGCCTCCGAGGGTGAACGGGGCGGCATCACCGCCTTCGTGGTGGAGGCCGACTCCCCCGGCATCACCGTCGAGGCCCGCAACTCGTTCATGGGCCTGCACGGCATCGAGAACGCCCTGATCCGCTTCCACGACGTCTTCGTGCCCGAGGAGAACCTCCTCGTGGGGGTGGGACGCGGCCTGAAGATCGCCCTCGCCACCCTCAACACCGGCCGGCTGTCCCTGCCCGCGATGTGCGTGGGTGCGGCCAAGTGGTCCACCCGGGTGGCCAGGAGTTGGTCCGCCGAGCGCGAGCAGTGGGGCCGCCCCATCGGGGACCACGAGGCCATCGCCACGAAGGTGGCCTTCATCACCGCCAGCACGTATGCCCTGGAGTCGATGCTGGAGTTGTCCTGCCTGCTGGCCGACGACGGCCGCTTCGACATCCGCATCGAGGCCGCCCTGGCCAAGCTGTACGCCTCCGAACTGGGCTGGAAGGTGGTCGACGAGCTGGTGCAGGTGCGCGGCGGCCGCGGCTACGAGACCGCCGACTCCCTGACCGCGCGCGGTGAGCGCGGCGCGGAGGCCGAGCAGATCCTGCGCGACATGCGCATCAACCGCATCTTCGAGGGCTCCACCGAGATCATGCACCTGATGATCGCCCGGGAGGCCGTGGACCAGCACCTCGCCGTGGCCGGCGACGTCATCGACCCGGAAGCCGCCCTCGACGCCCGGGCCCGCGCCGTCGGCCGGGCGGCCGGCTTCTACGCGGGCTGGCTCCCGACGCTGGCCGCCGGCCCCGGGAACCTGCCCACCAGCTACCTTGAGTTCGGACGGCTCGCCAAGCACGTCCGCTTCATGGAGCGCGCCTCCCGCCGGCTGGCGAGGCAGGTGTTCGCGGGCATGGCCCGCTGGCAGGGGCGCCTAGAACACCGCCAGGCCTATCTCGGGCGCGCCGTGGACATCGGCGCCGAGCTCTACGCGATGGCCGCCAGCTGCGTCCGGGCGCGGGCGCAGCAGGCAACCCACCCCGACGGCGTGGAGCTGGCCGACGCGTTCTGCCGGCAGGCAAGGGTGCGCGTCGACGCCCTGTTCCGGGCGCTCTGGCGAAACTCCGACACCTCGGACCGCAAGCTGGCCAAGGGCGTGCTCGCCGGACGGTACACACGCCTGGAGGACGGCATCCGCAGCATGGACGAGGAACTGCCCTGGGTGAGCAACTGGGAGCCCGGCCCGTCGCAACAGGGCGACGTGCGCCGTCGGATCCCCTCCGACGGCTGAGCCCCCGCACTCAGTTCGCCAGCGTTCCCGGCTGAGTGACCCGCCCGCTCCGTAGGATTTCTGTTGTGTCCACCACAACCTCCACCAGCACCAGCCTCTCCGGCATCTTCGCGAAGTTCGTCGCCAAGTTCCTCGTGAAGTGGATCAAGAAGACCTTCGGCATCGGCCAGGCCGACAGGTCCCCGGCCCTGACCGCCACTCCGTCGCAGGTGACGGGGCGGCCGGAGCGGGACCGATCGCGCGAGAACTTCGGCGCGCACACCGGCTCGCAGGGGGCCCGCGCCGACGAGTCCCCCACCGCCGCAGAGGCACTGCAGGGCGACGACTACGGGGCCCACTCCGGCTCGCAGGATGCGCGCGCCTTCGAGGACCCCGGCACGGCGCAAGCCATCCGGGGTGACGACTACGGCGCCCACCGGGGCGTGCTGCAGGAACGGCCCTACCAGCACCTCAGCCCCGAGCAGCGGCGCGCGGCGATGTGGACCGGCGGCGACCTGGAACGGCAGCGCGAGGTGCTGCGGCAGGCGGACCCGCAGGTGCTGCGGGACTACGGGCTCAACGACAAGCAGGTCAGCCAGTGCCGGAATGGCCGGGTCCCGTCGGGGCACGTGATCGACCAGGTGGCAACCAACGGCATGGCGCGGGTGGACCTGTCCCAGCAGAACTGGGTGCTGTCCCCCACCTCCCCCGAGAACCAGTTGCTGGCCAACAGCTTCCACAACCAGCTCATCGACATCCGCATCGGTGAGACCCGGATCCTGAGCGTGCCGCTCGGCGGGAACAACGTCGTCCTGGTCCTCGGGGCGGCCTCGTGACCCAGTTCGCCACCGCCGTCGCCGCAGCCGCCGCCGACGACTTCCCGCAGCCGAGCGCGGCCAACACGGACCAGGTGGGCGCCATCGCCTCCGCGTTCGCGCGCCTGTTCGAGATCCCGCTGCCCGACGACTACCGCTCGTTCCTGCTCACCTGCAACGGCTTCGAGCACGACGGCCGCCTGTTCTACGGCATCGTCGATGCCTGGAGCGACAACGAGTTCCACCCCGGCCTGTTCGACTCCAACGAGCGCCTGGTGCACGGGGTGGAGTCCGTCGAGACGTCGCTGCGGTTCGTCGGCGAGTCCGGCCACGAGCTGTACGCCTACGACACCGAGGACACCTGCTGGAAGGTGGTGGACCGGCTCACCTGGACCAGCGACGACCCGGCCCGCACCTACGCCAGCTTCACCGAGTTGTTCACCTCCGTCCACCCCACCCTGACCTGAGAAAGGCCAACAGATGAACGAGTTCGAAGACATCCTGCGGAGGCTCGCGGAACAGGTGGAGCAGCCCATCGAGACCCCCGAGACGCCGAGGGTCTCCGGCGAGGGCGCGTCCGAGGACGAGATGGTGCGCGTCACCGTCACGGGCGGCGAGGTGGAGAGCGTCACCATCGACCCGCGCTCGCTGCGCAAGTCCGGCGTGGAACTGGCCGACGACGTCAAGGCGGCAGTCAACGGTGCCGTGGCCGCGCACAACCGGGCCCTCTACGAGGCCATGAGCGCCGACGCCCCGGACCCGGCGGCCATCGGCGGCGCCCTCGACGGCATCCGAGGCGAGGCCGCCCGCTCCCTCGACGAGTACCTCGACAAGATGACGGCGATGCTGGAGCAGCACGCCTCGAGGCAGGGCTGACCGCCATGACCAGCGCTGCGATCGTCTTCGACCCGAACTCGTACGAGAAGGCCAGCTCGATCATCGCCGAGGCCACCACCTTCATCCACAACGAGATCGACAACCTCGTCGCGTCAGTCTCCGACTACAAGATCCTGGGCGAGAACGACATCCTCGGCAAGATCGTCAACCAGCTCTACCGGGCCTTCATGGAGGCGTTCGCGGAGATTGTGAAGGGCCTCGTCGACGGCCTGCTCGACCAGGCCCAGACCCTCCAGATGGTGGGTCGCCTCTACAAGGACACCAGCGACGCCGCGGAGGCGCTCTCGGCGCTCGTGGGGAAGGACTACTGATGAGCATCAACCTGCCGGGCGTCCTCGTCCAGTTCATCAACATGTGCGGCTTCGAGTTCCCCGAGGGACAGGAGACCGAGATCCTGCAGTGGGCCCAGAAGTGGCAGCGTTTCTCCGATGCCGTGACCCGCCTGGTGCAGACCAGCACGGAGGCCGCCGACTACGTGAAGTCCCGCAACGAGGGACCGGCCGTGAACGCCTTCGTGAGCAACTTCGAGAGCGACAACTCCCCCAAGGACGTCTCGCAGAACCTGTCGAAGGCCGCCTCGGTGACCGGAACCTGCCTGATGGTGATCGGCGCCGCGATCCTGGTGCTGAAGATCCTCATGATCGTGGACCTGTCGGTGTTCGCCGCGAAGTTCTGGGCCGCCATCGCGGCGATCCCCGCCACATTCGGGGCGTCACTCGGCTGGATCCCGCCGGCGCAGATGATCTGCCAGAACCTGATCAAGATCGGCATCGAGATGGCCGCCAAGAAGGTGCTGGCCTGAGGCACCCGCACCCTGCGTAGAATCTTCGACATGACAGACGAGCCGCGCACCGCCTCCGCCTGGGGGCTCGCCACCATCCACAGCACCGGCGAGGTGCTTGACACCTGGTACCCCCGCCCCGAGCTGGGCGGCGGCGCACCCGACGACGCACCGTCGGCCCTCGTCGAGGCCCAGTTCGACGACGACATCCGCCAGGTGGAGACCAAGGTGGTGCGCACCGAGATCAACCTCGACGAGCCGCCCACCGGCGTGGAGGACGCCTACCTGCGGCTGCACCTGCTGAGCCACCGCCTGGTCCACCCGCACGGCCTCAACCTGGAGGGCATCTTCGGCAAGCTGCCGAACAACGCCTTCACCAGCCTCGGCCCGTGCCGACCCGACGACGTGAACCGGATCCGCGCCATCCTGCGCGCCCGCGGCGAGCAGCTGATCGTCTACGGGCTGGACAAGTTCCCCCGCATGATCGACTACGTCACCCCCACCGGGGTCCGGATCGCCGACGCTGACCGCGTCCGGCTCGGGGCGCACCTGGCCTCCGGCACCACCGTGATGCACGAGGGGTTCGTGAACTTCAATGCAGGGACGCTGGGCACCTCCATGGTTGAGGGGCGCATCTCCCAGGGCGTCGTGGTGGGCGACGGCTCCGACATCGGCGGCGGCGCCTCCATCATGGGCACCCTCTCCGGCGGCGGCCAGGAGACCATCCACATCGGGGAACGCTGCCTGCTCGGCGCGGAGGCCGGCATCGGCATCTCCCTCGGCGACGACTGCGTGGTGGAGGCCGGCCTGTACGTGACGGCCGGCACCAAGGTCACCCTCGCCGACGGCCGCGTGGTCAAGGCCCGCGAGCTCTCCGGCCAGAACGACCTCCTGTTCCTCCGCGACTCCGTCTCCGGCACCGTGCTCGCCAAGAGCCGCCACGGCGCCCCGGTCACGCTCAACGCTGACCTGCACGCCAACTGATGTCGAAGAAGGCGCTCGCCTGGACCGTCGCGGTCATCCTGGCCCTCGGCCTGGTCGGCCTCGGGGCGTGGAAGGGCTACGAGTACCTGATGAGCCGGCTCGTGCGGGAGCGTTGCTACGTGAACATCGACGGCTCCGAGGACCAACTCCAGCTGACGGCCGAGCAGTCCCGCAACGCGGCCATCATCGTCGCAGCGTCCTACAAGGCCGAACTGCCCGCACAGGCAGCGGTGATCGCGCTGGCGACGGCCTGGCAGGAGTCGGGGTTGCGCAACATCGACTATGGCGACCGGGACTCGCTGGGCCTGTTCCAGCAGCGCCCCTCCTACGGCTGGGGGACCGAGGAGGAGATCATGGACCCCTGGTACTCGTCGGGACGCTTCTACGAGGAACTGGTGAAGTTCGACAACTGGGAGAACCGCGGCATCACCGAGATGGCCCAGGCGGTGCAGCGCAGCGGCCACCCCGACGCCTACCGCAAGCACGAGGAGAACGCGATCGCCCTCGCCGGATCCCTCCGGGGCAGCCGCCCCGCCACCCTGGCCTGTGTCGACCGCACCGACAACCCCGGAGACCCGGAGGCCTTCGCCGACGTCGTCGCGCAGGTTCCCGGTGTCACCTCCACCGTCGACGGCGCCACGGTGACCCTGGCGGCGGACGATGAGTCGGCGCTGTGGGCAGCGACACAGCTCGCTTTGGCAAATACCAGACTCGCGGGGATAGAGTCGGTTGTCATGCCCGGCCACACCTGGCGCCAGGGCAACAACACCACATGGAGCGAAGGCTCGCCCGACGGCCAACCAGGAGTCGGGACTCTCACCCTGAGGCAATGATGACCACCCCGATGACCGGTGCGCAGTGGACGGCGTCCCTGCGGGACCCCGACCTGCCAGCAGTTGCGGCACTACTCACCGACGACACCCCGGGCCCGCTGGCCGCGATCGCGCAGGCGACCGGGGGCACGCTCGTCGCACACAAGCTGACCAACGTCACCTGGTGGCCCGGCAAGAGCTGCACCGTGCAGTGGACCGCCGAGATCGACGGCGGGCAACTCCAGGGCGTCGGCGACTTCGTTGCCACCACCCTCGAGGGCCCGAAGGGCTCCCTGCGCGTCGGCGACGGCACCGACGACGTGACGGTCTGGCGGATCCCGCACGACCCGTTCCTGCCCGCCCTGGCACAGGTCCTCGCCCCGGGTGCCGCCGCGAAGCTGGTGGCCGAGCTCGACGGGGAGCTCGACTCCCCCAGCACGCGCCTGCGGGCCTACCGCCCGTCGCGGCGCGCCGTCATCGAGGTGCAGGGCGAGGGCAACCGCCGCGTCTACTTCAAGCTCGTCAAGCCCAAGCGGCTGGAGTCGCTGCGCCGCCGCCACGACGAACTCTCCCAGCACCTGCCCGTCCCCGAACCGCTCGGCGTCAACCGCGAGCTCGGGCTGCTGGTCATGCCCACCATGCGCGGCCTGACCCTGCGGGAGGTCCTCGAGGACCCGAACGCTGCCCTGCCGGACCCCGAGGTGGTCGTCGGCCTGCCCGAGCAACTGCCCGAGCTGTCCAAGATGGGCGAGGTCACCTCCTCCATCACCGCTGCCGCACGCATGGCCGAGCTGCTCACCGAACTGCTGCCCGCCCAGGCGGAGCGGATCGCCGCCCTGCTGGAGCGGATCGGCACCGACGAGGTCACCGAGCGTGTGGTGGCCCACGGCGACTACCACGAGGCCCAACTCCTGGTGGAGGACGGCGCCATCGTGAGCATCCTCGACGTCGACACCGTCGGCTGGGGACGGCCCGGCGACGACGCCGCCGTGATGCTGGCGCACCTGACCCTCTGGTCCGCGATGTCCTCCCAGCCGGATCGGGTCCGCTCCTACGCCGTCGAACTGCAGCAGCTGTGGGACGACCGGTTGGACCCGGTGGACCTGCGGCGCCGCGTCGCAGCCCGCCTGATGGGGCTGGCCGTCGGCCCGTTCCGCGCCCAGGTCCCCGACTGGCCGGTGCAGGTGTCCTGGCGGCTGGACCTGGTCGAGAGCTGGCTCGACGCCGCCGAGTGGTGCACCGACTGACCCCTGTCTGGTCCGCCCGAGCCCTACCGTAGAGGGACGAATGTCCCTGGGAGGTCACCATGCTGGATCGACGCAGGCTGTTGCTGCTCACGGGGCTGGGAGCAGCCGCCGTCGCCCTGGGCGCCTGCACCGACCGGCCGGTGGTGGCCTCGGAAGAGGTGCGCAGCGAGCAGGTGCTGCTCGACCTGCCCCATGACTCCACGCCGGGCGTGGCCGATGCCGCTCGGCTGAGCGCGGACCTGGCATGGGCGGTGTTGTCGGCCGACCCGACCGCCAATCGCGTGGTGGCGCCGTCGACCATGGCCATCACCCTGGCGATGCTCGCGGAGGGCGCCGCCGGTGGCACGGCCGACGAACTCGACGACGTGTTCGGCCTGGCCGGGGACGAGCGCTCGGCCGCGTTCGGGGCGCTGCGCCAGTCCCTGGGTCCGTACGAGGCGCTCCCGTCCGAGGTGGACGTGGACGACCCGCCGGAGACTCCCGTGGTGCACCAGGCCTCCCAAGTGGTGGTCATTGACGAGGCAGAGGTCAAGGAGACCTTCCTGGACCGGCTGGCGAGCTACTACGACGCCGCGCTCCAACGAACGTCACGCGACGAGGCGAAGGCCGTGCTCGACGAGTGGGCCAGGACCAACACGGCCGGCCTCGTCGAGGAGTCGGCCATCGAGGTGACACCCCGCCTGCGGCTGGTGCTGCAGGACGCCATCCTCTTCGCCGCCGCCTGGCGCACCCCGTTCTCCTCCGACGGGGGCACGATGGAGTTCGACGGGCCGGGCGGGCCGGTGACGGTGCCCTCGCTCCACGGCGACTTCTGGGTCCCCTACGCCGAGGGCGACGGCTGGCAGGCCGCCCGCCTCCCCTACGACGAGGCGCTGGCCATGGACGTGGTCCTGCCCGCCCCCGGCAGGGACCCCGCCTCACTCACGGCGCAGCAACTGCAGGAGGCCGGGGAGGCGCTGGACGGTGCGGAGGATGCCTCGGTGTCCCTGACCATGCCGCCGACGGACCTCGAGCACATGATCGACCTGCTGGCCGCGTTCGAGGCGATGGGAATCACCTTCGAAGACGTCTCGGGGATCTTCGACGGCGCCGAGGTCACCGCCTTCGTGCAGCAGGTCCGGCTGATGGTGTCCGCGAAGGGCACCGTGGGCGCGGCCGTCACCGAGGTGGCCGTCGAGGAGAGTGCCGTGGCCGTGGACGTGTCGATGGTGGTGGACCGCCCCTTCGTGATGCGCGTGCTGGACACCCGCACCGGCTGGCCGCTGTTCCTGGCCGTGGTCGGGGACGCGGCAGCCATGGGGGCGGAGTGGTGATCGATCGTCGCCAATTGTTGGTCCTCGGTGGCCTGGCCGCAGCCGCCCTCGCGCTGCCGGCCTGTTCCGGTGGCACCGGTGGCACAGACCTGCGGGGCGAGACCACGCTGCTCGACCTGCCGTATGAGTCCACCGTCGGCGTCGACGTCGCGGCCGCCGCCACCGCGGCGCTCGGTTGGGAACTGCTGCTGACGGGGACGGAGCCGAACCGGGCCATCGCCCCCTCCAGCCTCTCGCTGACGCTGGCCCTGCTCGCCGAGGGAGCCACGGGCAACACCCTCGCAAGCCTGGACGCAGCTCTGGGCCTCGAGGGGGACGCCCGCTCCGCCGCGCTCGGCGCGCTGCGCCAGTCCCTGACGAACTACGACCAACTCCCGGACGAGGTCAGCATCGACGAGCCGCCCGCGGAGCCACTGGTCCACCAGGCCAGCCAGGTGCTGGTGATCGGCGACACCACCGTCGAGGACACCTTCCTGGACCGGATCGCGCAGTACTTCGACGCGAGTGCCACCCGCTCGGACCGGTCGGAGGCCCAGTCGGTCCTGGACGGCTGGGCCAGCGAGCACACCGCCGGACTGGTGGAGAAGTCGGCCGTGCAGGTGGACGAGAGCCTCGCGCTGGTACTGCAGGACGCCGTCCTCTTCGCCGCCGCCTGGGAAGAGGAGTTCCCGGAGGACACCACCCCGCTGGACTTCGAGGGCCCTGACGGCCGGCAGCAGGTCCTGGCGCTCTCCGGCAGGTTCACCGTCGCGTTCGCGGAGACGGACCACTGGCAGGCGGTGCGGCTCCCCTACGACGACGCCCTCGCGATGGACGTCATCCTGCCGGTGGCCGACTCCCCCACGGAGCTCACCACCGACGACCTCGAGGAGGCCCGGACGGCCCTCGACGGCGCCGCCGACCAGCCGGTGGTGCTCACCATGCCCCCGGCCGACCTGACCACCAGGTGGTCGTTGCTCGAACCCTTCACGGAGCTGTTCGGGCCCCTGGACTCCACTCTGGACGGCATCTTCGACGGCGCCGTCGCCAGCGAGGTCTCACAACAGGTGCGGCTGATGGTCGACGCCAAGGGCACGGTGGGAGCCGCCGTGACCGAGGTGGCGGTACCGGGCTCCGCCCCCGGTCACCCGGACGAACCCGTCTCGATGGTGGTGGACCGGCCCTTCGTGATGCGGGTCCTGGACACCCGCACCGGCTGGCCGTTGTTCCTCGCGATCGTGGGCGACGCGGCAGCGGCCGCAGCCGCCTAGTCCGTCAGCCTGGCCGCGGCGGCGGCGATGCGCTCGTCGGTGGCGGTCAGCGCGATCCGGACGTGGCGGCCGGAGCGGCTGCCGTAGAAGTCACCGGGTGCGGCCAGGATGCCGCGCTCGGCCAGCCAGTCGATGGTGGCCCTGCAGTCCTCGCCGCGGGTGGCCCAGAGGTAGAGGGCGCCCTCGGAGTGGTCGATCGTGAACCCGGCGCCCTCCAGCGCCGCGCGGAGCGTGCGGCGCCGGGCCAGGTAGCGTTCGCGCTGTTCGTCCACGTGGGTCTGGTCCGCCAGCATGGCCTGCATGGCTGCCTGGACCGGGTCCGAGAGCATCATGCCCAGGTGCTTGCGAACGGCGATCAGTTCCGCCACGACGGCGCGGTCACCGGCGACGAAGCCGGCGCGGTAGCCGGCTGCGTTGGAGCGCTTGGAGACGGAGTGGACGGCCAGCAGGCCCGAGAGGTCGCCGTCGTTGACGCGCGGGTCCAGCACGGAGATCACCTCGGCGTCCCAGCCGAACTCGGCATAGCACTCGTCGCTGGCCAGCACCGCGCCGACGCGGCGGGCAGCCGCCACCCACGCCCGTAGTTCCTCGAGGCCGAGGATGCGGCCGGTTGGGTTGGCCGGTGAGTTGATCCAGATGATGCCGGTGTCGGCCGGGACGGCGGCCGGGTCGTCGAGCGCGACGGGGCGGGCACCGGAGACCAGCGCGCCCACCTCGTAGGTGGGGTAGGCGCACTCGGGGTGCACGACGGCGCGCCCCTGTCCGACGCCCAGCAGCTGCGGCAGCCAGCCGACGAGCTCCTTGGTACCGAGGACCGGCACCACGTTCTCGTCGGTCAGTTCCACCGAGG
Organism: Tessaracoccus terricola; assembly: GCF_054776555.1. Taxonomy (NCBI): domain Bacteria; kingdom Bacillati; phylum Actinomycetota; class Actinomycetes; order Propionibacteriales; family Propionibacteriaceae; genus Tessaracoccus; species Tessaracoccus terricola. The sequence continues at coordinate 760,771 of NZ_BAAHBS010000004.1, read as the reverse complement.
CGAGTTCCCGCTCGAGGTAGGAGATGATCGCGTCACGCGTCCTAATGCTGCCCCACACCGTGGGGTAGCCCGGAGCCTGGCCCGCCGCAGCCAGCGCCTCGGTGGCGACGGCGGGCGTCGGGTCCACGGGGGTGCCGACCGAGAGGTCCACCAAACCCCCCGGGTGCTCGGCCGCCCGCTGCTTGGCTGCTCGCAGCGAGTCCCAGGGGAAGTCGGGCAGGCTGCGTGCCAGCGACATCACTCAGCCTGGGGCGGCAGTGCTTCGACCTTCGGGTGGTCGCCGTCGATGACGCCCATCTTGGCCGCACCACCGGGCGAGCCGATCTCGTCGAAGAACTGGACGTTGATGTCGTAGAACTCTGCCTGCTCGGACGGGACGTCGTCCTCGTAGTAGATGGCCTCGACGGGGCACACCGGCTCGCAGGCGCCGCAGTCGACGCACTCCTCGGGCTGGATGTAGAGCATTCGGTTGCCCTCGTAGATGCAGTCCACGGGACATTCCTCAACGCACGCGCGGTCCTTCACGTCGACGCACGGCAGACCGATGATGTAGGTCATGAGGAACTCCTTCGTGTTGCAGGTTGGGCAGGGCCCAGCCTAGCGCTTATCAGCCGCACACGATTCGGTCGCCCGCGGAGTACTTCCAGCGGTAGTCCTCCTTCTTGGCGACCTCACCGCCCTTGTAGAACAGTCGGCTCCACGTGACGGTGAAACCCTGGATGGGTGCCTGCGGTTCGCAGTCAGCAGAAGTGACCGTCCGTGTGGCGCCGTTGTAGTAGTCGGAGCGCACCAGTTCCGTGGAGGTCACCTTGTCCCACTCCTTGGTGCCCCAGATCTTGAAGGTGATGGATCCGCGCGAACCCGAGGAGGACGGGTTGATGTAGCCCTGCACGTAGATGGGGTTCTGGGTGTCGTTGCGGAACCTCATGTCGATGGAGCCGTAGTAGATGGTGGCCTCGCGCCCCGCCGGGTAGCGGGAGAAGTACAGCGAGTGGGGTTTGTGCTCCACGTCCTCCAGGCCTGCGAAGAAGCCGGCGTTGTACAGCGTCGTCGCGGCCTGGGAGATGCCGCCGCCGGACTCGCGCACGAGGACGCCGCCGTTGATGACGTAGCCGTCGGTGTAGCCGTTCTCCGCGGTGCGGGGCCCCAGGGTGTCGTTGAGGCTGAACACCTCGCCCGGCAGCAGGACGGTGCCGTTCACGGTGGACGCGGCCCGGCCGAGGTTGGTGTTGCGGTAGGCGGCGTGCGGGTAGTTGGTGGTGAACTCCCCGATCACCTCCTTGGGCTTGGCGGCCTCGGCCTCCTCGGTGGTGAACTCCGCGGGCATCCCGACCACGTCCACGCCGGCGGTGCGCGCCTCCCCCTCCTTGACCAGGGCTTCGTCGAGTGCCGTGACCACGGCCTCGGCGTCGACGGTGCCACCGTCGACGGCGGGAATGACGGTCATGGTTCCGCCGGAGAGTTCGTAGGAGGCGTTCCTGGGCTCCTTGAGGTCGAGTCCCTCGGCGCGGGCGTCGGCGGTCAGTTCCATCAGGAGCTCGCCGTCGATGCTGTGGCTGAACACCCCGGCCTCGTCGAAGGCGAGGGTGGTGACCTCGGCGATCTGCTCGGGGGTCACCTGGAAGCTGCCGTCGCCGGCGGTGATGGTCACGGGACCGGAGATCGCGGGGGCGGCGAAGGACTCGACGGCCTCGTCCACCTTCTCGGTGGTGACCGGCGGTTCCTCCTCGGACAGGGTGGCCTCGATGGCGAGTTCGCGGGTGTCGAAGGCCTCGATGACCGCCTCGGTGGTGGCGGCGGTGTCCAAGGTGGTGGCGTTGGCGGAGTCGGTGCGGGCGATGGCGCCGTCGACGTAGGCGAGCGTGGCGTTCTTCGCCTCGGTCACGAACTTGTCGGACTGGCCCTCGACGGCTCGCTTGACGGCTGCCTGGTCCACCAGCTTGGGCAGTTCGACGGGGCCGCCGCCGCTGAACACGTTGATGATGTCGACGGGGTTCCAGCTGAAGCCGCCACCGGCGTCGGTGATGGCCTGTTCGTAGTCGAGCTGGAAGCCGTTCTCGAGCGGGGCGATCTCGATGGCGGAGCCGTCCAGTGCCGTCATGGTGATCGGCTGGGAGTACTCGGGGTCCAGCTCGGCCCGCAGCTTCTCCTCGGCCTGCGCCGGCGAGAGTCCGCCGATGGCGACGCCCTCCACCTCCGCCTTCGCCGGGATCTGGTTCCCGGCCACGAAGTAGGCTCCGACGTAGACTCCTCCGAGGACGACGAGAAGGCCGATGATCCCACCGAGGATCCACTTCTTCTTGCCGCTGCCGCCGGACTTGCTGCTCTCGCTCAACTTGCTCCCCTTCGAAGGCGACCCGCCGTCGCACTTGGACAATCGTACGTGGGTGCCGATCAGCCACCAAAGCCCGGTTCGGCACCACGGGTTGGGCGGGGCTAGGATCGACGGTTGGGTCCAGCACGATTTCCAGGAGGAGAAGTGGGTCTCAGGGACCGGATCAGGGCCACCGGGCTGCCGCGCACCACGTGGGTGCTGTCAGCCGCAGGGTTCCTGGTGGCGATCGGCTTCGGCGTTGTCATCCCGGTGCTCACCCCGTTCGCCCGGACCTTCAACGCCACCGCCTTCCAGCTCGGTCTGGTGGTCAGCATGTTCGCGGCGATGCGGGCGGTGATGAGCCCGTTCGCGGCCCGCATCGGGCGCGGCATCGGCGAGCGCAACGCCATCACGATCGGCATGTTGGTCGTGGCCGCCTCGACGGTGGCGACGGCCCTGTCCCCCAACCTGGCGGCGATGATCGTGCTGCGCAGCCTCGGCGGCATCGGTTCGGCGATGTTCACCATCTCCGCCATCAACATGCTGCTGGCGTCTGCCCCGGAGGACCTGCGCGGGCGGGCGTCAGGCCTCTACCAGGGCGGCTTCCTGCTGGGGTCCATGGGTGGGCCGGCGCTCGGCGGGCTGCTCGGCGCCATCTCCTACCAGGCACCGTTCTACTTCTATGCCGTGATGCTGGTCATCACCGCCGTCTTCGTCGCGTTCATGCTCCCGGCCCGGGCGCCGGTGATGCACTCGCACTCGAAGGAGCCCCGACGGTTCTCCGAGGTGCTGCGCGACGTGCGCTATCAGGCCGCCTGCGTCGCGGCGCTCGGCCAGGGCTGGCAGTCCTTCGGCGTCCGCAACGCCCTCATCCCCATCCTGGTCACCGAGATGCTGCTGCTCGACACCGGCTGGACCGGCATCGCGTTCGCCGTCGCCGCCGCCGCGCAGACCGCGATGCTGGGACCGGCCGGCACCTGGACGGACCGGATCGGCCGCAAGCCCATCCTGATCGCCGCCGGCCTGATCTGCGGCCTGTCCACCATCGCCATGCCGTTCGCCCCGAACATCTGGCTGCTGATCCTGGTGCTGTGCGTCTACGGCGTCGGCGCCGCCTTCCAGGGCACCGCACCCACCGCCGCCGTGGCGGACGCCACCGACGGCCGTGGCGGCGTGCCCGTCGCCGTCTTCTCGATGATCACCGACATCGGCGCCATCGCCGGCCCCCTGATCGCCGGCGCCATCATCGACGCCTCCAACTTCGGGACGGGCTTCGCCGTGGGCGGACTCATCCTGCTCGCCGGCGCCGCCTACGCGCTGCTGATCCCCAGGACCCTGGACCTGTCCTTCCGCAAGGAGCGTGCCTGAGGCAGCGGCGGACCGCTCCACCCGCCGCCGGATGGCAACGTTCACTGCGGCACGGATGCCACTCGTGACGGCATCCGTGCCGCAGTGAGCGTGAACAGGATTCGCCCCCGTCCGATGGAGTCAATCGGGGCGCTCAGAGCGCGCCCGTGACCACAGCTCGCGAGAAATCGATTGCCCTGCACGGGAGAGCTGCGGGCTCGGCGTGTCACGAGCGCTCGTCACACCTCGGCGGGTACACCTCAGCGGATGTCGATCCGGAACGGCAGGCTGAGTGCCCCGGGGATGGTCAGGCCGAGCCAGGCGGCCGCCCGCACGAGCAGGTCCTCCGCCGTCGTGGCGCGCGCCGCACCTGCTGCGGAGCGGCCCTCGCTGGAGTTGGCCGGCAGCAGCCGCTCGATCATGCCGAGGTGGCCGATGCGTTCCACGGGCGTGTGCTCGGGGTCCAGCTCAGCCAGGGCGCAGGCCCGCTCCCAGGCCGTCCGCCAGCCACCGAGGTGGTCGACGAGGCCGCGCTCGTGGGCGTCGGCACCGGTCCAGACCCGGCCCCGGGCCAGCTTCTCGAGGTCGTCGTAGTCCATGCCGCGGTCCTGCGCGGCGAACGTGGTGAAGTCGGAGTAGATCCGGTCCAGGGACTCGTCGAGCTTCGCCCAGTCCTCCTCGGTGAACTCGCTGGACGAGGAGAGCATCCCGGCCCGGGCGCCGATGCGGATGGACTCCCGCTTCAGGCCGAGCTTGTCGTACAGGCCCGCGGTGACCATCTTGCCGGCGAGGACGCCGATGGAGCCGGTCAGCGTGGTGGGCTGGGCGACGATCTCGGTGCAGCCCATCGCGGCGTAGTAGCCACCCGAGGCGGCCACCGAACCCATCCGCGCGATGACGGGGCGCCCGCTCTCCCTGACCCGCAGCACTGCGCGGCGGATGAAGTCCGACGCGACGGCCGAGCCGCCGGGGCTGTCGATCTCGAACACGACGGCCTTGATGGCGTCGTCGCGCAGGACCGCGCGCAGGTGCTCGTCGACGACGTCGGAGCCGGCGTTCTCACCGCCCATGGCACCGGGCCCTCCCCTGCCCACGACGATTCCGCCGCGCAGGGTGACCACGCCCACCTTGGCGTCGTGCCTGCGGCGAGCCAAGGTCAGCGACGGCTTCGGGCTCCAGCGGGACACGAACCGCAGGTGCTCAGGCTCGGCGCTCCACGCGTCGAGGCAGGCGGTGTAGGCCTGGTCGCGGTAGCCGAGGTGGTCCACCAGGTCGGCCTCGAGGGCCTCCTCCGCGGTGAGCGGGGACTCGTTGACGGCCTCCCACACCGCGGCGACGTCGAGGTTGCGGCGGCGGGCGATGGTGGCGACGGCGTCGTCGACGATGGACTGCCCGATGCGGGTCATCATCTCGCGGTTGGCCTCGGAGACCTCGTCGGCGGAGAACTGGTCGGCGGCGGACTTGTACTCGTGGCGCTGCCCGAACTGGGGCTCGACGCCCACCTTGTTCAGGAGCCCCTTGAGCAGGACGATGCTGAGCTCGGCGCCACCGATGCCGACGGCTCCGGTGGGCTGCAGCCAGATCTCGTGGCAGGCGGTGGCCAGCTTGTAGGCGGCCAGGCTGTTGTCGAGTTCACCGAAGGACTCGGCCCAGGCGACGGTGGGCTTGGACTCGCCGAAGGTCTCGACCAGCTGGCCCACCTCGTCGAGGATGCTGATCTGCTGGCCGGGGTTCATGGCGTGCACGATCAGCCCCGCCACACGAGCGTCCTTCGCGGCGGCGTGGAGGTGTTCCCGGACCGCCGTCATCGTCGTGGCGTTGAGGGACTGCAGGGCCTTGAACGGGTTGGTGGGCCGGACCTCGATCAGCCCGCGGGCCAGGTCCAGTTCCAGCACCACCGGCTTGGAATCGAGTGCGGGCAGCTTGTCGAGGAGGTCCTTCAGGCGCATGTGCCAAGGGTACTGGCGGCCTCCAACCCTGCCGGTGGAACAGCGGGACGCTACCGCTGTCCGCAGACGCTACCCGGATCGTAGGTGCTACCCGTGTGGCGGTAGCGCGAGCAGTTGCGGGTAGCGCCTGCACATGGCGGTAGCGTCTGATCGGCGCCTTCGAGGCTCACTGCCGCTCGCGCCTCAGGGAGACTGGCGCGTAGGCCGCACGCGCCTCAGGGAGACTGGCGAGGACGGCCGCGCGCCCCAGCCGGAGATGCGACAGGGCCGCACCCCCGGCGGAGGTGCGGCCCTGTTCAGGACTTGCGAGAGGTCAGTCGAGCAGACCCTTGGCGGTGTGTGCCACGTTGGCGGCGGTGAAGCCGAACTCCTCGAAGCACTTGGCACCGGAGGCCGAGGCACCGAAGTGCTCCAGCGAGACGGACGCACCCTTCGGGCCGACGTACTTCGCCCAGCCCATGGAGATGCCGGCCTCCACGCTGACGCGCGCGGTGACGGCGGCGGGCAGGACGGACTCCTTGTACTCGTCGTCCATGTCGTCGAACCACTCCTGGCAGGGCATCGAGACCACGCGAGTGGGGATGCCGTCAGCCTCGAGCTCGTCCTGCGCGTCGAGGGCGACCTCAACCTCGGAGCCGGTGGCGATCAGGATCACCTTGGGCTCCGCGGAGGCTTCGCTCAGCACGTAGGCGCCGTTGGCGACGCCGTCGGCCGAAGCGTACTTGTCGCCGCGGGCGACGGTGCGCAGGTCCTGCCTCGAGAGCAGCAGGCCGGCGGGGTTCTGGGTGCGGCGCAGGATCTCGCCCCAGGCCACTGAGGTCTCGTTGGCGTCGGCCGGGCGGACGACGTCGAGGCCGGGGATGGCGCGCAGGGCGGCGGCGTGCTCGACGGGCTGGTGCGTGGGGCCGTCCTCGCCGACACCCACCGAGTCGTGCGTCCACACGAAGGTGCTGGGCACGCCCATGATGGCGGCCAGGCGCACCGCAGGCCGCATGTAGTCGGAGAACACCAGGAAGGTGCCGCCGTAGGGGCGGGTCAGCCCGGACAGCGCGATGCCGTTCACGATGCCGCCCATGGCGTGCTCGCGGATGCCGAAGTGCAGGGTGCGACCGTAGGGGTTGCCCTTCCACTCGTCGGTCTGGCGGTCCTCGGGCAGGAAGCTGGGCTCGCCCTTCATGGTGGTGTTGTTGGAGCCGGCGAGGTCGGCGGAGCCGCCCCAGAGCTCGGGCAGCTGGTCCGCGAGGGCGGCGAGGACCTCGCCGGAGGCGGCGCGGGTGGACTTCTTGCCCTCCTCGAACACCGGCAGCGACAGGCTCTCGGGCAGCTTGTGGGCCTGGACGCGCTCGAGCAGCTCGCCCCGCTCCGGGTTGGCGGCCTTCCACTCGGCGAACTTCGCGTCCCAGGCCTCGCGGGCGGCGCGGCCACGCTCGGCCACGTTGTTCTGGGCGTGGTCGACGGCGGCCTGGTCGACGGCGAAAGGCTCCTGCGCGAAGCCGAGCTCCTCCTTCAGCGCGGCGATCTCGTCGCCGCCGATCTTGCTGCCGTGGACGCTGTGCGAGCCCTGCTTGTTCGGCAGCGGCCAGCCGATGACGGTGGTGAGCTTGATGAACGACGGCTTGTCGGTGACCTGCTTGGCCTCCTCGATGGCGGCGTTCAGCGCGTCGAGGTCCTCACGGTACTCGGTGCCGCCTCCTGTCCAGTCGACGTGCAGCACGTGCCACCCGTAGGCCTCGTAGCGGGCCGAGACGTCCTCGGTGAAGGAGATCGGGGTCTGGCCCTCGATGGTGATCCGGTTGTCGTCGTAGAACATGATCAGGTTGCCCAGCTTCTGGGTACCGGCCAGCGACGACGCCTCGGCCGATACGCCCTCCTGCAGGCAGCCGTCGCCGGCGATGCAGTAGACGTAGTGGTCGAACACGGACTCACCGGCGGGCGCGTCCGGGTCCAGCAGGCCGCGCTCGCGGCGGGCGGCCATGGCCATGCCGACGGCATTGGAGACGCCGGCACCGAGCGGGCCGGTGGTGGTCTCCACGAACTTGGTGTGGTGGTACTCCGGGTGACCGGGGGTCTTGGAGCCCCAGGTGCGCAGCGACTTGATGTCGTCCAGGTCCAGGTCTGCACCGGCCAGGTAGAGCTGGCAGTACTGCGTCAGCGACGCGTGACCCGCGGACAGCACGAACCGGTCCCGCCCGAGCCACATGTCGTCGGTGGGGTCGATGTTCATGACCTTCTGGTACAGCAGGTAGGCCAGGGGCGCCAGCGAGACGGGGGTGCCGGGGTGGCCGTTGCCAACCTTCTCCACCGCGTCGACGGCGAGGATGCGCGCGGTGTCGACGGCGCGCGAGTCGAGTTCGGTCCAGTCAAGAGTCACGATCAGTTCTTCCTATCGGTTTGACGCAGGGCGCACGAGGCCCATATGCACGGGGCCCACTCTATTGGCCCCCAACCCGTTTGGCAGACCCGGGCTCAGAACTGGAACGTCGGACCGTCCTCGTCCCAGCTTGGCAGTCCCGAGAAACCGACGGCGTCATCGTCCGTCTCGGCCTGCTCCACCTCGGGCTCGGCGGCAGGTTTCTCGCCCGGCTCGACGGGGCGGACGTCGCCCATGTGCTCACGCACGAGGCGGGCGATGCCCTCGCCGGCGTCGGGGTCGTGCTTGCGGATCTCAGCCATTGTCAGCTCCCCAGGGGAAGTCCACCCAGTCCCGCGTCTGCCTCCAGACGAAGTCCGCGGTGAAGATGGTGTTGGGCTTGGAGTAGAGCACGGCGCTGCGGACGTCGGCCCCGAAACCGCGCAGCAGCTTGGTGACCAGGCCGAGGGTGCGCCCGGAGTCCGTCACGTCGTCGACGATCAGCAACTTCCTGCCCGCGATGGACTCCGTGTCCAGCAGCGGCGCCAACAGGACGGGGTCCGCGGCGGGTTGGCCCGGGTCCGTGTAGCGCTCCACGTTGATGGCGTCCACCAGGTCCACGTCGAGGGCGTAGGCCAGCGCACCGGCGGGCAGCAGCCCGCCCCGGGCGACGGCGATGATCACCCCGGGTTCGAACCCTGAGTCCCGGACCCGGGCCGCCAGGTCCCGGCACGCCTGCCCGAACCCGTCCCAGCTGAGTGTCTCCCGCGCTTCCATGAACCAATGCTAACGGCGTGGCCCCTCAGGCGTTCGCAGGGAATGTCAGTGTCGTGAACAGCACGTCGAGCCAGCGGTCGAACTTGTGCCCCACCTCGGACAGGACGGCGGACTCCTCGAAGCCGAGCCGCCGGTGGAACGCGCGGGAGGCCTCGTTGTCGGCGTCGAGGACCCCCACCATCACGTGGACGCCGTGGCCGCGGGCGTAGTCGATCAGCGCCGACATCAGCATCCGGCCGGCTCCCTCGGCCCGGCGACCGGCGGCGACGTAGACGGAGTGCTCGACGGTGTGCGCGTAGCCGGCCTTGTCCCGGAACGGGCCGTAGCAGGCATACCCGATCACCTCGCCCTCGTCCTCCAGCACCAGCACCGGAAAACCGGCCCGGGTGAGCCGGTTGAACCAGGCGCGGCGGTTGGGCAGGTCGACGGGTTCGATGTCGTAGGAGGCCGTGGTGCCCACCCCTGCCTCGTTGTAGATGTCGACGATGGCCTGGAGGTCGGCCTGCTTGGCCGAGCGGATGGTGGGTGCCATGTGGGAAATTCTATGCGCGCGGCGATACCGTGAACCGCATGGCCACACCCGAGGAGTTCGCAGCCGCCGGTTTGCGCACGATCTCCAACCAGCACTGCACCGCCGCCGCCCTGGACCTGGGCGCCACCATCACGTCGTGGCGCCCCGCGGGCGGCGAGGAAGTCCTGTTCGTCAGCCGGGACGCCGCCGTGGGTGAGGGCCTGGAGATCCACGGCGGCATCCCCATCTGCGCCCCCTGGTTCGGGCAGGGCCGCGACGACGTCGACGTGCCCGGCCCCCACGGCCTGGTGCGTTGGGTGCCGTGGCAACTGGTCTCCGATTCCAAGGACGAGACCGGCACCCGCCTGGTATGGGAGCTCGAGGGAGATGCCGTCGCCCACCTTCCCGGCGCGGAGGCCTACCCCGTCGACGCCTGGTTGCGCCTCGAGGCCCACTTCGGGCGCGAGCTCACGATACGGTTCACCGTCGGCTCCCCCAGCACCGAGTTCGTGCTGGACGAGGCCCTCCACACCTACTTCCGGCTCCCCGCCGGTGGCGGCCGCATCCTCGGGCTGGAGGGCACGCAGGTGCGCGACTACACGCAGACGCCACCGGCGTGGCGCACCAGCGAGGGCGCGCTGGAGGTCCCGGCCGTCCTGAACGGGATCCACCGGTACGCCGGCGAGGTCCGCCTGGAGACTGCGGAGCAGACCGTCGTCATCAGCTCCGGGAAGGCCGCCGACGTGGTGGTGTGGAACCCGGGCCCGGACGTCCCCGCAGACTTCGCGGCCGACGAGTGGGAGCAGATGGTCTGCATCGAGGTGGGCAACGTGCAGGGCGACGCCGTGACCGTGCTGGCCGGCGGCTCCCACACCTTGGTCATGACGATTTCCGTGGAGGCCCGTTCGGCGACGGCGTGACGCCGGGCAGGAACTTCCACAGCCAGGCGCCGCCGAGCACGCACAGCACCCCTGTGGCGAGGCCCGCCGCGGCCACCGGCGCGAAGAACGTGATGCCGGTGACCAGCCCCGGGCCGGCGAACCGGCCGACGCTGGTGATGGTGTTCCAGCGGGCCAGGTGCCTGGTGCGGTGCTCCTCCGGGGACAGATCCACGCCGAGGGTCATCACGATCCCGGCGCTGAGCCCGTTGCCGAGCGCGACGCAGATGGCCGAGACGGTGACCGCCACCACGGCGCCGGTCTCCGAGCGGGTGCCGATGGTGACGGCGAGGACGGCCAGCAGGACGTAGGACAGGCCGCTGACAACCAGCGCAGGGACCGCGACGGCGGCCCGACCGCGGCGGTCCATCAGCGTGCCGGCGGGCACGAACATCACGATCTCCACCAGCGCTGCCGCGCCGAAGATCAGCGAGATGGTGGCGGCGTCGAGACCCAGGACGGCACCCAGCAGCGGCAGGATCAGCGGTCGGTTGATGCGCGACATGTTGAGGGGCACCACCCCGAGTCCGACCAGCAGCATCGTGACGATGGCTGGCCTGCCGGGAGCGTACGGGGCGGGTGTGGGTGGGATCCGGACCCGCGAGGCCTCACGCCGGCTGGCCCGCGACTCCTTCGGCCCCTCCTGGTCCGAGGGCAGCATCTTGAACACCACCAGGAGCGTGGCGACGAGCGCCGTGACCGCCTGCAACAGGAAGACGTAGCCCTCGTGGGCCACCAGCAGCACACCCGCTCCCAGCACCGGGCCGATCACCTGGCCGATCCGCATCATGCCGCCGAGGGTGGACATCCCTCGCGCCCGCACCTCGACGGGCAGCTGGGAGCCCATGTAGGCCTGCCGGCCGAGCATCCAGACCTGCTGGCAGACGGCCGATGCGAACAGCACCAGCACCAGGGCCAACTGGTGCCACCAGTCGTCGGATCCGCCAATCCCGTCAGCCACGACGGCGAAGCCGGCCACCCCGGAGAGTGTCAGCCCGAAGCCCATCACCACCATGGCGGCGCGCTCCCCCACCATGGTCATGACCCGACCTGCCGGGATGGGTCCCAGCACACCCACCAGGCCGGAGATCATCGTCAGCGCCGCGGCCGCCGGGACGCTGAAGCCGAGCTCCAGCGCGATCAGCGGGATCATCGGCATCAGGGCCGTCGAACCGATGGCGGCGAGAAGCATCGGCACATAGATCGGCCACACCAGCCTCGCCAGTGCCTGCCGCGCGCTCGGTGCCCTGTTGCCCACAACCAACATGTTCTCACCTCAAAGTATCTTGATATCAAGATACCATACGGATCCAACCTGCTACCGAGGCGACCTACCCTGTCACCCAGGAGGACTGATGCCATGACCCGCATTGCCCGAGTACTCGCCGCCTTCGCACTCGCGTCCCCATTGCTGAGCGCCTGCGGGCCCCAGACCCCCGGGCCCACGGTGGGCCGCGTCGTGGTGGCATGGGACGAGGCACAGCACGAACTCGAGGAGTTCGACGGTCAGCCACCCAGACAACTCCTCACCACCGAGCAGGAGTGGGAGGCATGGGTGGAGTCGCTGCCAACGGCGATGCAGGAGGCCAACGCGTCGGCGATCGAGGCCGTGGTCATGGACGACTCCGTGCTGCTGGTGGCCGTGTGGAACCGGTGCACCCAGGTGGGCACCGTCGTCGACGAGGGCGACGGCGCCGTCAGGTTCGTCGTGCACGACCCGGAGCCGGACACCCTGTGTGCCTGGTCCCCCATGCAGGTGCAGGTCTGGGACCTGCCGCTGTCCCAGCTCGGCGTGGAACGCGCGGAGGTGCACCTTGTCCCGTGAGCGCATCGCGGCCGCGTTCGCCGCCGCTCCACGCCCCAGCTTCCTGCCGGAACACCTGCGCGCGGACTGGCGCCTGGACCAGCCGCTGCCCCTGGTCCAGGGACAGACCAACTCCCAGCCCAGCACCGTCTTCGCGATGCTGGAACTCCTCGACGTGGAGCCCGGGATGAAGGTCCTCGACGTCGGCTCCGGCTCGGGCTGGACGACGGCGTTGCTGGCCGAACTGGTCGGCCCGCAGGGGCGGGTGATCGGGGTGGAGCGGGTGCCGGCGCTGGTGGAGCACGGCCGTGCGGCGCTCGGTTCCGGAGACTGGCCGCAGGCCGAGATCCGGGCCGCCGAGCAGGGCCGGCTCGGGGTGCCCGCCGAGGCCCCCTTCGACAGGATCCTGGTCTCGGCGATGGCCGGGGCGCTGCCCGCCTCACTGGTGGAGCAACTGGCCGACGGCGGCGTGATGGTGGTCCCCGTGGACGGCCGGATGACGCGGGTGACGCGTCGCGGGCCCGGTTCCGAGGCCACCGAGCACGGGTTCTACGTGTTCGTGCCGCTGGTCGAGGACTGATCGGGAGGGAGCAGGTCCTTCGGCAGGTGGTGCATCACCACCACGACGGTGTCGTCGGTCTTCCAGTCGAGGTCCCGGCAGCGTCGGGTGAGCTCCTCCACCTGGTCCACGCTCGGGTCCAGGCCCCGGCGCGGCACCACCATCACCTCGCTGTGGAAGACGTGGCCCATGTCGCGCACGCGGACGGTGGCGCGGTCCACCCAGTCGGTGCGCTCGGCCTCGTCGCACAGTTGCGCGACGAGGGGGTGCGGGTCCTCGGAGTCGATGCCGCTCGCGCGGGCGTCCAGCAGGTCGCGCACGGACTCCTTGATGTTCTTCCAGCCGTCGCGCAGGATGCTGAGTGAGACGAGGATGGCGGCCACGGAGTCGGCCCACCACAGGCCGAACCCGATGCCGGTCACGCCCGCGATGGTGGCCACGCCGGTGGTCCAGTCGGCCTTGTTCATGTCCGCGTCGGCGCTGAGCACCTTGTCATGCAGGGGTTCGGCAAGTTCCATCTTGAGTCGGCCGAGGATGATGGGCGGCACCATGACGATGGCCATCACCCCGATCATCAGCCACCCGGACCAGATGGTGATCCCACCGAGGGAGACGACGCCGATGGGCGGGTGCTCACCCTTGACCAGGCCGGAGGCGCCGTTCCACACCAGCGACGCGCCGAGCACCAGGAGGGCGACGGCTGCGACGAGGTGGCCGGCGCCGATGGCGCGGTGGTGGCCGTAGGGATGGTCCGGGTCGCGGCCCTTGCGGGTGCGCCAGACGCCGATGAGGAACACGATCGGGGGCAGCAGGGCGAGGGCGTCCTCCGCGAAGGCGGTGCGCATGGCCTGGGACTGCCCGGCCACCAGCCCCACCGAGGCCACCACCGCGGCCATGATGAAGATGCTGGCCCACTGCAGCCGCACGGCCTTGTGCAGCAGGACGTGTTGCTCCTCGGGGAGTTCGTCGTGGTGGGTCATGGCTGCAGCCCCTCCCCGATCATGAACCGCTCCAGGCTGGACTGCAAAGCGTTCTCCCCCATCCGGACGGCGATGACGAGCTTGCTGGGCTTGCCGTCGGTCCCGGTGACCTCGGCGTAGGGGCGGGTGAGAGCGGCATGGGTGGTCCACGGGGAGTCGGAGGCCAGGCCGCCGATCACGACGTCCAGTTCGCCCAGCTTGAGCTCCTCCATCAGGACGCTCTCCGCGCCGTCGCTCCAGACCACCTCGGCGCCGATGCTGTCCGCCCAGGCCTGGATGATCTCGACCTCCTGGCCCGAGACCGAACCGTCGTCGGCCACCTCGGTGTGGGGTGGGTTCGCGGACACCCCGACGAGCAGTTCGCCGTCCATCGCGCGCAGCAGGGTCCCGTCGGGGTCCCGCGGGAAGTCGGGTTCCGTGCAGCCCACCAGCACGGCCGCGACGACCGTGACCAGTACCAACCACAGCCTTGTGCCCATGTCCGCGAGACTACGCCCGGGACCGGGTCATGACACGATGGGTTGCAACATGACTCTCACCGACACCCTCGAGACCACCGGCAAGGACCCCGACGCCCTCTACGAGGCCTTCACGACGTGGGCCGGCCGCGACGGACTGGCCCTGTACCCGCACCAGGACGAGGCGCTCATCGAGATCCTCTCCGGCGCCAACGTGGTGGTCACCACGCCCACCGGCTCGGGCAAGTCGCTGATCGCGACGGGGGCGCACTACGTCGCCCTCGCCACGGGTGGCCGCACCTACTACACGGCCCCCATCAAGGCGCTCGTCAGCGAGAAGTTCTTCGCACTGTGCGAGGTGTTCGGCGCCGACGTCGTGGGCATGGTGACCGGCGACGCTTCCGTGAACCCCGACGCCCCGATCATCTGCTGCACCGCGGAGATCCTGGCCAACATCGCCCTGCGCGAGGGCCGCGACGCCGTGGTGGACCAGGTGGTGATGGACGAGTTCCACTTCATCGCGGACCGGGACCGCGGCTGGGCGTGGCAGGTGCCGCTGGTGGAGCTGCCGCAGGCGCAGTTCGTGATCATGTCGGCCACCCTGGGCGACGTCACGGACCTCTCGAAGGACCTCGAGGGCCGCACCGGCCGCTCCACGTCGGTGATCGGCGGGGCGCAGCGCCCGGTGCCGCTGAAGTACTCGTGGTCCCTGGAGCCCATCCACGAGACCATCACGCAGCTGGTGGCGGACCAGCAGGCGCCGGTGTACGTGGTCCACCCCACCCAGGCGGCGGCCGTGGAGCAGGCCCAGGCGCTACTCAGCCAGGGCGTGATCAAGAAGGCCGGCACCGCCGTCGCGGATGGCTTGAAGGAGGCGATGGCCGGGTTCAAGTTCTCCCCCGGTTTCGGGTCCACCCTCTCCAAGTTGCTGCGCGCGGGGATCGCGGTGCACCACGCGGGGATGCTGCCCAAGTACCGCCGGCTCGTGGAGCAGCTGGCCCAGCGCGGCCTGCTCGCGGTGATCTGTGGCACCGACACCCTCGGGGTGGGGATCAACGTCCCCATCCGCACGGTGCTGTTCAGCTCCCTCACGAAGTTCGACGGCCGCCGCCAGCGCCAGCTGCGCAGCCGCGAGTTCCACCAGATCGCTGGCCGCGCGGGCCGCGCGGGCTTCGACACCGTCGGCTATGTCGTCGCACAGGCCCCTGAGCACGAGGTGGAGAACGCGAAGATCCTCGCCAAGCACGCCGGCGACGAGAAGAAACTCAAGAGCGTGCGCCGCAAGAAGGCGCCCGAGGGGTTCGTGAACTATTCCGAGGCCAGCTTCAACAAGCTGATCGAGAGCGAGCCCGAGGAACTGCACGCAAACATGCGCATCACGCACTCGATGCTGCTGAACCTGCTGCAGCGCGACGGCGACATCGCGGCCGCGGTGGTGCGCCTGGTGGACAGTTGTGTGCGGGAGCCGAAGGCGCGCCGCAAGCTGCTGCGACGCGCGGCCTCGCTGGGGCGCTCGCTGATCCGCGCCGACGTCGTCCAGCGCCTCGCCGAGCCCACCCCCGATGGCCGCCGCTACGAGCTGAACGTGGACCTGCAGCAGGACTTCGCCCTCAACCAGCCGCTGTCGGCGTTCGCGCTGGCACTGGTGGAGACCATGGACCCCGAGGCCCCGGAGTACGCCCTGGACGTGGTCAGCGTCATCGAGGCCACCCTCGAGGATCCGCGAACGGTCCTGCTGGCCCAGCAGTTCCGCGCCCGCGGCGAGGCGGTGGCCTCCCTGAAGGCCGACGGCTACGAGTACGAGGAGCGGATGGAGATCCTCGACGAGGTGACCTGGCCCAAGCCGCTCGAGGAGCGCCTCAACCAGGCCCACCTCGAGTACGGCGCGATGCACCCCTGGCTGCTGGAGACCCAGGTCTCACCGAAGTCGGTGGTGCGCGACATGTACTCGCAAGCGATGACCTTCGGAGAGTACGTGGCGCACCTCAAGGTGCAGCGCAGCGAGGGCCTGGTGCTGCGCTACCTCTCCGACGCCTACCGCGCGCTGCGGCAGACCGTCCCGGAGGCCTTCCGGACCGAGGAGTTGGCGGACCTGATCGCATGGCTGGGCGAGATGACGCGGTTGGTGGACTCGTCGCTGCTGGACGAGTGGGCGGCGCTGACCGCGCTGGCCGGCGAGGACGCCGTCGAGTTCGAGGACGACGCTCCCCCGCCGTCGCGGCCCGTCTCCGGCAACGAGCGCGCCTTCCGCGTGATGGTTCGCAACGCCCTGTGGCGCCACGTCGAACTGGCGGCCGACGACGACGTGGACGCCCTGGGCGTCCTCGACTCGGGCTCCCCCATGACCCGGCAGCGCTGGGACGACGCCCTGGGTGACTACTGGGACGAGCACGAGGAGATCCGCACTGGGCCGGACTCGCGCGGGCCGGCGTTCTTCGACGTCGAGACCCAGCGCGGTGGCCGCATCTGGCTGGTGCGGCAGGTCCTCGACGACCCGGCCGGCAACCGTGACTGGGCCATCCACGCGAAGGTGGACCTGGACGCCTCCGACGAGGCCGGTGAGCTGGTGCTCGAGGTTCTGAGCTTCGCCCGGCACGACTGAAGCCCTGCGCAAGTGGGCTTGCGCAACGTTGCCTTAGGATGAGGCGATGAGCGAGGCCAAGACCGTCATCCACGAGCCCGAGCGGATCCGCGCACTGGCGCACCCGCTGCGACTGCAGCTGCTGGACCTGCTCGGCGAGCACGGCGAGCTGACGGCCACCGAGTGCGCCGAGCGCACCGGCGAGTCCGTGGCGAGCTGCTCGTTCCACCTCCGGATGCTCGAGAAGTACGGCTACATCGAACGCGCCGACCCGCGCGGCCGGGAGAAGCCCTGGAAGCGGGTGGAGCGCGGCTTCCGCACCGAGGCCGACCCGGAGTTCCCGGAGACCGTGCGCGCCTCCTCCGAACTGGCCGTGCTGAGCGCCACCCACCGGGTGGAGCAGTTCCGACGGGCCGCCCAGTTCTCGGACCGCGAGTCTGCCGAGTGGCTGGACGCCTCCCACGTGTCCAACATCGGTTTCTGGGCAACCGCCGAGGAGATGGCCGCGATCGCCGACGCGGTGGACGAGGCCCTGAGCCGCCACCTCGGCCGCAGCCCCTCCGAGCGCCCCGAGGGTGCGCGCTTCGTCCACTCGCTGTCGCTGCTCTACACGGACCCGCTGACCGACTCCTGACGCTCCCCACCCCCACCGGCGGTTGAGTGGTTTCGCGCTCCCCCGGGGCATGAAACGAATCAAGTCTGGATTCCTGGACCATAGACGGGCCAACTTTCCAGAATCGAGTTTTCCACAGGCCGCAAACCACACCACGAGGGAACATCAAGAGAACTTTCTCAACACCTCTTGCTAAAGATTTCTTTAGGATCTACTCTCTTCTTGTCAGCACTTGCTGGCCACGAGCAGGAGGAGAAGGCCATGGGCCCCTACGAGTACCTCTACATCCAGCAGGACCTCGTGGCGCTCAACGCCGCGAGGGAGATGGCTGAGCTCGCCTACAACGAGCGCGTCCACCAGGCCCGTCCGCAGGGCCGTCACAATGTTCTCGGCTGGCTGAAGCTGGGCCACTGACCGCACCGGACCGCGTCCCCGTCCTAGTGTTGGGTGCATGACTTCCGCACCCACCACCCCTCCCCCGGACAACCGCGACTGGCTCGTCGTGCTCGATCAGGGCTGCGACGAGTGCGGCTGGGCGCCGCACCCGCCGGAGGAGAGCATCGCCCGCCTCCGCGACGCAATCCCGGCCTGGCGCTCGGTGCTGGCCGGCGAGGACGCGACGCAGCGGCCGGCCGAGACCACCTGGTCACCGCTGGAGTACGCCTCCCACGTCCGCGACGTGATCACGGTCTGGGAGGTCCGCACCACCGCCATGCTGACCGCCGACAACCCGGTCTTCGCCAACTTCGACGGGGACGAGACGGCCCTCTCCAAGCAGTACTGGAACGAGTCCCCCGGCACCGTCGCCGACGAGTTCGCCGAGGCTGCCGAGAAGACCTCGGCAGTGCTCGAGGCCCTGTCACCGGAGCAGTGGCAGCGCCCGGGCCGGCGCGGCGACGGCGCCCCGTTCACCATCGCCTCCTTGGCGCTGTACTTCTCCCACGAACTGACGCACCACCTACGCGACGCGAAGGGCTGAGCCCAGCGCCTCCTGCGCCTCCGTGGAGACGGCCGCCAGTTCCTGGGTGGTCAGGCGTCGCAGGGATGTGACCTCGACCACGTCGGGCAACCGCCGCCGGGTCCGCTCCGCGATCTCGGCGGGAGCGGCACCCGCGAGCCGGTTCTTGAAGACGTTGTACCCGAGGCGTTCCAGGTGCGTCGCCAGCACCGAGCGGAGTAGTGCGAAGTCCTCGGCCGTCACGACGTGCTGGGTGCCGCGCATCACCACGGAACGCACCAGTTCGCCCTTGGCAAACGCCTCCCACAGCTCTGCCTCGCGGAAGGGCGCCAGCCGCGCCGCCAGGGCAGGCACCGGCAGCCCGGAGGCCTGCGCGTTCAACCCGACCAGGTGCCGCACGGCCTCCACCACCGCCACCCTGCGCCGACGGTCCAGCCACTGCCGGTGCAGCATCGTGCGGTTCAGGGTTCGCAGGTCCACGACCTCGTGGTGGGGTGCCATGCGCCAAGCCTCACACACGGCATTGCTCGATGTCCTACCGTAGGTCTCGTGAGCCATCTACCTCCTGACCCCGCCGTGACGGCCGAGGACGCCGAGCACGTCGGCCACCTGCGCCACGCCGTCGCGCTCGCCGCCCGCGGCCTGGACGACGACGCCGGCGGCCCGTTCGGGGCAGTCGTCGTGCTCGACGGCGAGGTGATCGCCGAGGGCTGGAACCAGGTCACGAGCACCAAGGACCCGACGGCGCACGCCGAGATGGTGGCCATCCGCGCCGCCTGCGCGAAACTCGCCGACTTCCAGCTGCACCGCGCCATCGTGTACGCCTCCTGCGAGCCTTGCCCGATGTGCCTGGGCGCCATCTACTGGGCGCGCCCGGCCGCGGTCTACTTCGCCACCACCAAGCACGACGCCGAGCGCGCGGGCTTCAGCGACGCCTTCATCTACGAGGAGATCGGCCTGCCCCATGCGCAGCGCTCGATCCCGTTCCACCGCATCGAGGTGGACGGCGGCACCGGCGTCTTCGACGACTGGCTCGCCAAGCACGACCGCACCCACTACTGATCGAGGAGTCCTGATGTCCAGCCCGGTCCTGCGTGCCCCTGCGAACCGAGCAGATCCGAGGGCCGTGTGGTGGTGGACCCTGCAGCAGGCGCTGTGGGTGGTGCCGACGCTGGCGGCCCTCGTCGTGCTGGCCCTCCTGGTCCCCGCCGGCCGGTGGTGGTTCCTGGGTCCGGCGATCGCCGTCGCCGCCGTCGGCCTGCCGGTGATGCTGGTCCTGCCCCGCTACCGCTACCGCAACCACCTGTGGGAGATGGGTGCCACCGCCGTGCACGCCCGCAAGGGCTGGTTCTGGGTGGAGTCGCGGATCGCGCCCCTGTCCCGGGTGCAGACGGTGGACCAGACCCGCGGCCCGTTGGAGCAGCGCTTCGGACTGGCGACGGTGGTGGTCACCACGGCGTCGTCGCGGGGCCCCGTGAAGATCTCCGGGCTGGCGGTGGCCACGGCTGACGAGTTGGCCGCGCGGCTCAGCGAATTGACCGAGGCGACGGCCGAGGACGCCGTATGACCGAGCACCGGCTCAGCCCACTGACCATTCTCCTGGCGGTGGTGCAGACCGCTGCCTGGTCGCTGCTGGTGGCGATCCCCACGGCGCTGGTGCTGGCCATCGTCTGGACGCCCTGGGCCGTGCTGGGTGTCCTCGGGCTGGTGGTGGTGCTGGTCGGCATCGCCGCCCTGGGCAGTTGGCTGACCTGGCGCCACACGTCCTGGACGGTGGGCCCGGAACACTTCGTGCTGCGCAGCGGCGTGTTCAAGCGCACCACCCGCACCTTCGCCCGCAACCGGATCCGCGCCATCGACCTGTCCGCCGGCCCCATCCAGCGCATCTTCGGGCTGGCCGCCATCCACATCGGCACCGCCGAGCAGACCGGTGACGACGGCTCGGCCGTGCTGAGCCCCGTGGACCGGGAAGAGGCCAAGCGGCTCCAGGCCGAGCTGCTGCCCCGCGGCGGCGCCGACGCGAAGCTGCTGGGACGGTTCTCCCCCGGGTGGCTGGTCTACGCCCCGCTGTCGTGGGTGCCGCTGGTCATCGCAGCCGGCGTCTACGGCATCGCCGGCCAGTTCGCCGAGGGTTTCGGCGAACTGGCCTGGGACTGGGCCACTGGCACGGCCGCCCGCACCGGCTGGGGCGTGATCATTGCCGTCCTCGTCGGGGTGCCGCTCGTGGTGGGGGTGGTCGGCTCCCTGCTGATCCACGCCGAGCTGTGGTGGAACCACCGGCTGGAACGCGATTCCGGGGTGCTGCAGGTGCGGCGCGGGCTGCTCACCAGCCGCACCGTCTCCCTGCCGGAGGAGCGGTTGCGCGGCGTCCGGGTCTCCGAGCCGCTCGGCGTCCGGCTGGCCGGGGCCGCGCAACTGGAGGCGCTGGCCATCGGCCTGAAGAACCAGCGCTCCGACGGCGGCAAGGAGGACCTGGGCCAGTCCAACGTGCTGCTGCCCTACGCGCCCCGCGACGTCGTCGACGGCGTCGCCGCGAAGGTGCTCGAAGCCCCCGTCGCCGCAACCGATCCCGAACGGTTGGTCCCGCATCCGAGGCAGGCGTTCCTGCGCCGTCGGCTTCGGGTGCTGTGGGTGCTGCTGGTCTGGCTGCTGGCCACCGTCCCGCTGGTGGTCCTGCTGCTGCCCCGCTGGTGGTGGGCCGTGGCGGTGGGCGTGGTCCTGCTCGGCGCCGCCGGCCTGTGGCTGGCGTGGGACGGCTGGCGCAGCCTTGGGCACCGGCTCGACGACGAGCACCTCGTCGCCCGTTCCGGCAGCCTGCTGCGCGCCACCGACGCCCTGGAGCGCGACGCGATCATCGGGTGGAACGTGCGGCAGTCCTTCTTCCAGCGACGCCGCGGGCTGGTCACGCTCGAGGCCACCACCGGCGCGGGCTCTGGAGCCGTCGGCGTGGTGGACGTCGGCTCGGCGGACGGGATCGCGCTGGCCGACGCCGCGACGCCCGGCCTGCTCACACCGTTCCTGGCTACTTCCAGCCCAGCTCCCGCGCCACGGTGACCAGGTTGCCCATCCAGTGGGTGACGTAGTCCAGCCCGAGCTGGCTGGGACAGGCGAACAGGACGTAGTCGGCCTCGGCGACGGCGTCGTCGGCGCGCAGCATCTCCACGACCTCCTCGATGGAGCCGGCCATCTCCGGACCGGAGCGGGCGCGGGAGTTGTCCAGGACACCGACGGCGTCGCCGGTGCCGCCGTGCAGGCCGAAGTAGCGCTGGTCCGCGTCCGAGGTGATGGGGAACGCGGGCCGGGTGACGGCCGCCAGCCCACCACCGGTGTGGCCGGCCGCGGCGAACGCCTCGCGGTGGGCGCGCACCTGGTCTGCCTGCTGCACGTGGAACGGGCGCCCATCCTCGTCCAGCAGCAGCGTGGAGCTGAGCAGGTTGAGGCCCTGCTCCCCCGCCCAGACGCCGGTGGAGTGGGTGCCGGCGCCCCACCAGATCCGGTCGGTCAGGCCCTCGCTGAGCGGCCGCACCGGCAGGTCCGGGCCGTCGCCGCTGCGCATCGCCACGTGTGAGCGCGCGATTGGCTCACCGGCGATGGCGCGCCGGAAGACGTCCAGCTTGTTCCGGGCGTGCTCGGTCCAGGACTCCCCCTCGGCGAGGCGATAGCCGAACTGTTCCTGCCCGTCGGCCGCGTGCTCCGGCGAGCCGCGGCTCACGCCCAACTGCAGCCGGCCGTCGCTGATCAGGTCCGTGGCGGCAGCCTCCTCCGCCATGTACAGGGGATTCTCGTAGCGCAGGTCCACCACGCCGGTGCCGACGTCGAGGTTGGTGGTCACCGCCGCCATCGCTGCCAGCAGCGGGAACGGGCTGGTCAGCGTCTGCTCGAAGTGGTGGACGCGCAACCAGGCGCCGTCGAAGCCGAGCTCGTCCGCGGCCCGCGCCATCTCCACGTGCTGCCGCAGCGTCCCGCCGGCGGTGGAGACGGGGGCGCGGTAGTGCCCGAAGGACAGGAACCCGATCTTCTTCATCGGTCCAGCTTGTCAGTTCTCCGCGCGTCCTGCGCGCCAGTAGCCCATGAACGCCACGGACGAACGGTCCAGTCCGAGGTCGCGCACCAGGTGGCGGCGCAGCCCGGTGATCACGCCCGCCTCGCCGGCCAGCCAGGCGTAGGCGTCACGATTGGCCTCGCCGGGTGAGTCCCACAGCAGTGCGTCGGGGTCCATCTCCACCTCGACGTCGGCGGCCTCGCGCCGGGCGATGCGTTCCCTGCCCCACTGCTCCACCGCGGGCGTCAGCAGCGTGCCGTGCGCGGCGCCGTCGCGGGCGAGCCACTCGATGTGGAGGTCCGCCTCGGTCTCCAGCGGCAGCACGTCGGCGGTGGCCGGCACCTCCAGGAACACCTCGCCGCTGACCCCCTCGCCGAGGGACTCGACGATGGCGCAGATGGCGGGGACGGCGGTCTCGTCGCCGGCGATCAGGACCCGGTTCGCGGTTCCCGGGTGCCACTCCATGCCGCCGGCCGCACCTTCGGCCCGGGCGTCGGGTCCGATGATGATGATCTCGTCGCCCTCGCAGACCCCGGAGGCCCAGGCCGACGCGGGGCCGTCGGTGCCGTGCAGCACGAAGTCCACGTCGATCTCGCCGGCGTCGGGGCGTGCGGCGCGGACCGTGTAGGTGCGCATGGCGTTGCGCTGCTCGTCGGGGAGTTGCCGCCACGCCGAGTACCAATGCGCGACGCCCTCGCCGGAGAAGAGTCCGAAGTCGGTCCAGCTGCCGTCGGCCAGGGGGAACAGCAGTTTGATGCGCTGGTCGAAGCCCGCGGACCCGAAGTGCCGCAGCTCGTCGCCCGCGAAGGTGATGCGGGTGAAGTTCTCCGAGAGCTTCTCGATGCGGGCGACGGTGGCACGGAAGGCCCCGTTGGGTTGGCGGCTCATGCAGGAACTCCTTGGTGGTGGTTGGAAACGTGGTGGCGGCCCATCGGCACCATCAGCGGCCGGCCGGAGACCGGGTCGGTCACCACCTCGCTGGCGATCCCGAACACGTCGCGGACGACGTCGCAGGTGAGGACCTCGGAGGGGTCCCCGGCGGCGGCGACGGCGCCGTCGCGCAGGGCGATCAGGTGGTCGCTGTAGCGGGCGGCCAGGTTCAGGTCGTGCAGCACCATCACGATGGTGGTGCCGCGGCGGTGGTTGAGGTCGGTGAGGAGGTCCAGCACCTCCACCTGGTGTGCGACGTCGAGGAAGGTGGTGGGCTCGTCGAGCAGCAGGAGGTCCGTCTGCTGGGCCAGGGCCATGGCGATCCAGACGCGCTGCCGCTGGCCGCCGGAGAGCTCGTCGACGGCGCGCTCCGCGAGCTCGACGGTGGCGGTGGCCTCCAGCGCCTCGGCCACGGCGACGTCGTCGCTGCGGTTCCAGCGCGCGAACAGCCCCTGGTGCGGCTGCCGGCCGCGGCCGACGAGGTCCAGGACGGTGATCCCCTCGGGCGCGATCGGCGACTGCGGCAGCAGCCCCAGGGTGCGCGCGAGGGCCTTGGCGGGCATCTGGTGCACCTGCCTGCCGTCGAGGAGGACCCTTCCCCCGCGGGGCGCCAACAGCCGGGACATGGAGCGCAGCAGGGTGGACTTGCCGCAGGCGTTGGGGCCGACGATGGCGGTGATCCGGCCGGGTGGGACCTGCAGGTCCAGGTCCTCGATGACGGTGCGGTCGGCGTAGCCGACGCTGAGGTGCTCTGCCTCGAGCAGGTGTTGGTCAGTCACAGTGAGCCTCCGGCCCGGTTGGTGCGGACGATCAGGTATACGAGGTAGGGGGCGCCGAGCACGCCGGTGACGACCCCGACGGGGAACCGGGTGCCCAGGGCGTACTGGCCGACGAAGTCCGCGACGAGCACGAGCACGGCACCCACCAGCGCCGACGGCAGCAGCAGCGAGCCGTTGGGCCCGACGATGCGGGCGGCGATGGGCCCGCACAGGAACGCGACGAACGCGATGGGGCCGGCGGCGGCGGTGCCGAACGCGATCAGCCCGACGGCGGCGACGATCAACAGGATGCGCGTCTGCTCGACGCGCACGCCCAGGGCCGCGGCCGCGTCGTCGCCGAGTTGCAGGGCCCCGAGCCGGCTGGCCAGCGCCAACACCAGCGGGCCGAGCACCACCAGCGCGCCCAGCGCGGGCACCACCTGGCCCCAGTGGGCACCGTTCAGGCTGCCGGTGAGCCAGCGCAGCGCCTCCTGCAGGTCCCACTGGCCGGCGCGGCTGAGGACGTAGTTGATGACGCTGTCCAGCATGGCTGCGATCCCGATGCCGACGAGGATGAGCCTGGTGCCCGCTCCCCCGCCGCGGTAGGCGAGCAGGTAGACGGCGATGGCGACGGCCAGTCCGCTGACGATGGCGAAGGCGGACACGGCCGCGCCGCTGAGGTCCAGCACCACGATGGCGATGGCCGCGGCGGCGCTGGCCCCGCTCGAGATGCCGATGATGTCCGGGCTGGCCAGGGGGTTGCGCAGCATGGTCTGGAACGTGACGCCCGACAGGCCGAAGCTGAGGCCCACCACGATGGCCAGCAGGGCCCGCGGCAGGCGCAGGGTGCCGACGGCGAACGAGGCCTCGCTCTCGTGGCCGAGGATGACGCGCAGCACCTCGGCTGGGGAGTAGATGCTCTGCCCGACGGTGAGGCTCACGCCGAACATCACCACCACGACGGCGGCGAGCACCGCGATCACCAGCCGGCGGCGGCGGGAGCGGGAGCGCCGGGAGGCGGCGACGAGGTCAGCGGTGGCGTGGCTTGGGGTGAGGGCGGTGGCGGTCACAGGGCACGCACCTTCTGGCGGCGCACGACGGCGATGAACACGGGGGCGCCGACGAGGGCGGTGATGATGCCGACGTCGAGTTCGCTGGGGCGGGCGACGATGCGGCCGAGGACGTCGGAGGCCACCAGCAGGCCGGCCCCGGTGAGGGCGGAGAACGGCAGCAGCCAGCGCTGGTCCACCCCGACCAGCAGGCGGCAGAGGTGGGGCACGACGAGGCCGACGAACCCGATGGGGCCGGCGACGGCGGTGGCGGCGCCGCACAGCATCACGGCCCCGAGTGCGGAGATGCCGCGGACGACGGCGACGTGCTCGCCCAGGCCGGCGGCGAGGTCGTCACCGAGGGCGAGGGCGTTGAGGCTGCGGGCGCTCAGCAGGCAGACCGCGGCCCCCACGGCCAGGAAGGGCGCGACGGTGACGATGGTGTCGAAGGTGGCGCCGCCCACTCCCCCGATCTGCCAGGAGCGGATGTTGGCGGCGATGTCGCCGCGGGGCAGGGACACAGCGGTGACGAACGACGCGAGCGCGGCGGAGGTGGCGGCGCCGGCGAGGGCGAGCTTCAGCGGGGTGGCGCCGCCGCGGCCCAGCGAGCCGATGGCGTAGACCAGCACGGCGGTGACGGCTGCTCCACTCATCGCGGCCCAGATGTAGCCGGTGGCGCTCGCGAGCCCGAACCAGGCCATGCCCGTCACGACGGCCAGCGACGCTCCCATGTTCACGCCCAGGATGCTGGGGTCCGCGAGGGGGTTGCGCGTGACGCCCTGCATCACCGCGCCGGACAGCCCCAACGCGGCGCCGACGGTGACGGCCAGCAGGGTGCGCGGCATCCGCTTGGCGACTGCCGCCTGCGAGATGTTGTCGGTGTGGCCCTGCAGCCCGGCCAGCAGGTCCGCGGGGGAGATCTCGCGGGAGCCGATCGCCAGGGAGAATGCCATCAGCACCACCAGGCAGCCCAGCACCGCGAGCAACCAGAGGAGACGCAGCTGGTTCGGGCGTCGCACCACGGCGACACCCGAACCGAGCGTGAGGACAGCGGTCATGCGACCTTGTCTGCCGCAGCGGCGAGCAGCTGCAGGTAGTCGTCGAGCACCCAGGAGATGGCCAGGGGTGTCGGGTTGGCGGCGGTGCCGAGCGGGTCGGAGCCGGGCAGGGCGACGATGGCGCCGTTGGCGACGGCGGGCATCTGGGACAGCAGCGGGTCGCCCTCGAGGGTGGCCACCAGTTCCTCGTCGCCGTAGGTCACGATGATCTCCACGTCGGCGAAGGTGTCCACCTGCTCGGCGCTGACCGTGCCGGAGAACGCCTCCTCGTCGGCCGAGGCCTCGGCGACGCTGTTGGGGGTGGTCAGGCCGAGGTCCTCGAAGAACGCGGCTCGGGTGTCGTGGCTGGTGTAGAAGCTGACCTGGCTGAGGTCGGAGGGGTCGACGTGGGTGAGGAACATCGTCGCGCGGCCCTCGAGCTGCGGGTACTCGGCCACCTTGTCCGCGATCTCCTGCTCCAGGTCCACGACGAGCTGCTCGCCCTCGGCGGCCATGCCCATGCCGGCGCTGTTGAACAGGATCAGGTCCCGCCAGCCGGTCTCCCACGGGCCGTTCGGGTAGGCGATGACGGGCGCGATCTGGGACAGGGTGTCGTAGTCCTCCTGGGTGAGGCCGGAGTAGCCGGCGAGGATGACGTCGGGGTCGGTGGCGTCCACGGCCTCGAAATCGATGCCGTCGGTCTCGTCGAACAGCACCGGGGTCTCGGCGCCGAGCTCCTCGAGCGCCTCCTCCACCCACGGCAGCGTCCCGTTGCCATCGTCGTCGCCGAAGTTGGCGGCGGCCATGCCCACGGGCACGACGCCGAGCGCCAGCGGAACCTCGTGGTTGGCCCACGCGACGGTAGCGACGCGCTCAGGCTTGGCCTCCAGGACGGTGGTGCCCAGGGCGTGCTCGATGGTGATGGGGTACTCACCGTCTGCGGTGGCGGTCTCCTCCGCGACGGGGGCGGAGGTGTTCTCGGTCTCGTCCGCAGGGGCCTCGCCACCGCATGCGGACAGGGCCAGGGCCGAGGCCAGTGCGAGGGCCAGGGCGGCGGGAGTTCTCTTGAGTGACACGTGCAACCATGCTTTCGGATCAGTGACCAGATTGGTAAGGCTTGCCTAGCCTAAATCACTCCGGCTGGGTGCCGCAATCTCGTGCAATCGACGCCGCTATCGCGTTTCGGACACCTCGCCGCCGGCCGCGAGGTAGGCCCCCGGCGGCAGCCCCGCCACCCGACGGAAAGCTGCCCCGAAGGCGCTCTAGGAGGTGTAACCGACGTCTTCCATGACGTCGACGATCGGCTCCCCGTCAGCCAGGAGCTGCGCCGCCCGGTGGGCGCGGACGGCGGCCACCCACTGGGTGAACCCCTGCCCCGTCTCCCGGTGGAAAGCCCGCGTGATGGTGCGCCCGGACACCCCGAGGGCGATGGCCCAGTCGGAAAGCGTGCGCTGGTCACCGGGCTCCGCCAGCAGCGCCTCCACCACCGGCGCCAGCAGCGCGCGTCCGGGATGTGGACGACGATGGCATGCGGGGCCGGTTCCAGCAGCAGGCGCAGCAGCGGTGTCACCTCCACGGGCACCGGCAGCTCCGCGATGGTGGCGGTTGCGTGGACGTCGAAGTGGGTGCTCCGCACCCAGGTGCCCGCCGGTGCGAGGCCGGCATGCTGCACCCCCGCTGGCTCCACAGGGCGTGCATCGGCGAGACGGTCCAGGTGCGTCGCCCCACGGACACGTGCGAGACCCCCTCCTGGTTCCAGATCAGCTCGTGGGTAAGGTGCGAGTGGTCCTCCCACCGGGTACGGGCGCTGAGGCGTTCCTCGTGGACCCGGATGGTGTGTGACATCCGGATCTCGCCGGCGGTGTAGCTCGGGAGCGTGCGGACTTCCGCGTTGTCAGTCACGGAGCGACGTCCAACTGGGTCCGGAGGATGTCCACCACCGCGGCCCGGGTGATGTCGGCGTGGTTGCGGCCGTCGGTGCCGAAGGCGCGCCGCCCGTAGTAGCCGCGGGGCCCATCGTGATTCATCGGCCCGATGATCCGCGTGGTGATGCGGCCCTCGCGCCGGGCCTTGCCCCAGGCGGACAGGGGCGCGGTCGGCCAGCGGCCGGGGAAGGCGACGGTGCCAAGGTGCTGGATGCGGTCCTTGCGGCCGCGCAGGTGCCACAGGTGGCTGATCCGGTCCAGACCCGGGTCGTCGCCGAAGATCCCACCCACCGAGATCACCGAGACGGGCACACCCAGACCGCTGAGGAACCAGCCGGCGCCGAGTGCCATCTGGCCGCCGCCCGAGAACCCGACGATGGTGACGGGCGTGCTGGTTCCGGGCACGTAGCCGTGCCGCTGCAGCGAGCGCCAGATCTCCTGCGCCAAGCCGATGTTGAGGGTGGGCCCGTAGCGGGGGTCGGCGGAGACGAGCACCTTGGCGATGTTGCGGATGTTGATCAGCAGGGGCACGAGCTTGATGGACCCGGCGCGGCGCCAGCGGTCCAGGCGGGACCAGATCCACACGGTGGTGCGCTGCAGCAGGCCGCGGTTGTCCACGGCGTAGGGGAACACGTCGGAGACCACCCGAACCTCGGGCAGGTCCTCGCGCAGCGCCTCCAGCCAGGCCTCCTCGCGCCCGGAGAGGCGGTCGCCGCCCACCACCCCGACCCCGGATAGGTAGACGACGTAGCGTCGGGCCGGGTCCTCCGCAGCGGCCTCGGGCGGCAGCAGTTCGAACGTCTGCCGCACCTCCTTCTCCCCCTTGTCCGTCCACCACCGCAGCGACTCCAGCGGCGAGAGCAGCACGAACAGCACGAGCAGCAGGACGAGGATGCCGAGGGCCCAGGCGATCACTTGCCCACCACCGGGATGATGGGCATGCCGCTGAGGATGTCCTGCGAGGTGGCCATGGTGGGCCGACCGGTGGCCAGGCTCCACAGCCGCGAGTAGAGCCAGTTGAAGGGGCGGTCCAGGAACCTCGCGAGCAACTGCATGACCACCCAGCCGGCGATGGTGAAGCCGAGCGCCCACGGCCAGGTCAGCTGGAACGTGACGCCCACGCCGAACCACAGCACCAGGAAGCTCCAGGCCTGCAGGACGCGCCCGATACCGAGGCCGAGGTGCGGCAGCGCCGTGATGAAGTTGAACGCGAGCGGCGCCAGGGCCAGCAGCGCAACGGCGATCAGCGGCACCAGCGGCAGGGGCCGACGCAGCGCCACCGTCGCCACCGCCCACGTGACCGCACCCTGGCTGGCGTACAGGAACGCGAGGGTGAGGAAGCTGAGCAGCAGGCTGGTGACCAGACGCAGCCCGGAGATCCTGTTGAGCAGCAGGATCGCGACGTGGCCCAGCATCGTGGACGCACCGGCGATCAGCGCCACGCCCAGGGCCGCCCACATCGTCGCCGACGTGTAGTCCCGGTAGAGCCCCGCCTCCAGTCCGAGGGCGGAGCGCAGCGCATCCAGGACGTCGATCATGTGGCTCAGCCTACGGCGGGACGGCACCGTGGCGTGGGAGGCTTTCGGGGTGGAACAGTTCTGGGAGACACTGCTCACCGCCCTGGCCGGGCTGGACCCGGCCGGGTACCTCGCACTGGTGGCCGTGGTGGCCGCCCTGTGCCAGTGGGGAGCTTGGCAGCTGCGGGTCCCGTCGATCCTGCTGCTGCTGGTGGTGGGCTTCGGACTGGGCCGGTTGGTCTCCCCCGACGAGGCGCTGGGCCGCGACGTCCTGTTCGGGGCGGTCACACTGGCGGTGGGGATCATCCTGTTCGAGGGCAGCCTCACACTGCGGCTGCGCGACGTGCGCGACCTCGGCCGTCCGGTGCTCCGCCTGTTCTCGCTCACGCCCCTGATCGCCTGGGCGATGATCACCGGCACCGCGTGGCTGCTCGGGTTCGCTCTCGAGGTGGCCCTCCTCGTCGGCGCCATCCTGATCGTCACCGGCCCCACCGTCATCGGCCCCATCCTGCGGATGCTGCGCCCCACCCGGCGCGTGGCGGCGCTGCTGAAGTGGGAGGGCATCGTCGTGGACCCGATCGGCGCCATCCTCGCCGTCCTGGTGTTCCAGGGCGTGCTGCTGGGCAGGGGCGGCGAGGCCCTGCCGCAGTTGGTGGGCTCCCTGCTGCTGACCATCGGCGTCGCGGCCGTGCTGGGGCTGGGCCTCGGCTGGCTGCTGGAGCAACTGGTGAAGCGCCACCTGATCCCGGACTTCCTGCACGGTGTGGTGGTGCTGTCGGTGGCCATCGGCTCGCTGGTGGCCTCCAACGCCATCCAGTCCGAGAGCGGACTGCTCACCGTGACGGTCCTCGGCATCTACCTGGGCAACCGACCCGAGCTGCACCTGCGCCACGTGCAGGAGTTCACCGAACACCTGCAGGTGCTGCTGGTGGGTGTGCTCTTCGTGATGCTGGCCGGTCGGATCGCGCCGGAGGCGGTGGCGGCGATCGCGCCGCGCGGCATCGTGTTCGTCGCCGTCCTGGTGCTGCTGGTGCGGCCCGTGAGCATCCTGGTGGGCCTGTTGGGCACCCCGGTGACCCGGCAGGAGCGGACGCTGTTGTCGTTCATGGCGCCGCGGGGCATCGTCGCCGCAGCCGTCACCAGCATCTTCGGGCTCGAGTTCCTGCACGCCGCCGAGGACACGGCTGCCGCCGCGGCGGAGGCCAGCGGTGAGGAGGCCGCTGCCCTGCAGCTGCGCGCCGAGGGCCTCATGGAACTGGCCGCACAGGCCGAGGAGCTGGTGCCGCTGGTGTTCTTCGTGATCGTGTGCACGGTGGCCATCTACGGCCTCGGCGTCGGCAGGCTCGCGGAGCGGTTGGGGCTGGCGACGGCTTCGCCGCAGGGAGTGGTGTTCGTCGGCGGCTCGCAGTGGATGGTGGATGCCGCAAAGGCGCTCGACGCGTCCGACGTCACCACCACGCTGGTGGCCCGCGACTACGGCAAGCTCGCCGGCGCCCGCAGGGCGGGACTGCGATCCGTCACGGCCAACATCCTCAGCGACTACGCCGTCAAGGACATGGAACTGCCCGGCATCAAGAGCCTCATCGCAGGCACTCCCGACGACGAGGTGAACGCCACCGCGGCGCGCGAGTTCGCACACGTGCTGGGGCGCGCCAACGTCTACCAGCTGGCCCGCGCCGGGTCCGCGGACCGCGTGCCTTCGTCACGCCGTGAGGCTGCCGCGCACCTGTCCGCCCGCACGAGCTTCCAGCCCGCCCGCACCCACGAGGAGCTCGGGCAACTGCTCGAGCGTGGCTTCACGATGAAGCGGACGAAACTCACTGCCGAGTTCACCCTTGCGGACTTCCGGGCCCAGCGCGGCGACGACGTCGTGGCGATGTTCACCATCTCCGATGGCGACGTGGGCGTGGTCACGCCCGAGACGAAGCTGGCCGACCAGGGCTACACCCTGGTGGCGCTGGTGCCGCCCCAGGTGTCGGGGTCCGAACCCGAGGAGTGACCAGCCGCGCGGACGGCCCTCCGGTACGGCATCGTTGGACCATGGTTGCCCCTCGCATCGACGTTGAGCCGTGGCGGATCAGCGAGTCGCCCGTGGCGCCGGACGCCCTGCCCGCCAGCGAATCGCTGTTCAGTCTCTCCAACGGTCACCTGGGCATCCGGGGCACGTTGGACGAGATCGAACCGCACGGGTTCCGGGGCACCTTCCTCGCGGGTGTCTTCGAGACCCATCCCCTGGCGTACCCGGAGCTCGGCTACGGGCACCCGCCGGAGGGACAGGCGATGATCTCGGTCGCCGACGGCACGCCCATCCGCCTGGCGGTGGATGGCGAGCCCCTGGACATCCGCAGCATCGAGCCGAGGACGCACCGTCGCACGCTCGACCTGCGTACCGGCGTGCTGGAGCGGCGGCTCGTGTGGCGCACGGCCTCAGGGATGACCATGGAACTGTGTTCGGAGCGGCTCGTCTCCCTCAAGGAGCCCTCGGTCTGCGCCACCCGCTACCGGATCCGTGCCCTCGATGGGACGGCCCACGTGGCGGTGCGCTCGGAGCTGGTGCTCGGGGCGAGCCCGCCGGAGGTGGACAGTGACGATCCGCGCGTGGCCGACGTGCTCGACCACCCGTTCGAGGTACGAGAGGTCAATTGCGACGAGACGGGCGGGGTCCTGAGTGCCGTGACCGGGCGCACCGGCATCACGGTGGGGGCCGCCGCGCAGCACCTCGTCACCGGTGCCGGCGACGTGCGGACCGAGTCGGTATCCGAGGACCATGTCGTGACCACGGTCACCGCGGAACTGGGACCGGGCGAGGCTCTAGAGGTGGTGAAGTTCCTGGGGCACGTCTGGTCCCGGGACACCGGCAACGACTCCCTGCTGGAGGCGGCCCGCACCGTCGTGGACTCGGGGATCGACCGCGGCTGGGACGGGCTCGTCGCGGACCAGCGCGCGGAGCTGGACGCCTGGTGGCGCGCCGCCGACGTCGAGGTGGACGGGGACGACGAACTGCAGCAGGCGATCCGGTTCAGCCTGTTCACACTGTTCACCAGCACGGCCCGCATCTCCCGGGCCCCGCTCGGCGCCAAGGGGCTGTCCGGGCTCGGTTACAGCGGCCACACCTTCTGGGACATCGAGGGTTTCGTGACGCCCGCCCTGACGCTGCTGTTCCCCGACGCTGCCGCACGCCTGCTCGCCTGGCGCGCCTCCACCCTGGACGCCGCTCGAGAGCGTGCACGCACGCTGGAGCTGAAGGGCGCCACGTTCGCGTGGCGGACCATCGACGGCCACGAGACGTCCGCGTACTGGCCCGCGAGCACGGCGGCGATGCACGTCAACGCCGACGTCTCGCGCGCCTTCTGGCTGCACAGCCATGTCACCGGGGCGCCGCTGGTGCCGATGCTGGGGTTGGAGGTGTTGGTCGAGACGGCACGGCTCTGGATGTCCATGGGCCACACCGACAGCGACGGCGGCTGGCACCTGTTCGGCATGACCGGCCCCGACGAGTACACCGGGGTGGTGGACGACAACGTGTTCACCAACCTGATGGCTTGTCGCAACCTCCTGCGCGCTGCCGACGCGTGCGAGGCCGAACCACAGGAGGCGACCAGGCTCGGGGTGACGGCCGAGGAGGTGGGAAGCTGGCGCGCGGCCGCCGCCGCGGTCCACATCCCGTGGGACCCGGACCGGCGGGTGCACCCGATGAACACCAACTTCACGACGTACCGGGAGTGGCGTTTCGAGGACAAGCAGGACTCCTACCCCGTGCAGGAGCACCAGCACTACGCGAAGTTCTACCGGCGCCAGGTGCTCAAGCAGGCCGATCTCGTGCTCGCCCTGTGGTGGTGCCGTGAGGACTTCACCGAAGAGGAGGTGGCGCGTGACCTCGACTACTACGAGGCTCGCACTGTGCGGGACTCGTCGTTGTCGGCCTGCATTCAGGCAGTGGTGTGCGCCCGGGCGCAACATCCGGACCTGGCGCTCAGGTACCTGCGCGAGAGCGCGCTGGTGGACCTCCGGGACCTGCGCGGGGACACCGCGGACGGGCTGCACCTGGCTTCCGTGGGTGGGAGTTGGCTGGCTTTCGTGAGCGGCCTCGGCGGGCTGCGCGAGGACCACGAGGACCTCGAACTCGCACCGCTGCTGCCGTCCGGACTGTCCCGGACCTGCTACCGCCTGACCTGGCGCGGACGGCTGCTCAGGGTGGAGACCACCCGCGGCGGGACCACAGTTTCGCTGCTGCGGGACGGGGACGGCCCCGTTGACGTCATCGTGGACGGCGCCCGCCTGACGGTCCGGCCGGGTGAGCCGGCCCGGGCATCGCTGCGCGAGCCCACGCCGCTGCTGCCCGAGCCGTCGCAGCCGGCCGGCCGCGAACCGAGGGCGTGACCCCCGGTTCCCACAACGACGTTTCAGCTGGCGTCGCGCTTGGCCTGCCGCTTCCTGCCCTTGGCGCTGGAGGCGGCGTCGCGGTTCTTGCCGCCCGCCTTCTTCTCGTGGCGTCGGGCCCTGCCCTTGCCCTTCTTGCCGCCGGACTTGGCTGACACGTCGGGGCCGGAGCCGCGCTTCTTGCCGGCCTGGGTCAGCCGCTCCGCCTTGAGCTCCTCGGCGGCCTCGTGCGCGACGAAGGCGAGACGGCCCGAGACGATGGACAGGGCCTCCTCGAACCATGCGGCGCGCAGCCGCGCCTTGGCTCCCTTGGGTGCGGCCGCGCCACGGCCACCGGCAGTGGCAACCCGCTCGGCTCCGCTGCGTCGGTAGTTCTTGAGGTGCTTGTTGCGCGCACGGCGAACGCGCTTGTGCAGCGCCAGCAGCTCTTCCTCGTCCAGCTTCGCCAGACGCTTGGGCTCGATCTCACGCATGAGGTCGAGCTCGGACTTCTTCAGTACCCAGAGGAAATCTCCCATTCCCTCATCCTCCCAACGGGATCCGTGCGGCGTAGCAGGGGTGCGAACTTTTCCGGGACCACCCGTTCGCTAGCATGCGGCGCCGAACTCGCCCGCGAGCCGCTCCACCACGTCCGCGATGGCTGATCGCAGGTCCGAGTGCTGCTTCCGCAGCGCGGAGGCCGGGTCGCCCCAACGCTGCGGCGGGTACAGCCACACGGGTTTCGCAACCACCTCCGGGGGCTCCCATTCGTAGCGCGGCCACACGTGGGCGTGCAGGAAGGCGTCGGTGTTGCCGAGGATCTCGACGTTCACGCGCCGGAAGTCCGGGTCCAGCCGCTCGCACACCGTCTCCACGGCGGTGGCCACCAGGTCAACGTCGGCCAGGTAGGCCACCCGTTCCGGCCTGGGCAGGTCCGTGAGCCGGTCCACGCCCCGGCGCTTCGTCAGCGCCAGGCTGTAGCCCGGCAGGAACTGGACGTCCCCGATCACGGCGAACGCATGCCCGAGTTCGGCCATCACGGTCGGATTGCGTCCCTCGAGGGCTGCCCCCACGCGGTCGATGCGCCAGTCAGTCATTCCACATCCTTGTCCTGCAACTCCTTGCGGAGGAACAGCTCGCAGGCCTGGTCCGGCAGGAACAGCGCGCCGCAGTCCTTGTAGCCGCGCCTGCGGTAGAAGTGCTGCGCTTCCTCGTCCGACTGCGTCGATGTGAGCACGAACGTGTGCCCGCCCGCGCGCATGCTCGCCTCCCAGGCGTCCATCAAGCAGCCACCCAGCCCCCTGCCCCGCCGCTGCTCCTCCACGCAGAGCATGTTCAGGAAGGGGATCTCGTCCCAGAACAGGTTCCACCGCAACCAACCGGAGAGCGTGCCCTGCTCCTCGAGCACGGTCACCCGGCCGGCGGAGACGAGCTGAGCCATGGTTTGCGAGTCCGGGTGTCGGTCGGTGGCGATCAGGAAACCGAGATCCCCCGACGTCGCCGGGCGCACGGTCGACGACTTGTCCATGGCAGCAGCCTACGGTCTCGACGGGTTCCCGAGCCTGACTGTGACAGAGTGAGTGCATGGACACCGGAGCAGCCGACAACGCAGCCATCACGGATCTCGCCGCAGCCCACGACCTGACCATCCGGCCCGAGACCATCTCGGTCAACGAACTGGGGCTCGACTTCCGCGTCGCCATCGCGGCGGCGACCGACGGCCAGGAATGGGTCTTGCGGATCCCCCGCCGGGCCGACGTCACCGAGCGCGCCATCGTCGAGGGGCGGCTCCTGTCCGCGGTGGCACCACGGGTCGACGTAGCGGTCCCGGACTGGCGGGTCCACACCCCCGAGCTGATCGCCTACCCCCTGCTGCCCGGCGAGCCGGGCCTCTCGATCAGCGCCGACGGCACACCAGAGTGGCACTTCGACGTCGAGTCCCAGAGGTTCGCCACCTCACTCGGGGACTTCCTGGCGCAGTTGCACGCGGTCCCCGCCGAGGAGGTCGCCGACACCGGCGTCGAGACGCGCACGCCGGCCGAGTCCCGACAGGCAATCCGGGACGACATCGCGAAGGTCTCGGCGGAGTTCGAGGTCTCCCCCGACCTGTTGGAGCGGTGGCGGACCTGGCTCGCCGACGACCGTTACTGGCCCGAGTGGTCCACCCTCACCCACGGCGAGATCTACCCGGCCCACCTCCTGCTCACCGGCGAGGAGATCATCGGGGTGCTGGACTGGACCACGGCCAGTATCGGCGACCCGGCGAAGGACTTCCTGTTCCACCGCGCCACCGTCTCGGACAAGGCCTTCGACGCCACCGTGAAGCGCTACGTGGAGCGGGGCGGCCGGGTCTGGCCGATGCTGTCCGAGCACTGCGTGGAGCTGTACTCCACCTCGGCCGTCAACTACGGCATCTACGCCCTGGTTACGGGCGCCCCGGAGCACCGGGAGGCGGCCGCGGCCCAGCTGCGTTCCCCGTCCGCCTGACGGTTCCCGGCGAGTCGCCTCACACCGAGGCGAGCTCCGGCCCGGCCGCTGAGGCCGTTGGCGGCGGACTTCTCCGACTTGGGGACGGCGCCCAGGATCAGAGCCGGCATCGCGAGGGTGGACAGGGCGTAGCCGAGTGCCATCACGAGCGCGCCGGAGGCCAGCGTCGTCCTCGCGCTGAAGCGGTTGGTGATGCGGGCCCCGACGGGCGCACCCCCACCCAGCGCCCTTGGACACCGCGAGCAGGAGCGTGACCAGTCCGAGACCGAGGCCGACGGCTCCGACGAAATCGAACCGAGCTGCGGAGCGCGCGGAGCGCTCAGGCGCGGGGATGAGGGTCTGGACAAGCACTGCGATCAGCATCGATCCACCCGCCATCACCCAGAAGCAGGATCCGCCAGGACCCGAACTGCGCGACGGCAGCAGCGAACGGCAGGCCGACGGGACCACCGATGCCCAGCGAGGAACTCATGAGAGCGATGGCGCCGGCCGTGCGCTCCTTGGGCAGGAGGTCGTGCAGCAGCGAGATGCCGACGGGGATGAACCCGGTGGCCAGCCCTTGCAGGCCGCGTCCGATGACCATCATGGGCAGGCCCACCGACAGCGCGCAGACGACGGAGCCCAGCACCAGCGGCACCAGCGAGGCCATCATGATCAACTTCTTGCCGAACATGTCTGCCAACCTGCCCGCCACCGGCGTGACCACTGCCCCCACCAGTAGCGTCACCGTGATCACCCACGACGTGTCCGCGGCCGGCGCGTCCAGAATCGTCGGCAGCGAGGCGATCAGCGGGATCACCAGGGTCTGGGTCATCGCCACGACGATGTCGGCCGCGGCCAGCAGCGCGATCAGGGCGTTGGGACGGATGGCGGGGCGCGCGTCGGCGGCCCCAAGACCATTGGGGAACTCTCCGAGATCACCCGGCTCACCGTCTCCACCCTCACGCGCCAGACCGCCACCATGGTCAAGGAGCGGCTCGCCGAGCACATCCTCGACCCCGACGGTTCGATCGCCCGCAGGCTCCGCATCACCGAACGCGGCATCGAGGCGCTCCAGGAGGAACGGCTCGCCAGCCGCAGGCTCGTGGCCGACATCCTCTCCGAGTGGAGCGACGAGGAACGCCGAACCCTGGCCACCATGCTTGAGAAGCTCAACGACGCCATCGAGAAGCGCTCTGGCGGGGTGTGGCCACAACCCACCGAGGAACAGTTGCGCGCGGCGGGAGAACCGAAGTGAGGATCACCGTGGTGGGCGGTTCCAAGGGCACCGGCGCAAGGCTCGCCGCGCTGGCACAGGACGCGGGTCACGAGGTCACCGTCGTCTCGCCAGCGGTGCCGGCGATGCCGATGTCTGCGCCGCGTTGTGGGTGACGCCTCGGAACCGGCGGTGGCCGCGGAGGCGGTCGGGCATCGCTCTGCAGCTCGAACAGGTCTTCGGCGTCATCCGCGGTGAACGGGCGGAGCCGGAGCCGGTGGGTTTCCAGCGTCGGGGTGGGCAGTTCCATGCCATCCAGCCTTGCAGGCGCAGCGGTCAGTTGGCGTATGGTGAGACCGTGATGACCAGCCAGGCCCCCGTCGGCCGTTCCCGGATCGGCGAACTGGTCGTGGTCTGATCCGCGCTCCTCCTTGCCCGTGAGTGATCCCGAACCCACTTGCGAGACAACCAAGGAGAAAGCATGACAGCACGCTTCAACCACACCATCATCGCCTCCGTCGACGCCGCCGAGACCGCCGCGTTCTACCTGGACCTGCTCGAGGCCGACGAGGCACCGCCCTGGGGGCCGTTCACCAACATCCAGATCGGCGACGGCATCCTGCTGCAGTTCGCGGCCCCGCCGATGGAGTTCCCGCCCCAGCATTACGCCTATCTCCTCGACGATGCCCACTTCGATCGCGCCTACGCGAAGATCACCGAGCGTGGGATCGAGCACTGGGCCGACCCCCAGCGGGCCCGCCCCGGCGAGACCAACACCGAGCACGGTGGCCGCGGGGTCTACCTGCTGGACCCCTCGGGCCACTACTTGGAACTGATCACGCGCCCCTACGTGTGAGGCGTGCGGCTAACCTGACCGGATGGTCGACGTCGGTCCCGGGCACACCCATCGCGATGTGGACGAGTTCCTGCGCGAGCGGGGATGGACATGGCTCGGGGCCGGCGACTGGGCGTACGCGCTCCTGTCGCCCAGGGGCGACGCCGTTGCACGCATCAGCCCCTTCGACCCGGTCGGGCCGTTCACGGCCACCCTGTACGAGGAGGCCAGGGCCACGCGACGGGTTCCCGTTCTGCGGCACCACCAACGCCTGGTGGGAGGGGGTGACTTGCAGGTGATGGAGCGCCTCACCGAAGTGCCCGAGGCCGAGGCCGTCGACTTCCTGGGGCGCCTCACCGCACCCAGCCCGGAGCTCAAGGCGCTGTTCGAAGTGGTGTCGCGGGTCCATTCGGAGGCCAGAGCGAAGCTCCCGTGGTGCGGGCCGCTCGACGAGAACCCTTCCAACGTGATGCGCACCGGCGACGGCAGGCTGGTCCTCATCGACCCCTACTACGCCGACGGTCCCAACCTCTACGCCATGGCGCACTCCGACCCCGAGACCTTCGTCACGCTGCTGGCAGCGGATGAGCGGAGGTTCATGACCGAGATCCCACTCGCCGCCTCCGGGCCGTGGCATCAACAGGATCGCGACGCCCTGCTTCGCCGGCTCCGCGCGGCCGACGAGGCCGCCCACTAGCCCCTCGACGCGGCGCTCCCGATCCCGAACTCCACCACGTCCCCGCGCACGGAGACCTCGGCGTGGGCTAGATCCGGCACGACGAGGTCCGCGTCGAGGCCGTCGCGATCGTGGGAGGTGCACACGGCCAGGACCGTCGCACCGGCCGCCCGGCCCGCCGCGATGCCCGCCGGGGCGTCCTCCACGACCAGGCAGCGGGTGACGTCGACACCCAGCAGCGACGCCGCCTTCCGGTAGCCCTCGGGGTCCGGCTTGCCGGCGGCGACGTCCTCGGCGGCGACGAGCACCTCTGGCACCGGGAGGCCCGCAGCGGCGAGTCTGGCGCGCATCAGTTCCTGGCCGCCCGAGGTCACCGCCGCCCAGCGGTCCCTCGGCAGCCGTTCGAGCAGCTCTCGTGTTCCAGGGAGCGCGACGACACCGTGGAAGTCCGACAGTTCGAGGGCGTCGAGTTCGGCCACACCCGCAGCCACCTCGTCGAGCCCGACGAAGTCCGCGATCGTGTCCTCGCTGCGATGGACCTGCTGAACAGTTTCCGGGCCACGGGCGCCGACGCGCCCTTCGGCGATCCCCGGCGCGCGCACCACGGAGTGGCGATGGAGGGCTACTTCTGGCGAGTGACGGATCCCGCGACGGGGCGGGTGCTGATCGCCCTGTGCGGCGCCAACGTGGGTCCGCGGGGCCCGTGGTCGACGGTGGGGCTGGCCGCCTGGCCCGCCGGGTTCGTGCGCACCGCTGCCGTCGACGGCGCCTGGACCGACCCGGACGGCCTGGGGGTCCGGGGCGGCACGGGACCCACCTTCGAGGGCGATGACGAGGCGCTGCGCGTGGACCTGGGCCCCGACGCGCGGCTGGACCTGTCCTTCGACCGGCTCACTCCCTGGCCGCGCCGGGTGTTCGGTGGCTCCAGCGTGTTCCAGTCGGTGCCCGGCCTGAACCAGTACTGGCACCCGTGGCTGCTGGGCGGCAGGGCGTCGGGCACCGCCACCGTCGGCGACCAGACCTGGCGGTTCACCGACGCTCAGGTCTACGGGGAGAAGAACTGGGGCCGGGAGGGCTTCCCCGATTCCTGGTGGTGGGGACAGGCGCAGGGATTCGACGAGCCGGGCGCGTGCGTGGCGTTCGCCGGCGGTCTGGTTACCGCCGGCCCGATGCGGGTGGAGATCACCGCCCTCGTCGTGATGCTCCCCGACGGCCGGGGCATCCGTCTGGGTGACCCGCTGGTGAGCCCGGTGCGCACCCACACGAGCTACGAGCACTGGCAGCTGTCCGGCCGCGGTTTCGGCTGGCGCATCGACGTCACGGCCACTGCCCCACTGGACCAGGCTTTCGTGCTGCCCGTCCCCCTGCCGAGCGAGCACCGCAACGTTCCCGGAGACCTCGAGCACCTCGTCGGAGACCTGGAGGTCCGTGTTCGCCGGTTCAACCGGACCGTCTGGTCCGGCCGGACGTCGCTGGCTGCGCTTGAACACGGTGGACTGGACCGGGCCCGGGCCGAGCTGCTGCGCCGCGGCCTGGACCCCACACTCCCCTCGGCGGGACCCGGCCCTAGCGTTCGCGGCCGGTTCGGATGACGTAGTCGCGACGGATGCCCGCGGTGGCCCGACCCCACTCGCTGTCCCGGACCCGCGCCTGGTGCGCGTCGAAGGCCGTCTGGTCCTGGAACTCCTCGGAGACCAGCCACACCAGCGGGTCCTGGGTGGCTTCCACGAGGAAGTGGAGGCATCCCGCCTCCGCCCTCGTCAGTTGGAGATGGCGCGGCAGGTGCCGGCGGACGGTGGCGGCCTCCTCGTCGTCGGCGCAGATGAGCTTGCCGGTGAGCGTGACGACGGCCTCGTACTTCATGCTGCGATGCTAGCGAGGCGAGGAATAGACTGCCCCGATGACGGACTTGGCATGGCTCGCATCCTGATAACCGGCATGTCCGGGGCCGGGAAGACCACCCTGCTCGACGAGCTCTCCGCCCGGGGACACCACACCGTCGACACCGACTACGACGGCTGGGAGCTGTCGGGAAGCCTCTGGGACGAACCGAGGATGAGCGAGTTGCTCGCCCGCCACAACGATGTGGTGGTCTCAGGCACCGTCGAGAACCAGGGAAAGTTCTACGACCGATTCGAGCACGTCGTCCTGCTGAGCGCGCCTGTCGATCTGCTCATCGAACGAGTCGCGAAAAGGACGAACAACCCCTATGGCCGCACGCGCGCCCAGCAGGAGGAGATCCGCCGGTACGTCGACGAGGTCGAACCGTTGCTCCGGAAGGGCGCGAGTCTCGAACTCGACGGCCGGCAGCCGGTCAGCGCGCTGGCCGACGCCATCGAAGCACTCCACCCGACGCGCTAGCCATCCGCGCTCACTGCGTCCTGACGAGCCAGTCGGTCAGGACGGTCACCCAGTCGTCGAAGGCATCGAGATGGGCGTCGTGACTGCCGGCCCTGAGGTCCGACCTTGCGGTGGCGGGTCGGCGTCGGATGAGCTCGTCCTTGTCGCCGGAGGAGAACATGCCGTGCGCGGCGAACACGGCAAGCGCCTCGGCTGTGCGGCGCAGTTCCCGTGAGCTGCCCGCCAGGCCATGGAGGAGCAGCACCGTCGGCCCGTCCCCGCCCAGGTCTGTGACAGCGATCGACACGTCATCCCGGTGCACGTGGCACAAGGCGGTCATTCGACCGGAAGACCGTCATCGGTGAACAGCACGCCCTCCGCTTCCAGCCGCCTCCGAGCAGCGTGGTGCACGACGCCACGCTTCTTGCGGTCGGGCTCGAGGAGCTTCAGGAGTGTCGTGCGGGAGGTGTTGGAATGCTCCGCCACCGAGATTCTGGTGCTCCAGAACTTGTCTTCGGCGAACCTGTCCAGGACGGCCGAACTGGCGTGGGCGTTCGCAGCGGCGACGTTTCGAATCGCTTGGTTCGGGTCCGTGTAGAACACCTCGAAATCCGCATCGGTTCGGGCTGAACGAGCCAGCGCGTAACGGCGCTCCTCGTCGGCCTTCTCCTCCGGAGTCTTCCGCTTCCCCATCGGACTTCCTCCGTATGCTGGCAACGATCCGCCCTGCACTCTACGCGGCACTTGGTGCGGCCTCGGGGAGTAGGGTCCTGAACATGGCCCCAACTCGCGCCGTCCCGCTGTTACCCTGCGCCGACATCGACGGGATCGAGCCGTTCTTCGCGGCCCTGGGGTTCCGCACCACCTACCGCCAGACGCGCCCCAACCCGATCCTCAGCCTCAGGGGTCACGGCTTCGACCTGCAGTACTACGGACTGGAGGGTCACACCCCGGAGTCCTCGCACAGCTCATGCCTCGTGATCGTCGAGGACACGGGGCAGATCTGGGAGGAGTTCGCTGCCGGGCTCCGCGAGGCCTACGGCAAGCTGCCTGTCGCGGGTTTCCCTCGGATCACCAGGCCGCGCGCCCGCAAGAACGCCGATGGGGTGAGCGGATTCAGCCTCGTCGACCCGGCTGGGAACTGGCTCCGCTTCTTCCGGGACGGAAACCCGGAGCCGTCACCTCCCGAGACAAGCCGGTTGGGAGAGGCCCTCCAGAACGCGGTGGTGCTCGCCGACAGCAAGGGGGACGAGGCCCAGGCGGCCAAGATCCTCCGGGGCGCGATCCAGCGCGCAGAGTCCGACGATCCAGCGCTGGGTGAGGCTCATGGCTTCCTCGACGAGCTCACCGAGCGCCTGTCCTGAAAGATCCTCACCATGACAACCATTCTCGAGGCGTGGGAAGCCGCCGTCGCCGAGCGGGCACTCGAACTCGGCCTCGACGAGGCCCGGTAACGCTCTGGCAGCAGCTGCACCACCCCCGGCCACCACGTAGGGCGGCGCCCGGCCGGGCGGTCGCAGAACCGTGATCAGCTGGCGGCTGCCCTCCCATGGCGCCAGTAGCCGACGAAGTCCACGTTTCGCTTGGGAATCCCACGCTCCCCGATGAGGTGGCGGCGCGCACCGGTGGCGAGCGCGGACTCGCCGATGGCGTGCGCGTGCACAACACCGTCGGGCAGCGTTGCCGCCTTCAGCGCACTCAGGGCGAGCTCGCCGGGCCGACCATGCGCATCGGGCGACTCGTCGCGATGGATCCACGTGATCTCCATCGCGGCCGGCGTCGGGAAGTCCTGGCGATCAGCCGCAGAGGGGACCTCGATGATCGCGACCCCTCGCGCGGTGTCCGGGAGCGAGCGGCAGATGCCCGCGATTGCGGGCATCGCCGTCTCGTCACCGATCAGCAATGTCCAGTCATGGGGGTGGTCAGGGGTGAAGCCGATGCCCTGGTCCAGGAAGCCGACGCGCTCCCCCGGTTTGGCGTCGAGCGCGAACTGGGCTGCAGGTCCGATGCTCCCGTCCTCCCCACCGTGGATGACGAAGTCGACGTCCACCTCGCCCGCGTCGGGCCGCGCGTCACGCAGCGTGTACGCACGCACCCAGGGACGGCGCGCCTTTGGCGTCGCGAGGTACTGCAGGTACCAACCGATCTCGGTGGTCCTGGTGGGAAGTTCCAGCGCGTCCTGCCCGTGCCGCGTGAAGAGGAGGCGGCACCAGTGGTCTGCGCCGCGCGCTTCGAGTCCCTCCAAGCCACCCAGTGTCACCCGGACGACGTTGGGACTGATGAGTTCCGTTCGCGTGACGTGCGCAATCATGAACTGGCGGTCGACTGGTGTGTTCTTCTTCCTACCCACACAGGCAAGGCTAACCTGACAGCTGAACCTCATCACCACTGAGGGCGAAGTCGAGCACGACGAAGGAGGGCCCATGGCCGAAGATTCG
Source organism: Tessaracoccus terricola (assembly GCF_054776555.1). Lineage (NCBI taxonomy): Bacteria > Bacillati > Actinomycetota > Actinomycetes > Propionibacteriales > Propionibacteriaceae > Tessaracoccus > Tessaracoccus terricola. The sequence goes on along the minus strand of NZ_BAAHBS010000004.1, from coordinate 717,044 downwards.
CGCAACTGGCTGGACTTCATCGTGCTCGGCCACTCACCCGACGGCGCCACCGGCTGGCCGCACCCGGTCACGATCAGCGTTCACCCGCGCGGCAGGACAACGCTCCTCAACTTCTCCGTGGGGCCCCACGCCGCCAACGTGGGCGGCCAGATCCCCGTCACACGGGTAATCCTCGATGGCGGGCTGAACGAGTCATTCGCCGAGGAGTTCGACGCCTGCGAGGCCCGGTGGCTCGTGCCTCACCTGGCAGAGCTTGTGGATGGCGTGAACGTCACCGCGACCGACCTGATCGGGGCGTACCAGTCGAAGTTCGGCCACCGACCGAAGGCTGAGCGGGCAGCCGACATCACCTTCTGAGTTGGGTCACCTGCACCGGCTACGCTCGACGCATGGAGCAGTTCCGGATCGAAGGCGCCCGGATCACTACGATCGCCGACCTCTACGACCAGTTCAACGCGCAGCTCATGGAGGACGCCGGGTGGCGCATGGGCACGAGCCTCGACGCTCTGAACGACGTGCTCTACCGGTTCCACGGGGGCACCCCCGAAGCTCCCGCCGCCGAGCTCATCTGGGCGGATCATGCCCAGAGTCGCAGCACCCTGGGATTCGAGGCCACTCGGGATTGGCTCGAGCAGAAGCTCACACGACCTGATGCCTTCAACGTCGAGGGAGTCCAGCGCCAGCTCGACAACTTGCTCGCAGGCGTCGGCCCGACGTACTTCGACTTGGTGCTCGAGGTATTCGCAGATCACCCCGGTGTGCGGCTCACCCTGAGCTGATCGGAAGCCCTGGGCGGCTGGACGCCGGGAACATTCGCGTCGACGCCGTGGTCGCCGACGGGTTGCGGCACCATTCGTTACTTCTCGCCTTGCACCTATGGGCACCCCCTGTTCCGGAATCTATGCAGGGGTTTCGCAAGGGGTCCGGTTTTGGGCTCTTCGTTCCGACGTCTTCGGTCAAAAATCCCAGAGCTCGCCAAGTCGGCACGGGGCCCGTCGCCAACTGACGTCGACACGACACGTTGAAGTGGAACTCCACCGAGTTCCGGTACAGAGCAACCTCTGATGGAGTTCGGCTCGACCGCACCATGTAGGGGAAGGGCATCACAAGCGTCAGTCATGAACCGATGTCGAGCGCCTCGCCCCACCCCGCGTCCACGAGGACCCGCTGCAGAGCGTCAGCGGCGCTGACCGTGGCATCGAATACTGACTCATCCAAGGCGGGGACCCGGTCCGCACTGCGGTACCAGGACGCGACATCGGCCTCCGACACCTCATCGGCCAATGCCTTCGTTCGATGCCGTTCGAGCGTCTCATCGAGGTCGAGTTCATAGCAGTAGCAGCGAGTCAGACCAGCATGATCTTTTCGCAGCTCAGCGAGCATCTCGCCATAGCTCTCGGAATGCAGGAGGCCTTCGATCACGACGTCGAGACCGTTGTCGAGCGCGAACCGCGCCGACAGATCGATGTACGGCACGCTCAACGCACCCGGATGGTCGCGAACGTGGAGGATCTCTCGCCGAAGCACGTCATGGCCGATGATCGCCACGCCGCGCGGACGCGCAGCTCGGATCGCCTGCGCCAAATGCGACTTCCCGCTGCCCGAGTTCCCGCGGATGATGATCAGACGAGAACTCTCAGAGCCGGTCACCCCAGAGGTCATGCGACCTGCAACGGCGTGATCGCGGCAACCTTGTCGCGCAGTGCACGGCGCTCGAGCCGCAGCTCGTAGTTCGACTGCAGGTTCATCCAGAACTCCTCGGAGGTCCCGAAATAGCGCGCCAGACGGATCGCCGTGTCTGCGGTGATCCCCCGCTTGCCGTGCACAATCTCGTTAATCCGGCGCGGCGGCACACCGATCGACACGGCCAGCTTGTTCTGCGTGATTGCGAAGCCCTCGATGAAGTCCTCCATCAGGATCTCTCCCGGGTGGATCGGCTCAATCAGGTCAGCCTCAGTGGTAGTCGACGAGTTCGACATTGTCCGCACCTCCCTCTCTCCAGACGAAGCAGAGACGCCATTGCGCGTTCACGCGGATGCTGTGCTGCCCGCGTCGATTGCCCACCAGCCGCTCCAGGCGGTTGCCCGGCGGGACCCTGAGGTCTTCGACATCCTGCGCCGCATGGATCAGCTCGAGCTTCCGCAAGGCCGCCCGCTGCACCGTCCGGTCAACGCGCTTGACGTACTGCTCATGCCAGATGCGCTCGGTGTCCTTGCTGCCGAACGATCTGATCACACGACCAGTATATAACGAGATCCGTCAATGACGCTAGACGTTAAACCGGGACTCCACGACGTATCGTTCGACATCTGCGGCGATCTGTTCCCCACTCCTGCCCGACACATCGATCGCCACGTGGACATCAACCCACGGCGCGACCTCCCGCCCGGCCACCTCGGGCCAGGTCGGCTCGACGACATGCGTGAAGCCTCGATCACGTTCGTGGAGCCGCGACGCGTGGCCGATGGTGTCGCTCATCGTCAAGACGACCCAGCACAATCCCGCGTCCGCTGAGTCGGCCGCTCGACGCCAGGTCTCACGCGCTGGCTCGCTGTCATTGACGGCATCCACCACGACCGTCCGACCGGTCCGCAGATTCAGTTCAGCCATCGCGCGAACCGCTTCGTAGGCGGCGACGCCCGTCTCCCACCCGTGCGGGAAGCCCGCACCGAGCAGGGCTTCCTCGACCGGGTCGATGGACAGACGCGTCGCGCCGAGACGAGCACCGACGAGGTCAGCGACGGTCGTCTTGCCCACGCCGGGCAGCCCAGAGATCACGATGAGCATCAGATGCCTAACTGTGACGGAACTCCACCACGTCGCCGTCCTGCATGACATAGTCCTTGCCCTCGAGGCGCACCTTGCCGGCGGCCTTGGCAGCGGCCATGGAGCCGGTGGCAACCAGGTCTTCGAAGCTGACGATCTCAGCCTTGATGAACCCCTTCTGGAAATCGGTGTGGATCACACCAGCGGCCTCGGGGGCGGTGGCGCCCTTGGGGATGGTCCAGCCGCGCGACTCCTTGGGTCCGGCGGTCAGGTAGCTCTGCAGGCCCAAGGTGTCGTAGCCGACGCGGGCGAGCACTTCGAGGCCGGGCTCCTCGACGCCCATCTCCTCCAGGAAGTCCCTGGCCTCGTCCTCGTCCATCTCCACCAGTTCGGACTCGAACTTGGCGTCGAGGAAGATCGCCTCGTTGGGGGCGACGACCTTGCGCATGCGGGCCTTGAGGTCCTCGTCGCCCAGCTCGTCCTGGTCGCAGTTGAACACGTAGATGTAGGGCTTGGCGGTCAGCAGGAACAGGTCCTTGAGCTCGTCCAGGTCCAGGCCGGCGGCGCGGACGCCCTTGCCGGATTCGAGTGCTTCCTTGGCGGCCTGGTACGCGGCGAGCTTGGGCTGCGACTCCTTCTTGATCCGCGCCTCCTTCTCGATGCGCGGCAGAGCCTTCTCGACGGTGGCGAGGTCGGCCATGATCAGCTCAGTGGTGATGGTGTCGATGTCATTTGCCGGGTCGACCTTGCCGTCGACGTGGATGACGTCCTCGTCCTCGAACACACGCGTGACCTGGCAGATGGCGTCGGCCTCACGGATGTTGGCCAGGAACGCGTTGCCCATGCCCTCGCCCTGGGAGGCGCCCTTCACGATGCCGGCGATGTCGACGAAGCTCACCGTGGCGGGCAGGATCCGCTCGGAGCCGAAGATCTTAGCCAGCTGCGGGAGCCGATCGTCGGGGACACCGACCACGCCAACGTTGGGCTCGATCGTCGCGAACGGGTAGTTCGCGGCGAGCACCTCGTTGCGGGTCAGGGCGTTGAAAAGGGTCGACTTGCCGGCGTTCGGGAGGCCGACGATTCCAATAGTGAGTGCCACAACAGGGCAGTGTACGCGGTTCGAGCACGCAACAGCACCGGCGGCAGGTCGGTCAAAGGAGCGGGAGCTCGAACACGTCGTCGTTCATCAGGACCGATCCCACCTGCATGGTCTTGCTTCCGACGATCCCGAACCCGTGCTTCAGGTAGAAGCGGCGGGCGCGGATGTTGGCCACGTTCGTGGCCAGCCAGATGGAGTCCGCCCCCAGCCGCGACGCCGCCGCGTCCTTCGCAGCCTCCATCAACGGTGCCGCGACGGAGCCACCGTGCGCCCCGGGCAGCACGTAGAACTTGGACAGGTAGGCGCTGCGGGCACCGGTCACGCCGAACCCTCCCTCCGGAGTCACCTCGTCGGCGCCGATCATCAGGACGTAGCCGTCCAGGGGGCCGCCATCGGCCTCGTGGACCAGCACCACCCGGGTGGGTTGAGCCACGTGCGCCGCGAACTCTCGCTCGTTCAACTGGGTGGCGATGAAGTCCGCGACGTCGTCCGGGTCCGTGCCAGGCGGGCAGGCCAGGGGGAACGTCTCGGCTGCCAGCTCCGCCAGCGCCGGGACGTCGGCCGCGGCAGCGAACCTGGTTCCCATCAGACCGCCCAGTACCCCGCCAGCGCGCGGGCCATCAGGTGCGGGTCCTCGACACCACACATCTCACGGGCCGAGTGCATGCTGAGCAGCCCGATCCCGACGTCGACGGTGGTGATCCCCAGCCGCGTGGCCGTGATGGGGCCGATTGTGGAACCACAGGGGATGGCGTTGTTGGACACGAACGGCTGCGTCGGCACCCCTGCCCTCTCGCACGCGTCCAGCCAGATGGCACCACCGACGGCGTCAGTGGCGTAGCGCTGGTTGGCGTTCAGCTTCACCAACGGCCCCCTGTTGGGCAGCGGCTTGACCACGGGGTCGTGGTGGTTGGGGTAGTTGGGGTGGACGACGTGGCCGGTGTCGGCCGAGACGCACGAGGACCGGGCGAGCATCGCCCGCGTGCCGTCGACGTCGAGGCCGGCCGCGGAGGCGATCCGGACCAGCACGTCCTCGAGGATGGGGCCCGCCGCACCCGACGTGGTGGCCGAGCCCACCTCCTCGTGGTCGAAGGCGGCGAACACGGGGACATGGCGGCCCTGCTGGGCGGACTCCATGGCAGTCAGCGCGGCGTGGGTGTTGGCCAGGTTGTCGAGGCGGCCGGAGGCGAAGAACTCGTCGTGCAGACCGAACCGGGCCGGGGCGGCGACGTCGAAGCAGTAGAGGTCGTGCAGCGCGACGTCGGCGGGCTGGATCCCGGCCAGTTCGCACAGGTGCTTCAGCAGCCCACCGCGGGGCGCGAGCGAGAGCACCGGCTGGGTGTGGGTCTGCTTGTCCAGCTTCAGTCCGTCATTGACGCCGCGGTCCAGGTGGACGGCCAGCTGCGGGACCCGGGCGATGGGACCGGTCCGGACGAGGTGCTCCTGCCCGTCCTTGGTGACGATCCGGCCGGCGATGCCGAGCTCGCGGTCCAGCCAGGAGTTCAGCAGCATCCCTCCGTAGATCTCGACCCCCACCTGGCTCCAGCCGGCGCTGGTCAGCAGCTCCCCGGGCTTGACCTTGAAGGCCGGGCTGTCGGTGTGCGTTCCGACGACGCGGAATCCGGCATCCTCGGAGAGCTCACCCGGCTGCAACCAGGCCACGATCGCGCCGTGGCGGACGATGAAGAACTTGCCCCCGCCCCGCGGGAAGGCACCCTTCTCGTCCACCCTCAGGAACCCTGCCGCCTCCAGTCTGGACGCGGCCGTGGCGGCGGCGTGGAACGAGGTGGGCGAGGCGACCACGAAGTCTGCCAGGTCATCGAGGTGTGCGGCGGCGTCGTTGAACATGGGAGCCAGTCAACCAGATGTGTCCGGCAACTCACCGGTGGGCGAAGGGCAGGTCCCCGGCCAGGAGCTGCTGGAAGGCCGTGTGGACCGGCACCCCCTGGACGGGCGTCAGCTGCAGCACCGCAAGGGGGCCGTCGGCCGCTGCGTCAAGGAGTTCGAAGGTGTCTGCCAGTGGCCTGCCGGTGAGCAGCGAGTTGCCCTCGGCGTACTGGCGCTCGAGCACCTGCACGGCGGCCTGGGCGGCGGCGTCGTCGCTGAGGTGGAGAACAACCGTGACCCTTGGCTCCTCGCCGTCCACCCCAAAACCCAACCCCACTGCGGCGAACGGCCCAGCCGGCACCAGTTCCTCGTACTCGGCCAGCATGGCATCCACCTGCTCCTGGCTGCCCCCGCGGCCGGCGAGCGCGGCCGCAACATCACGGGTGTGGCCTTTCGCCAGCACGGCCGAGACCACGCCGACGTCGTCGAACGCCGCGGCCACCGCGGCCAGGGTCTCATCGTCGGCCAGCGACTGGCCGCCCGAGGCCCAGGCCTGCACCAACGACGTCGTGGGCGAGACCGCCAGCGCATCTCCGGACTGCGCCATGCGCAGGGGCGCGCCGATCGGCCTGGCGGGGGTGACCGCCCCCACATCTGCCTCGTGGTCCTCACCCTCGCCCGCGGTCACCACGCCTTCGGTGACCTCCGGCAGGTCCTCGGCCGGCGCGATCCCCTCCCCCAGCACGACGGCGAAATTGTCCGGTGCCGCGGTGACCTCCACGAACGCGTCCACGTCCAGCAACGACCAGCCCAGTTCCTCGTTCACCCCAGCCATGCCCGCGACGGCGTGCTGGGACAGCAGTGAACCCAGCGGCACCATCACCGGGGCATGCATCCTGTCTGCGCCGCTCGAGCCGAGCAGCGGTCCGATCCAATCGTTGACAGCGTCCCGGTCCGCGACGTCGTCCGGGCGCGCCAGGCCGGACAAGCGGCTCGCCTCGGCCAGGTCCCCGGTGGTCACCATGAACTGTTCCCCGCCTGCACCCATGGGCACCTCGGACAGTGCTCCCAGCACGGAGTACCCGTCCCCAGCGGCCAACGACTCAGTCTGTGGTTCCCCGGTGCAGGCAGTGACCAGCAGGAGCGGCGCGAGGAGGGCGATCGGGAGTCGTCTCATGCCCTCCAAACTACGGGCCGACAAGCTCAGAGGAAGATGTCCGGGAAGAGCCGCTCGTCAGGGGTTCCGGGCACTGCCGCGTAGCCGGAGAAGTCGGTGATCCCGGCCGCCGCGAGGACGTCCTCGACGATCAGCGTCTGGCCAGCGCGGGAGGCCGCGGGAGCGGTGATCACCTCGTAGGCCGCGTCGGCGTAGATCTGGGGGGTGCGGCTGACCGCCATCAACCGATCACCGCCGATCACGTTGCGGACGGCGGCGGTGGCGATCGTCGTGCGGGGCCACAGCGTGTTCGCGGCGATCCCCTCCTCCCCGAACTCCGCCGCCAGACCGAGGGTGGCCATGGTCATCCCGTACTTGGCGAGGGTGTAGCCGGTGTGGGCGCCCAGCCACTTCGGGTCGAGGTTCAGCGGCGGGGACAGCGAGAGGATGTGCGGGTTGGCGCTGTTTCGCAGCGCGGGGATGGCGGCGCGGGAGAGCATGAACGTGCCGCGCACGTTGACGTCCTGCATCAGGTCGTACTTCTTCGCGGCCAACTGCTCCGAGCGAGAGAGGTCGATCACCGAGGCGTTGTTGACCACGACGTCGATGCCACCGAACTCCGCGACGGTGGCCTCGACGGCCCGGGCGATGTCCTCGTCGTCACGGACGTCACCCACCACGGGCAGCGCCCGCCCACCGGCGGCGCGGATCTGCTCCGCCGCGGTGTGGATGGTGCCCTCCAGCTTCGGGTGCGGGGTGTCAGTCTTGGCCAGCAGCGTGACGTTGGCGCCGTCCGCGGCCGCCCGCAGCGCGATGGCCAGCCCGATCCCGCGGCTGCCGCCGGACATCAGCAGGGTGCGCCCCTCCAGGGGCTTGGCGGCGCTCATGACCGGCCCCGCTTCGCGAAGGCGGCGATCCGGGCCTGGGCCTCGGCGCTGCCGAAGATGGCACCGATCGTGGCGGCCTCCTCGGACAGTTGTGCCTCGAAGCTGCGGCCAGGTTGTGACCTGACAAGGCGTTTGGCCTCGCCGTAGGCACGTGCGGCCCCGGACAACCATGACCTGGCCACCTCCTCGGCCCGGCTGCCGACGGCGTCGTCGTCGACCACCTCCGCCACCAGCCCCCAGCCGAGGGCCTCGTCGGCGGTCAGCATCCGGTCCGAGAGCAGCAACTGCAGGGCCCGCCGTTCCCCGACGGCGCGTGCCAGTTGTGCGGTGACCGACAGGTCCGGCGTGAGCCCGACGTTGGCGTACAGGCTGCCGATCCGCGAACTCCTGCCCACGACGGCGTAGTCCGAGGTGAGCAGGATCCCCAGCCCGCCTCCGGCCGTCGTGCCGTGGGCTGCGGCGACCACTGGCAGGCTCGAGTCCCGCAGGGTCCGGATGCCGCGGTTGATGGTCTCCGCGAGGGCCTCGATCTGGGCACCGGAACCCATGGTGGCCGCCATCGCCACCACGTCTCCACCGGCGCAGAACGCTGGTCCGGCCGCGTCGAGCAGCACGGCGCCGACGTCTTCGCGGGCGGTGACCTCCGACGTGGTCTCCTCCCAGGCCGCGGCCAGGGACGTGTCGAACGCGTTCAGGCGCTCGGGCCGGTTGAGGGTGATGCGGGCAAGTCCGTCGTCGACGGCGAGCAGGATCGGTTGGGACACAGGGCGCTCCTTCGCGGCTGGTTCGCTCCCCCACGATAGCCCTCGCAGCTGACACGTTCGTCAACTATTCTCGGGAGCCCGACCTCCATCCGAGGAGTTCCGAATGGCCACCGTCGTCCTGTTCCACCACGATGCTGCCCCCGCTGCACTCGCGGCGGAGCGCTCCTTGGCGCTGCCGCAACGATTGGACGCCAAGTGACCTCCCGGGCGAAACGCCACCTGCTGGTTCTGGTCCTGGCACCCCTGCTGCTGTTCGGCTTCCCGCTGCAGCCCGCGGCGGCCGACAGCGGCTGGGTCTACACCACACCCGGCGAACACACCGTCGACGGCCGCAAGTGGCGTACCTGGTGCGAGTCCTACACCTCCACCATCCTGCGCTGCGAGAGCGAGATCTGGGCCACCCAGATCCTGGAGCACCCCGGCAACGGGTACGAGGTGGTCAACGGCTGGGCCTTCAACAACCTCACCTACCTGCCCATCCCCGAGGCGGCCTGGGGCTCCAACCCGCTGGCCAACTCCGGCGAGTTCACCTCCAACGGCAGGCAGTGGCGCACCTCCTGCAAGGACGAGTGGACCGGCCCCAACGGCTGCCGCTCGTTCATCCGCGCGACGGTGGTGGCCGCCGTCGACGGACGCTACGTCAGGCAGGACAAGTGGGTGTTCAACAATGTCGTCCAGTTCGGCAGGCTCACCTCACCCCCAGACGTGTCCAAGGCCCGCAGCTGCACGGTCACCGTCGAGGGCATCCGGATCGACCTGCCCGCCTCCCGCACCACGGCCACCGCGGTCCGCAGCAGCGGCACCAGCGCCGTCGTCGCCATGGTGGAGCGCGTCCCGAACACCTCCTGCACGGTGCGGACGGTGTTCCGGGACACCAGCGGCCGGATCGGGTCGCGCGGGACCGCCCCCGCCGCCGAGCGCAGGCAGGACACGTTCACCACCCCCACGGGCGACTTCACGGTGCACGACGCCTTCGGGCTGGACCCCGACCCCGGCACCGCCCTGGCCTGGCGCGACGTCGGGCCCAACTCGTACTGGGTGCTCGACAACAACTCGGCGCACTACAACCAGTGGCGGGAGGCCGGCGCCGGTGGCTTCGACAAGTCCGAGTCCGAGCACCTGGTGAAGTACGCGGGCCAGTACGACCTGGTGGGCGTCATCGACTACAACCGCTCCCCCGCCGTGAAGGGCAAGGGCGGCGCGATCTTCCTGCACGTGCACGGTTCCGGCGCGACGGCGGGTTGCGTGTCCATCACGAAGGCCAGCATGCGCACCTGGCTGCAGCACGCCACCCCCGGCGACGTGATCGCCATCCGCTGAGCTACACCCGGAACGAACCCTCGAGCTCGGACCGGGTGGTGCCATCGGGCAGCACCGTGTAGCGCCGCCCCAGTGGCGAGTGCCACACGAACTTGCCGTGGGCGGTCCGCACCACCTGCCATGCCGTCAAGGTCTTGGCCCGGTGGACGCGTCGGCTCAACGGGATGAGGTTCTCGATCCTGGTCTGCGCCTGCCTCCGGGCGCCCTCCCACGCATAAGGCTCGACGTGGTCCAGGTCCAGCGAGCGTGAACATCGCCCGGAGTAGGGGAACATCTCCGTCGGGTTGCGACGGTGCACGGCGTCCCTGATCCGGTCCGGGATCTCGTAGGAGTCGACGGGTTCGACGTCCGCGTCGTCGAGCACTGGGCGCACGGTGACGTGGCTGCCGGCGAGGAACTCCGGCAACGATGCCACGGTGAGGGGACCGAATCCTTCGATCCTGGCGACGCCGGTGTCCGGGTCCACCACCGTGCCGGCAGCCAGGTGCACGTGGACGACCGTCCTTCCGCGACTGCGCGCGGTGGCGTCGGCGTCACCTCCAAGCATGTCCAGCGCGGCGGACGGGTCCGCCAGCAGCCCCAGCGCGGCGGCCCGGCGCTGGTTGCGGTCACGCTCGTCACCAGCCTCCGCCATCGCGCAGGCCAGACGGTTCAGCGTGTCGTCCAGGAGCTTGGCGTCCCTCGCCTCCAGTCTGGCCACCATCTCAGAGGTCCCGAATACGCTGGGACCGAGGTGCACGAGCCTGCCGCTGCGGGCCGTCCGCTCCCGTTCCCGTGCGAGTTCGGGGTCCGCCTGCGCCACCCAGCCGTGGGTGAGCCGCCTCAGGTGGTTGAAGGAGACCTGGCCGGCCCTGCGCGCGATCTTCGCGTCCACTTCACGCACCTGCTCCGCGCTGAGGTCTGCGGTGATGTCCACCAGCTTGGACGCCTCCCAACGCTCGATCCCCCCGACGCAGAACACCCTCCAGAGTTCCGGGTGGCGGTGCTTCAGGTCCAGGACCTCCGCAACCAGCGAGAATGCGGCCTGTTGGCTGATGCCGAGGGCCGCTCCGATCTCCAGCCCCAGGAACTCCGAGACAGCCGGTGTCCCCTCGTGGCCCGGATGGATCATCCGCTCGGCAAGTTCGGGCACCAGCGTGTCCACCTCCACCGAGTAGACCTCGGCGAGGTCCGCCAGTGCGATCGCCTTCTGCACCTCCCCCAGCCGAATCATGGCCACTGAGTCCGTCACCCGTTCGAGCGCCTCCAGACCCTGTGGCTGCCTGGTGTCAACCAGCTCTGCCATGTCCTGCCCTCCCGCCGCATCCAGGCCTGCGTTGGCCGTCTGCGTGTCCATGTCGGCACTCTACGAAGGGGGTCTGACAGTTCGGTGGGAGACGTGTCTCTGGCCTCGTTTGGAAGGACATGGGAACCTAGAGGCGTGAGTGGTGCATTCGAGTCCCGTGCGCAGGGGGACGCCTGGTTCAGGGTCGGCAGGGTGGACGTGACGTCCACCATCTTCGTCGTGGCGTTGGGGGCGCTGGGGCTGCTGGCCTCGGTCATCGTCCCGTTCCTGCCGCTGTTGCTGGCGCTGATCCCGGACGCGCTGTTCAGCGGTGAGGTCTGGCGCCTGTTCACCTGGCCGCTCGCGGACCAGATCTCCTTGTGGAGCCTCCTGACGCTGGTGCTGCTGTGGTACTTCGGCACCTCGCTCGAGTCCCAGGTGGGTCGGGCCGCGATGGCACGCCTGTACCTGTGGTGCTGGGGCGCCCTGACCATCTCCACCGTGCTGGTGGGTCTCGTCGCGCGCGGCTCCGTCGCGGCGCTCGGGCTGAACACCATCGAGTTGTTCGTGCTGCTGCTGTGGATCGCGGAGTATCCCACCCGCCGCTTCTTCTTCAACATCCCCGCCTGGGTGATCGGTGCGGTCCTGCTGGGACTGCAGGTCCTGCAGATGCTGGCCGCCCGCGCCTGGGGCGGCCTGTTCTCGCTGCTGATCGCGCTGGTCATCGTCGCCGTCGCGGCCAAGCGCATCGGGCTGCTCGGCTCCTACTCGTGGATCCCCGGGAAGGAGCACCAGTCCCGACCTCGCACGCGCCGGCACCACACCCCCACCCGCACCGAGAAGCGCCAGGCCTCCGACGAGGAGCGCCTGGACGACCTGCTCGGCAAGATCAGCGCCCAGGGCATCCACAGCCTCACCAAGTCCGAGCGTGCGGAACTGGAGAAGTTGCGCCTGCGGCGGCGTCGCTGACCCCAATTGTCAGTGCTGCCTGAAATGGTGGACCCATGACCACCACAGGCATCATCGTCAGCATCGTCGCGGCCCTGCTCGGCACCCTCGCCGGGTACCTGCTCGCACGCCGCAGCCGCCTCGCCGAAGCCACGGCGGAGCAGGAGAAGACGCTCTCCGATGCCAGACTCGATGCCCAGACCGCACGTTCCGAGGCCAGCCGGGCCCGCGAGGAGACGGCCAACGTCCGCTCCGAACTGGCGGGCCACCTCACCCAGATGGCGGACCTGCGGACCGCGACGGTGGAGGCTCAGCGGGAGACCGCCGACGTGCGCACCGAACTGACGAAGGCGCTGGCCGGCAGGGCTACGGCCGAGGCCGAGCGGGACGCCGCGCTGCGCCTGACCGAGGAGCTGAAGGCTGATCGCAAGGCGATGGAGGATCGGTTCAAGCTCCTCTCCGAGCAGTCCCTGGAGGCGCAGAGCGCGAAGGCGGACAAGACCGCGAATGAACGCCTGGCCGCCACGCAGCAGCTCGTGACTCCGCTGCAGGAGCACCTCAACCGCCTCAGTGACCGGCTGGGCGAGGTGGAGAAGCAGCGCGCCGCACTGTCCGCGGAACTCCGCGAGCAGGTGCAGGCGGTCAAGGACTCCGGGGAGACCATCCGCAAGGAGGCGCTCAGCCTGAGCACGGCACTGCGCACGCCGCAGGTGCGCGGTTCCTGGGGTGAGCAGAGCCTGAAGCGCATCGTCGAGATCTCGGGCCTGACGGCGCGGTGTGACTTCGACGACCAGACCTCCTACACCAGTGCCGACGGTGATCGGTTCCGCCCCGACATGCGCATCAACCTGGCCGACGGCAAGGTGGTGTTCGTTGACTCCAAGGTACCGCTCAAGGCCGTCCTGGACGCGTACAACACCGAGGACATGGCGAAGCAGAAGAAGCACCTGGAGACCTTCTCCCGGCACGTGCGGGGCCACATCGACGCGCTCAGCGGGAAGAACTACTGGCACCTGGACGTGGGCTCCCCCGAGTTCGTGGTCCTGTTCCTCGGCTCCGACGAGTTCTACCGCCTCGCGCTGGAGCAGCAGCCGGACCTCCACGAGTACGCCGCCCGCCGCAACATCATGCTCGCCGCCCCCGGCACCCTCATCCCACTGCTGCACATCGTGGCCCACGGCTGGAAGCAGGCGGCGCTCGCCGAGTCCGCGGCGAAGGTCTCCAAGCTCGGCCGGGAACTGCACGAGCGCATCTCCACCCTCGGTGACCACTTCGAGAAGCTCGGCAGGTCCCTGAACACCACCGTGGGTCACTTCAACAAGGCCGTCGGAACCCTGGAGACCAGGGTCATGGTCTCTGCCCGCAAGCTCAGGGAGCTGGACGTGGTGGACACGGACCTGAAGGAGATCTCCACGGTGGACACGTCCCCGCGGGAGATCTCCGTACCGGAGATGATCGAGCACCAGGAGCAGCAGGACCGGCTCGCCATCGAGGCCTCCCTGTTCGACGAGGAACCCGCACTGGGCCTCGGCACCGTGCGAGAGCTCCGCAAGCGCACTGGCACCGATGACACAATGGGCGAATGAGCGCCCTCACCGAACTGGCAGCACTGGTACCAGACGCGACGGCCCGGCTTTCGTGCATTGCGGCCCGCACCCCCGTCACGCGCAACGCCAGACTCTCCGACGCCACCGGTTCCGACATCTGGATCAAGCGTGAGGACCTCCAGCCGGTCCGCTCCTACAAGCTGCGCGGCGCATACAACCTGATCAGCCAGCTCAGCAGGGAGCAACAGGAGGCGGGCGTGGTCTGCGCCTCCGCCGGCAACCACGGCCAGGGCGTGGCCCACAGCTGCGCGGTGCTGGGGATCCGCGGCACCGTGATCGTGCCCACCACCACACCGCGCCAGAAGCGGCAGCGAATCCTCCAACTCGGACAGGGACACGTGGAGCTGCAGATGTCCGGCTCCACCTATGACCAGGCCAGCCAGGCCGCCAAGGAGTTCGCCGCGGCCAACGGGTCCACCATCGTGCCCGCCTTCGACCACGAACTGACCGCTGCCGGGCAGGCCACCGCCATCGTCGAGGCGTTCGAACAGCTCGACAAGGTCCCGAACGTGGTGGTGCTCCCCGTGGGCGGCGGCGGCCTGCTGGCGGGCGCCGCGGCCTGGCTGCGCACGAACCATCCCGGGGTGCGCATCGTCGGCATCGAACCGGAGGGCGCCCCCTGCGTGGCGGCCGCCGTCTCCGCGGGCCGCCCCGTGGCGCTGCAGGACATCGACACGTTCGTCGACGGCGCAGCCGTCAGCCGGGTGGGCGACTACACCTTCGACGTGATCCGCGAGGCCGACGTCGAACTCGCCCGCATCCCGGAGGGGCAGGTCTGCTCGGAGATGCTGGAGATGTACCAGGTCGACGGCATCATCGCCGAGCCCGCCGGCGCCCTCGCGCCGGCCGCGCTGCCGACGGGAGGCGTCGGCACCCGGATCTCCATCCCCGCGGGATCCACTGTCCTGACCATGGTCTCCGGCGGCAACAACGACGTCGCCCGCTACGCCGAGGTGGTGGAGCGTTCCCTCGTCCACGAGGGCCGCAAGCGCTACTTCCTGGTGGAGTTCCCGCAGGAACCCGGCGCGCTGCGGCGGTTCCTCAACAACGTCCTCGGGCCGGAGGACGACATCACCTACTTCGAGTACGTGAAGCGCAGCAGCCGGGACACCGGCCCCGCGTTGGTGGGCGTCGAGCTGGGGCAGCCCGGGGACTACGAGTTCCTGCTCCAGCGCATCACCGAGTCCGGCATGCAGGTGGAGGTGGTGGAGGCGGAGAGCCCGTTCTTCAGGTTCCTGATCTGACCTGCTCGAGGAACTCGGCGATCCTGCCGATGGCCTCCTCCAGCAGTTCCACGTCGGGCAGGGTGACCAGCCGGAAGTGGTCCGGGTGGGGCCAGTTGAAGCCGGTGCCGTGGGTGACGAGGATGTGCTGCGAGCGCAGCAGGTCTATCACGAACGCCTGGTCATCCTCGATGGGATAGACCTCCGGGTCCAGGCGGGGGAACACGTACAGGGCACCCTCCGGCTTCACCGAACTCACGCCGGGGATCTCGTTCAGCAGCCGGTGGGCAAGCATGGACTGCTCGTAGAACCGGCCGCCGGGCCCGATGAACTCCTCGATCGACTGGTAGCCGCCGAGTGCGGTCTGGATGGCGTGCTGGGCGGGCACGTTGGAGCACATCCGCATGTTGGAGACCAGGGTGAGGCCCTCGAGGAAGTCACGCGCCTGGTGCTTGGGGCCGGAGACCATCACCCAGCCGGCCCGGTAGCCGCACACCCGGTACGCCTTCGACAGTCCGCTGAAGGTCAGGCACAGGACGTCGTCCCCGGCGAAGGTGGCGCAGTGGTGATGGACAGCGCCGTCGAACAGGATCTTCTCGTAGATCTCGTCGCTGAAGACCACCAGGTCGTGCCGGCGGGCGATGTCCACCAGCGCCTTGACCGTGGCTTCGCTGTAGACCGCCCCCGTCGGGTTGTTCGGGTTGATGATCACCAGGGCGTGGGTGTTCTCCGTGATCTTCGACTCGATGTCGGCCAGGTCCGGCTCCCAGCCGTTGGACTCGTCGCACAGGTAGTGCACCGGGGTGCCGCCGGCGAGGGAGACCGCACCTGTCCACAGCGGGTAGTCGGGTGCGGGCACGAGGATCTCGTTGCCGTCGTCCACGAACGCCTGCAGCACCATGGAGATCAGTTCGGAGACACCGTTGCCGATGAACACGTCGTCGACGTGGCAGTCCACCAGGCCGTGGCTCTGGTAGTACTGCGCGACGGCGGTGCGGGCCGAGAAGATGCCGCGCGAGTCGCTGTAGCCCTGCGCGTCGGGCAGGTGGTGCACCATGTCGGCGACGATCGAGGCGGGCGCCTCGAACCCGAAGGGTGCCGGGTTGCCGATGTTGAGCCGCAGGATGCGGTGCCCCAGCGCCTCGAGGCGCTCGGCCTCGACGAGGATGGGTCCCCGCACGTCGTAGCGGACGTCCTTCAGCTTGCGGCTCTGCCTGATCTCACGCATCCCACCATGATCGCAGCAGGATCAGTGGTTCAGGGCGCTGTTCGCCTTCAGGTCGCGGCGCAGTTCCGGCGGCAGGGAGAACGTGAGGTTCTCCTCGGTGAGGCGCTCCTCCACCGCGGCGGGGAAGCCCCGCTCCTCCAGGAACTCCAGCACGCCCTGCACCAGTTCGTCCGGCACGGAGGCACCGCTGGTGACGCCGACGGAGGAGACGCCCTCCAGCCAGGCCTCGTCGATCTCGCTGGCGTAGTCCACCAGGTGCGAGGCCTTCGCGCCGGCCTCGAGCGCGACCTCCACCAGGCGCACCGAGTTGGACGAGTTCTTCGAGCCCACCACGATCATCAGGTCCACCCTGGGCGCGATCTGCTTGACGGCCTGCTGGCGGTTCTGGGTGGCGTAGCAGATGTCGTCGGAGGGCGGGTCCATCAGCAGCGGGAACTTCTGGCGGAGCCGGTTCACGGTCTCCATCGTCTCGTCGACGCTGAGGGTGGTCTGGCTGAGCCACGCCATGGGCCGGTCCGTGGGCACGTCGAGCTCGTCGACGTCATCGGGGTGCTCGACGAGGGTGATGCGGTCCGGGGCCTCACCGGTGGTGCCCTCCACCTCCTCGTGGCCGGCGTGGCCGATCAGGAAGATGTCGACGTCCTCCTTGTCGAAGCGCACGGCCTCGCGGTGGACCTTGGTGACCAGGGGGCAGGTGGCGTCGATCGCCTTGAGCTGCCGGACCTTCGCCTCGGCGTGCACGGCGGGCGAGACGCCGTGGGCGGAGAACACGACGGTGGACCCCTCGGGCACCTCCTCGAGTTCCTCCACGAAGATGGCGCCGCGCTGCTCCAGGGTCTCGACGACGTGGCGGTTGTGCACGATCTGCTTGCGCACGTAGACGGGTGCGCCGTAGGTCTCGAGCGCCTTCTCGACGGTGATCACGGCCCGGTCCACGCCGGCGCAGTAGCCGCGGGGGGCTGCGACGAGGACCTGCTTGCTGGTCTGGGTGGCGTTCATGCTGCCAGTCTAGGCGAGGCCTGTGAGGATCAACCCATGAGCGCGGGGAGGGTGATCGCGAGCAGGGCCGCGGACGTGACGAACTCCCAGATCCCCACCAGTTTCACGTCCACCCTGCGGCCGCGCATCGGGCCCAGCAGCGGCACCAGCAGGGCCCGCAGCGCGACGGCCACGAAGAACGCCACGAGCCACCACCTCGGCAGCGGCGCGGGAACCCCGACCACCGCGACGGCGCAGGCCGCGTGCCAGGCCACGGAGAACGCCACCCACCCCGGCTTGCCCCGTTCGCGGATCACGGTCTTCACGTAGAGGACCGTGCCGAAGAAGTACCCGAAGCACACAAGCGCCAGGGACACCGGCACCGGTCCCCAGCCGCCCATCACCAACGGGATGAGGCAGGCGGCGACGATGGTCGCGAGCCCCGATACCACGTCGCGTTCCTGCCGCTTCCACGCCAGCCAGAGCGCGAAGGAACAGATCGGCGCGAACGCGAGCACCCACACCCACCACTGCGGCGCGAGCCACAGCACCATTAGCCCGAGCACCGCCGCCGTCGCCCCGTAGGTGGCCAGCGCCGGCAGGTATCGGCGCTTGAACCGGGACTTCAGCCACAGCGTCGCGGCGAAGAAGGCGAAGTAGCCCACCATCCAGAACGCGAACAGCACCACGTGGGCGATTTCGAAGGCCCCCGCGCCGACGGCGTGGGCGAGTCCCAGCAGCCACGGCAGCACGAGCATCGCCCAGGCCCCGTGCTGGTTCGGCAGCCATCCCTTGGCAGGGCCCTTCGCGCGCTTCATGCCCGCCAGCGTATCGACGGCGTTGTCAGTGCTCGCCGGTAGGGTACCCGTCATGGCGATGAACAGTTCGGCCGAGGAGCCGCAGCCCCTTGGCCGCGTCGTCATGGCGGTCAAGGACTGGGTGGGCAGGCTCGGCGAGATCTGGGTGGACGCCCAGGTGATCGAGATCAAGCGCCGCAGCGGCCCCACGCAGTTCCTGACGTTCCGGGACCGCATCGCCGACGTCTCGGCCTCCATCACCGCCTCCGCCATGGTGCTCGACGCCGCTGGCCCGCTGCCGGACGGCTCCCGGGTCACGGCCAGGCTGCGGCCCAGGGTCTGGGACCGCAGCGCACGGCTGAGCTTCGAGTGCCTCGAGATCCGCGTGGCCGGCGAGGGCCGCCTGCTCGCGCAGTTGGAGCAGCTGAAGCGCAAGCTGCAGGCCGAGGGCCTGTTCGAGCCGCACCGCAAGCGCAGGCTGCCGTTCATCCCGCGCACCATCGGGCTGATCACGGGCAAGGGCTCCGACGCCGAGCGCGACGTCCTGACCAACGTCGAGGACCGCTGGCCCGCCCGGTTCAACATCGCCCACGCCACCGTCCAGGGGCCGTTCGCCGCGGAGTCGGTCATGACCGCGCTGCAGCGGCTGGACGCGGACCCCGAGGTGGACGTCATCATCATCGCCCGCGGCGGCGGCAGCCTCGAGGACCTCCTCGCCTTCTCCGACGAGGGCGTGGTGCGCGCCGTCTCACAGGCCCGCACACCGGTGGTCTCGGCCATCGGGCACGAGCAGGACGTGCCGCTGCTGGACTTCGTGGCGGACCTGCGCGCCTCCACCCCCACCGACGCCGCCAAGCGCGTGGTGCCGGACTTCCACCAGGAGGCCGACGTCGTGGCGCAGGCCCGGCACCGGCTCGACGCCGCCATCGGCAACCGCCTCGAGACGGCGCAGCGCTGGCTGGGCGACGTGCGCACCCGGCCCGCGTTGATGGACCCGACGGCCACGTTCGGCGCCCACCTCGACAAGCTCGAGCTGCTGCGGCACCGGCTGGCCTCCGGCATCGAGAACCGGCTGCGCCACGAGGAGTCGGACCTGCGTTCCCGGATCAGCAGCATCCGGGCAATGTCCCCCAAGGCCACCCTGGAGCGGGGCTACGCCGTCCTCGTCGACGACGACGGCCTGTCAGTGTCGTCGGTGGCCGACGCCCACCCGGGCACCCGCATCAACGCGTACCTGGCCGACGGCCAGCTGGCACTCGACGTCGCAGGCGTCACGGAACAGGAGAACGATGGCTGAGGAACTCACCTACGAGGCTGCCCGCGAGGAACTCGTCGAGGTGGTGCGCAAGCTCGAGTCCGGCGGGGCGCCCCTGGCCGACTCGATGGCGCTGTGGAAGCGGGGCGAGGAACTGGCGGCCATCTGCCAGGGACACCTCGACGCGGCCCGCGCCGTCGTCGCCAAGGCCCGTGAGGCCCGCGAGCAGCAGGACTAGCCGGTCCCGGCCAGGGCGGCGGTGAACGCCTCGAGCTGCTCGAAGTCGGTGTCGCCGGTGACGACGGCGCTGAGGTCGCCGTCGCGCCACACCAGGCTGCGGGAACGGCCGTCCTCGGATACCCACTGCTCCCACTCGCGCTCCGCGAGTTGGACGGTCTCACCAGAGGCGACGCCGTCGCGGGTCACCTGCTCGATGAACTGCACCGGCGCCCGATCGCGCTGCTGCACGGCCACGTAGATCTGGTTGGGCGCCATGAAGCCGAGCTGCCAGGAGTTGCCCACTGCGGGCTCGTTGTTGATCCAGGGCTCGCCGTCGGCGGCCCATGCCACGCGCACGGGGACCCAGTCCTCCGGCAGGTTCACCGGACGCAGCACGGGATACGGGGACTCCTCCTGCGCGACGGCGAGCATGGGTGCGTAGTCGACCTTCTCCGCCTCGGGCTCCGGGTCCAGCGTGAAGAACCAGTAGATCGCGATGATCGGCACGAACAGCACCAGCAGCGAGATCACCATGTCCCTGGGACCCGTGTTCTTCTTCCTGCCAGCCATTGGCCCATCGTCCCATGAGGTGCCGAGCCCGGACCAATCGGCGCCTCAGCGGCCGTAGCGACGCTCGCGCTGGGTGTAGCTGCGCAGTGCGCGCATGAAGTCGACGCGGCGGAAGTCCGGCCACAGCGCCTCGCAGAAGTAGAACTCGCTGTGCGCGGACTGCCACAACAGGAAACCGGAGAGGCGCTGCTCCCCCGAGGTGCGGATGATCAGGTCCGGGTCCGGCTGGCCCTTGGTGTAGAGGTGCTCGGAGATCTCGTCTATCTCCAACGTGCGGGAGACCTCGTCCAGGGAGGCGCCGGCCTCCGCCCGCTCCGCGAGCAGTGAGCGCACGGCGTCGCGCAGTTCGTGACGGCCGCCGTAGGAGACCGCGACGTTCACGTGCATGCCGGTGACCCCGTCGGTGGAGGCCGCCGACTCGCGCAGCCTGGCGGCGCACTCCTCGGGCAGGAGGTCGAGCGCGCCGACGGCCTGCACCCGCCAACGGCCCGTTGCCGCGAGGTCGGCCACGAGGTCCGAGATGACGCCCAGCAGGGGGCCCAGTTCGTCGTCGGAGGAACGGTCGAGGTTGTCCGTGCTGAGCACCCAGAGGGTGACCACCTTCAGGCCGACGTCGTCGCACCACTCGACGAACTGCTCGAGCTTGGCGGCACCGGCCCGGTACCCCACCACCAGCGGCTGCCCCGGGGCGTTCAGCCTCGCCCAGCGCCGGTTGCCGTCGGCGAGCACGGCGACGTGCTCCGGGAGGCGGGAGCGGTCCAGGTTCTCGAGCAGCTGGGACTCGTAGGTCTTGTACAACCACCTGGGCGGCCACACGCGCTCCATGACGCGGCGGAGGAAGGACATGGCAAACAGAGTAGCGAGGCGGCGGCGTTCCCCCGGGAGGATCGCGAAGGTAGCGTTGGACCATGGCGGATTGCCGTAACTTACGGTACCGTAACCTACGTGACCGTAACCACTGAACGGACGAACATGACAACTGCCCCCGAGAAGCCGCTGATGCGCGGCTGGTTGCACCTCGGGTTCGCGCCGGCCGTCCTGGTGGCGGGGCTCGTGCTGACCGTCTTCGCGCCCACCCTGCTGGGCCGGATCGGCTGCGGCGTGTTCACGCTCTCGGCCGTGCAGCTGTTCGGCACCAGCGCGGCCTACCACCGCGGCAACTGGAAGCCCCGAACCCTGGCGGTGTTCCGCCGCATCGACCACTCCAACATCTTCGTGTTCATCGCGGGCACCTACACCCCCCTGTCCCTGCTCCTGCTCGAGGGCAACTCGCGGGTGTTCCTGCTGGTGCTGATCTGGAGCATCGCGGTCCTCGGCGTGCTGTTCAGACTGGTCTGGCTCGGCGCCCCCAGGTGGCTCTACACCCTGCTCTACGTGGCGATGGGTTGGGCGGCCGTCGGGTGGCTCGGCCAGTTCTGGGCCAACGGCGGCCCAGCCGTCGTGGTGCTCGTGATCGTCGGCGGCCTGCTCTACTCGGTGGGCGCCCTCGCCTACGGCACCAAGCGCCCGAGGCTGAGCCCCCGCTGGTTCGGCTTCCACGAGGTGTTCCACACCTGCACCATCCTGGCCGCCACCTGCCACCTGGTGGCCATCGCCCTCGCCGTCTTCGCCGCCTGAGCACTACCCCCGACGTAGGCTTCAGCCATGACGAACCAATTCCCGAAGGACTGGAACAAGGCAGTGGTCTTCGTCGCCCACCCCGATGACGTCGAGTGGGGAATGGCTCCGGCAGTGAGCCACTGGACGCGGGGCGGCAAGACCGTCGAGTACGTGCTGGCCACCAGCGGCGAGGCCGGCATCGAGGGCATGAGCCCCGAGGAGTGCGGCCCGCTGCGCGAGCAGGAGCAACTGCGCGCCGCAGCGCACGTGGGCGTCGAAGTGGTGGACTTCCTCGGTTTCCCGGACAGCCGGCTCAGCAACGACGACGCCCTGCGCGACGCAGTGGTCAAGGAGATCGAGGCCCGCCGCCCCGACGTGGTGATCACCGGCTACACCGGCCCCAACTACACCGAGGAGATCCCCAACCAGTCGGACCACATCGAGTTCGGCAACGCCGTGCACGACGCGGTGGCCCGGGCCGAGCACAAGCCGCAGTGGGTGTACGAGTTCGGCCCCGGAACCACTCACTGCGTCGACGTCGAGGCCGAGGACGTGCAACGCGCCGTCGCCTCGTTGGCGGAGCACAAGGTCTACCTCGAGGTGCTCAACCCGGACAAGCCCGCATTCGAACAGGCCACCGAACTGGTGGAGGACCTCGCCACCACCGACGACGGCCTGCTGCGGGTGGGCTTCATCCTGAAATAGGCCCCAGCAGGACGTTGGCCCAGGCGGCGTGCACCGATTCGTCGTCGCTGGGGTGGAAGATGCCCGCGAGCACGTCGCGGTACAGCCGCGAGAGCTCGTGGCGGTTGAAGTAGGAGGAGCCACCGGAGGCCCGGATGGCCTTCTCCACCACGTCCTTGGCCACCTCGGTGGCGCGCGACTTCACCGCGGACAGCTGCGGCAACCACACGGCGCCGCGGTCCACCTGCTCGTCCACGTCCCGGGCGATCTGGGAGATCTGCGGGAACAGCCCGTCGAGTTGGATTGCGGCGTCGGCCAGCCGCCAGCGGATGTCGGGGTCGTCGCTGTACGGGGCACCCTGGTTCTTCATGGACTTGCGCTTGCCCACCACCTCGACGGCGACGTCGAGCGCCCGCTGCGCCACGCCCGTGTAGACCGAGGCCAGCAGGATCTCGAAGTTGGCGAAGATCCCGAAGATGAACGGGTCCATGGTGGGGCCCGGCGGGATGCGGCGCACGATCCGGTCGGCCGGGGCGGGCACGCCGTCGAGGACGGTGGTGCACGACTGCGAGCCCCGCATGCCCAAGGCGTCCCAGTCGTCCTTGACGGTGATGCCGGGCGCGTCCCGATTCACGAAGCCCCACACGTTGTGGGGTCCGTCCTGCCCGGTGGTGTCGGTCCCGAACGTGCCGAGCCTCGTCCACCCCGGGGACAGCGAGGTGAAGATCTTGGTGCCCGTGAAGCCGTAGCCGCCGTTGCCGTCGGGGGCGGCATCGGAGGCCGAGCCGAACAGGACGAGGTCGTTGCCCGCCTCGGACACGCCGAACGCGAACACCTCGCCGGCCATGGCGTCTGTGAGGATGAAGTCGCAGGAGGCGTCCCCGCGCTCGTGCACCACCTTGGCCACCCCCACCCAGACGTGGTGCATGTTGACCGCCAGCGCCGTCGCCGGGGACGCCCCAGCCAGCCGCATCTGCTCCCGGGTCAGCTCCTCCAGGCTGAGCCCTCCCCCGCCGAACGACGTCGGCACCAGGGCGGTCAGGTAGCCGGCGGCCTTGAGGTCCTCCAGGTCATCGAAGGGGAAGGTGTTCTCGCGGTCGTGCGCGGCGGCACGCTCGCGAATCCGGTCCAGCAGGGCGTCTGGGAGCAGCGAAGAAGTCATGCCCTTGACCCTACGAGATGAACGGGAAGTTACAGCAGTGTGATTTCTTGGCGGTTCCTGCCCGGATCCATCGCCGCGCGGGTTACATTCTCTTCCATGGAGAACCGCTCCATCACAGCCATACCGGTCACCTGACCCCACTGCCGGGGACAGGTGGAGCACCTGCCCCCGCGAAGGGAGCACCCGTGCTCAACGTCAACGATCAAGCGGCGGCCATCACCGCCACGCCCGCGGACCAGGCGATCCGCACCTACGTCATCGACACCTCGGTCCTGCTGAGTGACCCGAAAGCGGTCCTCAGGTTCGCAGAACACAACGTGGTGCTGCCCATCGTCGTGATCACCGAACTCGAGGCCAAGCGCCACCACCCCGAACTCGGCTACTTCGCCCGCAAGGCCCTGCGCCTGCTGGACGACCTCCGGCTGGAACACGGCCGGCTGGACACT
Organism: Tessaracoccus terricola; assembly: GCF_054776555.1. Taxonomy (NCBI): domain Bacteria; kingdom Bacillati; phylum Actinomycetota; class Actinomycetes; order Propionibacteriales; family Propionibacteriaceae; genus Tessaracoccus; species Tessaracoccus terricola. The sequence continues at coordinate 693,245 of NZ_BAAHBS010000004.1, read as the reverse complement.
CCGATGGCCATCAACGACTCCGGCGGCAACCTGCGCGTGGAGCTCAACCACACCGATCCGTCGGCCCTGCCGTCCGGGTTCCGGCTGGGTGACAACGACTCGCGCATCCTCGCCGTGGCCCTGAACTACAGCACCGAGGGCCACGACGTCGTGCTGGTGTCCAAGGACGTGCCGCTGCGCGTCAAGGCCGCGGCCGTCGGGCTCGCAGCCGACGAGTACCGCAACGAACTGCCGCTGGAGACGGGCTGGACCGGGATGACCGAGCTCGACGTCACGGCCGATGACGTGGGCAGCCTCTACGACCACGGCACCGTCGAACTGCCCGCCGCCGACGACGTGCCGGTCCACAGCGGCATCGTCCTGCACGCACCCGGCTCCTCGGCGCTGGCGCGCAAGCTGCCGTCGGGAGAGGTCAAGCTGATCAAGCAGGATCGCGAGGTGTTCGGCGTACGGGGAAGGTCCGCCGAGCAGCGCGTGGCCCTGGAACTCCTGATGGACGACGAGATCGGCATCGTCTCCCTTGGAGGGCGGGCCGGCACGGGCAAGTCCGCGCTGGCCCTGTGCGCCGGCCTGGAGGCGGTGCTGGAGCAGCGCAAGTACTCCAAGGTGATGGTGTTCCGACCCCTGTACGCCGTGGGCGGCCAGGACCTCGGCTACCTGCCGGGGACCGCGGGCGAGAAGATGCAGCCCTGGGGCCAGGCGGTCTTCGACACGCTCTCTGCCGTCACCAACAAGTACGTGATCGACGAGATCCTCGAGCAGGACCTGATCGAGGTGCTGCCGCTGACCCACATCCGTGGCCGCTCCCTGCACGACGCGTTCATCATCGTCGACGAGGCCCAGTCGCTGGAGCGCAACGTGCTGCTGACGGTGTTGTCCCGCGTGGGCCAGAACTCGCGGGTGGTCCTCACCCACGACGTGGCGCAGCGCGACAACCTGCGCGTCGGCAGGCACGACGGCGTGGTGGCGGTGGTGGAGAAGCTGAAGGGCAACCCGTTGTTCGCCCACGTGATGCTGACCCGCTCCGAGCGCTCCCAGATCGCCGCCCTGGTCACCGACCTGCTCGGCGAGGACTGACACGGTTCAGGTCGCGGCCCGGCCCACCCGGGCCGCGACCTCGTCGACGGCCTCCCTCAACTCCGGGGGCTCTATAACCTCGAAGTCCGACTCGAACATCAGCAGGGTCGCGACGATGGCGCCGTGGGACCAGGCCCCGAGTTCCACCCGACTGCTGTGCGCGTCGATGGCGGTGATGGTGGCGCGGTCGCCGTGCATCCAGCGCGCGAGCACGTGGGCAGGTTGCTGGATGACGACGGTGCCGGTGGCCGGCCACTGCGGCAGCTCCTCCTCGGTCCCGAACAGCTCCGCCACCTGCTCGTCGGTGAGCTGCCGCGGCTCGAACCTCGGCCCGTTGGGGGTGCGCGCCACCAACCGGTCCACCCGGAACGTGCGCCAGGCCTTGCGGTCCCGGTCCCAGGCCAGGACGTACCAGCGCCTGCCCCGGCTCACGAGCCGGTGGGGTTCTGCCTGCCGCAGTGACTCCGTGCCGTCGCGGGCGACGTAGTCGAACCGCAGCACCTCCCGGTCCCGGATGGCCGATCCGATGTGGACCAGCACGGCCGTGTCCACCGTCTCCTCCGGGGCCGGGTCCCCACCCAGTGAGGTCACCTGCAGTGCATCCACCCGGTGCCGCAGCCGCGACGGCAGCACCTGACGGATGGTGGCCAGCGCCCGCTGCGCGGCGTCGCGGAGCCCCGCCACGTCGGTCCGGATGGTCTGGAGCGCCACCGAAACCGCCACCGCCTGGTCGTCGTCGAACAGCATCGGCGGCAGGTCCAGCCCGGGCGCGAGCCGGTAGCCCCCGGCGGGGCCCTTGGTGGTCTGGACGGGGTAGCCGAGGTCCCGCAGCCGCTCGACGTCGCGGCGGACGGTGCGGGGGCTCACCTCGAGGCGCTCCGCCAGCGCTCCCCCGGGCCAGTCCCGGCGCGCCTGCAGCAGCGAGAGCAACTCGAGCAGCCTTCCCGATGGATTCGACATGACTTCATTCTCACACCAGTAGCGGACAGAACCTGTCCTCTACGTTCCGTAGCGTCTTTCCTGCAAGCACAACCGGAGCAGGGAGACAGGAATGATCGAAGCAAGAGGGCTGGCGAAGGACTTCGTGAGCCGCACCGAGACGGTGCACGCCGTGCGCGGCATCGACCTCACCGTGGAGCGCGGTGAGACGGTGGCCGTGCTGGGTCCCAACGGCGCCGGCAAGACCACCACCATGCGGATGCTCACCACGTTGCTGGCCCCCACCGCGGGCACTGCGCAGGTGGCGGGTTTCGACGTGACCCGGGACCCGGGCCAGGTGCGGCGCCGGCTGGGCTACGTCGGGCAGGGCAACGGCGCCGGCCACGGCCAGCGCGCGCTCGACGAGCTCTACTACCAAGGGGTCACGTTCGGCCTCACGCGCGCCGAGGCCCGGCGGCGCGGCCAGGAGCTCATGACCGGCCTGGACCTCGCGGGCAAGGAACGGACCAAGGTCTCCGAGCTCTCGGGCGGGCAGCGGCGGCGCCTCGACGTCGCGATGGGGCTGATGCACGCTCCGGAGCTGTTGGTGCTCGACGAGCCCTCGACGGGGTTGGACCCGCACAACCGGGCCAACCTCTGGGAGCACATCGGCGCACTGCGGGCGGCCACCGACATGACCCTGCTGCTCACCACCCACTACCTCGACGAGGCGGACACCATGGCCGAGCGAGTGGTGATCATCGACCACGGTTCGATCATCGCCGACGACACCCCCGAGGCGCTGAAGTCCAGGCACGCCGGTGACCGGCTCACCGTGACCGCGGCCAGCCCTGCAGACGCCGACCATCTCGCCGCCCGCCTCACCGAGTGGGAGGCCACCAGCGAGGTCGACGTCGCGGGCACCGCCGTCCGTGCCGCCATCACCCACGGTTCCACGCGGGTCACGGACCTGGTCCACCTCGCCGACGCCGCCGGCATCGGCATCGCCGACATCCAGGTGCGCCGCCCCACCCTCGACGACGTGTTCCTCAACCTCACCGGCCGCAGCCTCCGCGAAGCCGGTTCCACCCCCGAACTGGAGACCGCACAATGAGCGTCCTGACCGACACCGCAATCGTCACCTCCCGCGAGCTGCGCCCCGTGCTGGGCGACCCGTTCTCGATCATCTTCAGCCTGGTCCAGCCGATCTTCTTCCTCGCGCTGTTCGGGCCGCTGCTGGCCAGCAACCTGGGCGACGAGCTCCCCGGCCAGGTCTGGCAGTGGTTCGTGCCTGCGATCCTGGTGATGATCTCCCTGTTCGGCTCCAGCGCCGTGGGCTCCAACCTGCTCTACGAGATGCAGACCGGTGCCCACGAGCGGATGCTCGTGACGCCGCTCAGCCGCTCCTCGCTGCTGGTGGGGCGTGCCATGAAAGAGATCATCACGCTGGTGGCCCAGGCCGTGCTGGTGGTGCTGGTAATGCTGCCCTTCGGGTTCCGGTTCAGCCTGCCGGGCGCGCTGGCCGGGCTGGTGCTGCTCGCGGTGCTGGGCGTGGGGATCAGCTCGCTCAGCTACGCCCTGGCCATCGCCGTGCGCAAGCAGGACTGGATGTTCTGGGCGGTGCAGCAGACGTTCCTGTTCCCGTTGATGATCCTGTCCGGGATGCTGCTCCCGCTGGAGGGCGGCCCTGGCTGGATGCAGGTGGCGGCGCGCGTGAACCCGCTGACCCACGTCGTCGAGGCCGAGCGCGCCCTGTTCGCCGGGAGCTTCGGAGCCCCCGCCGTCGCCTGGGGGTTCGTCGCTGCCGGCCTGACCGCCGCCCTCGGGCTGTGGTTGGGGATCAGGTCGATGCGGCACAGCGCGTAGCGAACGTCTCCGCCACCTCGCGGGTGCGCGGGCCGGCCGGGAGTTCGCGCTCCCGGCCGTCCGGCCACACGATCCGGGTCACGGGCTGGACGTCGCGGGTGGTGGAGGTCAGGAACACCTCGTCGGCGGTCTCCAGCACCTCCAGCGGCGCGTCCTCCTCCCTCGCGTCGCTCCACTCCAGCACCAGCGCGCGCGTGATGCCGGCGAGGCAGCCGACGGCCAGCGTGGGGGTGGTGAGCCGCCCGTCCGTGACGACGAACACGTTGCTGCCGGTCCCCTCGCACAGCCGGCCCCGGGTGTCGGCGAACAGCGCCTCCCCCGCGCCGACGTAGTGGGCCCGCTCGAGCGAGACCACGTTCTCCGCGTAGGAGGTGGTCTTCACCCCGGCCATGGCGCCCCGCTCGTTGCGGACCCACGGCATCACGGCCACGGTCTCCGTCGCCGCGCGCTTGCGCACCGGGCCCGCCGAGGCGATCAGGCGGGGTTCACCCTCGGAGCGGTCGGAGCCCTGCGGTCCGTCGCCCGCGGTCCAGGTGATGCGCACCTGCGCATCCGGACCGTCGTGGGCGGCCAGCAGTTGCCGGACCGCCGCCTCCACCCGGTCCACGTCGGGCAGCGGCAGTCCCATCCGCTCCGACGAGGTGACCAGCCTGCGCAGGTGCGCCGCCAGCTCGAACGGAACCATTCCGGGGGCCTTGACCACCTCGAACACACCGTCGCCGACGGTGAGGCCGTGGTCATGCACGCTGACGACGGCATCTGCGCCGTCGACCACTTGGTCATCGATCCAGATCAGCATGCCCCACCATAAGCCCTGCGTCTCAGGCGCGGCGCCAGAGGGGTGTCCTCAGCTCGTTGTAGTCGTCGACCGGGTCGAAGCAGACGGTGCCGCGGCACACGTACACGGCACGTTCCGTCCGTCCCTGCAGCAGGCTCCCCCAGCCCTGCGCTCCGGGTTCGGCACGCAGGATCGCGGTGCCGGCGGGGGCCATCCGCCACACGGCGCGGGCGAGTTCGTCGAACGGGTCCTCGGAGATGACCACGACGGTGGCCCGCTTCAGCCCGCGGCGGGCCTCGTCACTGACCATCAGTTCGGCCAGCGCGGACCCCGCGAACCGGGGGGCCTGCGCCACGGTCCGCAACGTGGTGCGGGCCGCCTCCTCAGCCCTGGACGTGAGGTCCGGCCGCTCGGCGAGCAGGCCCACCTGGTGCAGGGCCGTCACCAGCGCGGAGGTGCCGCTCGGCGAGACGTGGTCGGTCAGGGAGCGGGGACGGTCGTACAGGTCCGAGGCGGCGGAGTCGAAGAAACCGCCGTCGGGGGCACCGAACAGTTCGAGTGCCCGCTCCACGAGGGTCTCCGCGCGGCGCAACCATGCGACGTCGCCGGTGATGCCGGCCAGCACCGCGAAGGCCTCCGCGACCGTCCCGAAGTCCTCCGCGGAGCCGGTCGCGGTGTCGGCGACCCCCTCGAGGGAGCTGCGGCGCAGGTCCCCGTCGGCCAGGTGGACGTCCACGAGGTACTGGGCCGCCTCGAGGGCGATCTCGAGCCAGCGCGGCTCGTTGAACACCATCGCGGCGTTCGCGAGCGAGGAGATGGCCAGCCCGTTCCAGCCGGCCACCACGAGCCGGTCGGTGGCCGGGCGGAACCGGGAGGCGCGTTCGGCGAGCAGCCGGGCGCGGACGTCGTCGAGCTTGTCCCCGTCCGGGCGGCCGCGCAGCTGCAGCACCGAGAGCCCGTCGGAGAACGTGCCGCCGGCGGTGACGTGGAACACGTCCGCGGCCCACTCGCCCAGCTCCTCCCCCAGGACATCGGTCAACACCTCCTGGTTCCACAGGTAGAACACGCCCTCGAAGGTCATGCCCCGGATGTCGGTGGAGTCGGCGTCGAGGGCGGCGGCGAAGGCCCCCGCCTCGGTGCGCATCTCGTGCACGAGCCAGCTGACGATGCCGTAGGCGGTGCGCTCGAACAGGTTGCGCAGCGCGGTGTCGTGGTCCGCGGTGCGGCGCCAGCCCCGGACGTAGGCGCGCAGCAGCATGGCGTTGTCGTCGAGCATCTTCTCGAAGTGCGGCACCACCCAGCCGGCGTCGACGCTGTAGCGGTGGAAGCCGCCGCCCACCTGGTCGTGGATGCCGCCGCGAGCCATGGCCTCGAGGGTGCGCTGGGCCATGTCGAGGGACTTCGGGTCGCCCTTGACCAGCAGCGCGTCCAGGACCGTGGCCGTCGGGAACTTCGGGGCGTTGCCGAAGCCACCGTGGATGACGTCGAAGTCTGCCGCGATGGTGTCGACGGCGGCGCGCAGGTCCGGTGCCTGCTCCATCGGGTCGGGCCCGGTGCCGGCGGCGAGCTGATGGGTGATGACCTCGGCGGAGCCCACCACCTCGTCGCGGCGCTCGGCCCAGGCCGTCGCCAGCGCCTCGAGCACCTGCGGGAGGGAGGGCATGCCGTCGCGGGGTTCCGGCGGGAAGTAGGTGCCGGTGAAGAACGGCTTGGCGTCCGGGGTGAGGAACGCGGTCATGGGCCAGCCGCCCTGGCCGTTGTTGAGCGCCTGGGTGGCGGCCATGTAGACGGCGTCGACGTCGGGGTGCTGCTGGCGGTCCACCTTGATGGGCACGAAGTGCTCGTTGATCTGCGCGGCGATCTCCGCGTCGTCGAAGGACTCCTCGCTCATCACGTGGCACCAGTGGCACGACGCGTAGCCCACGCTGAGCATGATCGGCTTGCCGGTGGCGCGGGCATGCTCCAAGGCGTCGGGCCCCCACTGCCACCAGTCGACGCCCTGGTGTGCGTGCTGGAGCAGGTAGTCGCTGGTTGCGTCCCCGAGTCGATTGGCCATGGACCGAAGGCTAGCGCCCTCCAGATGGGACAATGGAGGCCATGACCACCCATGCGGCTCCCGAGAACAAGATGCATCCCGTCATCAGGGCTGTGCTCGTGATCGGGGTGCTGCTCGCGATCATGTGGGTGCTGGAGGTCTTCGACCAGGCCACCGGGAACAGCCTGGACCCCCTGGGCATCGTCCCGCGCCAACTGGACTCGCTGGACAACATCCTGGTGGCGCCGTGGCTCCACTTCGGGTGGGTCCACCTGATCGGCAACAGCGGGCCGTTCATGGTGCTGGGCGTCCTCACCTACCTGGCCGGGCTGGTGCGCTGGTTGGTGACGACGGCCGCCTCCATCCTCGGTTCCGGCCTGCTGGTGTGGCTGATCGCGCCGGTCAACACCGTCACGGCGGGTGCGTCGGGCCTGATCTTCGGCTGGCTGGCCTACCTGCTGATCAGGGGCCTGTTCACGCGCAGGGCCGGGCAGATCGCGCTCGGGGTGGTGCTCCTGCTCGTCTACGGCGGCATCCTCGTGGGCCTGTTGCCGACGGCGGCGGGCGTGTCCTGGCAGGGGCACCTCGGCGGCGCCATCGGCGGCGGACTGGCGGCCTGGTGGCAGCACCGTCGCGGCCGACGGGATTCCACCACCACCGCCTGACCCGGTGGACTCAGATCACGAACTCCGGTTCGAGCGGCACCTGCCGCAGGCCCTTGAACAGGTCATCCTCCGGGATCATCGTCGGCACCTTGGAGATGACGAGCTGGTAGTCCTCGGTGGGCCAGCCGGCCTGCTGGATCTCCAGCGGGACCGCGAACCAGGGACCGTCCGGGTCGATCTGCGTGGCGTGGGCCCGCAGCGCCGCGTCGCGGACGTGGAAGTAGTCGCCACAGTTCACGAACGTGGTGATCCGCCCGTCGGAGAAGGGGTCGTCGTCACGGGTGGGTGCCGGTTGGTGGGACTCCAGGCCGTGCTCGTGCATCAGTGCCTCCAACGCCGCGTAGCGCCGCCGGTGGAAGCCCATGTGGTAGTACAGCTTCGCCGCCTGCCAGGCGGGTCCGTGCTCGGGCCACTGCGCCGGGTCCGCCGACGCCCTGAACGCCTCCACCGTGATGTTGTGGCACTGGACGTGGTCCGGGTGCGGGTAGCCGCCGCGCTCGTCGTAGGTGGTCACGACGTGGGGACGGAAGTCCCGCATCACCTTCACCAGCCGGCCGGCGGCGACGACGGGGTCCTCCAGCCCGAAGCAGCCCTCGGGCAGCGGCGGGAGCGGGTCCCCCTCCGGGAACCCGGAGTCCACGAACCCGAGCCAGACCTGTTCCACGCCAAGGATCTCGCGGGCGGCCGCCATCTCGCGACGGCGGATCTCGGCGATGTTGGTGAGCACCTCCGGATCGTGGGCGAGCTTGGGGTTGAGCACGTCGCCGCGCTCACCGCCGGTGCAGGTGACCACCATGACCTCGACTCCCTCGGCCACGTACTTGGCGGTGGTGGCCGCGCCCTTGCTCGACTCGTCGTCGGGATGGGCATGGACGTGCATCAGCCGCAGCGGGGCAGGTCCGGTCTGGTTCATGCGTCCAATCTTGGCCCGTGTGCACCCACCTTTTCCAGCCGGGCACAATGGTGGCGTGACCAAGCCTGAACTCACCGACGCCGATCGCGCCAGGATCTCCGCCCGGTACCCGAAGCGGAACCCGGTTGACCTCGCCGTCGGGATCTCGGCGGCCGTGGCGCTGCTCGCCGCGGTCGCGATCGTCGCCTTCGCCGGACTGGTCCGCTCCAACCCGCCGGTGGCCGGCCTGGTCCGCGCCTTCGACACGGTCAGCCCCGAGGTGACCGAGGTGGAGCTGGTGGTGCAGCGCACCGACCCGTCCCGCCCGGCCGTGTGCCAGCTGTTCGCACAGGCCGAGAACTATGAGCGCGTCGGGGAGCTCGAGGTGCAGGTACCGGCGGGTGACAAGGAGCTCACCGAGCTCTACGTGGAGATCAGGACCATCCGGGAAGCCACTGCAGTGGACCTGGAGGGCTGTCAGTTGGCCGGTTGAGTGGGATAGGCTGGCTTGATGTCCGACAACACTGCCGACACCGTGTGGCTCACCCAAGAGGCCCACGACGCACTGCAAGCCGAGCTGAACGAGCTCAAGACCGTGGGTCGCCCCGACGTGACCGCCCGCATCGCCGCGGCGCGGGAGGAGGGCGACCTCAGCGAGAACGGTGGCTACCACGCCGCCCGCGAGGAACAGGGCCAGATGGAAGGCCGCATCCGCCAGCTGGAACAGCTCCTGCGCACCGCGCAGGTGGGTGAGCCGGAGGGCGACGTCGACGAGGCCGTTCCCGGCAAGGTGATCACCGTGGCCTTCGACGGCGACGAGGACGACACCGACACGTTCCTGCTCGGCTCCCGCGAGGTGCTCGGCACCGACGCCTCCGTGACCAACGCGGTCTCGCCGCAGTCCCCGCTCGGCGCCGCCGTCAACGGCCACCGCGTGGGCGACGAGGTCAGCTACGAGACACCCACCGGCAAGACCCTGAGCGTGACGATCCTCAAGGTCGAGGTCCTCTAGCCGAACCACAGCACGAAGGGCGGTCCCGACTCCTGGTCGGGACCGCCCTCGTGCATGCCCTTGGGCAGGCGGGCTCAGAGCGCGGCGATCAGCGCCGCCGCCACCTCGCTGGAGATCTCACCGGCGGCCACGCGCGCGAGGATCTGCTCCTGCGGCGTCTGCGGGGGCTCCGACGAGTCCTCGGACTGCTCCTCGGGGTCCTCGGGAGCGGCAGGGCCGAAGCCCAGTTTCGCGACGACGGCATCGAAGCGGGCCCGCGCCGTCGGGTACGAAACGCCCAGGTGCTTCTCCACCTCGCGCAGGTTGCCGCGCGAGACGAGGAAGACCTTCAGGATCTCGTGCTCGGCGTCGTCCAGGGCGCAGTAGGCGCAGCTGGCGAACTCGCCGGCCAGTTCCGTGCCGCACTTCAGGCAGCCCTTGCGGGTGATGATCAGGTCGTCGCCGCAGACGGGGCAGTCGGCGGGTGCGTGGTACAGGTGGTTGGGCATGCTCACTCGTCCTCCTGGTTCTTGATGCTGGCCAGCCCCATCACGACGCTGACGTCGAGCCGGGCGGAGCCGTTGCCGATGACCACCTCGTCGACGTTGTCGCTGTCTCCGGGCCAGTTGATGCGGCCGAGCTTGGCCTCGCCCCGGATGGTCACGTTGGCGCCGTCGGTGAGGTTCACGGTCAGGCTGCCGGACTCGACGCGCAGCTTCGAGCGCCCGGTGCTGATGGGCCCCTCGACGGTGACCGCGCCGGCCTGGGACAGCAGGTCGGCCACCTCCGTGACGCCCTCGAGGGAGCAGCCGCCGCCGGTGACGCGGATGCGCCCCAGCTTCGGGACACCGGAGGTCCTGAGGCCGCCGGTGGTCAGTTCGGCGTCCACCACCAGCCGCGGGTTGACCTTGATGACCAGCTCCTTGCCGAGCCCGATGTCACGCAAGTCGTCCAGGCTGCGGGGCGGGCGGATCAGCGAGAAGCCGTTGAAGCTGGGGCCGAAGTCCCCGGTGCTGCTGATCTCCATGACCGTGCCGTTGCGTCGCAGCACGTGCTGGCCCTCGACGGTCAGAGTGGTCACCGACGAGTCGGCCTCCACCCGGACACGGCGCCCGACGGCGGTGATGGCGATCCGCTCGAGACCGCCCGCGCGGGGCTTGCTCGTGGGCTTGTCCTGCTCGGGCTGCTCGTCCCCGGGGGACTCGCTCGCCTCGGCGTCCAGTTTCAGTTCCTCGATCCGGCGATTGGCCTCCGCGGCGTCGATGCGTCCGGCGGCCAGATCGTCGAGGATCGGTCCTAGATCAAGGTTGCTCATGCACTAAATGATAAGCCTCCCTTTCCACTTCTGGAAGTGTTGTTGAAGGATTGGAACCCTGATTCGTCCCTGAGTGGCCTGTGGCAGAGTTCTCGCCATGGCCAAGCCGCTCTCCCAACTCGTCGCCCCGGACTGGGCCGAGGCCCTCGCCCCCGTCTCCGACAACATCGCGGCCATGGGCGCGTTCCTGCGGGAGGAACTCACAGCGGGACGCAGTTACCTGCCCTCGGGCGAGCACGTGCTGCGGGCCTTCAGCCGCCCCCTGGCCGACGTCCGGGTGCTGATCGTCGGACAGGACCCCTACCCCACGCCCGGGCACGCCGTGGGCCTCAGCTTCTCCGTCGCCCCCGAGGTCCGCCCGATCCCTCGCAGCCTCGTCAACATCTACGCCGAACTCGAGGCCGACCTCGGCATCCCGCCCGCACCCCACGGGGACCTCACCTCCTGGTTCGAGCAGGGCGTGCTGCTGCTGAACCGGGTGCTGACGGTGCGCCCGGGTGCCCCCGCCTCCCACCGGGGCAAGGGCTGGGAGGAGGTCACCGCCACCGCGGTGCGGGCGCTCGCCGCGCGCGGCGGCCCGCTGGTGGCGGTGCTGTGGGGCCGTGACGCCCAGGGCGTCGCGCCCCTGCTGGGCGACGTGCCCGTGATCGCCAGCGCCCACCCGTCGCCGCTGTCGGCGCGGGGCGGCTTCTTCGGGTCCCGGCCCTTCAGCCGCGCCAACGCGGAACTGGAGCGGCTGGGCGGTACGGCGGTTGACTGGCGGGCATAGTCTGGGGCCATGGACATCGACGTGATGGGCTGGATCCGGAGCAACCTCAAGCCGCGCATGATCAACCCGGAGGAGGCCCTGCCCGGGCGCGACGAGCCGGTGCTGTTCCCGGTCCCGAACCACGCGGTCCTGGGACTCCCGCTCGACGCCGAACCGGAGGGCACCGAGGTGGCCTACTTCGCGCTCGGTTGCTACTGGGGCGAGGAGCGGATGTATTGGCAGACCGATGGCGTGGTCAACACCGCCGTCGGCTTCATGGGCGGGTTCACCCCCAACCCCACCTACGCCGAGTCCTGCACCGGCAGCACCGGCCACACCGAGACGGTCAAGGTGGTCTTCGACCCCGAGCGGGTCAGCTACGACGAACTGCTGCGGATCTTCTGGGAGGCGCACGACCCCACCCAGCTGAACCGGCAGGGCAACGACATCGGTACCCAGTACCGCTCCGCCATCTTCCCCGTCGACGACGCGCAACTCGCCGCCGCCGAGCAGTCGCGGGAGGTCTTCCAGCGCAGCCTCTCCGAGGCCGGCTACGGCGAGATCACCACCGAGATCTCCACGGACCAGACGTTCTACTACGCCGAGGCCGAGCACCAGCAGTACCTCCACAAGAACCCGAACGGCTACTGCCCCGTCCACGCCACCGGTGTGAAGTGCGGTCCCTCGACCTCCTGACGCGCAAGTTCTGGCGCCTGGTGGGACGGCGCGTCGACCTCGCCGGGAGCCACTCCTGGCTGGCCGCACCGCAGAACTCCGGTTCCGAGGTGGCCTCCGCGTGGCTCGAGGCCGAGGCGGCCCGCCTGGGCGGCAGGTTGGCGCGGAACACCCCGGAGGCGGGCCTGCTCGCCTCCCTGGGCCAGCTCGACGGGGCCGCGTTCTCCGCGGCCGGTCTCGACGCGCAGGTGCGTGACTTCTACGAGCACACCTCGGCCTGGCGCATGGAGGCGTGGTCCGGCTGGTCGCCGCTGTTCTGGCTCGGCGGTGAGCTGGTTGCCCGCTTCTTCGGGCGTCGGGTGCAGCAGCTCGCCCTCCCGATGAACCCCTTGGACCTCTCCCGCGGCATGGACAGTGAGGTCACCCTGATCGTCGGCGACGACGGCACCCAGCTGGCCGCCGGGTGGCTGCGCACGTTGCGAGCCACCGGCGACTTCGTGTTCAGCGGCTGCTACTCCACCAGGACGCTCCCGGGCTCCACCCAGCCAGGCATCCACGTCGCGTTCCCGCTCGAGGACGGGAACGTGCAGGTGTTCCTGCGCCCCGAGGTCGACGACGGTGCGCTGGTCCTGCGCTCACCCCGCGGCCGATTCGGCGAGGACGGCGCCTACGTGGTGGTCACCGACGCCGGCAGTACCTACGCGGCCAGGGTGCCGCTGCACGAGACGTTCAGGATCTTCGTCGACGGGGCGGGCGTCCTGCGCACCGACCACGAGCTCAGGCTGTGGGGTGCGCGGGTGGTTCGGCTGCACTACCGGATGGAGCGGCTTGCTCGGGGCGACGCTCGTTGAGCTCGATCCAGCGGGTGTCACAGCCGGGGCAGGAGTAGACCGGGGCACCCTCGACGAACTCCCCCGTCTCCATCACCCCACAGGCGTCCTGGCAGGGTTGCGACTCGAGGAACCTGGCGGCCATGGGCTGAGCCTAACCCGAGCTAGGCTTGGGTGGTGAAATTGCGCCCACTGGCCGTTGCGGCCCTCTCGGTCGCGACCCTGGCGGGATGCGCACCCGTCTCGACCGAGCCCACCACCCCGACGCCCCCGGCGTCGGCCAGTGGCGATCCCACGGCCGCCTCGGCGACGCCCTCCCCCACCCGGGTGGCCTCCCCGTCGCCCAGCGTCACCACGCGCGCCAGCACGCCTTCACGCTCCTACACGCGCCAGGCCTCACCGTCGCCGGACGCCACCCTGCCGGGTGACTTCCCCGTCGAGGGTGAGCTTGTGGACCATGCCGCCGAGGTGGTGGCGGAGTTGCACCGGGTGGCCTCCGAACTGCCCGCCCTGAAGCTGGACGTGACCGCGGACCAGGCCACCCTCACCGTCGTCGACGGCGAGGACCAGGTCCACACCTACCGGTGGCGCGACGGCGTGGTCTCGGTGGCCGACAGCGACGTCCAGAACCTCGGGCAGGCCAGCTTCAACCCCACCACGTTCCCACTGCACGACCTGCGTCGCATCTTCGACGTCGCAGCGCTGCACGCCACGAGTTCCGAGAACCAGGTGCTGCAGGTGGTGGAGTACCGCGGGGGCGAGGTCTACATGACGGTGACCACCCGGCCCGAGTCCCGCACCGTGTTCTTCCACCGTGACGGCACCGTGGTCAAGGAGCTCGACACCCACAGCGTCGCCGACATCACCGCGGGCCTGAAGGCCGTCACGGGTTCCACCCAGGTGGTCCTCGCCGTGGGCTTCAGCGTCGCCGACGGCTACTGGGCCGACGTCCCGAAGGGTGAGGGCGTGATCGAGCGCCGGATCCGCATCGGCAGCCTCCCGACCTTCAGCGCCCAGCGTTCGGAGACGCTCGGGCTGGAGCCGTTCGACCCCCTGCTGCTGGACCCGGCCGCCATCACCATGGCGATCGCGGAGTTCCGTGAGGACCCGGAGCAGGAGTGCTCGGTCACGGTGGACAACCGCTACGAACGCACCCAGCCCGTGGTCCGCTACGACTGCGGCGGCGACATCTTCCACACCGACATGCGCGGCAGGGACATGTCCGCGCAGTTCTCCTAGCTCACAGGTCGTCGGTGGCGAACGTGTCGCACACGTTCGGGTCCCCCGAGTCGTACCCCTTCGCCACCCATCGCTGCCGCATCTCCGAGGAGCCGTGCGTCCAGCTCTCCGGGACCACTCGGCCGCCCGAGGTCTCCTGGATGTGGTCGTCACCGACGGCGCGTGCGGCGTCGGCGATCCGCATCAGGTCGTCACGCGTGACACTCTCGATGGGCGAGTTCGGGTCCTTCAGGGTGTTGTTGAAGAACACCCCGGCGTAGCAGTCGGCCTGCAGCTCGAGGCGGACCTGGTTCGACGACGGCCCGGTCTGGTTGCCACCGGCGCGGGCCTGCTGCATCTGACCGGTCAGGTTGGACACGTGGTGGCCGTACTCGTGCCCGACGATGTAGAGCTCGGCGGCGTCGCCACCGGCGGCCCCCAGCTGGTTCAGCAGCTGGCCCATGTAGTCGCCGTCGATGTAGACGGTGTAGTCGCCCGGGCAGTAGAACGGGCCCATCTGCGAGGAGCCCGTGCCGCAGGCCGTGGCCACCTGGCCGCTGAAAAGCACCATCTGCCCGTACTGGTAGCCCTTCATCACCGAGTTCCAGTAGTCCTGCACGGCGATGTCGTAGGCGGCGAATCGGCAGTCCCGGTTGGCCTCGATCTCGGCGGCCGTCTGGCACTCGAGCTGCTCGCCCGTGGTCTGCTGCCGACCGTCGTCGGGCATCGCGGCGCCGCCCAGCACGTCGCCGATGTTGCCGCCGAACAGCAGGACCAGCACGAGGACGATGACGCCGCCGATGCCGCCGCCGACCGCCATCCCGCGGCCACCGCCGGAGCTACCACCCCCGCCGCCGTAGCGCACGCGCGCCCGATCCAGCTTGACGTCGTCCCGGTACTCCATCGTGACCACTCCTTCTGGGCTTGCAGCGAGTCCGGATCAGAGTATCGCGACCACCCGCCTAGACTGTCCCAATGCGCATCATCGGGGTCACCACGCCTGTGTCCCCACCCAGCGTCCAGTTCACCGTCGCGCACGGCGAACACCCCCGTGACCAGCTCCTCGGGCTCGGTTTCATCCCCCTGCGCCCCCTCGCGACGGTCATCGTCGACGACGAGATCGTGTTCACCTACCTGGTCCGCAAGACCGCCGAGCCGGTGGCGGCCCGCAGGCCGCGCACGCAGGTGGTCTTCGACGAGGCCCTCCCCGGCGAGGTGCCGGTGACCAAGCAACGGGTGGGCGCCTACGCCGTCGTCCTTTCCGAACGCGGGCTGCTGGGGACCGTCAACTCCTCACTGACCGCGGTGCCCGGCACCTGGGCGTTGCCCGGCGGCGGGGTGGACCCGGGTGAGTCGCCGGCGCAGGCCGTCATCCGCGAGGTCTACGAGGAGTCCGGTCAGCACATCACCCTGGACCGCGTGTTGACGCTGGACTCGGACCATTGGGTGGGGCGTTCCAACACGGGTGTGCTCGAGGACTACCACGCCCTGCGCGTGGTCTATGCCGCAACATGCGAAACACCCAGCCAGCCCGTCGTCCACGACCTGGGAGGGTCGACGGAGCGGGCTGACTGGGTGCCTTGGCAGTCCTGGCGCCGGTTGCACTGGACCATCGGTTCGCGCAACCTACTGGCCCGTTACGTGGGCCAGATGGCGTTGGATCAGTCCCTGAAGTAGGACAGGATCCGCAGGATCTCGATGTAGAGCCAGACCATCGTGACGGTGATGCCGAAGGCAGCGCGCCACGACTCGCTCGCGGGCGCCCTGGAGGCGATGCCCCGCTCGACGAAGTCGAAGTCCACGATCAGGTTGAACACGGCCAGGCCGACGGCCAGCACCGAGATGCCGATCGAGAGCCAGCCCGCACCGGAGCCGATGTCACGCAGACCGGTGTCGACGCCGAACAGCGCCAGCACGAAGTTGACCAGCAGCACGCCGGCCAGCGACATGGTGGCGATGGTCACGAACTTGCGGAACTTCGGGGTGACCCGGATGTTGAAGAACTTGTAGGCGGCCAGCGTCGCACCGGCGGCCACGAAGGTGGCGAGCACTGCGGACACGACGATGCCGGGCCAGAAGGCCTCGAACATCTTGGAGATCGCGCCGACGAAGACACCTTCGACCAGTGCGTAGAAGATCACGCCGCCCACGGGCAGCTTGTGGCGCCCGGCGACGACGAAGACCGTGATCAGCCCGATGATGGCGGAGCCGATCATCGTGGGGTACAGCAGGTTCATCGGCAGCAGCATGAACGTGGCGGCGGCGGCCGCGAACACCACGAGCAGCGTGATGGCGGTCTTGGCGATCACGTCGTCGAGGGTCATCACCCCGCCGGTGGCCTGCGGGGCCTGCTGCTGGTAGCCCTGCGGCTGACCGTAGCCCTGGGGCTGGCCGTAGCCCTGCGGGTGACCGTAGCCGGGCTGGCCGGGCTGCTGGTACTGCTGGAAGTTGCTCTGTGGCGCGCGGCGACCGTTGAAGGTGTCGCTGCGTGCGAATACGGGGTTCGCCATGGGGGTTTCCTCGTCTCTACTGCAAACACGAAATTGCGTTACTCCTCCAAGCGTACCCGGCCACCCAGCCAAACCGGTGTCCGCGAGGCGCCGGTTCGGACAGTGGAGTTCCGGCAGGAGGCCAAGTGGGATCAGCACTCGTGTACGCGCTGGGCGCTTGTGCACTGTGGGGGCTGGCGTTCGTCGCCCCGGCTGCGGGCGGCGTCGGGGGCATCCCGCTGACCCTGACCCGGTACGGGGTGTTCGCCCTCTCCTCCGTCCTGGTCCTGCGGATCCTGCGGTTCAACCCCTTCAGGGAGCTCGACGGCCGCGGCTGGCTGCGGATCATCGGCATCGGATTCGCAGGCAACACTCTCTACTACGCGGCCGTGTCGGGCGCCGTGATGGCCATCGGACCAGCCCCGGTCTCGCTAATCTTCGGGGCCCTGCCAATCATCATGACCGCCGTGGGGAACCTACGCCGAAAGGTGATGGCGTGGCGCTCCCTGGTGGGACCGATGCTGTGCATCGCGGCCGGGATCGTGATCACCACCGTCACCACGTTGGGCTCCGGAGGCGGGACACACGGAACCTCGCCGGCACTGGGTCTGCTGCTGGCCGCGGTTGCGCTGGCTTGCTGGACGGTCTTCAGCACCTGGAACGCGGAGTACGTGGCGGACAACCCGCATCACCGCACGGTGGTCTGGACGAGCCTCACGGGAGTGGGCACGCTGGTCACCCTCCCACTGCTCGTCGTGGCCCTCGCGCTCACCACCGAGAGCCCGCAAGCCTTCGTGGCCGCGTTCCCGACGGGCGTGCTGGTCTGGGGGCTCGTGCTCGGCCTGAGCGCGTCCTGGGCTGCCACCGCACTGTGGAGCCGCGCGGCGAAGTACTTCAGCGCCTCGGCGCTCGGGATGCTGATCGTGACGGAGGTGATGTTCGCCCTCCTCTACACCCTGGCCCTGGAGAGCCGGGCACCCACCTGGCAGGAACTGGTCACGGTGGCACTCACGCTCGGCGGGGTGACCTGGGGGCTCGTCGTCGGTCGGGCAGCCAGACGGCGTCGCGATGCTGCCGCCGCCAGGGAGGACGGGCGGGAGGGTCCCGAGTTGGCTTCGGGCACCCTGAAGGAGTAAGTTGAATCTGCAACTATCTCCCGAAGGAACGGAACCACATGACCAAGATCGGCTACATCGTCGGCAGCCTCTCCAGCACCTCCATCAACCGTCGGCTCGCGAAGGCCCTCGAGCGCCTCGGCGCCTCGGCCGAGGTCGAGCTCACCGAGATCCGGATCGATGAGCTGCCCTTCTACTCCCCGGACTTCGACGCCGACTACCCGCAGGTGGCGCGCGACTTCAAGCAGGCCATCGCCGACGTCGACGGCGTCATCCTCGTCACCCCCGAGTACAGCCGCTCCATTCCCGGCTACCTGAAGAACGCCCTCGACTGGGCCTCGCGCCCCTGGGGCCAGAACTCCTTCACCGGCAAGCCCACCGCGGTCATCGGCACCTCCGGCGGCGCAGTCTCCGCCGCCATCGCGCAGCAGCACCTGAAGTCCATCCTGACCCACTTCGCCTCGCCGCAGCTCGGCCAGCCGGAGGGCTTCATCCAGTCCGTCCCCGGCCTGTTCACCGAGGACGGCGAGGTCACCAACGAGGAGACCGCAGGCTTCCTCGTCGGCTACCTGGGTGCCTTCAAGGAGCTCATCGAGCGCGTGCAGCGCGCCGACGCCGCCTGATCCCCCACTCAGCAGGTGGGTGACCAGTCCCCACCGGCGAACCGTGCTTCGGTCCATTCGACGAGGTCGGCCAGCAGCTGCGAGTCACCCGTCACCAGCCCCATGTGGTCCATCCCGGGGTAGGTGCGGTACTCCAGTTCCTGGCCGGCCTCGCACTGTTTCGCCACGTACTCCTGCTGCGCCTGCGGCCGGACCAGGGTGTCAGCCTCCCCCTGCGCAATCAGCAGGGGTGCGGCCACCGGCAACTCGGGCACGTTCTGGTGTGCCAGCGCCAGCACCGGACCCCGGGACGGATCGCCGCTCCAGACCGGATCCCTGCCCAGGATCGACGTGGCCACGGAAACCAGCACCGACGGATCGCTGAGGCAGCGGCCAGCCATCTCCTCCATCCCGATCCGGGCCGCGGGGCGGACATAGTCCTGCATCCGGATCGACGGGTCCACGTCCTCCCAGGCAGCTATCACGTAGGCGCCGAACACCGGCCCGATCGGTGAGGTGGTCAGGTCCGCCAGGAGCTGTGGCAGGTTGGCTGCCGGCGCCATCGCCACCACGCCCCTGACGTCCAGCTCGGGCGCATATGACTCCGCGAGCCCGCCGGTCCACAGTGCGGCATGGCCGCCCTGCGAGTGCCCCCAGACCATGGTCTGCTCCCCGAGCCGGGCCTCCTCCAGCTGTTGCGCAGCCCGGATTGCGTCCAGGACCGAGCGCCCGGTGGGCTGCCCCACAAGGTACGGGTGGGAGCCTCCGGTGCCCAGGCCGGGATAGTCCGGGGCGACGACGGCCCAGCCCTGAGCGAGCGTGCCGGGCAGGTCCGGCATCGCCCCCGCCTCGAACGGATGCTCCAGTAGCGACGGCGCACACCCGGTGGCCTGCCCCGTGGTGCCGTGGGCCCACGCCACCACCGGATGGTCGCCGTCGCCGTCAGGTGCCACGACGATCGCCGACGCAACGGCAGGGACACCGTCGGCCAGGGTGGTGGTGTAGAGGATGCGCCAGCCCTCAGCCCCCTCCGGGACGTCCGTGGCGAACGCCTCCGTACGCAGGAGCACCCCGGCCTCTGCCGGGAGGTCAGCGGGCGCGGCGTAGAAGTCGTCGGGTTGGGGGTGACCGGTCAGCCGGATGCTGAGCAGCAACAGGCCGGCGCTCGCCAGCAGTGCGGCCACGGCCCCGACGGTGCGCCAGGTCCGACGCCGATCCCGCCCGGGTTCCGCAGCGCGCCCCGGGGCACCGGACCGTCGCCGCCATGCGGAAGCCACCTGGGCGATCCCGAAGAGCACCAGCTGGACGCCGGAGACGGCCGCGATGACCAGGACGGTCACGTCGGGCCACGCCAGCGCAACCACCCCGAGGACCACACTCGCCACGCCCAGCAGCACGGCGCTGAGCCGCTCCCCCGGTTCCGTCCGGCGGACCCCCACAATCCGGAGCACACCGACCACCACCAGCGCAGCGGCGACGACGAGGGTGAGCAGCTGGATGGTCAAACCGGGCAGCACCAGGACGGCCACCCCCGCCAGGATGGCCGCCAGTCCGAGCAGGTTAGTGGCCATGCCACGCCCGGACCGCTCGGCCAGCAGGGACACCCCCAACAGCACCAGCCCGACGGCCAGCAGCACGACGAGCACACCGAGGGAGCGGAACGGTCTGAGTGCCAGGACGGCGCCCGTGACGACGCACAGGATCCCGAGCAGCCCGCCCAGCCACCACGGGAATGCCTCGGCCAGCCTGCTCCGCAGCTCCTTCACCGCCGCCCCTCCCAGGTGCTTCCGTCCGTCAGGACTGCGTGGGTTCGCCGAGCGAGAGCATCAGCCGGTTCGCCCAGTTGAAGAAGGCCCCGGCCTGGACCATGTCAAGCAGTTCGGGCTCGTCGAGACCGACGCCGCGGAGTCGGGCCAGATCATCGGGCCCGAAGCGCGACGGCGTGGCCGTGAGCGCCACGGTGGCATCCACCAGCGCGTCCCAGCGCTCATTGACACGGGCTCCGACGCCCTCGTCGAGCAGGCGCTGGACCTCGTCACGATCCGCCCCCTGTTCCGTGGCGAAGCGGGAGTGCACGGAGGCGCAGAACACGCAACCGTTGAACCGGGATGCTGCCGCCGCCGCGAGCTCACGGTCTGCACGGGGCAGGCCGCCCTCGGTGTTGTAGAAGATGTCCATGTCCGTGAGGGTGCGCTCCCTCAACGCCTCGGGGTCGCGCGCCAGGAGCCGGAAGTAGGGCATGTGGATGCGCTCGGGTTCGACGAGTGCCTCGCGGTGAAGGTCCGTGAACTCCGCGGCAGGCAGGGGTGTGAGCCAAGGCTTCCAGCCGAGGCTCTCCTGGGTGAAGCGCGGCGGCTCGTCCACCTTGGGGGCCGCGGGCAACTGCTCGGCGGCAGCCTCGGGGGCGACACCCGCACCGTCGCCGAGGCGGGCGGCAGCAGCCCTGGCCACCTCGCTGGCCAGTGCGGCCAGGGCCTCGGTGGTGGGCGCCGTCCCGCTGCCACCGGCTGTCTCGCGCAGCACGCTCAGGCCGTGGATGACGCGCAACTGGAAGGTGAGGAAGGACACCAACTGGGACAGGGTCACCACGCCGGTGGTGCTCCAGCCGTCGTCGAGCAGCTGCTGCAGGCGCTCGCGGCTGGCATCCCGGGGATGGAAGACGAGGAAGTGTGCGTGTTCGAGGGCGGCAGCCAGCCGGTCGGCCACCGCATAGCTGGCTTCCACCGAATCCACGGCGTACTCGACGCCGGGCACGCTCTCGTCTGCGTTCTCGGCACGGAATGCCCCATAGGGCCCGGTGCCCGCCGCCCTGTCCGCCTCGGCGACGATGATGGGTTCCAGCAGGTCTCCGCCACCGGTCTCCCGCAGGAGGGATCCGTAGAACTCCACAGCTGCCTGCTGGCCGTGCAGCCGGGCCACGAACAGCGCCACGGCCGCTCGCTCCGGGAGCGAGACCTGGGATGCGTCGATGGGCTGGAAGAGGGCCTTGAAGCTGCCCTGGGCGTGCTGCTTCGCGGCGGGGCGCCCGGAGCGCGCCTCGTCGAGCACGTCGCCCGCATTGATGCCAGTGAGTGCGTCGATGATGTCAGTCATGGGCGCAAATCTAGCGGAGCACCCTACAGGCTCTGGCCGATGTCCCAGAGCTTGTCCGGGCGCCCGTCGATGGCCTCCGAAACGGCGATCGCCTGCCCGTCGGACAGGGATGCGACGTAGTCGAGGACACCTCGGCCGCGGCCGAGCCGCCGGACGTCGGCAGGATCCACCTCCGGGATGCCCTCAGGTCGTTCCCGGGCGATCCGGTCGTAGCCATCGCTGGCCACCTCCACGAGTTCCTGCAGCCGGGGCGGGACCCGCAGCCGGTCCGGGGTGTCGGCCAGCCACGCCGTCAGGCCCTTGACCACCCGGAGCAGCACGCGGCTCAGGCCCCGCTGGTAGAGGGCGATGTCCGAGCGGTTGAGCCCGAACTGCCGGTGGACGAACTTGAGCACCTCGACGTCGTGCCACGCCTGCCGGTTGAGCATCACCAGACCGGTGCGCGGGTTGTCCCGCGGCGCAAGAACCACGGAGTCCTGCAGGTAGTGGATCCAGCGGTTGGTGAACGACGAGAGTGCCCGTTCCGCTGCGATGGACCCGTTGAAATCGTCACCCAGCAGACCATCGACGAGGTCGTGCGAGACGTCCCTCACGGCGGCGACGAAGGCGTCGTCGTCGGCGATCCAGGGGTCGTCCCGGTGCAGCTTGCGGCGCAGCAGTTCCAGCGCGCTGCCGGCGCGGGTGTGCTGGGCCAGCAGCCGACCGTCGTCCAGTTCCCGGAAGTCCATGATGTGCTCTTCCCACTCCCGGAACTCGCGGGACACCGCGCCCTGACTGAGCAGCCCCGCCCGGTGGAAGTCGTCGACGTCATGGATGGAGTAGGCGATGTCGTCGGAGATGTCCATGACGGAGCCCTCCAACGACTGCTGGAGCGGCAACAGGCCATGGGCGTCCGCGCGGGCGTCGGCCAGGTCGTCGGCGTCCAGGAAGTAGGCGGAGTACTTGCGTACGCTCAACTCGTCGCCGGAGCGCCGGAGCCCGGGCGGGAGCGGCCGGTCACCGAGCGGGGACACGTCCACGGCCGGTGTCCACGGGTACTTGGCGACGGCGGAGCGGGTTGCGGCGGTCAGGTTGAGCCCCTTGGACGGGCCGTGGCAGACGTCGAGGGTGGCGATGATCCGGTAGGTCTGGGCGTTGCCCTCGAACCCGTCGGCCAGCCCCAGGTTCTCGCGCGCCAGCCGGTCCAGCACGGATTCGCCCAGGTGCCCGAAGGGCGGGTGGCCGAGGTCGTGGGCGCTGGCGGCCGCCTGGGCCACCACCGGGTCACAGACGAACTCGGGCGGCAGGTTGTGGTCCTCGCTGAGCTTGGTGGCGAGTTCGACGGCGACGGAGCGCGCCACGGCCGTCACCTTCAGGGAGTGAGTGAGCCGGTTGTGAACCAACGGTCCGGCGGAGGTCTGGCCGATCACCTGCGTCACGGCCGAGAGCCGGGCGAAGTAGGGCGAGAACCGGATGCGCTCGAGGTCCGTGCGGAACGGCGTGTCGCCATCCGCGAACTCGGCGTCGGCTGCCTCCGCCTCCCTGCGTCGGGTTCGCTGCACAAGCCCCTCCACTTCCTCTGCTGTTCGGAGCGCACCGACGCCCCAGTGTGGCGATCTGGATGCTTCACCAGCACGATCACCACACTGAGGCGTCCTGGCGTCAGCCGATCTTGATGACCTGCGTTCCGTCTGCGAACTTGTCATGCCAGCCGCGGCGGCCGGCGACGTCGCCATTGATGCCGACGGCGATCATGATCATCGCGACGAGCTGGCCGACACCGGACAGGAGGCCGCCGATGACCGGGATCACGCCCAGCACGCTGATGGCCACCCAGATGTTGCGCTTGACGGCCTGCTCCATGGTGGGACGGCCCCCGTTGGCGCTGCGGGTCTCCAGCTTCATCACCATCTTGCCAAGTGTCTGCCCGCGGCTGGACTCGAAGTAGGCGAAGTAGCCCAGGTAGAGCGCAGCCATCAGCACCGAGCTGACCAGGCTGGTCAGGAAGTTGCCGCCACCCATGCCCAGGACCCCGAAGGAGCCACCCATGAGCAGGCTGACCACGAGGAAACCGATGATGATCGAGCCGGTGACCGCCAGGAGGATGAAGTCGATCAGGCGGGCGAGGAACCTGTCGAGAAGTTCTCCCGGCTGCCCGATCTTGTTGCCGGGCTGACCATAGGGCTGGCCCGGCTGCTGTCCGTAGCCCGGGCCCGGCTGCTGCCCGTACGGCTGACCGTAGCCCTGCTGGCCGTAGCCCTGCTGGCCCTGGGGCTGGCCGTAGCCCTGCTGCCCCTGCTGCTGGGCCTGTCCCTGCTGCTGAGCGTATGGATCACCGGGCTGCTGACCGTAGGCCTGGCCCTGCTGCTGGGCGTACGGATCACCGGGCTGCTGACCGTAGTCCTGGCCCTGCTGCTGGGCGTACGGATCACCGGGCTGCTGACCGTAGGCCTGACCCTGCTGCTGGGAGAAGGGATCGCCCTGCTCCTGCCCGTAGGACGGCCCGGACGGCTGCCCGTGGGGTTGGCCCTGCTGCTGGGCGTAGGGATCACCGGCCGACTGGCTGGCCTCGGGCTGCTGGAACTCATCGGGCTGCGGCTCATCGGCCGAGGGCTGGTTGGGCTGGTTCGGGTCGGTCACCGCACACCTCTTCGTGATGGATATTCTTTGGACTCAGTCTACAGACCGGTCGCCGACGACTCTATCGTCCCGTACCCCCGACGGGACTCGAACCCGCACTGAAGCGGGTTTAAGCCGCCTGCCTCTGCCAATTGGGCCACGGGGGCGCCCGCAACTACTCTGCCAGCATTCCCAGCACGATGCCGTCGAGGATGTCCGTCTCGCTCACCAGGACGCTGCCGCCGGGGACGCGGGCGGAGATCTCGTCGAGGATCAGCACTCCCCCGCCGATCACCTTGGCGCGCAGCGGGTGCATGAAGGGTTCGTGCGCGATCTCCTCCACCGGAGTGGCGAGCCACCGCCTGGTGGTCTCGACGATGTCCTCGCGCGGCAGCCGGGCGCGGTGGACCGCGTCGCGGGAGTACTCCACCAGCCCCAGTACGTGGGCGGCGACGCTGGTGGTGGTGCCGGCGACGCCGATGGCGGTCTCGATCCGGGTGAAGTCCACCCCGGAGGTGTCCAGCACCGAGGCGATGTGGGCACGGGCGGCGGCCTCGTCGTCGGCGCTGCGGGGGTCGGTGTGCAGGAACCGCTCGGTGATCCGGACGGCGCCGATGTCCAGGCTGATGGCCGCGGAGATGGCGCGGCCCTCCTCGACGACGATCAGTTCGGTGGAGCCGCCGCCGATGTCGAAGACCAGAGCGGGGGTGGCGGCGCCGACGCCGCTGAGGACGCCGGCGGTGGACAGCGCGGCCTCCTCGTCGCCGGAGATCACCTCCACCTCGACGCCGAGCCGCTCGCGCACGCCGTCGAAGAAGATCTGCCGGTTGTGGGCGTCGCGGGCGGCGGAGGTGGCGACGAAGCGGGTGCGGTCCACGCCGTGGTCGGCGATCAGCTGGGCGTACTCGTCGCACACGATGAACGTGCGTTCGAGCGCCTCTGGGTGGAACTCGCCGGTGGCGTCCACACCCTGTCCGAGCTGCGCCAGGCGCACGACGCGCACGAGCTCGGTGGTGGTGCCGTCGTCCTCGCGCCGGACGACCAGCAGGCGGACGGAGTTGGTTCCGCAGTCGATGGCTGCGACGGTGCTGCCCATCACGCCTCCCTCGTGTCGTTGCGTTCGTTGCGGTGGCGCTCGAAGAAGTCGGCCAGCGCGGCGACGGCCTCGTCCCCCAGCGGGTTCAGGCCCGGGCCCTTGGCCAAGGCGTGTCCCACCAGCACGTGCAGGCACTTGACGCGCGTGGGCATGCCGCCGGCGGAGATGCCCGCGATCTCGGGGACGTCGCCCAGCTCGGCACGGTCGGCGAGGTACGACTCGTGGGCGGCGCGGTAGGCGGCGGCCAGTTCGGCGTCCTCGCCCAGGCGGCGCGTCATCTCCGCCATCAGCCCGGAGGCCTCCAGCGTGGAGACCGCGGAGACCACTCGCGCGCAGGTCAGGTAGTAGGTGGTGGGGAACGGGGTGCCGTTGTCCAGGCGCGGCATCGTCTTCACGACGCCCGGGACACCGCACACACAGCGCCAGGCCACCTCCACCACTCCGCGCGGGGGCCGGCCGAGCTGCTCCTCGATGGCCTCGAGGTCAGCGGTCGTCGGTTGGTTCATTCCTGGTCACTCCTCAGAGTTGCTGGGGCTCGGCTCGGGCGAGACGCCGATGGTGACGTCGTCCGACGGCGTCGCCGCCGGCTCCGGTTCCGCCACGGGCTGGTCCGCCACCGCGACCGATCCCCACATCTTCTCCCACCACAGGCCGGGTGCGGTCTCCTCCTCGGTGGCGAAGACGTCCGAGTCACCGCCGATCGGTTCCCCGTCGGCGCCGATCACGCGGTAGCCGACCTCACCGGGGAACACCCAGCCCAGCCGTTCGCGCGCCTGCGCCTCCACGAAGGCCGGGTCGTCCCAGCGGGCCAACTGGTCCTCGAGCTCGTCGATCTCGGCCCGGGTGGCCTCGATCTCGGCGCGCAGCTCGGCGATCTGTTCGGCCTGCACGAAGTAGACGCGCAGGCTCTGGGCCAGGGTGACGGCGATCACGGCCACGACGACGCCCAGCAGCAGCAGCCGCCAGGTCACGCCCAGCGCACGGCTTGCGATGGGACGCGGCGGCGTGACCGGCGACGCGGGGGTGGCCCCGGAGACCGCGCTGCTGGGATCCGCGGGACGGGTGCGGGCGCGCTGGTTGGCGGCGCGTTCGCCGGGACGCGCAGCGGTCCGGGAGCGGGGTGAACCGCTGCCCGGACCGGTGCTCGTCGGTTTGTTACGAGAGACTCTGGCCATCAGGTCCAGTGTCCCCCATCGTCGCTGTTGTTCAGCCCTGGAAACGCGGGAAGGCGGAACGTCCGGCGTAAGTTGCGGCGTCGTCGAGGTCCTGCTCGATGCGCAGCAGCTGGTTGTACTTGGCGACGCGGTCCGTGCGCGCGGGGGCGCCGGACTTGATCTGGCCGCAGCCGAGGGCGACGGCGAGGTCCGCGATGGTGGTGTCCTCGGTCTCGCCGGAGCGGTGGCTCATCATCGTCTTGAAACCGTTGCGGTGCGCGAGCTCCACGGCGTCGATGGTGTCGGACAGGGAGCCGATCTGGTTGACCTTCACCAGCAGCGCGTTCGCGGTGTTGGTGTCGATGCCGCGCTGGAGGCGCTCGACGTTGGTGACGAACAGGTCGTCGCCGACGATCTGCACCTTGTCACCGAGCTGGTCGGTCATGGCCTTCCAGCCGTCCCAGTCCTCCTCGTTCAGCGGGTCCTCGATGGAGACCAGCGGGTAGTCGGCGACGAGGCCGGCGTAGTAGGCCACCATCTCCTCGGAGGTCTTGTCCGCGCCCTCGAACTTGTAGATGCCCTCGGAGTAGAACTCGGAGGCGGCGACGTCGAGCGCCAGGGCCACCTGGGACCCGGCCTCGTAGCCGGCGTTGGCGATGGCCTCGAGGATGAGGTCCAGCGCGGCGCGGTTGCTCTCCAGGTTCGGCGCGAAGCCGCCCTCGTCGCCCAGGCCGGTGGACAGGCCACGATCCTTGAGGACCTTCTTGAGGGCGTGGTAGACACCGGCGCCCATCTCGACGGCCTCGGCGAAGGTCTCGGCGCCGATCGGGGCGATCATGAACTCCTGGATGTCGACATTGGAGTCGGCGTGCGACCCACCGTTGAGGATGTTCATCATCGGGACGGGCAGGATGTGTGCGTTGGGGCCACCGACGTAGCGGTACAGCGGCAGCTCGGCCTCCTCGGCGGCGGCGTGCGCCACGGCGAGGGAGACGCCGAGGATGGCGTTGGCGCCCAGCTTGGCCTTGTTGGGGGTGCCGTCGAGCTCGATCATGGCGAGGTCGATGAGGCGCTGCTCGCTGGCGTCAAAGCCGAGGATCTCTTCACCGATGACGTCGACGACGTTCTTGACGGCGGTCAGGACGCCCTTGCCGCCGTAGCGGTTCTTGTCACCGTCGCGCAGTTCGACGGCCTCGAAGGCGCCGGTGGAGGCGCCGGAGGGGACAGCCGCACGGCCGCCCGCGCCGGAGTCGAGCTGGACCTCGACCTCGACGGTGGGGTTGCCACGCGAGTCAAGGATCTCGCGGGCTTCGATGAATTCGATGGATGCCATGTGCTCCCTTTCCAAGAGTCAGGTCTTGCATTGCCCAGCCTATCCAAATGGCTGCCGGGTGTAACCCGGGGGTTCAGGTTGTCTGCTCGGCCGATTCGATGCGGGCCTCGAGCTGGCGCAGGGCACCGCGGATGGCGGCGTCGGCGTCGATGCCGCTGGCCTGCGCCCGGGCGACGAGGTCCAGCACCTGCGCACCCACGTCGTCGGCCGTGATGGCCTCGGTGGGCAGGTCCACGGGCACCTTGTGGGCGCGGCTGCGGGAGATCACCTTGTGCGCGCGGGCCACGGAACTCATCGACTGGGCGATGCCCTCGAGGGCGGACTTGCGTCCCTTCTCCCGCTGCTTGGCCTGCTCCCAGGAGCCGTGGATGTCCTCCGGGGCATCCCGGTCGGCGAAGACGTGCGGGTGGCGACGGACGAGTTTGTCGGCGATGTCGGCGGCGACGTCGTCGATGGTGAAACGGCCCTCGTCGGTGGCGATCTGGGCGTGGAAGTAGACCTGCAGCAGGACGTCGCCCAGTTCCTCGCGGAGGTCCTCGTCGGAACCGGCCTCGACGGCGTCGACCACCTCGCAGGTCTCCTCGATGAGGTGGTTCAGCAGCGACTCGTGGGTCTGCTGCGCGTCCCAGGGACAGTCGGTGCGCAGCCGCGACATCACGTCGCGGAGCCGCTCCAGCTGGGAGGTCACGGGGACGTCAGCCCTGGGAACCGGCCGGGACGGAGATGGAGCCGGAGCCGGCGATCACGCCGTTGGTGGTGTCCCACTCGCCGTAGCGGGGGTTCACGGTGATGTCTGCACCCAGGATGTAGTCGACGACGGCGTTCTGGTCCAGCTGCGAGTAGAGCAGCCCGAGCAGGGCCTGGGCCTCACCGACGCGGGCGCAGTCGGTGTTGGCGAGGTAGGGGGCGATCTGCGGGTCCGAGTTCATGATCTCGGGCAGAACGCTCAGGTCGATGCCCTCCTCGGCGGCCAGCTGCTGGGCAGCCTCCCGGATCACCAGCGGCGTCAGCAGCGCACCGCGGGTGGCGGTGGCGCCGAGCTCCGCGCAGCCCTCGACCGTGGCGGACAGGGTGGCCTCACTGATGGTCTCGCCGCCCACCTCGGCGGCGGTGGTCGGGGACGGGCTGCAGGCGGCGAGCCCGAGGGCCGCGACGGCGGGGACCAGCAGTGCGAGTCGAGACAACTTCATCCGTTTCCTTCTTCCTCGGCGAAACCACGACGATCCTACAGTGGATCGCGCCGGGGCCGGAACCGGGCCGGCGCTACCCTGCTCCCATGGCCCGTGACGAACAACTGAACCGCCTGCGCGTGACCAACCAGCAGCGCGACAACGCCGTTGCCGCGCTCCGCGAGGCGGTGGCCGACGGCCGGCTGGGATTCGACGAGTTCGACGGTCGGATGAACATCGCCATGGGCGCACGCACCCGCGGCGACGTCGTCGAAGTGCTGGGAGACCTGGTGGAGCCCGACCGGCTCGACGCCGTGATCACGGACCAGAGCGTGCTCGGCGAGGGTCCCGGTTTCAGCTGGGACAACCCCCTCGTGCTGGGCGAGGACAAGGAGTCCCGCACCCAGCTGGGCCAGTGGCGCGTGCCCCCGTTCCTGGAGGTGCACGCCAACTCCATGGACTACGTCCGGCTGGACTTCACCGAGGCCATCACCGTCTCCCCCGTCATCGACCTCGTCGTCGTGGGCGGCAGCAGCGTCGCCAGCCTGCTGGTCATCGTGCCCGAGGGTTGGGGCGTGTCCACGCAGGACCTGCGCACCTCCGGACAGTCCTACTCCACCTCGAAGGTCCGCACCCGCCCGCTGGGCGAGAACCCCCGCGTCCTGATGAGCGGCACCTCGTCGGGCAGCGTGACCGTGCGGCACCCCACCTGGTGGGACATGCACAAGCAGCGCAAGTTCATGGAGAAGCACCCGCCGCGCACGGCGATCACGGAAGGCTGAGGGGGCCCTTCGAGGCTCGCTGCCGCTCGCACCCCACGGCAACTGGGGACGAGGCTCAGGAAGACTTCTAGGCTCGCTGCCGCTCGCACCCCAGGGAAACTAGGCGCTGAAGATCGCCTCGATCAGCTTGGTGGCCCAGCCGAGGGCGTCCTCGGCCGGCTTGGGCACCAGCAGCTGCCCCGTGGCCTGCTTGAACACGCTGCCGGGGTAGAGGCGGTTGAGCCTGAGCTGGCGGGACTCGGGCAGGCTGGCCGGGGAGAACCGGATGTTCTTGCCCTGCCCGACGATCTCCTCGATGCCGTGCTCGCGGGCCAGGTTGCGCAGGCGGGACACCGCCAGCAGGCCCTCGACGGAGGACGGGGGCTCGCCGTAGCGGTCGGTGAGCTCGGAGCGCACGGCCTCGATGTCCGCAGGCGTGCGGATCTCGGCGATCTGCTTGTACATCTCCAACCGCAGCCGCTCCGACGAGATGTAGTCCTCCGGGATGTGGGCCTCGACGGGGATCTCGATCCGCATCGGGGCCTCGGGCTCGGTGTCCTCGCCGCGGAAGGTGGCCACGGCCTCCCCCACCAGGCGCAGGTACATGTCGAAGCCGACGTCGGCGATGTGGCCGGACTGCTCGCCGCCCAGCAGGTTGCCGGCGCCGCGCAGCTCCAGGTCCTTCATGGCGATGGCCATGCCGGAGCCGAGGTCCGTGTGCGAGGCCATCGTCGTCAGGCGTTCGTGGGAGGCCTCGCTGAGCGGCTTGTCGGCCGGGTAGAGGAAGTAGGCGTAG
This sequence comes from Tessaracoccus terricola, assembly GCF_054776555.1. Classification (NCBI taxonomy): domain Bacteria; kingdom Bacillati; phylum Actinomycetota; class Actinomycetes; order Propionibacteriales; family Propionibacteriaceae; genus Tessaracoccus; species Tessaracoccus terricola. Next base: position 663,031 of record NZ_BAAHBS010000004.1, on the reverse strand, counting down.
CCGCGTTCGGTGGAGCGGCCCACGCGGCCGCGCAGCTGGTGCAGCTGGGACAGTCCGAGGCTGTCGGAACGCTCCACGATGAGGGTGTTCGCGGTGGAGATGTCCAGGCCGGCCTCGACGATGGTGGTACACACCAGCACGTCCGCGCGGCGCTCGCCGAAGTCCAGCATCACCTGTTCGAGCCGGTGCTCGTTCATCTGGCCGTGGGCGGTGACCACGCGCGCCTCGGGGACCAGTTCGCGCAGCTGGGCGGCGGTCTTCTCGATGGTCTGGACCCGGTTGTGGACGAAGAACACCTGGCCCTCGCGGGCGAGTTCGCGTCGGATGGCGGCCCGCACTTGGGCGTTGTCGTAGGGCCCGGCGAAGGTGAGCACGGGGTGGCGCTCCTCCGGCGGGGTGGCGATGACGCTCATCTCACGGATGCCCGTGATGGCGATCTCCAGGGTGCGCGGGATGGGCGTGGCGCTCATGGACAGGACGTCCACGTTGACGCGCATCTCCTTCAGGCGTTCCTTGTGCTCGACGCCGAAACGCTGCTCCTCGTCGATGATCACCAGTCCGAGGTTCTTGAACTGGGTCTCCTTCGACAGCAGCCGGTGGGTGCCGACCACGACGTCGAGGCGCCCCGTGGCGATCTCGTCCTGGATCTTGCGGACCTCGGCGTCGGTCTGGAACCGGGACAGCTGGGCCATCCGGACGGGGAAGCCTGCGAAGCGGCCGGCGAAGGTCTGGTAGTGCTGGGTGACCAGCAGGGTGGTGGGCACCAGCACGGCCACCTGCTTGCCGTCCTCCACCGCCTTGAACGCGGCGCGCACGGCGATCTCGGTCTTTCCGAAGCCGACGTCGCCACAGATCAGGCGGTCCATGGGGACCACCTTCTCCATGTCGCGCTTCACCTCGGTGATGGCCTCGAGCTGGTCAGGGGTCTCGATGTGGGCGAAGGCATCCTCGAGCTCCCGCTGCCACGGGGTGTCCGGCCCGAAGGCATGGCCCTTGGTGGCCTGCCGGGCGGCGTAGAGCTTGATCAGCTCCGCCGAGATCTCCCGGACGGCCTTGCGGGCGCGGGACTTGCGCTTGCCCCAGTCCGCGCCGCCCATCTTGTCCAGGGCGGGGGCGTCGGATCCGACGTAGCGGGTGAGTTGGTCCAGCTGGTCCATGGGCACGAACACCCGGTCGCCCGGTTGGCCGCGCTTGGAGGGCGCGTACTCGACGACGAGGTAGTCGCGGGTGGCGCCCTGGACCTCGCGCTTCATCATGTCCACGAACCGGCCGACGCCGTGCACCTCGTGCACCACCGGGTCCCCGGCCTTCAGTTCGAGGGGCTGGATGGTGTTCTTGCGGCGGGCGGGGAGCTTGCGCCGGGCCTGCGCGTCGGCCACCTGGCCCGACAGGTCGGCTGCGGTGATCAGTTCGATCCGGGAGCCGTCGGCGCGCCAACCCACCCGCAGGGAGGCCAGCACGATGGCCACGACGCCCTTGCGGGGCTCCTCATCGAGGTCGGTGATCTCCGCGGTGAGGCCCTGCTCGCCGAGGAGTTCCACCATGCGGGAGGCCAGTCCCCTGCCCTCGACGCAGATCAGCATGCGCCAACCGTCGGCGACGGCGGCGCGGATGTGGGCCACCGCTGCCTCGGTGTCGCCGCGGAATCCCTCCGGCTGGGAGATGTCCAGGGTGCGGGAGTGCACGGAGCCGGCGTCGTAGTCGGCCGCCTCGTCGCTCTCGTCGGCGGCGAACGGCGTGAGGGACCACCACTTGTGACCCACCTCGAGGGCGTGCTCGCGGACGTCTCCGAGGTTCCAGTAGGAGGAGCCGCGCAGGTCGATCGGGGACCTGCCGCCGCCGGCCGCCGCGGCCCAGCTGGCCTCGAGGAACTCCTCGCTGGTGGTGACGAGTTCCGAGGCGCGGGCGCGGACCAGTTCCGGGGAGGTGGCCAGCACGATGGAGTGCTCCGGGAGGACGTCGACGAGCATCTCCAGGCCGTCCACCAGCACCGGGGTGAGCGCCTCCATGCCCTCGACGGCGTGGCCCTGGCTGATGCGCTCGAGCATGTCCGAGAGTTCCGGGTGCTGCATCATCAGTGTCTTCGCGCGCTGCTTCACGGCGTCGGTGAGGAGCAGTTCGCGGCAGGGCGAGGCGGTGATGGCGGCCACGACGTCGCCGGTGGAGCGCTGGTCGGCCACCGTGAAGTAGCGGATCTCCTCCACCTCGTCGCCGAAGAAGTCGATGCGCACCGGGTGTTCCTCGGTGGGCGGGAACACGTCGACGATGCCGCCGCGCACGGCGAACTCGCCGCGTCGCTCCACCATGTCCACGCGGTTGTAGGCGGCACCCACGAGGTCTGCGATGAGCTCGCCGAGGTCGTGCTCCTGGCCCACCGTCACCGTGACGGGCGCCATCTCCGCCAGTCCCCGCACCTGGGGCTGCAGCAGGGAGCGGACCGGCGCCACCACCACCTGCGGCACCGGCAGGTCCGGGTCCTTGCCCGCCAGCCGGCGCAGGACGGCGAGCCGGCGCCCCACCGTGTCCGCGCGGGGTGAGAGCCGTTCGTGCGGCAGCGTCTCCCACGCCGGGTAGTAGGCCACCGCGTCCTCGCCGAGGAGGCTGCCCACCTCGGCCGTGAGGTTCTCGGCCTCGCGGTAGGTGGAGGTGACCAGCAGGACGGTGCGTCCGGACTCGGCGGCGAGCATTGCGGCGGCCACCGGGAAGAATGCGGGTACGACAGTGACGTCGAGCGTGTTCACACCGGCCGCGCGGGCGTCGGTGAGGGTGGCTCGGATTCCGGGATCTGATTCGAGGGCACTGCCCAGGCCGGCAAACTTCACCGGACCAACCTACCCCAGCGCGGAAATCAGCTGTTGTAGCGGTTCTGGGTGCTCGCCAAGTCGTTGCGGACCAGGAACTCGACGGCGTCGCCCGCCACCGCGGCGTCCACCCGCATCTCGTCCGAGGCCTTCGGCGAGAGCTTGTTCAGCACGTAGTCAGCGGCTGGTTGACGGCCCGGGGGGCGGCCGATCCCCACCCGGATGCGGTGGAAGTCACCGGTGCCAAGGTGGGCGCGCATGGACTTCAGTCCGTTGTGGCCGTTGTCGCCGCCGCCGAACTTGACGCGCAGCCGGCCCGGGTCCAGGTCCAGCTCGTCATGGATGGCGATGACGTTGGCGGCCGGGATCTTGTAGAACTGGCAGATGGCCCCGACGGCCTGGCCGGAGTTGTTCATGAAGGTGGTGGGCTTGGCCAGCACCAGCTTCACGGCGTCGACGCCCGGGGCGGCGGGCAGGGTCACCTGCGCCACCTCGGCACGCTGCTTGGTGTTGAGGGAGAACGAACTCCCGTGGCGGTCGGCCAGGTCGTCGACCGCCCAGAACCCGACGTTGTGCCGGGTGAACGCGTAGGTCGGGCCCGGATTTCCGAGCCCGACCACGAGAAACGCGTTGGAGGTCACAGGCCTCAGGCTTCCTCGGAACCCTCTGCGGACTCCTCGGCACCCTCTTCGCCCTCTTCGCCCTCGGCCTCTTCGGTCTCGAGGTCGGCGACGACGGGCTGGGTGATGTTGACCACGAGGATGTCGTCCTCCTGCTGGGACTCGACGCCCTCGGGGAGCTTCAGGTCACCGACCAGCACCTGGTCACCGATGACGAGACCCTCGACGGAGACCTCGATCTCCTCGGGGATGGCGACGGCGGGAGCCAGGACGGTGAGGCTCAGGAGGTCGTGGTTGACCAGGGAGCCGCGCTCGGCCTCGCCGGTGATGACGAGGGCGACCTCGACGCTGACCTTCTCGTCCGCGCGGACGATCAGGAGGTCGACGTGCTCGACGAAGTTGGTGATGACGTTGCGCTGGACCTGCTTGGGCAGCGCCATGATGGGCTTGGCGCCCTCGGCGTTGATCTCCAGCAGGACGTTGGCCTGGCGCAGGGCGAGGAAGGTCTCCTGACCGGGCAGGGTCACGTGGACGGGGTCGGTGCCGTGGCCGTAGAGCACGGCGGGCACGTCGCCGGCGCGACGGATGCGGCGGGCAGCGCCCTTGCCGAACTCGGTACGGGCGGTAGCGGTGAGCGGGGTGAGCTTGGGCTTGGCCACTTCTTGTCTCCTGACGTCTCTGGGCGAAATTCGCGCACGCCGGACAAGGTTCGCTAGTCGATAACGGACGTAGGGCGTCCCTCGCCAGGCAGCCCGAACAGCTTACCCCACTCCCCCTCTCCTTCCCAAAGGGCCACGGAACCTATCGACCGGCAGCCAGTTCGACGGTGTGGGTCCGCCCGATCCCGTCCGACGCGGCCACCGTGATCTCCGTCTGCCCCCGCCGGAAGTCGACGGCCACGTCGTCGTCGCCGCCCACCTTGTGGAACCGGCCCTGCATGGCGATCCGCAACACCTTCTGGGTGCGGATCGGGTCACTGAAGGCCACCTTCCAGCGGCCGCCTCCCAGGTTGCGCACCATGGCCGTGACCGGCGCCTCGCTCGAGACCCGTCCCACCTTCCCTGCCCCGAAGAAGACATAGCCGGACAACTTCGCCGCGCCGTACTCCAGGGCCTGCACGGTGGAGTCGTTGCGGAGGATCCTCACCGACGGGGCCCCGGCCTCTGCCCGCACCTGCGCCTCACTGGCGCCGGGCAGCAGCACGTGGGCGATGCTGTCGCGGGCCCCGACGGCGTGGCGGTAGCCCAGGGACACCACGCGGCGTTCGGCCAGACCACTGTTGTTCGCCCGGATCTCGGAGCGCGAGACGCTGGCCTGGAAGTCCACGAGCTCCACGGCCGGCCCGTCCAGGACGACGTAGCCCACTGCGGCCGCAGCCGTCTCGTCGGCCCACCGCGCCCAGGGCAGTGACCCCGCGGCCGCCGCGGTGGTGCCGTCGACGCCCTGTCCAGAGACCTCGATCCGGTGCCCGGGCGGACAGGTACGGGCATCGATCGCCGTCGTGGCGGAACGGCCGTGGTCGTCACCCAGGCCGGCGCCGAGGACGACGACGTGGTCGTCCAGCATGAAGTACGACTTGGCGCCGCGGGCGTTCGGGTAGGCCACGAAGTCCTCCGGCAGGATGCCGCGCTGCCGGTCTCGCCAGGCCACGTCGTCGGCCACCACGATGGATGCGACGCCGTAGTCGTCGAGGTGCACACCTCCCGAGTGGTCGTTGACCCCCAGCGGGAAGTAGACGTAGGTGTTCTGCGAGACCGAGGACGACGTGAACTCCAGCGGGTGGTCCGGGTTCTCGTACCAGTTGCGTCCGTAGGCCTGCGGGACGGTGAGCCGCTGCTCCACCGGGGCGGTCACCCCGCCCAGCGCGTAGGCGCCTGCCGTGGCGTAGAAGTCGGTGCCGAAGTGGGCGCTCTGGTCCTGTCCGGCGAGGTAGAGGTAGGTGGTGCCGTCGCCCTGGAACCAGGGTTGGAGGTTGTCCCCGCTCATGTACTCGTACTTGCTGATCCGACTGGAACTGCGAGCGACGGCGAACCCGTAGCCGGGCCGGAGGTGCACGTCCTTCTCCATGGCGTTGAAGGTGAAGTGCGCGGTCTCCGGCACGATGTTGGCGGCCTCCACGGCAGGGTCGGCGATGATGTTCCCGTAGGCGCCGATGGTGGCGGGCGAGGTGAAACCACCGGTGTTGGGGGCGGCGGGGGCGACGGTGGCCAGGTACTTCACGTAGGCCCTCATCTGCGCCGCGGCGTCGCCCTCCAGGTGGCGCGAGAGGTCCGTTGCCCCCTCCACCACTGTTACCACGTCCGCGTAGCCGGTGCCGGTGCGGGAGACCGCCCGGCCCTTGACGATCTCCATCATGTAGCCCTGGTAGATCACCGGCGCGAAGCCCGCAGTGATCCAGCGGTGCGCGGTGGGCACCAGTTCCGAGGGTTCGTACCCGGTCTCGCCCAGCATCTTTAGGCTCAGCATCACCTTCATCAGCAGGACGCGGCCGTAGGAGCCCGTGTAGGCGACGGTGTGGTGCTGGATGAACGACCCGTCGGCGTAGTAGCCGTCGGTGTTGCCGTGGACGAGGTTGCCAGGGTCGATGGTGGCGAACACGGTCGACTGGTCCTCGACCGCCTTGCGCACCCGTGCCTCGTCGCCGAGCAGTGCGCCCTGGACGATGCGGTTCATGGTGATGTCGGCCAGGTTGGCTCCCGTGTGGAAGCGTGAACCCAGGTCCACGTCGCCGTCCGTGCCGTTGCGCAGGTAGGCATCCATCGTCGCGACGCACCTCGCCACCAGGTCCGGGTCGTGGGCGCCGACCTGCTCGTGCAGGAGACCCAGGGCGCGGGTCAGGTTGGTGGGGATGCCAATCTCCCACGCGTACCAGTTGCCGAAGTAGCCTGCGGCCTGGTCCGAGTACCAGGCACGGTGGACCCAGTCGATACCGGCCAGGACCCGCGTCTGCAGCGAGCCGTCCCCGAACTGCGTGGTGCCGGGCGTGACGGTGGCGAGGGCGAGGTCTGCGAGGCGGAGGAACGTGTTGGTGTAGTTTCCCTCCGCCCGGGTCCCGAGCGGCAGGTCGTCGAACAGCCGGTCGGCGGTGTCCGGGAGGGAAGTCGGGTCCGCCATGCCTCGGAGTCGGCCGGCGGCGTCGGTCTGGATCTTCCGGATCTTGGCCGCGACGGCCGGGTCACTCCGGTCGGCGTCGGCACCCGCGTAGATCTCCACGAAGTTGTCGAGGATCCGGGACAGGTCCGCCGCGTCGGCCCTGGCCGTCGGGACGGTCCAGCCCGGGATGCCGATGACACCTCCGAGGGACGCTGCGGCGCCGGCCTTGAGAACTGTTCTGCGCTTCATTGCGATCTTTCCTCCATCTTTGGGGGGTGGATGGTGGGTCAACCAGCACCGTACGGCCTCTGGCGGGAATCCGCTTACCGTCGGCCACATTCGCTCGCCCGCCGTGAGTCCTGTTGGAGCCCGCGGGTAGCCTGAACGAGCCGACCCCGCTCGTTCCCGAAAGTCCTCGCGTGCTCCAACTCACCGACATCAGGAAGTCCTACACCACCGGTGATTTCACCCAGGTGGCACTGGACGACGTCTCCATCGCCTTCCGCGACAACGAGTTCGTCGCCGTCCTCGGCACCTCCGGCTCCGGCAAGACCACGATGCTCAACATCGTCGGCGGCCTGGACCACTACGACTCCGGGGACCTCGTCATCGACGGCGTCTCCACCAAGGAGTACCGGGACCGGGACTGGGACACCTACCGCAACAACCGCATCGGGTTCGTCTTCCAGTCCTACAACCTGATCCCCCACCAGAGCGTCCTGGCCAACGTCGAACTGGCGCTCACGCTGGCCGGGGTCTCCCGCACCGAACGCCGCAACCGTGCCCTGGCGGCCCTGACGGAGGTGGGGCTCGAGCAGCACGTCCACAAGCGCCCGAACCAGCTCTCGGGCGGGCAGATGCAGCGCGTCGCCATCGCCCGCGCGCTCGTCAACGACCCCGAGATCCTGCTCGCCGACGAGCCCACCGGCGCACTCGACACCGCCACCAGCGTCCAGATCATGGCCCTGCTGACGGCCATCGCCAAGGACCGGCTGGTGGTCATGGTGACGCACAACCCCGAGCTGGCCGAGGCCCACGCCACCCGGATCGTGCAGCTCAGCGACGGCGTCGTCGTCGCCGACAGTGACCCGTTCCAGCCGGATGCCGCCCTCGAGGACACGGGGCACCGCGCCAAGCGCACCAGCATGTCCTTCCTCACGGCGCTGGCACTCTCGTTCAACAACCTGATGACCAAGAAGGGCCGCACGCTGATGACGTCCTTCGCGGGCAGCATCGGGATCATCGGGATCGCGGCCATCCTCGCGCTCGCCAACGGCGTGAACTCCTACATCAAGAACGTCGAGGAGGAGACGCTCTCGATGTACCCGCTTACCATCCAGTCACAGGGCCTGGACATGACGTCCTTCCTGGCCGGCGGCGCGGGCGGCCAGGACGAGGAGGAGGCCGAGGGCTCGGCCGGCAACGGCACCAAGCCGGTGCGGGAACGCAAACTGCTGGGCACCATGTTCAACAGTGTCGGCACCAACGACCTGGCCACGCTGAAGGAGTTCCTGGACGACGACGGCGGCGGGATCAGCCGCTACACCAACGCCGTCGAGTACGCCTACGACGTCACCCCGCAGATCTTCAGCGCCGACACCTCCGACGGCGTCCGCCAGCTGAACCCGGACACCACGTTCTCCTCCATGGGGCTGGCCGCGGACCCCACCAGCGGGAACGCGCTGACGTCGTCGTTCGGCACCAACGCGTTCTCCCAACTGATGGGAGACCTGACGCTGGTGGAGTCGCAGTTCGACGTCGTGGCCGGCGAGTGGCCCGAGGGCGCCGACGAGGCCGTGGTGGTCCTCAGCCCCGGCGGCGGCATCAGTGACTTCCTGCTCTACGCCATGGGGCTGCGCGACCCGGCCGAGCTGGACCGGATGGTCGAGGACATGGTCAACGAGGAGGAGGTGGAGGTCCCCGAGGAGCGGCTCACCTTCGACTACGACGAGTTGATGGACGTCTCCTTCAAGGTGGTGGACGCCACCGACTACTACGTCCGCGACGAGACCTTCGACGTGTGGACCGACAAGTCCGGCGACGCCGCCCACCTGCGCTCCCTGGTGGCCGCGGGCGAGGACCTGGACATCGTCGGCGTCGTCGCCCCCAAAGAGGACGCCTCGACGGTGGCGCTGGCCTCCGGCATCTACTACACCCCCGCCCTGACCATGGAGATCGCGGAGCGGGCCGCCGGGACCGGGATCGTGCGCGACCAGCTCGCGGAGCCGTCGGTCAACGTGTTCACGGGCAACACCTTCGCCTCGGACCAGGACCGCGACCCGATGGCGGACCTGGACCTCGCCGAGCTGATCACCATCGACGAGGAGGCCATCGCCGCCGCCTTCACCGTCGACGAGTCCAAGCTGCAGCTGGACCTGTCCGGGCTGGACATCACCATGCCCGAGATCGAGGTGGACCCCTCCCTGCTGCCGCCAATCGACCTCGACGCCGTCGTCGCCGGCATCGACCTGTCCGAGGTGATCCGGGTCCCCGAGCTGCCCGAGGCCGAACTGCAGCCACTGCTGGCGGCCACCCCCGCCCTGCTCACCGGTTACCTCGAGTTCGCGCAGCAGGCCGGCGTCGACCCGGCCGACGTCGAGGCCAACCTGCCGATCTTCCTCGCCTCCGAGCCGGGGCAGGAGATCGTCGCACAGGCGCAGGAGAGCCTCGGGGACAACGCGGAACTGCCGCTGCTGCTCGTGTCCGGCTACCTCACCCATGCCGAGGCCAACGGACTCGACCCGGCCGACGTGGCCACCAACCTGCCCCTGTTCCTCGCCTCCCCCGAGGGCCTGGCGGCGCTGGCGCAGGCCGAGGACGCACTGGCCGTCGGCACCGAACCGATGACGCAACTGGTGGACGAGTACCTCGCCTTCGCACTGGCCAACGGGCTCGACCCCACCGACGTGACCGCCAACCTGCCCGCCTTCCTCGCCTCACCCCAGGCGCAGGCGGGCCTGGGTGAACTGGTGGACTTCTCCCCCGTCGAGCAGCAACTGCAGGCGGCCCTCGGCGGCTACATGCAGCAGGTGATGGGGGTCTACATGGAGGAGATCGGCGGCCAGATCGCCACCGCGCTCGAGAGCCAGCTCACCTCCGCCATGCAGGACACGATGGGGCAGCTCGCCACGGCGCTGCCGGAGGCCATGAGCATCGACGAGGACGCCTTCGCCGAGGCGTTCAGCTTCAACATGGACCCCGAGGAACTCACCCAACTGCTGGTGTCGATGTCCACCACGCGCGCCGGCAGCGCGGACGGCAACCTGCGTCGGCTGGGGTACGCCGACTTCGCCGAACCGTCGCGCATCGACATCTACCCCGTCGACTTCGAGTCGAAGGGCCACATCACCGACATCCTGAACGCCTACAACGACGAGCACCGCGCCGCCGGCCATGAGGAGCAGGTCATCGCCTGGACCGACCTCGTCGGCACCCTGATGAGCTCGGTCACCGACATCGTGAACATGGTCAGCTACGTGCTGATCGCGTTCGTCGCGATCTCGCTGGTGGTCTCGTCGATCATGATCGGTGTCATCACCTACATCTCGGTGCTGGAGCGCAGGAAGGAGATCGGCATCCTGCGCTCGATCGGCGCCAGCAAGGGTGACATCGGTCGCGTGTTCAACGCCGAGACCGTCATCGTCGGTTTCGTCGCCGGCCTGCTCGGCATCCTCATCACCCTGGCGCTCACCGTGCCCGCCAACGCCATCGTGCTCGCCAACTTCGACGTCGCCAACGTCGCCGTGCTGCCGTGGCAGGGTGCCGTCGTCCTGGTGTTCATCAGCGTGCTGCTGACGTTCCTCGCGGGCCTGATTCCCTCGTCGGCCGCCTCCCGCAAGGACCCGGTGGAGGCACTCCGCAGCGAGTAGCGGCTAGCGTTGCCGCATGGACGACGAGGTGTGGCTGCGGGTGGGCGAGGTTGCTCGCCGCACGGGGTTGAGCGTGCGGACGCTGCACCACTGGGACGAGCGCGGGCTGCTGGTGCCGAGCGGGCGCTCGAGCGGCGACTACCGGCTCTACTCGGCTGGCGACGTCGAGCGGCTGCTGCGGATCCAGCACCTCAAGTCGCTCGGACTCAGCCTCGACGAGGTGGCCGCCGCCCTCGACTCCGCCGACTTCGACGCGGCCGAGGCCCTGGAGCGCCACATCGACGCCGTCGAGGAGCGGATCGCCGCCGAGCAGGAGTTGTTGCGCCGCCTGACCCGCCTGCGCAGTGCGGCCGACGCGGGCTGGGAGGAGGTCCTGGAGGTGGCGGCGCTGTCCGAGCGGCTGCGCCATCCCGACGCCGCCGTCCGGTTCCGCGCATCGCTGGAGGCCTCGTCGTCGGCGCCGGTGGCCGAGCTCGTGGAACGGCTCGCCACGGACCCGGCCGAAGGCGTGCGCGAGGGCCTGACGTGGGCGCTGGTGCACCACGGCAGCGAGGCCACGGACGCGGTGGTGGCCAGGCTCGCCGATCCCGACCCGGCCGTCCGGTTCCAGTTCGCCCACGTGCTGGGCAAGCTGGGGGACGTGACCGCCGTCTCCGACCTGGCACCCCTGCTGCACGACGAGGAGCCCAGGGTGGCGGCCAAGGCGGCGCAGTCGCTGGGTGCGCTGGGCGGGGCGGACGCCGTCGCCGCCCTGGTTGCGGCGCTGGCTCGGACGGCTGCGCCGGATCCGGTGGTGACCGCGCTCGGTGCCGTCGGGGCGGCCGCGGTGCATCCGCTGCTCGCGGCGCTCCGGGAGGGCGACGCGACCCTGCGCGCCCGCGCCGCGGAGGCCCTGGGGTTCATCGGGGCCGAGGACGCGGCGTCGGCGCTGGTGCTCGCCCTGACCGATTCCAGCGCGCTGGTGCGCTACGAGGCCCTCGTGGCGCTCGGGCAGACGCCGGGCCCGGTGGCCGAGGCCGCGATCGAGTCGCTCGTCGACGCCGAGGACCCCCGGCTGCGCACGGTTGCGAGCAGGCTCAGCCGAGACCGTCTTCGCGCCTAGAGGACGAACTTGTGCGGGTTGGGGCGGTCGAAGTTGCCCTGCGCCTCGTACATCTCCACCGACTCCCGCAACGCCTTCAGGAAGTAGGGCGGGAAGTCCATGCCCTTCTCGTTGGCCCACAGCAGCCGGGCCTCGAGGCGGCCGATCTCCTTGGCGTAGACCTCCATCTCCTGGTCCATCGAGAGGGCCTTCATGACGCCGCCGAAGTGGCGCTGGTACTGCTTGACGTAGTCGACGCCCACCATGGTGAAGCTCTTGGAGCGCAGCAGCCTGGCGACGTAGAGCTGCCAGGGCTTGAGCTCCTCGTCCTGGATCATCTTCTCCGCGCTCATCTTGTAGAACGCGAAGTGGCCGGGCTCCTGCTGCTTGATGGGGTGGATGATGGTCTCCGCGATGGCGGTCTCCCCCATCCGCTTGAGCTCCTTGGTGAGGTTGCTGTAGGCGAGCACCGCCTGCCGCTCCGTGGAGGCGCCGGTGAGGTAGTACAGCAGCCGGGAGATGTCGTGGATCGGCTCCCAGTGTGCGAGCGCGCCGAGCAGCTTCATCCGGATGGGGATGGTCATGAACGGCTCGGCCGGTTCCATGCCCAGGTCCGCCTGCAGCTGGTCCAGCAGGTAGCCGTGGGCCATCTCCTGGTCGTACCAGACGTCCTGGTAGAAGATCTTGTCCACCTCGGACACGTTGGGCAGGATCGTCAACAGCTCCAGCACGTTGCGGTCCACCTCGAGCTCCACGCGGGCGAGGTAGTCGATGACGCCGGCGAACCGGGCCTTGACCGCCTCCGGGTCGTGCACCGTGCGGTCGGCGGACCCGAGTTCGATGGGAGGGTGCTTGTCCCCCAGCTCGAGCACGAACTGCTTCAGGGAGGCTTCGGTGATCCGCGGGGCTGCCACGACACCCACTGTAGCCGGGCAGTTCAGCCGGGCCCGGACGACCCGACACGCCGACCAGAATCAGCGGAAGGGGCACGGGTGCCCCTTCCGTCCAAATCCTTCGGCGCGTCGGGTCGCGGTGGCGTGGTGGCCGGTGGGGCGCTACTCGGCGGCCAGCGCCTCCGTCGGGGTGGCGTTGGCGGCCCGACGGCCGGGCAGCACGGAGGCGAGGGCGGCGGCGGCCACGCACACCCCGATCAGCACCAGCGTGAGCGGCACGTCGATGCCGAGGTGGAGGTCGATGGACACCGACTCCGACATCATCAGGAACGCCGACGAGACGCCCAGCCACCCGAAGAACACCCCGGCGATGATGCCGATGGCCGTGCCCAGGACAGCCAGCAGGAGGGCTTCTGCCAACAGCATCAGCCGCAGACCGGCCCGCTGCATCCCCAACGCACGCAGCAGGGCGGACTCCCGCTGCCGCTCGATCACGGACAGGCCCAGCGTGTTGGAGACACCGACGAGGGCGATCAGGACCGCCACCCCGAGCAGTGCCGTGAGCACCAGCAGGAGGACGTCGAGGACCTGCTCCAGGATGCCCGCGATCACGGCGCCGCCGCCGGTCTCCATCTGGTAGCCGCCGGCCTCGATGGCCTTGGTCACCTCGTTGAGGGCGGTGGCGGAGGTCCGGTCGGTCAGCTTCACCCAGATCTCGGTGGTGACGGCATCGCCCGACAAGCGTTCGAAGGTGGCCTGCGAGACCTCGGGCCCCTCGGGCGGGATCCCCTCCGCCTTGCGCACCTTGAGCGTGACGGGCCCGTCTACGCCCTCGACGGTGACCTCCGAGGCATCGGTGGCGCCGACGTACATCAGGATCTCGTCGTCGGCCACGGCCGTGTCCTGTGGGAGCCCGAGTTCCGCGCGGGCCGGGTTGGTGCTGCGCACCCTGACCGGCCAGTCGATCTCCGCGGGCTTGCTCTGCACGGTGACCACGCTCTGGGCACCCTCGGCGGCCCGGACGTCGTCGACGAACTCCTCGGAGAGTGCGACGTCGGTGGCCGCCGTGATGTCGACGGGGAACTCCTCGTCGATGACCGCCATGCCGGAGGTGCGGACGCTGGCCAGACCCACCTGCAGGGTCACCACCAGCCCCACCGCCAGCATCAGGGCGACGGTGGTGGCGGCGGCGCGCTTCGGGTTCCGGGCGGCGTTCTCCGCGGCCAGCCGCACCGTCGGCCCGGCGAACCCGAACACCCGGCCAAGCCCGCGCAGGATGGGCGCGACGTACACCGGCGCCGCGGCCAGGACGGCGATGGAGATCAGGAAGCCGGCACCCATCGCCCACACCAGCGAGTACTCCGTGTTGCTGCGGCTGACCGCCACGAGCGCGATGCCGCCGGCGGCCAGCAGGGCGCACAGCACCACCCGCACGGCGCTGGCCCGCTTGGCCTCGGCTGCGGTGGGCACGGTCTGCAGCGCCTCCAGCGGCTTGACGCGGGTGGCGGCGAGGGTCGGCCCGATCGCGGAGACGAGGGTGGCGAGCACACCCACGGCCACCGCCACTCCCAGTTCGAGCGGCTGCACCACCAGCCCCCAGAAGATGGAGCCGGTGATGCTGCCGGCGATCGCGGCCACCCCGAGCCCCACGCCGACGCCGATCAGGGAACCGATGATCCCGAGCAGGAAGGCCTCGGCCACGAGCCGGCCGCGCACCTGCCCCGTCGATGCCCCGACGGCGCGGAGCAGGCCCACTTGGCGACGCCGCTGCGTCAGCAGGATGGTGAAGGTGTTGGAGATGATGATCATCCCCACCAGCAGCGCGACGCCCGCGAAGGCGTACAAGAGGTACTTGAAGATGTCGACGTCGCCGGTCATTTCGTTGACCGCCTGCTGCCGCGCCTCGGCGCCGGTCAGCACGTCGGCCGCCTCACCACCGGGCTGCGCGGGCAGCGCCTCCTCGATGGCGGGGATGACGTCTGCGACGTCGGCACCGTCGGCGGTGCGGACCACGAAGATGTTGGCCCAGCCGCCGCTGCCCATGAGCTCGCTCGTCTCGGCGTAGGCCGTGGTGGAGAACAGGGACCGGGCGTCCTTCGTGCTGCCCACGACCGTGAGCGCGGGACCGTCGGTGCTGCCGAGGTGGACGCTGTCGCCAACCGCGACGCCGAGCTTGTCGAGCCCGTCGGTGGACAGCACCACCTCGGTGGTGCCGGTGGGCCAGCGCCCCTCGGCGAGCTCCGCCCAGCGGAACTCCTCGCCGGGGACGTCGAGGAGGTTGACCATGACGGTGGCGTCGCCCGCGCTGAGCATGGTCCTGTTGGTCATTCCGGTGGCCGCGGCGCTGACGCCGTCGACCCCTTCGATGGCCTCGATCACGGCGGCCGCGTCGTCGTACTGGCCGAGCACGACGACGTCGGCTCGGCTCATCGGCAGCGCGTTGGAGCGTCCGATGGCCTCGGACTCGGTGTTGACGACGGTGGAGATGGCGGCGATGAAGCCCACGCTGATGGCGATGGCCAGGAGCGTCGCGATGAAGCGCGTCGGGTGCAGCCGGATCTCGTTGATGGCATCCCTGAGCATGCGCGTCACCCGAGCTTTCCGAGGATGTCCAGCATGCGGTCCGCGGTGGGCTCGGCCACGTCGTCGACGATGCTGCCGTCGAGCAGGACCAGGGCGCGGTCCGCGTAGGCGGCGGCCTTCGGGTCGTGGGTGACCATGATGATGGTCTGGTCCTGCTCCCGGGAGGCTCGGCTCAGGTACTCGAGCAGGGCCGTGCCGGTGCGGGAGTCGAGGGCGCCGGTGGGCTCGTCGGCGAAGATCACCTCGGGGCGGGTGACCAGGGCGCGGGCGATGGCGACGCGCTGCTGCTGGCCGCCGGAGAGCTGGCTGGGGCGGTGCGTGAGGCGGTCGGCGAGCCCCAGGGAGGTCGTGATGCCCTCGAAGTGCTGCCGGTCCACCTTGCGGCCGGCCAACTCCAGCGGCAGGACGATGTTCTGCGCGGCCGTGAGGGTGGGCAGCAGGTTGAACGACTGGAACACGAAGCCAACCTTGTCCCGGCGGACCCGGGTGACCTTCTTCTCCGGCAGGGTCGAGAGGTTGTCGAGGCCGATGAACGCGTCCCCGCTGGTGGCCCGGTCCAGCCCGGCCATGCAGTGCATGAGGGTGGACTTGCCGGACCCCGACGGCCCCATGATGGCGGTGAAGGATCCCGGACGGATGCTGACCGAGACGTCGTTGACGGCGACGACGGGGCGGTCACTGTTCGGTGCGTAGACCTTGGTGAGGTTTCGGGTGCCGCAGGCTGCGGGCGGGGCGCTGGTCACAGTCATCAGGAGCCTTTCTGGAGGGACAGCTCGACCCTATTGACCGCCTCGCCGCCGCGAATCGGCCTGCGGCCGCTGACCGGAGGCTCCTCGCTAAGACCCTGGGCGGACCCGCCCCTGACCGTGGCCCTGCGCGCCGCCCGCCTCCTAGAACCCCAGCTCGCGCAGCGTGGCCCGGATCACCTGGGCGGAGTCGTGGAGGGCCCCCAGTTCCCCGTCCTGCAGGGGCTGACGCAGGCTGCGACCCGCACCCTGCCGGTCGACGACGGTGGGTACCGCCATGCAGACGTCCTTGATGCCGTACCAGTCGTCCAGCAGCGCGGAGACCGGCATCACCCGGTGTTCGTTGCGCAGGACGGCCTCGATGATCTCGGTACCGGCCAGGCCGATGGCGTAGTTGGTGGCCCCCTTGCCCGCGATCACCTCGTAGGCGGCGTTGACCACGTCGTCGGCGATTGCATCGCGCACCGACTCCCCCAGCAGGCCCGTCATGCGCTCCCAGTCCAGCAGCGGCACGCCACCGATGGTGGCGCTGCTCCAGATGGGGATCTGCGAGTCGCCGTGCTCGCCGAGGATGTAGGCGTGCACGTTGCGGACCGCGACGCCGCAGGCGTGCGCCACCAGGTAGCGCAGCCGCGACGAGTCGAGCACGGTGCCGGAGCCGAACACCTGGTTCGGCGGCAGGCCGCTGATCTTCAGCGCGGCGTGCGTCACCACGTCGACGGGGTTGGTGACCATCAGGAAGATGGCCTCCGGCGAGCGCTCCACCAGCGGCGGGATCACCTTCTTCATCAGGTTCACCGTCGAGTGCGCCAGGTCCATCCGGGTCTCCCCCGGCTTCTGCTTGGCCCCCGCCGTGACCACGACGATGTCGGAGTCACGCGTGATCTCGACGTCGTCGGAGCCCTCGACGGTGGCCTGCGGGAAGAACTGGCTGCCATGCGCCATGTCCAGGGCCTCGGCGCGGACCTTCTTCGCGTTGATGTCGTGCAGCACCACGTAGCGGGCGACGCCCTTGATCAGCGCGGCATAGGCCAGCGACGAGCCGACGCCGCCGGCTCCGATGACCGAGACCTTGGGGACTCTGGCGGCGGTGGGCACGTCAGGCCTGTCCGCCGAAGAGTTCGGTGACCGAACCGTCGTTGAAGACCGCGTTGATGGCCTTGGCGATCAGCGGGGCGATGGACAACACGGTGAGGTTGTTGATCGGGTCGCACGTGATGGGCAGCGTGTTGGTGACGATCACCTCGGCGATGCCCGAGTCGTTCAGGCGCTGGGCCGCGGGCCCGGACAGCACCGGGTGGGTGGCCGCGACGATGACCTTGGAGGCACCTCGCTCCTGCAGCGCGGACGCGGCCTGGGCGATGGTTCCGGCGGTGTCGATCATGTCGTCGACCAGCAGGCAGATCTTGCCCTTCACGTCGCCGACCACCTCGTGCACCTCGACGGTGTTGGCCTTGTTCGGGTCGCGGCGCTTGTGCACGATGGCCAGCGGCGCTCCGAGCACGTCGGACCACATGTCGGCGTGGCGGACGCGGCCGGCGTCCGGGGAGACGACGCACATCTGGGTGGCGTCGTAGTTCTCCTTGACGTAGTCGCTGAGGACCGGGAGCCCCCACAGGTGGTCAACGGGGCCGTCGAAGAAGCCCTGGATCTGGGCGGCGTGCAGGTCCACCGACATGATGCGGTCCGCGCCGGCTGCTTTGAACAGGTCAGCGATCAGGCGGGCGGAGATGGGCTCACGGCCGAGGTGCTTCTTGTCCTGGCGAGCATACGGGTAGAACGGCGCCACCACGGTGATGCGCTTGGCGGAGGCCCGCTTCAGCGCGTCGACCATGATCAGCTGCTCCATGATCCACTCGTTGACCGGCGCGGCGTGGGACTGGATGACGAAGGCGTCGCAGCCCCGGACGGACTCCTCGAACCGGACGTAGATCTCCGAGTTGGCGTAGGCGAGGGCCCGGGTGGGCACCAGTTCCTCTCCCATCAGGTTCGCCACTTCCTCGGCGAGTTCGGGATAGGCACGGCCCGAGAACAACATGATGTGCTTGTTGTTCGCGGTGTGGTGGACTTGGTGGGTCATGGGTGCGGGTCAGCCCTTCTGCTTCGCTCGGGATTCTTCGACGGCGGGATGGATCTTCCCGTCGTGAGACTTGGCGGCCTCGTCGGCCTTCGAACCGGGACGTCGCTTGCCGACCCAGCCCTCCGCGACGTGCTGGTGGCCGCGGGCCACGGCGAGCCCGCCGGCAGGCACGTCCTCGGTGACCGTGGACCCGGCGGCGACGAAGCCCCCGGGTGCGATGTCGACCGGGGCGACCAGCACAGAGTTCGACCCGACGAAGGCCGCATCGCCGACGTGGGTGGTGGACTTGTTGACGCCGTCGTAGTTGGCGAAGATCGTGCCGGCGCCGATGTTGACGTCGTCCCCGATCACCGCGTCGCCCGCGTAGGACAGGTGCGGCACCTTGGAGCCGTCCCCGATGATCGCGTTCTTGGTCTCGACGAAGGCCCCGATCTTGCCCTTGGTCCCCAGCTGGGTGCCGGGGCGCAGGTAGCTGAACGGGCCGACGACGGCCCGCTCCCCGATGATGGCGAAGGACCCATGGGAGCGGATCACCTCAGCGCCGGCGCCGACCTCCACGTCCATCAGCGTGGTGTCGGGGCCGATGACTGCGTCCTCCCCGATTGTGGTGGCACCCTGCAGGATGGTTCCGGGCATGAGCACGACGTCGGGCGCGAGGTCCACGTCGACGTCGATCCAGGTGGAGCCCGGGTCCACGATGGTGACGCCCGCGAGCATCCACGCGTCGAGGATCCGACGGTTCATCTCGGCGTTCAGGCGGGCGAGCTGGACCCTGTCGTTGACGCCCTCGGTCTGCCAGACGTCGTCGGTGACGTAGCTGCCGATGCGGTCGCCGCGCTGGTTGGCGAAGCGGACCACGTCGGTCAGGTTGTGCTCCCCGGCGGCGTTGTCGGTGTCCAACTGCGCCAGACCGGCGCGCAGCAGTTCGGCCTCGAAGACGTAGATGCCGGAGTTGATCTCCTTGATGGCCCGCTGGTCCTCGGTGGCGTCGGCCTGCTCGACGATCCCCACCACCTTGTCACCCTCGCGGATGATGCGGCCGTAGCCGGTGGGCTCGTCGACGTGGGCGGTCAGCAGCGTGACGCCGAAGTTGTGGGCCCGGTGGATCGCCACGAGCTTGCGCAGGGTGGTGCCGGTGAGCATCGGGACGTCACCGTAGGTGACCACCACCTCGCCCGAGATCTCACCCAGGGCGCCGAGCCCGGCGGCGACGGCGTGGCCGGTGCCGAGCTGTTCGTCCTGGATGGCGGTACTGACGGTGGTGGAGAGCGTCTCGAGGTGTTCGGCCACCTGGTCACGGAGGTGACCCACCACGACGACGAGGCGTTCCGGGTCCAGCGCGGCTGCGGCGGAGACGGCGTAGCTCAGCATCGTCTTCCCGGACACCTCGTGCAGGAGGGTGGCCTTCTTCGACTTCATCCGGGTGCCACCGCCTGCGGCGAGGACCACCACGGCGGAAACCGGGCTCAAGTCATCGGCGTGATCTGTCACATCGATTCTCCAATGCTGCTGGCAGGAGTATGCCCGGCGAGCCTACCAGCCGGGACTGGCCGAACGGGCCACGCCGACGAGTCACCGCCATCGACTTGCACCCCGACATGGGGCAGGCTGGTTCCATGAGCATGGACGCACAAGACGGCAACATCGACGGCCTCGAGGACCTGGATCCCGAGGAGGTGGCGGACGCCGAGCACCCGTACGGGGAGGTGACGGCCGAGGACCTGTCCACAGAGGAACTGGTCTTCGACGGCGTCGACGCGGCGGACCTGGTTGCGGACGGCTCCGCGCCGGTGGACGAGGTCCTGCGCCGCGAGGACGACCCGGCTGTCGAGGAGACGATCGAGGAGCGCCTCCAGCAGGAGGAGCCCGAGCGGGACGCGTAAGCGAGCAGCAACGGTCTCAGGCGTCGAGGTCCTGCTCGACGAGGGCGGCGATCTCGTCGACGGCGGCCTCGTTGTCGGACTCCACCACCACCTCCGCCCCCTTCTTCGCGCCGAGGGTCATGATCATCATGCTGGAGCCGGCGTCGACGCCCTTGCCGGGGTCCGCCGAGGCGAGGCGGATGGTGATGTCGTCGTCGTACTCCGCGGCTGCGGCTGCGATGAGCGCGGCTGGGCGGGCGTGCAGACCGACGGCGGAACCGACAACCACGTTCTTGCTTGCCATATCTTCATCTCTCCTTCTCATCATCCGCCGCGCCTGCGACGGTTGGACTTGTTCAGGCGCTAGCCAGCATGTCGAGCGCCACCTGCCGGGCGGCCTCCGCGGTGGTGGCTGCCAGTGCGGCCACCGCGGCGTCCTCGCACTGCGCGCGGGTGACCTGGCCCAGCTGGGCACCAACGGCGGAGATGGCGCCCCCAGCCATGGACAGTGACGTGATGCCCATCCCCACCAGGACGCAGGCCAGCAGCGGGTCCGCGGCCGCCTCTCCGCAGACCCCCACGGGCTTGCCGGCTCCGACACCGGCCTCGGCGGTGCGGGCCACGAGTTGCAGCACCGCGGGCTGCCAGGGGTTGGTGAGGTGGGCGAGGTCGGCGGCGAGGCGGTCGGCGGCCATCGTGTACTGCGTGAGATCGTTGGTGCCGATGGACATGAAGTCCACCTCGCGCAGGAACGCGTCGGCGAGCAGCGCCACCGAGGGGACCTCCACCATGATCCCGGCCTTCAGGCCACGGGCACGGGTCTCCTCGGCGAACCGGCGGGCCTCGTCGACCGTGGCGATCATCGGCGCCATCACCCACACCTCGGACTTGTCGCCCTCCTGGGAGTCTCGGGCCGCGGCGACGCCGTCGAGCTGGCGCGCGAGCAGGCCGTCGCGGGCGAACGATAGCCGCACGCCGCGGACTCCCAGCGCGGGGTTCTCCTCGTGCTCGTGGTTGACGAAGGGGACGGGCTTGTCGGAGCCCGCGTCGAGGGTGCGGATGACCACCTTCTTGCCGGGGAAGGCGTCGAGCACCTCCCGGTAGAGGGAGCCCTGCTCCTCGGCGGTCGGCTCGGTCTGGGCGGAGAGGAAGCCCAGTTCGGTGCGGAACAGGCCGACGCCCTCCGCCGCGGTGGGGGCAGCCTTCCGGGCGGCTGCGCCGTCGGCGACGTTGGCGAGCAACTGCACGCGCTCACCGGAGGCCAGCGCGGCGGGTCCGGTCCAGGCCTTGATGGCCTCGCGGCGCTCGACGTCCTTGGCCACCAGTTGGGCGGCCTCGTCGTCGGGCACGCCCCACCGGACGGTGCCCGAGGTGCCGTCCACGAGTACCGACGTGCCCTCTGCGACGGCGGCGTCCAGACCCGCGACGGCGACCACGCACGGGATGCCGAGCTGGCGGGCGATGATGGCGGTGTGGCTGGTGGGACCGCCCAGTTCCGTGACGAGGGCGACGGTGCGCTCCGGGTCCAGCCCTGCCGTGTCAGCCGGCGCGAGGTCGGCTGCCATCAGCACGAACGGCTCCCCCGGGTCCGGGATCCCCGGCTCGGGCAGGCCGAGCAGCTCCGCCGTGACGCGGTCGCGGATGTCCTTGAGGTCCGTGGTGCGCTCGGCCATCACGCCGCCCAACTGCTCGAACTGGGCCACGAAGGTCGCGATCGCCTCGCTCACCGCCTTCGGCGCGCGTGAACCGGCGGCCACCAGCTTCGACGCCGCCCGGGTCCAGCCGCGGTCACGGGCCAGCCCCGCCGTCGCCGTGAGCACCTCGTTGGCGGCACCCGTCGCAGTTGCCGCGCGGGCGTCGTAGCGGTCCGCGACGGTGGCCACCGCCACAAGGAGCTTCTCCTTCTCCGCATCCCGCTCCCCCTCTTCGACGACCCCCTCGTCCAGCGGCGGCAACTGCAGTTGCCGCAGCCAGGCCGCCGGTGCATGGGCGATGCCGGGCACCACGCCGGTGCCGGTCAGCTGGGAGTCGTTCATCGCCTGCCTCCTTGCGTTGCGGGGTCGTCAATGACCTCGGGATTCGTCGCGCGGTGGGTCGATAGTAACGACTCGGGCCTCTGCCCGTGTGGGAGTTCCAGAGTTACGGCACACGCTCCCCCGCCGTGTAGGTGGATGGCGCACTCAGCACCGGAGACGGAGCAGAGTGCGCCACTCAATCAAGGTGGCGCACTTGGCTGGCGCAGTTGGCATCGGAGACGGAGCAGAGTGCGCCAGCCAGCGTCGGACGGCTGCGCGTCGTGCCCAGCTCCCCGGGTAGGAGTCGAACCTACTGCGACACCGCTCCTAACGCTCAAACAAACACATCTGACTACGACGTTTGACTTCCTGACACGCCGTCGTGTGACATGGATGTTGCACGTATGTTGCACGAAAGGGCGTGGGGAATGATGGGGCGAAACAGCTTCGGGGCCTTGCGGAGGCTGCCGAGCGGCCGCTACCAGGCCAGCTACATCGGCCGCGACGGACGCCGCCACAGCGGCCCCACAACCTTCACCCACAAGGAGGACGCCTTCGCCTGGCTCGGACAGGAACGTCGCCTGATGGAGGACGGGTGGACCAGTCCCCAGGCACGCGCGGAGGCCGAAGAAGAGGCATTGGCGGCAGAGCAGGCCGCATTGGCCGGCCCAACGGTCTCCGAATGGCTGGAGCGCTGCATCAACGAGAGGCAAACACGGTCGAGGCGACCGCTCAAGACCACCACGGCCGACAACTACCGGACGCTCGCAAGGTTGACCATCCAAGGCACCGAGTTCGGGGACCTGCTCCTGACCGAGGTCACGCGCGACGACGTCTACAAGTGGCGATGGAGCGGCCCGCCGAGCACCAGAGCCACGCAGGGCGGCAAGGCCTACGAGCTGGTCGTCTCAGTGTTCAAGGACGCCGTGCTGGCTGGCCTGATCGACGCAACACCCTGCACGTTGAAGGGGGCGGGGTCACCGGAGCGGAAACGCGACCCCGAGGTCCTCACAGTGTCAGAGGCCCAGCAGTACCTCGGTTCCATCGACGTCCCATGGGCCCATGCGGCACTCACCCTCCAAGTGACCTGCGGGCTCCGCCTCGGCGAAGTACTTGCGCTCAGGGACAAGGACCTCGACCTCGATGCTCAGACGGTCACGATCGCAGGATCTCTGGCCCGCCTGGGAGAAACCGGACCCAGAACGCTGGCCATCCAGGATCCCAAGACGAAGGCCTCGCGTAGGACGCTCTCGCTGCTCCCCCACACCGTCGCGTCGCTCAAAACGTGGCGCAAGAGCCGCGGAAAGCTCAAGCCCGAGGATCTCCTCTTCCCGGCCGACGACGGCGGGCCTCTGAACCACGACGTCCTCCGCCGCATCCACAAGAAGGCCGCCAAGGCCATTGGTCGCGAGGACCTCCGGGATCACGACCTCAGATCCACGGCCGCCACCCTCGCCGCCAGCGCCGGCGCCACCGTCCGCGAGATCCAGAACATGCTCGGACACACAACACCCACGATGGCGCTGCGATACCAGAGAGCAACGGCGGAACGCGACGCCGAACGAGCGCGAAACATGTCCAAGGCGTGGCAGCAGAACACAACTACCTAGTCGTGCTTGCGGGTTGACTGGCTTCAGTCGTCGTAGATCGAGCTCCGATGGTCGGCATCGAGTGCAACGATGACCAACTCACCCCTGCGGATGTCGAGCAGCACACGGAAGTCACCCACGCGGAGCCGCCACAGTCCCGCGAGTGGCCCCGTGAGCGCTTTGCAACGCGTCTGGGGCTCCTGCAGTTCGGCCAACGCGTAGAGCTTGGTCAGGATACGGCGCGCGACTTGGCGGTCCAGCTTCCGGAGCGATCGCTCGCAGTCAGCATCGACCTGAACCCTCCATGCCATCAGTCGACGTGGCTCGCGTCAGCGCGCAGTTCTTCGGGGTCGAGTCCCAGACCACGGGCAACCTCATCGAGCGGCACCGTCTCACGTGCTCCAGCCCGGATTGCTTCAGCTCGTGCCGCCACGTCGTAGGCCCATTCGAGGTGTTCCAGGTGCTCTACGACCGCTTCGCGCACGTAGAACGCCACGGGGCGGCCCGTAGCCTCACTCAGGGCGTCGAGTCGATGCTTGACGTCTTCCGGGAGGCGAACGCTCAGCACTGGTGTAGACATGTAAACAATGATGCCTCGCGGGACCTGCCAAAACAAGGTCGACCGACTTTCTACCCCATCACCGCGATGGGGAAGATGGCCGCCGGTTACGCAACTGCTCGCGCCGCCAACGGTTCTGACTCTCCTGATGGGCTCGGGCATCAGTCGAAGATATGCGCGGCTCAACACTCGACTTTCGCTCACTTCTACCTCTCACCTGTTCGACCGCCAGGCGCGCCGTCCTGTCCTCTTCGAACACGCTTCCATTCTGCTCAGCGACCAGATCGGGTTGCGCTTGCTCCGTGGTGGTCCGGTTGCGGCCGTCGAGGCGCCTCACAAGCCGCCACCACAGTGCCGCTGCCGGGTGCTCCGCCGGAAGTGGGCCATCGGAGCAGGCCTCAGTTAACATCGTTGCGACGGGCAGACCGTCGGCGTGAAGGTCGGCGAGGCGGTGCCTGAGGGTGGTTACGAAGCCGTCGCCCTCCAGCTTGGGTTCGCGGGATGCGAGCAGCTCGGCTCCCACGACTGATGTCGGGTGTATGCGGGGTGTCCAGCCGATTCTGCCAGTCCCGTGTCACTCCATGTTGAGTTGGACCGGTTGGGCGTTGATCGGATGGGTCGACTCCGATGGCGGCGCGCCAGGTCTCGACGTCTGTGATCAGCTCCTTCGTGAGTTGCCGCCTTGGCGGGACCCATGGCGGTGTCCCGCCTGCTGGGATCTCATCGGCCAGTGCTCGGACGCTACGCATGATCTGGCCTGCGCGTCCGCTGAGATAGCGTCCCCAGTTGGGGTGGTTGTTGAGGGTGTCGGGGATCGGGGGTAGCCACGGGAGCGGTCCACCGGTTGGGGTGTGGATGCGTCAGGTCAGGACGGCTGATGGCCTCAACGCTCCAGCGGGGCGTGCCGGGCCATCTCGGCGCCCTGGTCCAACGCCAAAGATCCCCGCAAATGAGCTGGCATGTCACCGACATGATCTACCAGGACGTCGGCGAGTCCGTCAGCGTTCTTCCCATCCGGAAGACCCAGGATCACCAAGAAACCGGGAGTGACGCTCCACCAAAGTGGCCGCCGCTGACTTCCCACCAGCGCCGATGATCAAGTCACCTTCCCCACGCCCCCGGCACCCGCCGATCGGCGGCTGTTTCGGGGCGGTCGTCGATGGAGACCATCCCCACGATCCGGCCACCGGTACGTTCACCCAACGGTCGGCGCCGCCGCCGGTTCGTGCGCAGGATGTTCTCACGCGCCAACGCCCCTTTCGGGTGGGCATAGATCCAACGGTAGATCGCCTCATGGCACACAAGCCGTCCCTGCGCGTCGGGTGAGTTCACCATGGTCTCCACACTCGCGTCCCGGGCCTCGATACGCAACCGGCCAGCGATCTGCCGCTGAGTCCGGGGCCGCCGAAGGTCGGCCCGCACCCACGCCACGAAGACAGGGTCCGCGTCGATCGAGCGAGTCTGCGGACGCGCACCCCGGCGGAGGGCCTTCGTGTCCGCAGCGGCAGGTTTGTAGCCGGCGGTCTTCCACGAGTTGCGTCGGCGCTCCCGCCAGATCACGCTCCGGTCCCTATCCGTGAGTTCCCCAATCTCGCGATCCCTGAGGCCCTGCTTGATCCCGAATGCGATCTGGACCCTGTCCTCCAACGTCAACCGACGCCGCCGCTGCTGTTCCTTTGCTCCACCACCCGCAACCCCCTCTGTTGCTACGACGGTATGACATCGCCCCAGCCTCCCAGGTCCGGACGTAGGTGATGTCGCCGCACCACTTCTGGTTTGGTTCCTCCGCGGTGAAGCAGCGGCCGATCAGGTCCGGTGCCGGGTCCTCGCCGTGGATGGTGGTACGTTTCCACGCCTTGGGGTGGCGTCCTTGCAGGCCAGCGGTCTTCATGAGCCGCCACACCCGCTTCGGCCCTAGTCTGTGACCCAGAGCAGCCAGGGCCGCGTGGACGCACCGGACACGGGGGTTGCCGCGAGCCTCGCAATAGATGTTGATGATCACCACCTCCAGCCACGGGCTAACTCGACGCTGCCGGGACAGCCCTGAGTGACGGAGTACCGCCCGAGTTTCACACTTTTAGTGCCCATCTCGACGAGGAGGAAGAGGCCCGTTGGCAAGCGAAAGGCGACCGCGGCTCCTCGTGAGGTCTCTCACGGACCCGAGGAACGGCCCAGGCTATCCGAGCCCAGCTGCCAAACGGCCTTCGGGCACCGCTGAACGGCCTCTGAGGAGCGAGTTGCTGCCTTGACCACTGCGGATCCAGCCTTCGAAGACGGAGCGACACTCGTCCTAGCCGTCACCGCGGGGACGCACGCGGCCCATCGCGAGCCTCGGAGCTGGCTTTCAAGGTGGGTTTTTAGTGCCCCGACCACCTCAGACAAATCGCCCTGACTACGATCTACGTGCACCCGGAGACCCAAAACCGGGCTCAGGTGTGAAACTCAGGCGCGAGCCTCGCAATAGATGTTGATGATCACCACCTCCAGCCACGGGCTAACTCGACGCTGCCGGGACAGCCCTGAGTGACGGAGTACCGGCAACGCGATGTCACATCATAAAAAAGCGACTCGGCTCCTCCGCAGACAAATCCGATTCATCAACACCCACCCCATCACCGACGATCACCCCTTCTCCGCTGTCTGTGCAGACTAGGTAGACTGAGCGCTGCGCAGCGTAATCCAGCCTCCATGGGACCAT
This sequence comes from Tessaracoccus terricola, assembly GCF_054776555.1. NCBI lineage: Bacteria > Bacillati > Actinomycetota > Actinomycetes > Propionibacteriales > Propionibacteriaceae > Tessaracoccus > Tessaracoccus terricola. The sequence continues at coordinate 636,542 of NZ_BAAHBS010000004.1, read as the reverse complement.
GTCGAGGTGATCAGCCAGTGATCCAAGAAGCCGGATCTTAGGACTCTGAAGCTCTAACCCCACCGACATGTAGCGCACATTCATGAAAATGACCTCCACACGATCAGGCCAGCGTTCGGAACGGTTTGAACGCCACAGAAGACGGTTCATGCCTCCACGCAACACCTCAAGGTGGAACACCCTGCCAGGGTATTGAAGTTCATTGAACTCAGTTGAAAGGATTGACAATTTTCGCACCTGCTTCCCACAAGTCAGCACTCGGCATAAGTCTAGCCTCGAAAAGGCGTCTCATCTCCCAATCAAAGGGGCTCCCACGGCCACGCAAATTTAGCTGCACCGCTTGCATCACCTTGTCGTAGGCAGAGCGTCCCACCACATCGTCAAGCGCCACGTTGGACTTATTCTGCTGGACTCGTATCGCTTGTTTCGAAGTTCCCTGCGCCGCTGCTGGTGGGTGTTTCTGAGAGACTATGGCCCTAGCGGCCACACCTAGACACCTGGACCTTTAACCCGAGGACGTTGTACGGAACCTAGCCGCTGGGAGGATGCGGGTGTCTATATTACTTCTCGGTCAATTGATTCAATCGGGCCTCCCCATTCGGAGGGCTGCCACCTGAAAGCGCCGCAGGAGCTTGTCCAGTTCCAGTGATGTGCGCACTTCGATATGCTCAGTAACGTACGAATCAACGGGGCCGCAGGTGAACTCAGCCTCACCCGACTCCCATAGCAGCAGTTCTACCTCATTGCTTCCATGAGAGATCAGCAGCTGAGCAGACGGGTTGGCGTACGATTTGGGTCCCACGACGAATCTCACATCACCGCATCTTTCGAGATCTACGCGGTGATGCTCGACCCAAGTCCCCAAGCGTTGGAGGCGCATCATCTGCTGCACACAACCAGGATGCAGGACGCTCTTGGCATCTCAGATGGGATCGGGCCGAACCGCGTGGTTCCCACATTTGGTCCTGGGATCACGCCCCACTCGGGCTTGCCAGCAGGAAAAACAGTGGTTCTCGGCACGTCGAACTCCACATACAGTCCCTTCCCCGCTCGGTAAGCCTCCGGGTTTGCCGGGTTAGCCACGAAATCTCGACCCTAGGTGCGCACGGAGCGCCACGATACCGGAATCGGTGGATTCGAACACCGAACAGCGACCATCTGAAGCCACGGCATTCATGACCCGGTCCTCGTCGAGTGCTGTCTGCCACGAAACTTGAGGATCCCTCGGGAGAGGCACCCAAGGGTCAAGCGCGTCCGACATCCACACCTTTACCCATCCCGTCTGCTCTAGACTCACTAAACACTCCTTAACAGCGAGAGCGGCGTCAGAGTCATATGGATAGGACCCTCTGCAGGCAAGGAACGCTTCGAGAACAAATGTCTCAACTTCCGCACCAAGAAGCAATACCGTCCATTTCAGTTCGCTCATTGCAGTGTCGGATTTCCCGCTAGGGGGATTCGGTAGGCAGGATGGACACCATCCGAGACACGGACGTAGGGCCCGCCGTGGACGCCACTCCCGCCCGGCCAAGCAGGCTCGTAGATAATCTGTTGCCCGGGCGCTTTCGGGTTCGAGAACCTGATGCCACTCGGATTCTTATTTGGGGTGGTAACGAGCCCAATGGTCTGGGATGACATTGAGCACCTCCTCGGGATCCGCACCTTTAAGCCCAGAAAGATCTGGGAACAGTTTACAGTTGTGCACAAGCAGTTGCGCGTCAGTGATGTAGTAGTTCCGGTTCCCCTCGACCGCAAAGTTGTACATTGCCGCCTTGGCGCCAATTGCTCCGATCGACGCAATGACGGCAAGTTCACCATCCCGCTGTGCTATCTGATCACCCACTTTGAGGTCACCAACTCTGACCCAGCCTTCATTAGCAACATAGAACGGGTGATCGTCTGTCGCCGTGACCTGGATCCCGCTTCGCGTAAGGGCCTGTCGGATTCTTTGTGTAAGTGGCCATGGCTTCAGTTGAGACCTAGGCGGTCGCCGTAGGTCAAGGATAGGACGTTGAGGATGTTCTTCCAGCCGGCGATCTGGCCGGTGGGGTTGGCCCGGTTCGGGCGTCTTTCGCGAACGGTGAGGTAGAGGACCTTCAACGCGGAAGCCTCGTCTGGGAAGTGCCCGCGGCGCCGGACAGCTGCCCGGAATCTGGAGTTCAGCGACTCGATCGCGTTGGTGGTGTAGATCAGGGACCGGACCTCGGCCGGGAAGTCCAAGAACGGCACGAACTCGATCCACGCGTTGCGCCAGGACCCGATCATCGCCGGATACTTGGGGTGCCACTGCTGCGCGAACTCCTCGAACCGATCGGTCGCTTCGTCGACGGTGGCGGAGGTGTAGATGCCGCGCAGTTGCCGGGTGATGGTCTGCCAGTGCTGCCGGGCCGAGTAACGCAACGAGTTCCGCACCAGATGCACCACACAGGTCTGCACCACAGCCAACGGCCAGATCGCCGAAATGGCCTCCGGCAGGCCCTTGAGGCCGTCGCAACACACGATGCATGCGTCCATGATGCCGCGATTCTTCAGTTCGGGTGAGCATTTTCATCCATTGTTTCGCGCCCTCTCCTCCGGTGGGGCCGATCCACATGCCCAACACGTCCCGGACCCCGTCGAGATTGACGCCCATCGCCACATAGACCGGCCGGTTCGCGACCTGCCCCTCACGGATCTTCAACACGATCGCGTCGATAATGATCACCGGATACACCCCTTGTCCAGAGGTCGGCTCTGCCACAGCTTGAGGTCCTCAGCCACCTTCGCAGTCACCGCCGAGACAGTGTCGCGGGAGATGCTGGTGTCATAGATCTGTTCCAAATGGGCTGCGATGTCTCCGGTGGTCATGCCCTTCGCATACAAACTCACGACTTGATCATCGAAACCTGACAAGCGCCGTTGGTGCTTGGCGATGACCTTCGGATCGAAACTGCCGTCCCGGTCCCGGGGGACCTGGACCGTGAGCTGCCCGATCTCGGTGGTCACGGTCTTCGGTGTCGACCCGTTGCGCGAGTTGCCGCGGTTGCGGCCGTCCGGGTCGTGTTTGTCGTAGCCGAGGTGGAGACTCATCTCCGCCTCCAACGCCGACTGCAAAACCTGCCTGGTCAACGCCGACAACAGGCCTCCCTCCCCGGTCAACGCGATACCGCGGTCCCCAGCCGTGGCCACCAACTGCTCGGCCAACTCAGTCATGTCAGGACCCCGAACCGCCGGCACCCCAACAGCTTGCGTGACGGCTTCCCTACCGTTGCGATCGTTCATGAACAGATACTCCGTTCCCCACGGCCAAACCGTGGATCACGCCACACCAGTTACACAAAGTTCCCGACAGGCCCAATTCTGGTCGGTTCCGGGAACTTCTGCCCATTCACCGGGACGGGGAAGATGGGCGTCGGTGACGCTGTTGTTCGAGCCGCCAGTGGTTCTGATGCTCCTGACGGCCTCGGGCCTCACGGGAAGATGTGCGTGGCTCACCACTCGACGGTCCCTCGTCTCTGTGTCTCTCCGGTTCGACGACCAGGCTCTCGACATCGACCTTTTCGACGGCGCTCGAGGCCTGTTGAACAACCGGATCGGGTTGCGCTTGCTCCGTGTTCCCGTGGTTGAGGCTGTCGTCGAGGTGCCTTGCAAGGCGCCACCACAGAGCCGCTGCCGGGTGCTCTGCCGGAAGTGGGCCCTCGGTGCAGGCCTCGGTCAACATCGCCGCGACGGGCAAGCCGTCGGCATGAAGGTGAGCGAGGCGGTGGTTGAGGGTGGTTACGAACGTGTCGCCCTCCAACTTGGGCTCGAGGGACGCTAGCAGCTGGGCTCCGATGGCTGACGCGGGGTTGAGTTGGACGTCCAACCGCTTCTGCCAAGCCCGTGCGCCAGCACCATGTTGAGTTGGACCGGTTGGTCGTCGGTCGGATGGGTCGACCCCGGCCGCGGCGCGCCAGGTCTCCACGTCTGCGATCAGGTCCGTCGTCAGTTGCTGCCCGGGCGATACCCATGGCGGTGTCCCTGCTGCTGGGGCTTCGTCGGCTAGTGCTCGGACGCTACGCATGATCTGGCCTACGCGTCCGCTGAGATACCCGCCCCAGTTGGGATGCCTGTTGAAGGCTTCCGGGATCGGGGGTAGCCACGGGAGCGGTCCACCGGTTGGGGTGTGGATGCGCCACGTCAGGACGGCTGCGGGGTCCTTGGCGGAGTCCAGTTCGTGGCCCGCGGCCGCGGCCCGGAGATCGTTGATCGGGTCGTGGCCGGCGAGTGCGTTGAGGAGCAGGGCCGCGCGCAGTGTTGGCCATGCGGGGCAGTCAGTCAGCCCGTCGACGACTTGGTCAGCATCACGGTCCAGGGCCTTCACGTTCTCAGCTCCCAGGACGTCGGCGGCTGCGACGTGCAGTCCGTCGAGGTACTGCAGGGTCGCGTCTCTGAGTTGGGTGGCGGCTGCGGTGGCCTCGCGGTTCGCGGTGGTGGCCGAGCGTGCAGCTTCGTCTCGGGCGAGGATGGCCTCCACGACATCGACTCCGGTCTCGGGCCGAAGGGTGCTGGGGTGCAGCAGGCTGTGCTCGTCGCCGTCGCCGACGACGGGTGTGTAGATGTGGTTGGCGTGACGGCCGCGGGTCATCATCACATACAGCTGCTGCCTCGGCTCTGCCCCGGACAGGACGCCCCGGGTGACGTCGACGCTGACGCCCTGGGCGCAGTGGACGGTGACGGCGTACCCGAGTTGGACATGCTGTGCGACGTAGGCGGCAGGCAACGTGACCAGCAGACCAGAGGTGCGGTGACGAGCCCGGATGCTGCCTTGGGTGATGTTCTCGACGGTCCAGCGGTCGCCGTTCTTGACCCAGTCCGTGGCCGAGACCGGTAACCGGCGGGCGTTCATCCGCGTCACGATCACATCACCCCTCGAGGCATGGTTCCCATCACCCAACACCACCGACGGCCCCGACGGTGCAACCGTCGCGGCGAGGCGGTGTTCGCGTGCCAGCTGGTTCAGGTCGGCGACGGCGGCTTTGGTGCTGGCGAGCATCAGGCTGTCGAGGCCGTCTGCGATGTCGTGGGTCCAGGCTTGGAATGCGGCCTCGATGCTGGTCTGTCCGGTGCCGGCATGGATCCGGTCCTGGTCGAGGTAGTAGCCCAACGCCTCGGGACGGCCCTCGCGCAGGGCGAGGGAGGCGGCGGCCTCGGCAGGGTCGGTGAACCGCATCAGCTCAGTCAGCTCGACAGCGCCATGTGTGCTGGCGATGTCCCGGAGGACGCCGCCGGCGTTGACTGCGGCAAGTTGCTGGTCATCCCCGACCAACCGCACCGACCCGCCACGGTCCACGACGTGGTCGACGACCCGGGCCAAGGAGTTGGTGTCGACCATTCCCGCCTCGTCAACCACAACCAGCGTCTCCGGCCCGATCCGCATGCTTAGTCGGTTGTGGTCGAGGTCCCACAACAGCTTCGCAACCGTGCCGGCTTGACCGGTCTGTTCCCGGAGCACCCCGGCGGCCACCGCAGACGGCGCCAACCCCAACACGTCTCCTCCGCTCTCACGCCACGCATCAGCCAACACTCTCAATGCGGTCGTCTTGCCTGATCCCGCGGCCGCCAATGCGAGCTGGACACGCGCACCGCTGGTTGCCATCCGACGCACCAGATCCCTCTGGCCCTGGTTCAGGGTGATGCCATTGGCCGTGGAGGCCAGCAGCGCCAAAGTCACCTGCACCTCGTCGACGCGGTGACCGTCGGCACGGCCAGCGAGTTCGACGATTCGCTGTTCCGCAGCGACGATCCGTCCCGACGTGTACTGCTGGGACCCGGCAACCGAGTACATCGACGACCCATCCCGTCGACGCAGAACCGCAGGCGCCCCCTGTCCCGTATGTGGGTCCCCGATGGGCTGGCTGAGGCGCAGGGCCCGGCGCAGCAACTCGGCGGTGAGGGACTCGGTGGTGGCGGGATCCAGCACGTGTTCACGGGCGCGGCGGGACGCCTCGGCCCGCAGATGCCACGACTGCCACACAGCACGAGACTGCTCCACAGCAGCGATGATCTCCACGGCCGTCGCAGCAACCCAACCCTCAGTGACCCGGGACGGGGTCCGGTCACCTCCGGTGGCTTCGGTGACCATGGCGGCGATGCCGTCCTGGCCAACAACCGAAACGGCTTCTGCCCACCAGGTTGCCCGCTGCTCGGCGAGGCTCCGGGGTTCATGTTTCGCGTCGCGGGTCTCCAACGTGGCCTGCTGCGCCAGCTTGAACGCCTCCCCCGGCGTCGGAGGCCGATGATGATCCCGCTGAAACTTCGCAGCCAGTTCCTGCTGGCGAACCGTGATCACCGCCCGCCGAGACGACCACCGCTGGCTCAACACCGCCGGGACACCGACGATCTCACGAACCGGCCGCTTCCCCGGATCATCACCCGCGCGCTCAGCGAACCGGATCCCCAGGCCGGCGAGGTGGGCCTCGAGCTGCGAGTTGTAGGTCTCCGAGATCGCCACCTTCGCCTTGAACAACAACCGGCCATCAATCGCCAACCACTTCCCCGACAACGTCTGGACCTTGTTCGCAATCGCCACGTGCGTGTGCAGATTCGGATCCCCAGCACGAGAGTCCCGATGCACGAACGCAGCAGCCAACAAACCGGTGACGTCGACCTGCCTGACACCACCAGCACCCTCACGCGAGAACAACGCGTTCTGCTCCAGGAACCGCAACGCATCAGCCACCGCAGCGTTGTGGGCCTCCTCAATCCTGGCCGCCAGCCCCTGCGGCGCCACCGCCCACAACGCCGACACCGACTTCACCGGCGTGAACGAAACATCAAACCCAGCACACGCCGTCGACACATCCCTCGACAACCGCGCCACCTCCGACGACAACTCCAACCCGGCCGGCGCTCGCCCCATCCGCCTAGTGAATCCCTCACTCGCCAAAGAGTTGCGGATCTCCGCCCTCACCCCGGAAGGCACCTCGGAAGCCTCCGGGTGCTGGCGCTCCCACGCCGCGCACCGGACCGCGACATCGCTCTGGAACTTCGTGGCCCCCGCATGGACCGGGAACGGCCGACCCAACCTGACCGCAGCAGCCACCTCCCCCGCCGTCGCACCCGGCCCCAACATCGCCTGCCGCCATCTCATGTTCGGATGGAACCCACCACCAAACAACGCCTTCATCTGCTCCGCCGAAACCGGATCACCAACCCCCACATCACCCAACGACGCCAAGCCACTGCCACACCAGTACCCAGGGATCTCCCCCTTCTCCGAGTAGTACGACGCCAACGAAACACGCCCCTTCTCGGTAGTGTCCTGGACAGCAACCTGCCGGGTCAGGTAGTCATACCCCGACCCAGCCGTCAACTTGTGGAGAGAGGCCGTCATACCCTCTATACCCCGTCCACCGACCCCTACAGTGAGAACGCAAACTCCCGACAGGACCCTCGTGCAGTAGGTGTGTTCCACTCCAAGAGTCAGGGGGTACGTGCGGCAGCGGCTCCTTGGTGGGCGCACAGTGATATTCGGGACTGCGCTAACGGCGTCCTACGTGATGTCCCGTTAAACTTGCGGGCTGGCCCAAGTCATGGGGTGGCACCAAGAGGCTGGGTCAGCGGATCCAGAAGTCGTCCGGTTGGCTGCCTGGACGGAATCCGAAATGCTGCGCCATGGCCATTGCCTCGGGGAACCCGGCGGCCAACTGCGCTGGTGCGTGAGCATCACTTCCGAACGTCACCGCTCGTCCCCCTTCCTGAGCCCACCACTGGGGCATCCAGGGCCAGAGGCGCCGCGTGTTCATCTCGAGGGCTCGTCCGCTCTGCGCGATTGCGCGCATTGCTGCCCGGATGCCGTCCTCGAAGCGCGTTGGGTCGAAGGGCCCAACTCGCTCAGTGGGCCAGTGGCGTGCCGGATAGTCCAGGTGCGTGAACACCTCGAAGACGTCGGACCCATCGACCATCCGAGGCACCTCCTCCAGATAGGCCCAGACCACGTCCTCTGGCGACCAACGATTGAACAGTGTGACGGGTTCGGCTCGGCTCCCTCCAATAGGCAAGGTGTGCAGGGAACCGTTGATCCTGTCGAGGCGGTCGAGACTGAGCAAGTGCCGCGCTTGGTCCTCGAACACGTGCGGCTGTCCAAACTCCACCCCTGTCAGAATCTTCAGATCTGGAAACTGGTGTCGACAGCGTTCCACCGTCTCGAAGTAGCCCTCGACATCCAGTGGCGGCACTGCCATGTAGCCCTGGTCGTTGAGTAGCTGATTCTCCAGACCTGGGAAGTCACCCGGATCGGCGAGCCAGCTGTCGTCAAGGTCGAGGTGTTCGGTGAAGATGACCGTGGACAGTCCGATTCGAACTGCTTGCTCGCAAGTGCGTGCCATGGTCCCTCCGGCCGCCGACTCTGGGCCGCCGGTGTCCCATGACCACTCGCTGTGCACGTGAGAATCTGCTGCAAGCACGGTTCCTCCACACCTGGGTGAGACCAGAATGGTCCCACTTCGAGACCAGCGTAGGACTGGGTGTCTGACCTGGAACGAGATCGTGGATCTTCCGAGGTCCAAGGAGACCGCTACCGCGTGAACGGATCAAGGTAGCGGCCGCCGCGGCAACTCCTGAGATCCCGCGATGCGGCAGAAGAGTGCGTGGAGCGCTTGACACCGGAGACGGAGCCAAAGTGGCAACTCACCCGAATGGTGCACCTGCGTGGAGCGCTCAGCACCGGAGACAGAGCCGTGCGCACCAGTCAGTCCATGGGGCTCTGCCGCTCATCGGCAGTTGAGGACGTTCCCGGAGTCAGGCCAGATGAATCTCGTACGTGTCGAGGAGCTTCCGGAGCCTCTCCATCCCGTCACCATATGTCCAGCGTTCCGCGTTCAATCCCGCGGACTGAGCTCCCGAAACGTTCGCAGGCTGATCGTCGATGAAGAGCAGCTGCTCGGGGGCAAGCCCAAGATCCGACGCGATGTGTTCGAAGAACACCGCCGACGGCTTTGCCGAGCGGATGTCGCAAGAGTAGTACGCGCCGTCGAGGATCTCCTCGTAAGGCGCACGGTTTCGCATGCACGTCGCGCGGTAGGAATCCTGGTTAGTCGCGAGATAGCAGGAGACCCCGGTGGCTCGCACTCTAGCGACGATCTCCAACACGGGCTGCAGGACGTCGAAGGTCCACCAGACGGAGAGAACATCATCAATGCGATCGCCCAAACCCATGGCGTCAGCGACGGCCCGAATGCCATCTTCATCGATCGCTGCTCCGGTGAGCGCGCCAGGGAACTGAGACACGACCGAGGCCGCGAGGTCCCAGGTGCCAGCAGGCGTGTCCTGTAGCACGCCGTCAGCGTCCCAGAGGACGGCACGGACGGATTGCATAGGGATGTGGGCCTCCGACTCTTGGCGTGGGCGAGTGATTCGATCATAGAAGCGATGGATGTCAGGTCGCCGCTTTCCTCTGGATGATCCTCGCAGGCTCCGCTACGCCCCAACATCGGCATGAGAGGTCGATCTAGAGGCCAAGGGCCTCTGGCGAAGCGCTTGACCCCGTGGCTACTCAAGGAGCAGTAGGCAGCTGGTCCCAGATCGACGAATGGTCCTCGTTCTTAGACGCCTCTCCTGACAGTGTTCGCTGTGCCCTGGCGCGCACGGGCCATACAGGTGGCAAGGACAACCAGCGGAACCCCGCGAGGCGAGCAGGCTGGCGGCAGGCAAGCCGTCCGCGGCTCCTTCTGGCCAGTAATTCAGGATCCGCACACGAGACACCAGAAAGCGACCCAATATGACCAGGACACAGACCGCCACACTGCCCCGCCCTCGGTACGCCACGCTGCCCGAGGCAATGGAGTACTGCAGGAGTTCCCGACGTTCACTGGAGCGCCGGATCGCGGAGGGCAAACTGACGCGCTTCCAGAACGGCTTCAGGGTGCTCGTCGACTTGAACGAGGTCGACGCCATGCTGCGCGGTGAGCGTCACTGAGGCGTGATCACTGTTGCACGTATGTTGCACGAAACACCCGCGTATTCGTGAAACCCCTAGCCAGAGCGGCTCCCCGGGTAGGAGTCGAACCTACTTCGCTAATCCTGATTCAAAGTCAGGCGGGCCCTGCCGAAAGACCAACCGGGGAACGGCCCCGTCAGGGGCCTCCGACAAGCTTAGCCGGGATCGTCGGCCGGGGCATGGAGGGGCGCGCGGCACCCGTCGGCCGCCTCAGTGTGGTGGTTCGCACGGTTGACCAGCAGAATCACCACGCTGAGGAGTAACGAGCGATCGCCACCCGCCGGCGCCTCCTGGGTGTGGTGATCTGGACGCTTCACCGTCGCTATCACCACAGTGGGGCGAGCACCTGTCCACAGTCTCGCCGGCCCCGTGACAGATCGGGCGCCGGCACGACCAGAGTGTGGTCATGTATGAGAAGAAGGAACCCAGCCAGCGGATCCTGCAGCGTGCTCGTTCGCAGGCCGGCGTCCTGACCAGCGGGCAACTCGACGAGCTCAAGGCCCCGACGGGCGCGCGCCGTCGCTGGATCGCGGGTTGGACCAGGATGGGCCACGGCTACTACTGCATCCACGAGCCCACCTTCGAGAGTTGGTGCTTCGCTGGGAAGCTGCGCGCGGGCCCAACCGGAGCGATCACTGGGCGTGCAGCCGGGCATCTGCACGGTTTCGTCCGGGACGAACCCGGTCTGATCACCATCTACCACCAGCGCTGCGAGCCACTGTCACCGATGGGCGACGACAACTTCAGTGTCCGCTTCCGACGGGGCAGCCGCGCAGGCCGGGGAACTCCGGCTCGCACACCTGCCGAAGTGGCCCTGTTGGACCTCGCCCGCGAGTCAGACCGCAACCAGACCATCGACGCCATCGCTCGAGCCGTCGCGGAATCGATGACCACGCCCGAACGCGTCCTGTCGCACTTGGACCAGGTGAAGAGGGTGCGTCACATGTCGCTGATGCGAGAGGTTTGTGAGCAGGCGGGGCAGGGAGTCCAGTCCGTGCTCGAGTGGTTGTTCCACAACGACGTCATCCGGCGACACGGCCTGCCCGAGGGCCAATTGCAGGTCACCCTCATCTCCGGCACTCGATCCGACGTCCACTTCGCCGATCACGGGTTCGTGGTGGAACTGGACGGACGGCTGGGACACGAGGAGGAGCCGTTCCGCGACATGGATCGGGACAACCGCCTGGCCATCCGGGGCATCCTCACACTGCGCTTCGGGTGGCACGACATCCTGACGCGACCATGCGCCGTCGCCCTCCAGATCCGGGAACTGCTCGCGCGGCGGGGCGGGCTGCAGGGCGGGCACCGGTGTGGACGGTGCAGGCAGCTCGCTGGCTGAGCCTCGGCGGTGCGGCGCTCAGTGTGGTGCTTCTGCGGGTGCGCCATCACATTCACCACGCTGAGGCCACTCGGGGAACTGCTGACCCGACCTCGGACCGCCCCGGCACCTCCACCCCGTCGAGCTCAGTGTGGTGATTCTGCGGGTTCACCAGCATGAACACCACACTGAGCCCAGCCCGGGGTTCGCCCGATGCGCATGGCGGCGGTTCTCCACAGGTGTGACCCGACCGTGGCGGATCGGGGTCCCGCGCAACCATCATGTGAGTACACAGAGGTGAGGAGCAGGGATGGACAGGATCAGGTGTTTCGGGTCGGGTGACCCGCTGTACGAGAAGTACCACGACGAGGAGTGGGGCAAGCCGGTGGCGGACTCCCCTGACGAGCGGGAGCTGTTCGAGCGGCTGGCGCTGGAGGCGTTCCAGTCCGGGCTGAGCTGGATCACGGTGCTGCGCAAGCGGGACGCGTTCCGGGAGGCGTTCAAGGACTTCGACCCGGCGGCGGTCGCCACCTTCGACGAGGCCGACGTCGAGCGACTGATGCAGGACGCGCGGATCATCCGCAACCGGCTGAAGATCAAGGCCACCGTCCACAACGCCAAGGCGCTGGTCGCGCTGCACGAGGACGGCAGGCGGCTCGTCGACGTCGTCACCGAACACGCTCCCGAACCGGGCCCACGCCCCGTCATCCACGACGAGGTGCCCTCCAGCACGCCGGAGTCGGTGGCGCTGTCCAAGGCCCTCAAGAAACTCGGGTTCAGGTTCGTCGGCCCGGTCACCCTGTACGCAACGTGGCAGGCCATCGGTGCCGTGGACGACCACCTGCAGGGCTGCTGGCTGGTTTCCACCCCCTGAGCGCAGGCTGTGACACCCTTGGCGCCGTGGTTGAACTCTCCAAGACCTACCCGATGCCCGTACACGTCCTGGTGCTGCGGTACCTGACGTCGCTGCTGCTGCGGACGGCCGCGGTCTGCGGGGCGCTGTCGCTGGTGGTGCTGGTGGTGGGGATCGCCGTCGAGGAGGGTGCGCTCGGGCTGGAGCGCGACGTGGCGCGCGGCATCGACACGTTCATGCGGAAGTTCATGGGCGTGGTGGCCCTCGGTGGCGTGTTCGGCGTCCTGGTCATCGCCGCCGTCGTCCACGACGTGTTCCGCCGGGAGCAGCGCAATGCACTCGACGCCTTGGTCGACGACGGCATCGCCACCAAGGAGGAGCTCCCGGTGGAGTGGCAACGCTCGGCGCTCGGGGCCGCCGGCGTGGGCAGCTGGATCCTGTCGGCGTTCGCCGTCGTCATCGGGCCGGTCGGGGTGATCGCAAGCTTCATGACCCTGGCGGACGGGGACACCGAGTTCGGTTTCTGGGCGTTGGGGGTGTCGGCGGTGATTGCCGTCGCCGGCGTGCTGGGCATCCGTGCCCTGCTCCGTCCCAAGCCCAGTAGCGCGGCAGCGTTGTGGGAGAACGAGAAGCCGACCCTGCACCCGCAGGAGCCGGGGCCCGGCCAGAAGGGCAAGCAGGCTGCATCCCGTGAGGGCCTGGAGCACGCTCCCCCGATCCTGCGGCGCCTGGACCGGCTGGACCGGGCGGCGTGGCGGGCCATGGGCATCGCCGGCGCGCTGCTGACGGCCTGCGCGGTGGTCATCGTCGCCCTGACGCTGCTGCGCAAGCCGTGTCGCAACTGCGACAAGCGCTTCTTCGGGCCCGGGCTGGAGGGCTTCATCGACGTCAGTCTGGTGGTGGCCGTGGTCCTGCTCCTGGCGGGACTCGTGGTCCTGGTGTCCGCCGCGGCGATGGAGGGCTGGGTCACGCTACGGCTGCGCGGGGCCGTCGTGGCGATCGCCGCGGACAGGGACTCCGAGGCGCCCCCGTGGTTCCTGCTGCGCCGCCTGCTGCTGGAGGAGTCGCCCATGCAGGCACTCACCGGCCACCTCCACACGTTGGGCATCGCCTGCCTCGCGTTCGGCGTGACCGGCTCCCTGGTGACCGACGTCTACCCCTTCACCGACTGGACCGCCGTGTACCCCGCACTGTGCACCGTCGGCGGCGTGCTGCTGCTGTTCCACCTCTCCGGCTGGTTCTTCAAGCGTGAGGAGACCCGCGCCCAGAACGAGGCACTGCTGGCGCGCTGGCCCAAGTGAGCCATGGCGGCGCATGAGACAATGGCGTACGTGTCGAACCAAACGCCCTCGCGAGCCCGCCGGACCCGCGTCCGGATGACTTCGGCGCAGCGACGGGAGCAGCTGCTGGAGATCGCCCGCGAACTGTTCGCCCAGCGCGGCTTCGAGGGGACCTCGGTCGAGGAGATCGCGGCCCGCGCGGGCGTCAGCAAGCCCGTGGTCTACGAACACTTCGGGGGCAAGGAGGGCGCCTACGCCGTCGTCGTCGACCGCGAGGTCCGCACCCTCCACGAGTCCATCCGCTCGGCCCTGACCACCCCCGGCGCAGGCGCTCGCGAGCTCCTGGAGCTGGGCGCGCTGGCCCTGCTGGACTACATCGACAGCTGCCCCGACGGGTTCCGCATCCTCAGCCGGGACTCCCAGATGGGCAACCCCACCGGCTCCTTCGCGTCCATCCTCAGCGACATCGCGGTGCAGGTGGAGGACCTGCTCGAGGTGGAGTTCGCCCGTCTGGGCCACGACCCCAAGTTCGCCGGACTCTACGCCCAGGCCCTCGTCGGGCTGGTGGCACAGACCGGCCAGCAGTGGCTGGAGAACCGGGAACCGGAACGCCTGGTGGTGGCCCGGCACCTGATCAACCTGGCCTGGAACGGCATGGCCCACCTCAAGCCGGAGCCGAGGCTCGTCACGGAGATAAAGGCCCAGCGGTCATCATCCCAGGGCGCCGCCGAGGAGCCGGCGCAGGGCTGAGGCCAGCGCACCCGACTCCTCCGGGGTCCACCCCTCCAGCAGCGAGGACTCGAGGTCCAGCAGCGCCGTGAGCGCGGAGTCCACCAGTTCACGCCCCTGCTCCGTCAGGGCGACGACGGCGCCGCGGCCGTCGCTCGGGTCGGGCTCCCGGGTGACCAGGCCGCGCTTGCGGAGCCTGTCGATGCGGTTGGTCATGGTCCCGGAGGTGACGTGGGTCTCCCGCAGCAGCTGGCCGGGCGAGAGCCGGTACGGCTCCCCGGCCTTCCGCAGCGCCGCCAGCACGTCGAACTCCCAGTTCTCCAGCCCCTGCCCCGCGAAGGAGCGCTTCCGGTGCTGGGCCAGCACCTCTGAGAGACGGTGGATGCGCGACCACACCTCCATCGGGTCGACCGCCAGGTCAGGCCGTTCGCGCCGCCAGGCGGCGACCACCTCGTCGACCTCGTCATGGCCCTTCGATGCCATGTCAGTCCACCACCTCGGCGCCGGCCACGGGCCCGCTGGCGCTGCGAACGGCCCGCACCCCGCTGAACACGCCCAGCGCCTCGGCCACGAGGGCCGCCGACTCGGGGGTGTCGGACAGGAACGCGCAGGACGGCCCGGAGCCGCTCACCACGGCCCCCAGCGCACCGGCCTGGAGGCCGATCTCCAGCGTGTTGGCCAGGGTGGGCAGCAGCGCGATGGCGGGTTCGGCCAGGTCATTGACCAGCGCCGCACCGACGGCCGCGACGTCGCCGGCGGCCAGCGCTGCGGTCAGTTCCCGGGGGATCTCCGTTGGTCGCGGCTCCGCCAGCCTGTCGAACTCCTTGAACACCGTCGGCGTGGACAGGCCGCTGTGGGACAGGGCGAGGGTCCAGTGGTAGGTGCCGGCGGTGGGCAGGGGTTCCAGCCGGTCCCCCCTGCCGGTGCCGTGGGCGGTGTTGCCGAGCAGCATGAACGGGACGTCGGCGCCGAGTTGTGAGCCGAGCTCCATCAGGTCGGCCAGCGACGCGCCCACGCCCCACAGTTCGTTGCAGGCCACCAGCACCGCAGCTGCGTCGGCGGAGCCGCCCGCCATGCCGCCGGCGACCGGGATCCGCTTGCGCACCAGCAACCGGGCCCCGGCGTCGGCGACGTCGTGGGTCCGGGCCAGCAGTCTGGCGGCGCGCATGGCCAGGTTGGTCTCGTCAGTGGGCAGGAAGGCCGCCCCCTCGCCCCGGAACGCGAGCTCGTAGTGGCCCGGCCCGGCAGCCTCCGCGGTCACCTCGTCGTAGAGCGACAACGCTTGGAACACGGTCCCCAACTCGTGGTAGCCCTCGGGGTCGGTCGCGCCGACGCGGAGGGCCAGGTTCACCTTGGCGGGCACCCGGACCCGCACGGCCGTTGTCACGGCTAGAAACCTATCGCACCCACGCGCCACGCGCTGCGAGCTCGGACGCGATCCGGGCGAACTGCTGCACGTCGAGGACCTCGCCCCTGACCTGCGGGTCGATGCCCGCGGCCTCGATGGCCTCCGAAGCGACCCCGCCCACCCGGGCGGCCAGTGCCGCGCGCAGCATCTTGCGGCGCTGCGCGAACGCGGCGTCGATGACCGCGAACACCTGTTCCGGGGTGGCGTCGGTCTCGGGCGGGTCGCGCCGCACGATCTTGACCAGCCCAGAGTCCACGTTGGGCACCGGCCAGAACACCTTCGGCGGCACGGTCCCCACCCGGGTGGCCGACGCGTACCAGGCCAGCTTGGCGCTGGGCACGCCATAGGTCTTGGAGCCGGGCGGCGCCACCAGCCGCTCTGCCACCTCCAACTGCACCATCACCAGGCCCGTGCGCCACTGCTCGAACCGCTCCAGCAGGTGCAGGATGACCGGCACCGACACGTTGTAGGGCAGGTTGGCCACCACCGCGGTGGGCGCGTCGCCGGGCAACTCCTGCACCAGCAGCGCATCGGAGGTGACCACGTGCAGGCGCGCGGCCGCGTCGTCGCCCAGCCGCTCGGCGGCGGTCTGCGGCAGCCGCTCGGCGAGGCGCTCCTCGATCTCCACGACGGTGACGGCCCGGGCCTCCTCCAGCAGCCCGAGGGTCAGGGACCCGAGCCCCGGCCCGATCTCGAGGACGACGTCGTCGGCGCCGATCCCGGACAGGGAGACGATGCGACGCACCGTGTTGGGGTCGATCACGAAGTTCTGGCCGCGCTGCTTGGTGGGGCGCAGGTCCAGGTCCGCGGCGATGCGCCGCACGGAGTTGGGGTCCAGCAGTCCGGTCTCAGGCATCGGGTCCTCCCCAGGGGCCGCCGAACGCGGCGAAGGTGTTGGTCAGCACGGTGTTGCAGAACGCCTCGAGTTCCACGTCCAGCAGGTCCGCGAGGAACCGCACCGTGTGCGGGAGCAGGTAGGGGGCGTTGTACTTGCCCCGCTGCGGCTTCGGGGTCAGGAAGGGGGCGTCGGTCTCCACCAGCACCCGGCTCAGGGGCGTGGCGCGGGCAGCCTCACGAAGGCTGTCGGCGCTGCCGAAGGTGACCACGCCCGGGTAGCTGAGCCAGAACCCGCGGGCGACGCACTCCTCCGCGAACGCGGCGTCGCCGGAGAAGCAGTGCATCACCACCCGCGACGGGGCGCCGACGTCGTCGAGGACGCGCAGGATCTCGGCGTGGGCGTCGCGGTCATGGATGACGAGGGTGAGGTCGAGCTCCTTGGCGAGGGCGATGTGCCAGCGGAAGGATTCCTCCTGCGCGGCCCTGCCCTCGGCATCCCGGGTCCGGTAGTGGTCCAGGCCGGTCTCGCCGATGGCGCGCACGCCCTTGACCGACGCCAGCTGCCGCAGCATCTCGAACTCCGCGGCCAGCGCCGCCCGGCCACCGGCGGTGGAGGTGCGGGCGGCGTCGTTGGGGTGCAGGGCGACGGCGGCCACCACCGACGGTTCCCGGGTGGCGAGCTCGACGGCGTAGCGCGACGAGGCGACGTCGCAACCCACCTGCACGATGCGGGTGACCCCCACCTCGGCGGCCAGCGCGAGCGAGTCGGAGTCGGTCAGGCCGGAGTACTCGGTGGTGGTGTCGGCGTGGGTGTGGTTGTCCACCACGGGCCGCGGCAGCGGTTCGGGCAGCGGCGGCAGGCCCAACTCATCCAGCACGCTCACTTGGTTTCCCTCCCCGGCTTCGGTGGCCGTGCCGCCAGCGCGGCCTCGTAGAGCTCCTTGCGGTTGGTGCCCGTGGCTTCGGCCACGGAGCGCACCGCCGCGGACAGTTTCTCACCTTCTACCACCCGCTCGGCCACCAGCGCCAGCGCGTCGGCGGCGGAGGTGACCCGTTCGGGCGCACCGGCCACCACCACGGTCACCTCCCCGCGCACCCCGTAGGCGGCCCAGTCCCGCAACTCGGCGAGCGTCCCGCGCACCACCTCCTCGTAGGGTTTGGTGAGCTCGCGGCACACCACGGCAGCCCGCTCCTGCCCCAACACCTCGGCGGCGCCGGCGAGGAACTCCTGCAGCCGGTGCGGCGCCTCGAAGAAGATCATGGTGCGTTCCTCGGTGACGAGGGACTCCAGCCGGGTGCGGCGCTGCCCGTCCTTGCGGGGCAGGAAACCCTCGAAGCAGAACCGGTCAGTCGGCAGCCCGGAGACGGCAAGCGCGGTCAGCGCCGCGGACGGCCCCGGCACCGCCGTCACGCGCAGCCCCTTCTCGATGCAGGCGGTCACCGCCCGGAACCCCGGATCACTCACCGACGGCATGCCCGCGTCGGTGACCAGCGCCACCCGCTGCCCGGCCTCGACGGCCGCCACCAGTTCCTCGGTGCGCGTGGCCTCGTTGCCCTCGAAGTAGGACACCACCCGCCCCGGCGCCTCCACCCCGATCCGGCGCAGCAGAGTGACGAACCGACGGGTGTCCTCGGCGGCGATCAGGTCCGCCGAGGCGAGCAGTTCGCGCAGGCTCTGGCTGGCGTCGCGGTGCGAGCCGATGGGCGTCGCGGCCAGTACTAGGGCACCGGGGGCTGTGTCGGTCATGCGATCAGCCTAGATGCGGACGACGACCGCTTCGGCCGACTCCCCCCTAGAATGCTCATCGTGCTGACAACGGTGGAGGCGCTCGAGGACGGGCGATTGAAGGATCGACGGGTGGCGTGGCTCGTCACCCTGGGGATCACAGCCCTCGCCTTCGGGCTCCGACTCGTCGGCCTCGGTTTCCCGCGCACCATCATGTTCGACGAGACCTACTACGCCAAGGACGCCCTGGCCATCCAGCACGGCGGGTACGAACGCGACTGGGCAGAACCCAATGACGTGACCAACCAGCAGTTCGCCGACGGCGACTTCAGCGGGATTCTCGACGACCCGTCGTTCGTGGTGCACCCGCCGCTGGGCAAGCTGCTCATCGGCTGGTTCGCCGAACCGCTGCACTGGGGGGCGTTCGGCTGGCGCTTCGGCGCCGCCGTCTTCGGCGCCCTGATGGTGCTGCTGGTGATCCGGATGGCGCGCCGCCTGTCCCGCTCCACGCTGGTGGGCGCCATCGCAGGCATCCTGGTCACCTTCGACGGCCTCGCGTTCGTGATGAGCCGCATCGCCCTCCTGGACATCTTCCAGGCCACACTGGCCGTCGCCGGCGTCGCCGCCCTGCTGGCGGACCGGGACTGGTTCAGACACAGACTCGCCCGCTGGCTGCGCAAACGTGACCTGCCGGACCTGGGCGGGAAGTTCGGCCCCATAATGTTGTGGCGACCCTGGCGGATCGTGGCCGGCATCATGTTCGGCGCCTCCTGCGCCGTGAAGTGGAACACCATCTACATGATCGCGGTGTTCGGCATCGTCACGGTGGTGTGGGACCTGGGCGCACGTCGGCTCGCCGGCGGTGGCGGGTCCCGGAAGTACTTCTGGTCCATCCTCGCCGACGCACCGGCGGCGTTCGTGCACCTCGTCGTCGTGGCGGTGCCCGTCTACCTGGCGTCCTGGTACCGCTGGCTGGGAACGACGGGGGGCTACTACCGCGACTGGGGCGCCAACAACCCCGACGACCCGGTGGTGCAGCGCTTCGGCACCGCGCTCGGCTCGCTGTGGCAGTACCACGTGGCCGCCTACAACTTCCACACCGGCGACGGGATGAAGGAGGCCACCCACACCTACGAGGGCCACCCCGCCGGTTGGTTGGTGATGGCCCGCCCCATCGGCATCTATGCCGAGAACGGGATCGAGCCCGGCGAGCAGGGCTGCGAGGCCGTGGGCACCACCTGCCTGCGCGTCATCTCCGCCATGGGCACCCCGCTGCTGTGGTGGATGGCCGCCCTCGCCCTGGTGGCTGCGCTGTGGTTCTGGCTCGGCCGCCGCGACTGGCGCTTCGCCGTGCCCGTGCTGGCCATCGCATCGGTGTGGCTGCCCTGGTTCCAGTACGCCGAGCGTCCCCTGTTCTTCTTCTACGCCATCATGATCATCCCGTTCTACGCCACGGGCCTGGCGATGGTGATGGGCAAGTTCCTGGGCCCGGCGAGGGGCCCGCACCGCAGGATGCGCGCCATGTACGTCGGCGTCGCCCTCGGACTCGTCGTGGCCAACTTCGCCTTCATCTACCCGGTCCTGACGGCGGACCTGATGACCAGGCCGGCGTGGCTGGCCCGGATGTGGTTCGGCACCTGGATCTGATCAACCGGACCGCTCAGTCGGGTCAAGCCCGTTGACAGCCCGGACATCGGACGACTTCGATGGGGTGGTCGGCCAGTGTTGGCCGGCGTGTCGACGACGATGGGTGATCTCCTGTGCAAATCCGAACCGTACTGCTCTCGGGACTTGTGGCAGCGCTGACAATGGCCGGGACGGTGGTACCGACCCTGGCCCCGCCCGCGGCGGCGGATCCGACCACGCAGCAGGATCCGCTGGTCCTGACCTACGGTGCCCCCGCGCCGCTGAACCGCTGGCAGGAGGAGTCGCTGCCGATCGGCAACGGCGCGCTGGGAGCATCGATCTTCGGCCAGGTGGCCGACGACGAGCTGTTCCTGAACGAGAAGACCCTGTGGACCGGTGGCCCCGGCGTCGAGGGCTACCGCTACGGCAACTACCCCGAGGACCAGGTGGAGCAGCGCCACGCCAACCTCCAGCAGGTGCGCGAGCAGATCAATGCCGAGGGCACCATGTCCGCCGGGGAGGTGGCCGGCCTGCTGGGCCAGCCGAAGCTGGGCTACGGCTCCTACCAGTCCTTCGGCCGCCTGCAGTTCGCCCACGAGCACGACTCCACCGAGATCTCCGACTACGAGCGCTCCCTGGACCTGGACGACTCCGTGGCCAAGGTGACCTACACCGCCGGTGACGTCACCTACACCCGCGAATTCTTCGCCTCCCACCCGGACAACGTCATCGTGATGCGCGTCACGGCCGACCAGCCCGGCAGCGTGAGCTTCACCACCACCTACGATCGCAAGTTGCAGGGCGGACTCTCCGCCCAGCAGCAGGCCCTCTCGGGCGGCACCGTCACCGTCGAGGGCAACCGCATCACGCTCGAGGGCAGCGCACCGGACAACGGCCTGCGCTACAACGCCCAGGCCGATGTCGAGGCCACCGGCGGCACCACCAGCGTGGACGGCAGCAACATCGTCGTCACCGACGCCGACGAGGTGACCGTGATCTGGTCCGGCGGCACCGACTATGCGCTGTCCTACCCCGACTACCGTTCGGGCGAGGACCCGGCAACCGAGGTGACCGCCACCGTCGACGCCGCCGTCTACGCGGGCTTCGACTCCCTGCTCGAGACGCACCAGAGCGACTACAAGGAACTGTTCGACCGCGTCCAGCTGGACCTCGACGGTGCCCCGATCGACGTGCACACCGACGCCGCCCGGGCCGCCTACAACGGCAGCAGCGCCCGTGACCGCAGCCTGGAGACCCTCTACTACCAGTACGGCCGCTACCTGCTGATCAGCTCCTCGCGGGAGGGCTCGCTGCCCGCCAACCTGCAGGGGGTGTGGAACGAGCGCAACAACCCGCCGTGGTCTGCCGACTACCACGTCAACATCAACCTGCAGATGAACTACTGGCCCGCGCTCTCGTCCAACCTGGCCGAGACCACCGGCCCCTACCTGGACTACGTCGCCAACCTCGCCGACGCCGGCCGCGACTCCGCCGAGAACGTGTTCGGGATGGAGGACGGCTGGATGGTGATGAACGAGACCACGCCGTACGGGTTCACGGGCCTGTTCGACTGGTCCACCGCCTTCTGGTTCCCGGAGGCCAACGCTTGGCTGGCACAGGCCTACTGGTGGAGTTACCTCTACGACCGCGACGTCGAGTTCCTGCGCGACGAGGCCTGGCCCGTGCTGAAGGGCGCCGCCGACTTCTGGGCCAACTACCTCGTCGAGGACCCCCGCGACGGCAGCCTGGTGGCCAACCCGTCCTACTCCCCCGAGCACGGCCCCTTCACCGCCGGTGCGGCCATGAGCCAGCAGGTGGCCACCGAGATGCTGGGCACCGCACTCGAGGCCGCCGAGGTGCTGGGCCTGGAGGCCGAGGTCACCGAGATCGCAGAGGTGCTCGCCACCACCGACGACGGGCTGCACGTCGGCGACGACGGCCTGCTCAAGGAGTGGAAGACCGACGGCGTGACCGGCGAGCAGGGGCACCGCCACGTCTCGCACCTCTACGCGCTGTTCCCCGGCCGCGCCATCTCACCATCCGGGACCCCGGAACTGGCGGCCGCCGCCGAGGCCAGCCTCGAGGACCGCGGCGACGGCGGCACCGGCTGGTCCATGGCGTGGAAGGTCAACTTCTGGGCCCACCTGCTGGACGGCGACCACTCCCACCTGATGCTGCGCAACCTGATCCGCAACTCCACCTACCCAAACCTGTGGGACGCGCACCCTCCGTTCCAGATCGACGGCAACTTCGGCGGCACCTCGGGCGTCAACGAGATGCTGGTCCAGAACGACGGGGACACGGTAGTGGTGCTGCCCGCCCTGCCCTCGGCGTGGGCGGCAGAGGGGTCCTTCGACGGCATCAAGGCGTGGAACGACGTCACCGTCGGCGCCACCTGGGCCTCCGGCAACGCCACCGAGATCCGGCTGGCCACGGGCAACGCCGGCGAGGTCGACGTCGCCACCGCCATGTCCGCGGCCGGGGCCACCGTGACCGACGCGTCGGGCGCGAGCGTGCCCGCCACGGTGACCGACGGCGTGGTCACCTTCACCGCTGAGGCCGGCGGCAGCTACACCCTCCGGCCGCAGCTCTCCCTGGCCTGGGTGGAGGCCCCGGCGTCGATGGAATACGCCTCCGACGCGGGGTTCAGCATCGCCGTCGCGGGCGCACCCGCCGGCAGCAAGTTGGAGGTGGCCGTCCCCGAGGGCTGGCAGGTCTCCCCCAGCACGCAGTGGGTGGCCGAGGGCGACAGCGTCCTGGACTTCACCGTGCGGGCACCCAACACCGGGACCGGCGGAACCGTCGAGGCCGCCCTGGTCCACGACGGCCGACGACTGGCCGCCACCGCGGCCGTGAACCTCGTCGACCCGTCCGCCATCCCCGCCTCCGAGCTGTCCGTGGCGGCCTGGAACACCCAGGAACGCACCGGCGAGGGCCCGCCCAACGGCCTGGTCTCGGCTGCGGTGGACGGCAACCCCGGCACCTTCTGGCACTCGCAGTGGTCCGGGGCCGTCACCGAGTTCCCGCACTACGTCGTCATCGATCTCGGGCAGGAGCGGGAGTTCGGGCAGTTCACCTACGTGCCCCGCCAACTCGACGCGAACCCCCGCAACGGGCAGGTCTCCGACTACGAGATCGCCGTCGCCACCGCGGGCACCTTCGTGCCGCCCACCGCTGCACAACTCTCCGGAGACCTGGCCTACCCCGAGCCCGTCGACGCGCAGTGGACCACCGTCGCGCAGGGCCAGTGGCAGCTGGACACCTCCGCGGCCAGCACCGTCGTCCTCGACGAGCCCGTCAACGCGCGCTACGTGAAGCTGGTCTCCACCGACGGCTACAGCGACTCCGGCGGCGACTTCACCAACGCCGCGGAGCTCCAGCCCGCCGGTGCACCGGTGCCGGCTCCCGGGGAACTGCCCGACGTGCCGCTGCCGCACCCGAGCCCCGACCCCAGCGAGGAGCCCACCGCCGAGCCGTCCGAACCGACGTCCGGGCCGAGCGACGGGCCGTCCCCGGCCCCGACGGGTGAACCCACGGCAGGGCCCACCAGCACCCCCACCACGGCACCCACCACGAAGCCGGTCGACGTCTACTCCACCCCCGGCTACCACGAGCACAACGGGCGCAAGTGGTTCACCGAGTGCGAGCCGTACTCGCAGACCTTCAGGTGCCGGACCGACATCTGGTCCACCCAAGTGCACCAGAGCGGCGGCAACTACGTCCGGGAGACGGGCTGGCACTTCAACAACCTGTCCTACCTGCCCCTGCTGCCGCGCGCGGCCTGGGCGGAGAACCCGCTCGGGTTCTCCGGCACCTTCACCTCGGACGACCGCCGCTGGCGCACCGAGTGCGACACGGCCACCACCGGCCGCGGCGGCTGCCGCAGCTACATCTGGACCCAGGTGGTGGACCAGAGCAGCACGCCGTCGGGCTGGCAGTTCCAGCAGCGCTGGGACTGGGTGTTCAACAACAAGGTCACGTTCAGGAGGTGAGCCCGGCGGGGCCCGGTCCCCGGCTCGTTACCATTGGGGGCAGCGCGTCCCGCGCAGTTTTCCGACCCAGGGAGTTCCCGCATGCAGTTCCGCAACCTCGCCCGCACCGCAGCAGTCTGGGTCGCAGCCCTGCTGGCGCTGACCGGCTGCACGGGCGAGGAGGGCCCCACCCAGGACCCGACCGAGCCGGACACGACTGCCGCGACGACCCCCGCCGAGACCACGGAGCCCACCACCGACGAGACCAGCGCGGCACCGGAGACCGACGAACCGTTCGACCCGCTGACGGGCGAGCCGGCTCCGCCGCTGCCGGGTGCCTTCGGCGACTGGACCGCCGACGGCGAGGGCAGCCAGGTGGAGGTGGCCTACTACGAGCAGGCCGGCACCGGGGCCCAGCTCACCGCCACCGTGTGGGTCTACAGCACCAAGGAAGAAGTGCAGGAGAGCATTCCGAACTCGGTCAACATCGGGCAGTGGCTGTGCGGGGCCGACCCCGAACACGACGGCTGGTTCTCGTGCACCGCGAACGCCTGGGACGGCACCGTGCAGCTCCTGACCGACGACCTCGACGCCGAGGGCCTGGCCGCTGCCGGCGACGAACTGCTGGCCGCCTGGCAGTGACCGTCCGGGCCGGTCAGCCCCGATGGGCCCCCGACGTGCAGACGCCGGGGGTGTTGGAGTCCGGGACGTCGAAGTTGGTGTCGTTGTACGGGTTCCCGGACACGGCCGAGCTCGTGTTGGCGGGTTCGGTGCCGGCGGCGTCGATGCCGGTGGGCCACTGGCCCGCTTCCAGCAGTTGGGCCATGGTGATGGCCTCCCCCAGCTGGTCGCGCAGCTCGGCAAGTGCCTCCTGCACGTTCTCCAGCCTGGCGATCCTGCGCAGGACGTCCGGCAGCTGCACCAAGTAGTCGCCCCAGCGGGCGGTGCGGAGATAGAAGTAGCCGTTGCCGCCGGGCAGGTCCATGTCGGCCAGGCCGTGAAGTTCCTTGATGGCGTTGTGGGCGATGGCGAACAGCGCCAGGTTCAGCACCGCTCCCTTGGCCGCGCCGTTGCCCGCGGAGACCATCACCCCGTGCAGTTCATCGACGGCGGCGTGCTGGACCTCGGCCGCACGGGCGTAGTCGTCAGCGGCAGTGCCCTCCCAGCCCTCGATGGTCATGATCGGCTCGATGTCGCCGCGGATGGTGGCCACGTCATTGGCCCGCTCCCGCCACTGCTTGGCGTCATTGCGCAGCTGGCTCGGAACGTCCCTGTGGATGCCGAACCTCCCGGTCAGGACGGCCCGGCTCTGCGTGAGCGCGTCGCGGGCCCGCGAGACCAGGGTGTTGACCTGGTTCTCGAAGTCCTGCTTCTGCTGCTGGTACTCGCTGTTGGTCAGCCAGTCCCAGAACTCGGCGCCCCACCACCGGTCGGCCTCGCCCCGGTCCTTCGTGATGGCGGCCTCCAGCGCCGTCCCGACCGCATCCAGTGCGGCCTCGGCCTCCTCGTAGTGCGCTGACTTCTTCATCATCGTCGCTCCTTCGGGGTCATGATCGCGTACATCACCTGACGCATGTACTCGTACTCGCGGGCCATCACGGGCGTCAGGTCATCGTCGTCGTTCGGTGGCCGGTACCGGGCGTAGGCGTCCTTCGCCGCGCGCAGCACCGCGTTGCCGATCTGTCCGGCCTGGGCGGTGTCCAGCCAGGTCTCGTCGAAGTCCACGGCAGTGGCGTTGCCGCGCGCGTCGAGGCGCACCGTGACCCCCTTCACGCGCCCGACGGTCTCCCCCGCGGGCGCCGCCCCCCTCGCCGCCCGTTCCCGCTTCGCGGCGGCGAAGCGTTCCCCCAGTTCGGCGTGGAGTTCCGCCATCCGGGCGAGCGAGCCCTCGCTCAGTTCGGGCAGGGAGCGCTTGAACTCCTGGGTCAGTTCGAGCTCCGGTGGCTGCGTCGCCGTCCCGGGCGCGGCCACCCCGACGTGCGCCATCTGCAGCACCACGGTCAGGACCCTGCCCAGGGTGGCGCCCCTGCGTCGCTCCAGCTTCGTGTACCAGGTGGGCGAGACCCTCACCTTCACCAGGCGCGAGTCCTCCACCCACACCCTGACGATGCCCTCCGCGTCGGAGATGCCGCCGTCGTCCTCGGTCTCGTCCTCGACGAAGGCCTCACCGTCGTCGTGGAGGACGGGGGCCAGCAGGTCCTCCTCGGCCTCGTCGTCTTCCCGGTCCACGAAGTCGGGGGCGGGGGCGACGGCGTCGTCCGCGTCGTCCGTTCCCCAGATGTCCATGCTTCCACTCACGCCGACGATTGTCCCACGCACCCGGTTCGCACCGGCTCAGCGGCCGATCAGCCGCTGCCGCAGCCCCCGCGCGGAGGCACGCAGGCGCGAGGAGAACGGCAGGGCGTTGTTGTGGTGCGAGCTCTCCAACCCCAGCAGCAGCGCGGCCAGGTAGGTGCCGCTGGCGGTGCCGTTCATCAGTTCGCCGCGGCCGTTGCCGCGGGCGTAGAACCCGCCGGGGATGGGTGAGGCCCCGACGGCGGGCCGGCCGTGGTCGCTCGGGTCGATCGCCAGCCTGCCGCTGCGCAGGTCCGTGCCGCCGAGCCGGCCGGTGACCCAGCGCTCGAGCTCGGCCACGGCGTCGGCGACACCGACCGACGGGCACTTGGGGCCGTAGGCCACGGCCTCGTCGCCGTCGGGGCGCACCAACCACACCGGGGGGCCGGCGGTGAGGGTGACCACGTCCGGGACGTCGTCGACGCGGAACCGCACCCTCGGCACGTACTGGGCGGCGCCGTTGCCGGCCATCCGGCCCCACGGGCTGACGCCGAGCGTGTCGATCACGGCCACGGCGAGCATCGAGTGCACCTCCCGCGCCCACGCCAGGTTGGGTCGGGCGGCGACGGCGGTCACGCCGTCGCGGCGCACGAGGTGGGTGACGGTCATGTCGTGGCGCAGGTCCGCGCCGGCGTGCGCCGCCTGCTCCGCCAGGGCGGCACCGTAGGCGGCCGGGTCCACGAGGAGCGCCTCGGAGACGATCCCGGCCCCGGCGCGTCGTGTCTCGTCGCGCCCCAGCAGCCGCGCCTCGGCGCCGGCCGATGTCAGCAGGTCCAGGGTGGGCAGCAGTTCCCGGTCCAGCGCCACGCCGAGGGAGTGGTCGTGCAGCGGCACCACCCGGTGGGCGACGTCGCCGGTGGCGAGCACCCTGCGGACCTCCTCCATGCCGGCCAGGTTGCGTCGCACGTGTTCACGGGCGGCCTCGTCGCCATAGGCGGCAGACATGGTGGTGACGGTGCTGCTGTGGGCGCAGGCCGCCACCCCGTGACCGATGGCGGCAGAGACCCCCTCCGGGTTCGGGTCCAGCACCACGACGTCGAAGCCGTCAGCGGCCAGCCGCCGGGCAGCCGTCAGGCCCGCGACACTCGCCCCGATCACAACCACGTCGTGCACCATGCATCCAGCCTAGTGTCACGTTGCGGAAGTTCCGTGGAGGAAGTTCCGAAACAGGGCACTGGACCCGCTAGCATTCCGCCGGACGGAAGGGGCCGGGAGATGCTCGGATGGAAGCTGCACAACAAGGGTGAACTGCTCCCGGGAGCGGTGGTGATGCCCGACGAGCGGCTCGGCTGGGGCCGCACCATCGGGCTCGGCGCACAGCACGTGGTGGCGATGTTCGGCGCCACGTTCGTGTTCCCGCTCCTGATGGGCCTCAACCCACAGTTGGCCGTCATGATGAGCGGCATCGCGACACTGGTGTTCCTGTTCGCCGTCAACAACCGGGTCCCCAGCTACCTGGGCTCCAGCGCCTCCTTCGTGGGCGTCGCCACCGCCGTCTATGGCATCGGCGGGAACCCGGCGGACCTGACCGGTGCGCTGTTCGTGGTCGGACTGACGCTGTTCATGGTGGGCCTGATCATCCACTTCGCCGGTGCGCGCGTGATCCACCGCGCCCTGCCGCCGGTGGTCACCGGTGCCGTGGTGATGCTGATCGGCTTCAACCTCGCACCCGTCGTCGCCGGCGTCTACTGGCCGCAGGACCCGTGGCTCGCGTTCATCGTGATGCTCGTGGTGATCGGCCTCAGCGTCGGGCTGCGCGGCTTCCTGGGACGGATCGCGATCTTCCTCTCCCTGGTCATCGGCTACCTGCTGGGCTGGGTCTTCGACCTGCTGTTCGGGCCGCGCACCACCGTCGCCGAGGACGGCACCGTGACCGAGGCCCTGCGGGTGGACTGGAGCGGCGTCGCCACCGCCGACTGGTTCGGCCTGCCGCCGATGACCGACCTCGCCAACTGGACCCTGGGCGCCACCGACAACGTCGTGGGCTTCCACCTGCCCAGCTTCAACGTGGCCGCCATCATCATCGCGCTGCCCGTGGTGATCGCCCTGATCGCCGAGAACACCGGCCACGTGAAGGCCGTCGCCGAGATGACCGGTGAGGACCTGGACCCCGTGATGGGCCGGGCCATCGCCGCCGACGGCGCGGGCTCGATGATCGCCACTGTCGTGGGCGCGGGCCCCACCACCACCTACGCGGAGAACATCGGCGTCATGGCCGCCACCCGCGTCTACTCGACGGCCGCCTACGTGGTGGCCGCCGTCGTCGCGATCGGCTTCGGGTTCTCCCCCAAGTTCGGGGCCGTCATCTCCGCCACCCCGGGCGCGGTGCTGGGCGGCATCACCGTCGTCCTCTACGGCATGATCGGCCTGCTGGGCGCGAAGATCTGGAAGGAGAACAAGGTGGACTTCGGGAACCCCGTCAACCTCGTTCCCGCCGCCGCCGGCATCATCATCGGCGTGGGCGACGTGCAGCTGCCCATCGGGGAGAACTTCAGCCTCGGCGGCATCGCGCTGGGCACCATCGTCACCGTGGTGCTCTACCACGTGGCCCGGGCGATCGCCCCGCGCGAGCTGCGGGAGTCCGCCGACGGCGCCAGCATGTTCTACGACGCCCCCGGGATCTACACCTCCGACGAGGACACCGGGGAGCAGCCACGTCGCTGATCCCTTGCCGGACCGGATAGCTTGGTGGCATGGATGAACTCGCTGCCTCGTTCCGGGAGGCGATGA
Organism: Tessaracoccus terricola; assembly: GCF_054776555.1. Lineage (NCBI taxonomy): Bacteria > Bacillati > Actinomycetota > Actinomycetes > Propionibacteriales > Propionibacteriaceae > Tessaracoccus > Tessaracoccus terricola. Next base: position 607,772 of record NZ_BAAHBS010000004.1, on the reverse strand, counting down.
GCCGCGTGTCGGCGCCCGTCACCATCGTCACAACGATGCAGGACGGGGTCCCCCACGGCACCACCGTCTCCGCGTTCGCCTCGCTCTCCGTGCACCCGCCGATGGTCCTGCTGGCGCTGGACAACCGTGGTTCCCTGGTGGGGCGGATCCGCGAGACCGGGCGGCTGCTGGTCAACGTCCTGGCCGAGGACCAGGCCCCCACCGCCATCCGGTTCGCCACCCCGGGCCTGCCCGACCGGTTCGAGGGTGTGGCCTGGAGCGAGGACCACGGCCTGCCGCGGCTCGACGGCGCGGCGGCGTGGCTGCGCTGCGAGCACGTGGTGCTGGAACCGGGCGGGGACCACACCGTGCTGCTGGCCACCGCCACCACCGCCGAGTCCTCGGACCGCGGCGGCCTGACCTACTACCGGCGCCAGTTCGGCTCGGCCGACCGCGCCGTCGAACTGGACTGAACCGTTCAACTCTGGATTCTTGGACCTTCTACGGGCCAACAATCCAGGGTTGAAACGTACCAAGCCCCTGAAACGATTCGACAAGTGGTTCTGGCCCAGTTAACGGGCACTGAACCACTTGTTGAGTTCCGCCGTCAGGCGGAACGGCGGGGCTTGCAGTCGGCCTGCTCGTCCTTGCGCAGGTGCAGCTCGATGCGTGGACGCACGGAGACGTCGGTGATCTGCGCGTCGGCGGGGGCGTCGATGACGTAGCGCACGGCCTGCGAAATCGATTCCGGCTTCAGGTAGTGGTCCTCGTCGTAGCCCTCGCCGGCCTGGGCCTGCATCGCCCGCATCATGCCGCTGTTGGTGGGGCCGGGCGCGATGGTGCTGACCCGCACACCGGTGTTGGCCTCGTCGATGCGCAGCGTGTTGGCCAGGCCCAGCAGGGCGTGCTTGGAGGCGGTGTAGACGGCGTGCCCGGGCGCGGGGACGCGGCTGGCACCCGAGCCGATGAAGATGACGGTTCCCCCGGACTCGCGCAGCCGCGGCAGCGCCAGCCGGGTGAGCTCGGCCGGGGCGATGACGTTGGCCTCGAAGTGTTCGCGCCAGTCGTCGGCGGTGGCGGTCTCGACGGTGAACCGCACGGAGACGGCGGCCACGTGGACCAGTGCGTCGATCCGCCCCAGGGGTTCGACGACGGCGGCCAGCCCGGCATGGTCGCTGAGGTCCAGCGCATGGCCGGTGACCCCGGGCATGGCGTCGAGTTCGGCCAGCACCTCCGGGTTGCGGCCGAGCGCCACGACGTCGTGGGTGGCGACCAGGTCTGTCACTGTGCAGCGTCCCATGGCGCCCGTGGCGCCGGTCACCACTGCGAGGGGTCGGTCAGTCATCGGGTTCCTCCGTCTTCCGGGCTCGAGGCCAACCTACTGCGACCTGTGGGTCTCAGCGAATGAGTCCAGCTTCGCGCGCCCTGGCCACTGCCGCCGTCCGGTTGTCCACACCCAGCTTGCTGTACACATGGACCAGGTGGGTCTTCACGGTGGCCTCGGAGACGAACAGTTCCCGGGCGATGGCCCGGTTGCCCAGGCCGTCGGCTGCCAGGCCCAGCACCTCCAGCTCCCGCTGTGTGAGTTCCACCACGGGGCGCTGCAACCGGGAGACGAGCCGCTCCGCCACCATCGGCGCCAGTACGCTCTGGCCGGATGCGGCCTGTTGCACGGCCTCGACGAGCCGGGCCGGTTCCGCGTCCTTGAGCAGGTAGCCGCTGGCCCCGGCCTCGATGGCGCGCAGGATGTCCGCGTCGGTGTCATAGGTGGTCAGGATGAGGATCCGCATCTGCGGATCCAGCGCCAGGATCCGTCGGGTGGCCTCGACGCCGTCGCCATCACCCAGCTGGAGGTCCATCAGGACCACCTGCGGGCGCAGCCGGGTGACCACCTCGACGGCCCGGTCCACGCCGTCGGCCTCGCCCAGGACATGTGCGCCCTCGGTGGCCTCGAGCAGGGCTCGGAGCCCGGCGCGGACGACGGGGTGGTCGTCGACGATCACGATGCTGACGCTCATCGCGGGCCCCCGAGCGGGACGGCTGCGGCCACCGCGGTCCCCTCGCCGGGAGCGGACTCCACCGTGACGGTGCCGCCGATCTCGCGCAGGCGCTCGGTCATGGACCGGAGGCCGAAGCCGGAGCGGCCGGGGCGGTTGCCGATGCTGGCGGGGTCGAACCCGACGCCGTCGTCGACGACGTCGAGCAACAGGTCCGAGCCGGTGTGGGTCACCGTGACCGCCACGCGGGTGGCACGGGAGTGGGTGCGGACGTTGGCCAGCGCGCCCTGGGCCAGCCGCAGCAGCGCCACCTCCACGGCGGTGGGCACCGCCACGGGCTGGCCCTCCACCCGCAGGTCGGTGCTGATGCCGGTCTGCTCACTGAGCCGCTCCAGCAACCGGCCGAGCACCTCGGGCAGCGGGGCCTCCCCCAGGGCGTCGGGGGTGAGGGCACCAACCACCGCGCGGGCCTCCGCCAGGTTCTCGGCGGCGGTCTGGCCGATCTGGGTGAACAGCAGGCCGGTCTCCTCGTCGGCCGCGCGGGAGCCTCCGGCCCTCGCCAGCAGGAGGATGGATGAGAAGCCCTGGGCCAAGGTGTCGTGGATGTCGCGCGCCAGCCGGGACCGTTCGGCCACCGCGCCCGCCTCGCGCTGGGCGATCGCCAGATCGTGCTGCACGGCCTGGAGCTCGGCCACCAGGCGGCCCCGCTCCCGGGACTCGGCCAGGATCTGCTGGTAGCCCAGCCCGATCCCGACAGCCACCACGGCCCCCACCACCGGACCGATGATTTCGGCCACCGGGTTGCCGCCGGGCGCCCAGACCTGGGCGAGCACCACCACCGAGGCCATCAGGGTCACCGAGAGCAGCGCCCACGTCAGCGGCAGGGCGTTCATGACCAGCAGGAACAGCGGGAACGCGAGCCAGGAGAACTCCACCGAGACCAGCGTCAGCCCTAGCCAGAGGGCTATCAGTACACTCAACCAGACGGCTCCGTGGAGTCTGCGCGACGGCCGCGCGAAGCGGACCCCGAGGACGTACCAGACGACGGTGACGGCCACCGCCACCGCACCGTGGAGGGGCAGGCGGGACTCCGAGACGAGTCGAACCACGGCGACGGCAAGCAGGAGGGCGAACAGTGCGTGTTGCCCCAGGCGCAGGCTGCGCAGCGCCGCACCGTCCTCCGCCTCCGAGTTCCTCACCGCACCCACACTAGACGCGCCGGCGTCCTGCAGGCCCGCGACCCGGCCACCAGAGCCGGTCCCCCAGCAGCGCGAACGCGGCGGGCACCACCACCGTGCGCACCAGCAGCGTGTCCAGCAGCACCCCGAGGCCCACGATCAGGCCCAGTTGCGCCAGGGTGACCAGCGGCAGCACTCCGAGTGCGGCGAACACGGCCGCCAGCACCACCCCGGCACTGGTGATCACCACGCCGGTGGAGCTGACCGCCCGCACCATCCCCTCGACGGTACCGTGGGCAAGCGCCTCCTGCCGTGCCCGGTGCACCAGGAAGATGGTGTAGTCGATCCCGAGCGCCACCAGGAACAGGAATCCGAGCAGCGGCACCATCAGGTCCAGTGCCGGGAACCCGAACAGGGCGGTTCCCAGCCAGGTGCCGGCGCCGATGGCCGCCAACGCGCTGAGGGTGTTGATGACCAGCAGCACCAGCGGCGCGACGAACGCCCGGACCAGGAACACGAGGACCACGAAGGCCACCAACAGCACCAACGGCGCGACGGTGAACAGGTCCGCGCGGGCGGCTGCCGCGGCGTCGACGTCCTCGGCCATGGAACCGCCGACGAGGGTCTCGGACGAGACGGCGTGCACGGCCTCGCGGACTGCCGTGACGCCGTCGTGGGCCTGTCGCGTCCCGGGTTCTGCGTCGATGGCGACGCTGACGAGCTGCAGCCCCTGCTCGGGATCACCAGAGGGGTTGGCCCGCAGCACCCTGGGCAGAACGCCTGCCGCTTCGACGACGGCCTGCGCCTCGGACTCCGGGACCACCAGCCGCAGCGGAGCAGTCTCACCCGCAGGGAAGTGGCGGGCCAGCACCTCGAGCCCGGTCCCGGACTCGGACTGGGTCTGGAAGCGCTCGGTCTGGGCCAGGCCCACCCTGGTCCCGAGCAGGCCGGAGGCCAGCACCGCCAGCACCAGCACGGAGCCCGCCAGGACGGCTGCCGGGCGGCGGGTGACCGCCCGGGCGACGGCGTACCAGGGGCCGCGGGTGACGTGGTCCTCGGCGGCACCGGGCCTGGGAACGAACGGCCAGAACACCCGCCTGCCGCACAGCGAGAGCGCGGCCGGCAGCGTGAACGTGACGAAGGCCAGTGCGATCAGGAGGCCGGCGGCGGACGTCAGCGCGAGTCCGTGGCTGCCAGGCTGGGTGGCCAGCAGGAGGGTGAGCACGGCCGCCACCACGGTCAGGTTGCTGGCGAGGATGGCAGGCATGCTGCCCCGCCAGGCCCGGCTGAGCGCCACCCTGTGGTCGGCCTCGTGCCGCAGCTCCTCGCGGTAGCGGGAGACCATCAGCAGCGCGTAGTTGGTGCCGGCCCCGAACACCAGGACGCTGACGATTCCGACGTCGAACTGCAGCCCCAGGGTGCCTGCGATCCGGGTGGAGGCCAGGTTTGCCAGCTGGTCCGCGACGGCCACCACGGCCAGCGGCACGAGCCACAGGACGGGCGAGCGGTAGGTGAGCAGCAGCAGGACCGCGACGATGGCGATGGTGACCAGCAGCAGGGTCACGTCCGCGCCGTCGAAGGCCTTGACGATGTCCGCGCCATAGGCGGGGCCGCCGGTCAGGTAGAACTCCAGGCCCGACGGCGCCGGCTCGGCCCGCGCCGCCTCCCGGAGCTCGGTGATGGCGTCGGCGAGCTCGGCCGACGGCAGCTCGGCCTCGGTCATCACGGTGGTGATGGCGGCTTGGCCGTCGTCGGAGGGGGTGAGCCGGCCGGCTTCGGTGCCGGCCTCGGCGGCGACGCGCTCGGTGGCGCCCTGCAGGAACTCGAGGTCGGCGTCGGTGAGGCCTGCCGAGCGGTGCGCCAGCAGGATCACGGGAGCCAGGTCGTGTCCCGGGAACTGCGCCGCCAGCTCGGCGGCCCGGCGGGACTCGGAGGCCGCCGGTGCCGACTGGCTGGCCACCTCGGGGAACTCGCCCCGCAGGCCACCCATCCCGGCCACGACGACGAGGATGCTCGCCACCAGCGCCAGCCAGGCGCCCTTGCGGGTCAGGAACCCCAGGACGCCGCGCCCCCTGTGGTGCTTCATGCGGTGGGGAGCTCGGCGGCCAGTGCGGGCTCAGTGGACTCGCGTGCCAGGACGGCCCGGCCGAGGACGACGAACAGCAGGATGAACGCGGCCGTCAGCAGCATGTGGCCGGTGCCGGAGATGCCGGCCAGCATCTTGGAGTTGAACTCGGCCCCCAGCGTGGTGAGCGTGCCGCGGACCAGCATCATCGTCGCGGTGATGAGCACGCCCAGGTGACAGGTGATCTCGAAGGCCTTGCTGAAGCGGGACTCGGAGAGCCGGAAGAGCTTCTCCAGCGCAATCACCACCAGCCCCGTGAACATGCCCAGCATCAGGAAGTGGGTGTGGACCAGCCCCAGCTGGCTGGAGTCGGCTCCGGGATGGGTGCGGGTGAGCTCCCGGTAGAACAGGCCCCCGGCCAGTCCAAGGCCGGAGTAGGCGGCACTTGCCCAGAAGGTTCGTCGCAGCATTTGGGTGGTCTCCTCGTGGCTCGGCCACTCGTACGGTGGCGGACACCATCCATTGCACCGGGCAGGGACCGCCCGGACATCGTCGTAGCGGTTGGATCCGGCCTCAACCGATCGGTTGATGCTGTCCCGCGCGCAACACTGTTGCGCTGGGCGTCGACCACAGCGCCTTCCGCAACACACTTGCACCGGGGTCAACTGTCCCGTGCGCAACACTGTTGCGTTGTGCGCCGACTGCAACGCCTTCCGCAACAGTGTTGCGCTGGCGCCAGTGCGGGGACCGATATCGTGGGCGTCGACGACCCCGAATCCTGGAGGAACTGTGACCGAGACGCACCAGGGCACCATCAACACCGGCGCCACCAGCGAGACCCCCGCGGCAGGCGGTGTGCTGGTGGTGGGCTCGGCCAACATGGACCTCTACACGCGGCTGGACCACATCCCCGTCGGCGGGGAGACCATCCTCGGGTCCCCCATCTGGACCACGCCCGGCGGCAAGGGCGCCAACCAGGCCGCGGCCGCGGCCCGGCTGGGGGCCGACGTCCGCTTCGTCGGCCGCGTCGGCGACGACGACCACGGCCCCCGGTTGCGGCAGGCCCTGGTCGACGCCGGTGTGGACGTCTCGCTGCTGCGCACCGGCGACTCACCTTCGTCGGTGGCGCTGATCCTGCTCACCCCCGACGGCGAGAACTCCATCATCGTGTCCCCCTCCAGCAACCAGCACGTCTCCCCCGACGACGTCGACGCCGCCTGGCAGCCCGGGGCCGCCACCGTGGGCGCGGTGGTCTGCCAGTTGGAGATCCCGCTGGCGACGGTGGTGCACGCCAGCGAACTGGCCGAGCGCCACGGGGCCCGGTTCGTGCTGAACGCCGCCCCGGCCCAGGAGTTGCCGGCCGAGCTGGTCCAACGCGCCGACCCGCTGGTGGTCAACGAGTCCGAGGCCGAGTTCCTGCTGGGAACCGAGTCCGAGGCACCCGCACACACGCCGGAGACCCTGGTGCGGGGCCTGCTGGAGCTGGGCTCGCGCTCCGTGGTCCTGACCCTCGGGGGCGACGGCGCCGCCGTCGGCATCAGCGGCGGGGACTTCCGGCACGTGACCGGCTTCCCCGTGCCCGTGGTGGACACCACCGGCGCCGGCGACGCGTTCGTTGCAGCCGTCGTCACCCGGCTCGTCGCCGGCGAGGACCTGTTCACCGCCGCCGAGTACGCCAACGTGGTGGGCGCCCTCGTGGTCCAGAAGGAGGGCGCCCAGGCCTCGTACCCCGACGCCTCGACGGTGGCCGCCGAGATCGCAGCCCGGGGCTGAGCTTCGGGGCCCGAGGGTCTCGACACGGGCGCAGGGCGCCCTACTCGACCCACGAAGCAGGGCGCCCTACTCGACCAACGGGGCCGGGGTCAGATCCGGAAGCGGACCAGGTTGTTGAACACCCAGCCGCTGCCGGTCGCCCAGGTGTAGGAGCGGCAGCCGTTGCGGCCGGTGGCAGCCGTGTCGCACTCGGTGCGCCAGCGACGGCCGTCGGCCGCGGTCCACTCACCCGTCACGCCCAGTGGGTTCGACGCCCACTGCGCGCGCGTCATGAACGGCAGGTAGGTGAGGTTGTTGAACACCCAACCCTGGACACCGTTCGTGCTGGCCCAGATCTCCGTACGGCAGCGGATGGTCTGCGAGTACGGCTCGCAGGTGGTGTGCCACCACCGCCCGTTCACACTGTGGAATCCCGGGATGGAGTAGACGTCGCCCTGCGGCGGGTCGGCCGTCACCGTGACCGTCGGCGCCGGCGACGGCTCACCCGGCCCTGACGTCGGCTCCTCCGACGGCTCCACCGTGGGCCCCGTGCCGCCTGTGATGGTCACCAGTGCGGTGACCGTGCGGAACTCGTCGGCAAGTTCCTGCGCGGGGGTCAGGTCCAGCACCAGCTGCCCGTTGGCACGGACATTGATGGCCTTGACCGACGTGTGCCGGTCCGGGTCGAACAGGCCACCGGCACCGGGCTGCCCGGCGTGCGGATCCGGGTACGGCCGGGCGTGGTAGACCAGCACCAGGTTGCCGTGCTCGTCCACCACCACCGAGTTGTGGCCACCACCGACGTGCGGTGCCCCACCGATGGAGCCCTCGTAGGTGTCGTAGGCATTGAACGCCGAGAACGGCTGGACGGTCCAGCTGTCCCGGTCCTTGAGGTCGCTGCCCACCTCGGCGCGCATCACGGCGAGGTTGTAGTACTTGTCCACCGTGGCGCCTGAGTAGATCAGGTAGTGGAAGTCGCCGTGGGTGAACGTGTACGGGCCCTCGATGATCCCCTGGTCGTTGCCCTCCGGGTTGGCCGCGGTGATGCTGCCGTCCCAGACGCCGTACTCGAAGGGCCACTGCAGGTCCTTGATCCGCGACGGCGTACCCGCCAGTGCCGGGAACTCACCGTCGGCGGTGACCGCCTCCACCACCTCGAGGCCGGCCGAGCGGGGCATGATCCAGTAGCCCTGCCCCGACGACTCATCAAGGAAGTAGTTGACGTCGAACGAGGGTGCACCCTGCAGCGGGCGGATGGCGTCGTCGTCGCCCCAGTAGGTGGGATCCAGCATCTTCCCGTCGACGATGTCCTGGGTGGTGCCGAGGAACGGGATCAGGATGGTGGCGCTGGTCCAGGTGTAGGCGGCGCCGGCCGGGCGCCCGGAGGAGCCGTAGTCGTGCGCGCCAACCACCATGTACCAGGTGCCGTTGATTCTGTGGACCTCGGGCGCCCAGAAGAAGCCACCCCAGCGATCCCCCACCTCGGAGGTGCGCAGCAGGTGCTCGGGAGCATCGGCCAGACCCTCGATGGTGGTGGCCCGCCGCAGTCCGACGGCGCCGTAGCTGGTGCGCTCGTCCAGCAGCGCACCGTCGTGGTCCTCGTAGTAGGACCCGGTGGCGTAGTAGTGGCCGTCATCGGGGTTGAAGAAGATGTGCGGGTCTGCACGCTCCTCGATGAACGGGTAGGCGTAGTCGTCCTGCAGCACGGTGCCGGTCACCTCGTGGGTGCCGGGTCCGGCTGCCCGGGCGGCATCGAGTTCGGCCTGCGACCACTCGACAGCCAGGTCCTTGGTGGAGCCGTCTCCGTACTCGAGCGTGACGGTTGCGGGCAGATCCACCGCTTCGCCGGCCGCGACGGTGACCGACGGCGCCCGGACACCGGTGTTGACCAGTGCCCCGTAGGTGGCTTGGAACGCGTCGCGTTCGGCCGGGGTGATGGTGGTGACCGACGCCTCCGCAGCCAGTGCGCCGTCCGGGGTCGCACCCTCCCAGGGGGTGGGTGTGACGCTGGAGGGCGACGTCACCGGGCGGGAGTTACCGCTGAGATCGGCGAGCACGGTGACTTGGGCATCGCCCGTCCCACCCTCGTCGCTCCAGTACACCTTGTAGTCGCCGGTGGCGGCGTCGGCCACGATCCGGGGGTTCCCCACCCGCGCATCGGCAGCCAGGGCCACCGGGACCTTGCGTTCTCCGGTGACGAAGAGGTTCTCGTCCAGGTCGAACACGTAGATGACCGGGCGGTTGTTGTTGGCCGAGGCCACCACCCCGAGGCTCCCGTCGTGGTGGCGGAAGAAAGTGGGCGAGCCCAGCTGCCAGTCCGCGCCCGAGGCCTGCTTCTGGTCGCCCTCCCAGGTGGCGTAGCCGATGGCCTTGCCGTTGTTGAGGGGCGTCCAGCCGCCGGCGCCGTCGTCGAGTGCGACGTGCAGCGCGTCCGAGCGTCGGCTGTCCGGGGAGGTCAGGAGATCCTCACCCAGGAAGACGTTGCCGCCCTCCAGCGGGTAGCTGAGGAGTTGTCCCCCACTCGGGAGGATGCGCGCAGCCGCCTCCACCACCGTCGTGCCGACGGTGGCGGTGACGCGAACGTCCACCGGGGCGTCGTCGGGGAGGGTGACCTCGCCGTCGGCGCTGATCCACCCCTCCGGCGAGGCCGCCCAGGTGATGTCCTCGGAACCGGCCGTGGCGGGCAGGTCACCGGTGATGGCGGCGGGGATAGCCAAGTCAGCCACCTCGGCCACCGGTTCCCCACCGTCGCCCACGACGATGGTGGCGCTGGTCCAACGGTTGGCCGGCAGCACCTCGCGCTCCGCGACCAAGTCAAGGACCGGCGTGATGCCGTCGGCCCGCCACTGCACGAGCCGCACCCCGGACTGCCGCGCCCCGCCGTTCGGCTTGGCATGGATGGCTGTCATCAGGTCCCCGTCGAGGGACGTGAAGTAGGAGTTGTGGCCCGGCCCGTACTGGCCGGTCACCGAGGCGCTGGTCAGCAACGGGGCGTTGCTGCCCGTCCAGGAGGCCGGGTCCAGCAGGTCGGAGCCGGCATCGGCGGTCAGTGATCCAACGACGTAGGTGTTGTCGACGCCCGAGCCGGAGATGGTGACGACGATGCGGCCGTCCTTGTACAGCGCGAACGGGCCCTCCACCACTGGGGTGGTCTGCCGGTCCCAACCGTAGAGGGGGCGGCGGATCTGGACAGGGTCACTGGTCAGGACGGACGGGTCCGACGGGTCGATGCTGGCGATGCTCAGGTAGGCGCCAGCCGCCGGACTGGTCCGCGCCGATTCGGACCACATCACGTAGTGGTTGTCACCATCGTGGATGTAGGTCATGTCCAGCGTGATGGCGCCGGTTGCCGGGTCCACCAGCGGGTCCCCGTTCGGGAGGGTGACCAGCCGGTAGTCCTCCCAGTCGGCGGGGTTGGCCGGATCGCCTCCGACACGCAGCGGTTTCACCACCGCTTGCACGGTGTTCCACACGTTGGTGCGACCGCGGGCATAGAACAGGTACAGCTGACCGCCCACCTCGTGCACCTCGGGGGCCCAGGCCAGGTGGCCGCCGTCCTCCACGATGCGCACGGGTGTGGCGTTGCGCAGACCGGCGACGGTGTCTGCCTTGCGGATGTCCAGGCCGCGCTGGCCGCCGGCCTCGTTGGTGGCGATCCAGTAGTACGAGCCCTCGTGGACGAACACCGTCGGATCCGCCGAAGCGCCGGCCACGAGCGGGAACTGGAAGTCGGTGACGTCGATGGTGCCCGAGACTGTGTACGTGGCGTCGACGGCGGTGTCCACTGCCGCGAGGTCCTCGGCGTCCCAGCTCACGCGCTTGGGGGCGGAGGAGCCGTCGGAGTAGTGCGCCAGCACGCCTCCCAGATCCGCCGCACCCGGAACGTCGGCCCCGAGTGCCAGCTCGATGGTGGGACCGTCGTCGACGGTGGTGTTGACCACGCGCGTGAACCGGTCACGCAGCACTTCGGCCTCGTCAGCGGTCACCGTGACAGCGTTGCCCGGCACGGACCCGGAGATACCGAGTTGCAGCGCGGGTTCGGCGAGTTCGGCCTCCCGGTCCGCCGGCACCGGCCGGCTGAGGGAGGTGAAGTCTGCCGACTCGGCGCGGAAGTCCGCGCCCGCGGCGTCGGTCCACCAGATGCGGTAGCTGCCGGTGGCGGCATCGAGCGCCGCGGCCGGGTTGGTCACGGTGCCGGAGGTCTGGACCGCAAGCGTCTTCTCGCTCCAGGAGATCAGGTCCGGGGACTCGAAGACCAGCAGGCTCTGTCCTTCGATCCGCCTGCCGTCCGCGTCGCCGCGCACGGCCACCACCCCGAAGCCACCGTCGGCGAGCCGGAACAGGTGGGGATCCAGGAGGGTGCGGGTCTCGCCCCGCAGGGTGTCCGCGACGTCGAAATCGGCCTCGGCGAACAGCACGCCCTCACCGAGGTTGAGCGTCTCCGTGGTGCCGTCCTCGAGCAGCGCCAGGTGCAGCGCCGAGGTCACCGGGCCCGCAGGGCTGCGGGTGTAACCGGCTGCCTGCGGCGAGTCCTCGGCGAGCACCCTGACGCTGAACTCCTTGGTGGTGGAGGCGCCGTCGAGGGTGAGGGTGGCCGTCAGTTCCACGGGCTCCGAGATGCCTGTGGCCGGTGCGACGGGGGCACCGTCCCAGATCACGTCGGCCCCGGCGAAGCTGCTGGGCAGTTCGGCGTCGGCGGCCAGGAAGCCCGGCAGGAACAGGCCTGCGGTGGCCTGCTCGAGGGGGCTGCCTGCCACGGTGACCAGTGCGTTGGCGCGCACCGGAGCATCCGTGTTGTCGGAGAGGTTGGCCTGCGAGAGCGCGCCGCTGACCTCGGTCACGCCGGGTGCCTCCAGGTCCGCATCGGGGATCGCGTCCCAGGTCACGGCCTCGGCGCGAGAGGCACCGTCGGAGGTGTGGACGGTGACGCTGTCCGGCAGTTCCGGCTGGACACCCGGTGCGGTGGTGACGTTGACCTCGTCGACGGCGACGACGTCGGCCGCGCGGACCACGTCGTACTCGGCCTTGGTGAGGTTGAGCACGCCGCCGTGCTTGGTCTCGGGCAGCATGCCCTGGAGCTGGTTCTGGGGCAGCGCAGTCCAGTCGGTCACACCGATGTCGGTGGTGACGAACGGCCGGTAGCCCTGCGACGACCCGCCGTACTGGTCCGCGTAGAGGAACCAGCGGTCCTCGCCGTTCTCCTGGAACAGGAGCGGCCCCTCCACCTGGCCGTACTCTGCCTGACCGATCTGGGTCTGGTGCGTGGTCCAGGAGTCGGAGTTGGCGACCTCCCACCACTGCGGCTCCGTCGTGCTCTGGAACACCAGGCCACGGCCGCCGTTCTCCTTGAACGCGCGGTAGGTGACCAATTCACCGGCGGTGTTGCGGAACTGCTTGACGGTCATGTCGATGGTGTCGGTTCCGGGCTCGGCGACGTAGAGCTGCGATGCGCCGTCGGGGTTGCGGGTGTCCCAGTCGGACTGGGTGAAGTCCGTGGTGGTGCCGTAGAGCGTCTCGCTGGAGCCCGCCCCCGCGTGCTCGGGGTCGGCCTCGTCGAAGATGTTGGAGGACCAGTACAGGACGAAGGCTCCCAGGGCCTCGTCCCACGTGGCCTCGGGCGCCCAGGCGCGGCCGGCGGTTGGCGGCGCCACCTCGATGAGCCTCGGCTCGCTCCAGGTCACCAGGTCCTGCGACTCCCACACCACCAGGTTCCGGCTGTGGTGGGTGTACTGGTACCAGGGGCAGTAGCCCTCCGGCACGCCGGCCGGGCAGTCGGAACCGGGTTCGATCCAGACGCGCAGGTCCGTGCCGACGATGTAGTAGGTGCCGGTCTCGGGGTTGCGGACCAGCACCGGATCCCGGACCCCGGTGGTTCCGACGTCGCTGGTGAGGATGGGCTCGCCACCGTTGAGGCGGGTCCAGGACATGGGGTTGTTGCCGTTCGAGACATCGAGGTAGATGCGCTCGGCGTAGCCGTCGGCGTCCTCCACGAAGTGGACGAACAGGTAGCCGTACTCGTCGGCGTCGGCCGCCTCGGCCTTGATGGTGATCGGGATCTCCCGGGTGGCCTGCTGGCCGCGCACCGAGGCGGTGGCGGTGAGCGTTCCTGTCACATCTGCCTCCCCGGCTGCGGGCTGGGTGACGGTGGCGGTGATGCCATCCTCGGCAATCTGCACCTGCTCCATCGTAGAGGTCCAGGCCACCTCGCCCTGGGGGCTGGGCAGCGTCAGCCGCGGAGTGTCCGCGGTGATGGGCCGCAGACCGGTTAGCACCTGCGCCGCGGCGTCGGTGAACGCCTCCGGGTGGAGTGCGGCGTCGTCGTCCGAGATGGTGGCCAGTTCGTCGGCCCCCAGCGCGCGGTCGTAGACCCGGAAGGTTGCCACGGCCCCCTTCAGCAGCGGGTCCGGCCACGGGGCCCTGCCGATGGTGTTGAGCGACTGGTCCGCGATGCTCGCGGGCGTCAGTCCTGCGGTGTCACCCTCCCCCACCAGCACACCGTCGAGCCAGGTCTGGATGGTCCCGGCCTCGCCGTCGACGACGGTGGCCAACGAGTACCAGCGGTCCGCGTCGAGCCCGAACGATGCGGCCGCGTTGCGCTCTGCACCGTTGGAACCGGTGGTGATGGCGGAGCGCACGTTCTGGCGCGCGGAGGCGAAGAGGTACTGCTGGGTGTTGCCGTCCGCACCGATGTTGTACAGGAAGTGAAAGTTGCTCAGCATGCTCGCATCCACCTTCACCTCCATCTGGATGGTGGCCGACTCCTGCCCCGAGAGCAGGTCGTCGGGGAGCATGACCCAGTTCCCCGAACTGTCCTTGGCGCCCCCGACGAAGGTGAGGGCGTTGTCGGTCCACAGTTGGTCGGCTGGGTTCTGCACCACTGCCGGCCCGAACGTGGATCCGGCAGCGGTGTTGGCGACAGTTGCCCCGTCGTCGGGGCGGGCGGTGAAGGCGTAGGAGGCGAGGAGTCCGTCGGTGGGTTCCTCCGCCACTGCGGGGGCAGTGCCCAGCACCGTTCCCGATGCCAGGAGGGCTGCCACCCCCGCGAGCGCGATTGTCGATCTGGTGCGGCTTGTTGTCATTGTCTGGTTCCTCAGATCTTGAAGCGGACGATGTTGTTGAAGGTCCAGGCACCGCTGGCGGCGCGGGTGTAGGAGCGGCAGCCGTTGCGACCGGAGACCGTGGTGTCGCACTCGGTGCGCCACTGGCGGCCGTCAGCAGCCGTCCATTCGCCGGTCACGCCCAACGGGTTGGCGGACCACTGGGCCCGGGTCATCGTCGGGAGATAGGTCAGGTTGTTGAACACCCAGCCGGAGCCCGACCAGATCTCGGTGCGGCACCGGATGGTCTGGGAGTACGGCTCGCAAGCCGTGTACCAGCGGCGGCCGGCGGACTCGTGGAGGCCCGGCGTGGCGTACAGGTCCTGCCCGCTCGGCACGTGTGGCCAGGTGACCACCGGTTCCGGGGTGACGGTGACCGTGACTGTCGGCCGGGGCTGCGGGGACGGTTCCTCGCTGGGCTCCGCCGAGGGTTCCTCGCTGGGCTCCTCACTCGGCTCCTCCGACGGTTCCTCACTGGGTTCCTCGGTGGGCTCCTCCGACGGTTCCGTGCCGGGCTCCAGCCCCTCGATGCTGGTCAGGGTGGGAACCACCTCCTCGATCAGGCCGTCCTCGCCGAAGTACAGCCGGTCGATGGTGGTCTCCCGGTTGTTGCCGTTGCCGCCGGGGATCGCGAAACGGTGGTAGACGATGTACCACTCGTCGGTGCCCGGCACCTGGATCACCGAGTTGTGCCCGGTGCCGAGGATGCCCAGCGAGGGGTCCTTCTCCAGGATCACACCGTGGCTGGTCCACGGACCTTCGGCCGAGGGTGCGGTGGCGTAGCCCACCCGGTAGTTCGGGGAGCCGGTGTCGTCGATGGAGTAGGTCAGGTGGTAGACCCCGTCGCGGTACACCACGAAGGTGCCCTCCCGGTAGTTGCTCAGGCCGCTCATCAGGGAGATGGTGCCGGGCTTGAGGGAGACCATGTCGTCGGCAAGTTCCGCCATCACCGGGCGGCCGTTGCCCCAGTACAGGTAGTACTTGCCGCTCTCCGGGTCATGGAAGGCGGCCGGGTCAATGGCCTGCCCCGAGGTGACCGACTCGTTGTTGAGGATCATCGCTTCCGGCTGGGCCGTGAACGGTCCTTCCGGGTGGTCCGCGACGGCGACGCCAATGGTCTTGCGGTTCACCGAGGGGTTGTGGCCAGAGAAGTAGAAGTAGTACTTGCCGTCGCGTTCGATGATGGTGGGCGCCCACGCGTTGCCGGTTGCCCAGGGCACGTTGCCCTCGGCGCCGTCGAGGGTCAGGAACGGTTCCTCGGACCGGGTCCAGTCCTTGAGGTTCTCCGACTTCCAGACGTAGAACTCCTGGCCGCCCCAGCCCGGGTAGCCGTCGCTGGTGGCGTAGATGTAGAAGGTGCCGTCGAACTCGGCGATGTTCGGGTCCGCGTACAGGCCCGGCAGCACCGGGGAGCCCATCTCGACGGCGGTGACGGTCCACTGCCGTTCGGCGCCGCCGGTGCTGGTGACGGTCAGGGTCACGGGCTCGCTGTAGTCCAGCGGGCCGGCGGGGGTGACGACGTCGCCCTCGGCGGTCACCCAGGTGGGGTCGAGCGCGGTCAGGTCGGTGCCGGGCTGCACGGGCAGCACGACGGTGCCGGCGCCGCCGTCGATGATGGCGGGCACCTTCAGGGAGTCGAGTTCGACGTCGATGATGGATCCCGCCGCGGCCAGTTCGCCGGCGGACAGGGCGCGGTTGTAGATCCGGAAGTCGGAGATGGCGCCCTTGAACAGCTGGTCGGCCGTGTAGAGCGACTTGCCGATGTAGTTGGCGGCGACGGTGCCCTCGGCGGGGGTGTCGATGTCGCGCGGCAGGGTGGCGGTGCGGACGGTGGCCTTGGCGACGCCGTCGGCCCAGGTGGTCAGGTCGTAGGTGCCGTTGGCCTGCCGTTCGATGGTGACGGCGATGTCGGTCCAGGTGTCCTGCGGCAGCGGCGCGGCGCTGGCCGTGGTCTCCTCGGTCCAGTTGGAGGGGGTGATGGAGCTGCGGTAGTTGGAGTTCTGGAACAGGTAGCCCCAGCCGATGTTGTCGGAGGTGCGGGTGGAACCGAGGCCCCAGATGAAGTGGTTGCCGGTGGTGCGGGTCTTGACACGGGCTGCGACGGTGATCTCGTCGAGATCGGTCATCAGGCCGTCGGGCAGCGTGATCCAGTCGTCGCCGCTGAAGGTGAGGGCGTCGTCCTCGGTGGTGAAGGTGCCGTGGAACTCGCCGTCGTTGCCGTTGCCGGAGGCGTCGGTGACGGTCTGTTCGCCGTCGAAGGCGGTCAGGTCGTAGTGCAGGATCGGCTCCTGCTGCGGCGCGGGCGGCTCGGGCGGCCCGTAGGCGGCCATGAGTGCCTCGTACTCGGCGTCGGTGATGGCGATGATGGAGCCGTGGCGCTTCTTCATGCCGAAGTCGTAGTCCGTGGCGGGGATGCGGGACCAGCTGGAGTCCGGGTCCGTGATGGGCCGGGTGTCGCCGATGTCGGTGGTGACCAGCGGGTAGTAGCCGGCGCCGGCGCCGTACTGGTCCACCAACAGCGCCCACTGGTCGATCGGGTTGCCGTCGTCGTCGCGGGGTGCGTCGTCGTCGTTGTACTTGAAGAACTGCGGGCCCTCGACGTCGGCGCCGGTGAGGCCGAAGCCCAGGCCCTGCAGGTCCGAGATCTTCTCCCAGTCCCCGTGCAGCCCGTTCTCGCTCTTCTCGATGGTGAGCTGGCCGTCGCCGGAGGCGCGGTAGTAGGTGTCGTCGACCTTGATGATGTCGGTGTCGATGATGGTGCTGCCGGCGCCGCGGTCGATGTAGAGCTGCGCCTCGGTGAAGGTCTGGAAGTCGGTGGTGTGGGCGTAGTAGATCTTCAGGTGGTCGCCGGTGCCGCCCGGGGTCTTGGAGGTCCAGTAGACCATCCACGCGTCGGCCTCATCGTCCCAGATGGCCTCGGGCGCCCAGACCATGCCCGCGCCCTCGGGGGCGATGTCCACCAGGCGCGGCTCACCCCAGTCGACGAGGTCCTCGGACTCCCAGACGACGATGCTGTCGCTGCCGTCGGCGGTGGCGTCGGTGTTGCCCCAGCCGCCGCGGTGGTAGATGCTCAGGTCCGTGGCGATCAGGAAGAAGCCGGAGTCGTCGCGCTTGCGCACGATGTAGGGGTCCCGCACGCCGGTCTCGCCGACGTCGGAGGTCAGGATCGGTTCGCGCTCGTTCAGGTCGGTCCAGAAGTGGCCGTCCTGGCTGGTGGAGAAGTAGATCTGCTCCATGTCCGGGCTGCCCTCGAGGCCGGTGAAGTTCACGAACAGGTACGAGGTCAGCGGGTCGACGGGGTCGGCGTGCGCCTGGCTGCCGACGGTGAGCAGGCTCGGCACCAGGCACACGGCCGAGGCCAGCGCCACGAGCTTTCGATTGATCGGTTTCGACATCGGGTTCTCCTCAGTGAGTTTCAGATCTTGAATCGGACGATGTTGTTGAAGACCCAGCCGGTGCCCTCACCCCAGATGAACGAGCGGCAGCCGTTCCGGCCGGTGGCGGGGGTGTCGCACTCGGTGCGCCACCGCCTGGAGTCGCTGGTGAATTCCCCGGGGTTGGCCAGCGGGTTGCTCCCCCACTGCGCCCGGGTCAGGTGCGGCAGGTAGGTGAGGTTGTTGAACGCCCACCCCGAACGGCCAGCGGCGCTGGTCCAGATCTCGGTGCGGCACCGAATGGTCTGGGAGTACGGCTCGCACTGCGTGTGCCACCAGCGGCCGTTCACATTGTGGAAGCCGGGGCTGGAGTAGACGTCGGCCGGGTCCGACGGGGCGGTGACGGTCACCGTCGCGGTGGGCGACGGCGTGGGCGACGGCGTGGGCGTCGGGCTGGGCTGCCGCGTGGGCGTGGCCGTCGCCGTCGGAGTCGCCGTCGGTGTGGCGGTGGCGGTGGGCGTGGGCGTCGGCTCCGGCGTGGGCTCGTCTTCCTGTTCCACCACCGTGATCGTGTAGGTGGTGGAGGTGGTGTGGTCCTGGGCGAACGCCTCGAGGTTGATCACGGTGCCGTCGGCGACTGCCACCGCACGCGGGAGGGTGTCGTCGACGAGGATGCCGTCCACCTCCACCAGTCCGCTGGGCACGGCCGGGGCCAGGTCCAGCTCGACCGAATCGGTGCCGGCGGGGACGGTGAGCGTGAGGTCGGTGCCGTCGCCGGTGATGGTTCCGGGTTCTGCCGCGAGCTCGCTGAGCGCGGAGTTGGTGTCGTAGTCGGCCTGCGGGCGGGTCCAGATTCCGAAGATTCCGCCCACCCAGCTGCTGCCGGTGCCCTCGAAGCGCACCTCCACCACCCGCACGGGCTCGCCGTCGTCGCCCAGCACGGGGTTGCCGCCGGCGTCGAGCTTCGGGGTGGCGGCGGCCACCACGTCGGCGGGGAGTTCGTCGCACTGGAGGTAGAAGCCGCCGTGGTCGGTGACCTGCTCCCGCTTGAACTGTTGGCCGTCGAGGAGCACGTCCCAGGTGCGGCCGATGTCCTGCCCGGCGCCGTAGAGCCGCACGCACAGGTGGTTGTGCTCGGCCTGCGGGTCCACCGCCAACTGGTAGCTGAACCACGAGTCCGGTTCGGGCGGCGCGTGCCGGAAGGAGTACCCACCGAAGGAGCCCACCGTGGAGTTGGCGCTGGCGCGGTAGTTCTTGTCAGCCTCGCTGTTGTTGTTGTCGAACGAGGTCAGCGAGTCGATCGTGGTCTCGGCCTCCCGCAACTGCTCCTTCTCACGCAGTATCTTGTCCTGCGCCTCGGCCGAGTCCGGCGTGATGAGTGTCATGTAGAGCGCGTAGCGGGCCTCGTACAGGCTGTAGTACGGCTCGAACACGAGCTCGGCCGCGCCCGGGTCCACGTTGCGCAGCTGGAACCTCAGCCCCTCGTGGCCGGACTCCTCGGACGGGATCCGCACCAGGTTCTCGGCGATGTCAGCCTTCCACGCCTCCGCGTCCTCGACGACGACGTCGCCGCTGAGGGACTTGTCTGCCTGGCTCATCCGCACCAGCACGCCGGCGACGTAGTCTGCTTCGACGTTCTCGCGGCTCAGTTCGGCCGCGAGCAGGACGGGACCATACTTGAACGCCACCCAGTTCGGGTTCTCGGTCTCGTCGTCGACGGTGACCTCCGCGGGCAGGCGCCACGTGATCTCGTCGCCCGCGGACACGGGGAAGGAGACGTAGCCGGCCACCTGCGGGGTCGCGTCGGCGAGCGCGGCCTGGTCCACCGTCGCACCGTTGACGGTGAGCGTGGGTTCGGCCGCCAGCCAGGCGGGCTTGCGCAGGCGCAGCACCGTGCCGTCCGGATCCCCGTCGCCGGTGCCCGCGACGGTGAGGCTGACCGTGTCCGTGACCGGGACGTCGCCGGTCTGGGTGAGCACCAGGGAGTGCTCGGGGGAGGTGAACACCGAGGAGTGGAACTGGTTCACCCACACCGACTCGTCGTCGGTGGAGTAGAACCCGGCCGACAGCATCGTGAACTTCTCGATGCCGGTGCCGTGGTCGCACCAGAACTCGCCCAGCGGGTGGCCGAAGACCTTGGCGTAGCCCGCAGTCATGGGCTGGAAGTAGGTGACCATGCCCGTGTCCGGGTTCTGGGTGGAGACCACCGCGTTGATGAAGGTGGTCTCGTAGAAGTCGGTGTACTTCACGTCCGGGTGCGCCCGGAACAGCAGGTTGGTCAGCTTGAGCATGTTGTACTCGTTGCAGCCCTCGGAGGTGGAGTTCTCCCCGTAGCCGCCGGTGACTCCGCTGGTGCCGTACTCGAACAGCGTGTCGGGGCCGTGGAAGTGCTCGGAGTAGCTGTTGCCGCCGTTGGCGTAGGTGTGGTCGTCCACGACGATCTGCCAGAAGTTCTCGGCCGCCATCCGGTACATCTCCAGGTCGGCCTGCTCGGCCGCGTCCAGCGTCGCGTACAGGTCCGCGTCCTCGGTGAAGATGCGGTAGCGGGTCATCGCTCCCACGAGCTTCGGGATGGTGGTGTTGGCGTGCAGCCCGGCGAGCACGTCGCGGCCCTCCGCCAGTGCGCGGAACAGTTCCACCTCGTCGAAGTACTCCGCCGCCCGCAGGTGGTCCGGGTCCCGGGTCAGTTCGAACAGCTCGTAGAGGGCCTCGTTCATCCCGCCGTACTCGATGCGCAGCAGGCTGTTGGGGTCCGACTGCCTGTCGCCGTAGTTCTTGACGAAGGAGCCGAACCCGGCAGCCACCTCCAGTGCGCTCTCCCCCAGTTCGGCGGGGCCGTACTCGTGCACGTCCAGGAGGCCGGCGAGCACCTTGTGCAGGTTGTAGAACGGCACCAGCAGCCCGTCCCCGCCGCCGGGCAGGAGGGTCACGGGGAACGGCGAGACGTAGCCGGCGTTGGCCGGGTCCAGTTCCGCGTAGGCGTCCTGCACCAGGGCGAGGCCGTCGACGGCCTCGGTCAGTTCGGCCAGCAGCAGCTCGCGCCGCTGCGGGTCGTCCTCGCTGGACCAGGCCTGCGCCAGGGCCGTGACGTAGTGGCCGAAGAAGTGGCCCTGGAACCGGGTCCCGCTCTCCCGCTCCCAGCCGCCGTAGCCCTCTTCGGTGGTCGGCTCCAGCCCGGCCTGCCGGTAGAAGGAGTAGAGGAACTTCTCGGCGTCCAGGCTCAGCAGGTAGTCGACAGTCTTGTCGTGGGCGTTGGCGAGGTAGGGGTCGGTGATGTCCACCTGCGCCAGGCCGGGAAGTGCGAGGAACGGGACGCCGACGTCGCCGCCGACGGGGATGGTGACCTCGAAGGTACGGGTCACCGGCGCGCTGTCCGCGTAGCTGGCCGTGGCCGTCAGCACGGCCGTGGCCGGGGCGTCGGTGGGGCGCGTCACGGTGGCGACGCCGTCGCTGACCTGCAGGTACGGCGAGTCGGACAGCCAGCTGATCTCCGAGCCACCGGCCCCGTGGACCGGCAGGTTGAACGAGGCGCGTACCTCAGCCGGCACCGTCAGTTGCGCGAGGTCCGAGGTGGCCACTGCCGCCGGGTCGAAGTCCGGGGCGTGCTGCTGGTGCAGGACCACCACGTCGGCAGGGTCGGCGACGGCGTCGTAGAGGAACCAGTCGTCCAGGCTGCCGCGCAGGTGGGCGCCGTTGTACACCGGGCCGTTGAAGCCGATGGTCTTGGCGGTGGTGGCGTCCGCGCCGAGCACGCCGGTGGCGTCGCCGCCGATGCCGTTGCGGACGGTGGCGGCCTGCCGGATCCCGTTGCGGTAGAACGTGACGTCCTTGGACTCGCCGTCGTAGGTGACCACCACGTGCGTCCACTCGCCGACGGGGAAGAACTCGGCCCGGTCAGCCCCCACCGCCACCTTGTAGGGCTGGCCCGAGGCGGGCCCGATCGACAGCGCCAGCGGGGTGTCTGCGTTCTCCGAGGTCAGGTACCAGCCGTCGGAGTTGTACTGCGTCTTGCTCCACGTGAAGACCTGCTCGCCGGTGCCCATGTCCGTGTCCGGGCGGTACCAGAACGACAACGTGAGGTCGCTGGGCTGCAGCGCCTCGGCAGTGCCGAGGTCCACCACGGTGGCGCCGTCGAGGACCAGGGCCTGCCCTGAGATGCCGGTGACGTAGGTCTCGGTGCCGCTGCGCAGTGACGTGTCGTGGCCGGCCGGGCCCGAGTCCAGGAGGTTGCCGTCGAAGGCCAGGCCCAGCACCTTCTGGTCCTCGATGGAGGGGGGCGCGGCGGCGGCCGGGGTCGGGGGCGTGAGCGCCATGCACTGGACCGCGAGCACTGCGGCCAGGGATGCGGTGAGGCAACGGATCGGATGCTTGTTCATCGTCGAATAGCTCCTGGTGGATGTGAGCGTTCACACATTGGGTTGTGGGGGTGCCGGGGCCCGTCGTCGGGCCCCCGGCTCGGGGGGTGGGGGGGAATCAGGGTTGCTTGAAGCGGACCATGTTGTTGAAGACCCAGCCCTGGGTGGGTTCGTGCACCCAGGCACCCGAGGGCTGCTGGCTGGACCCGATGTAGTCCGCCCAGATGTAGGAGCGGCAGCCGCCCCTGCCGGTGGTGGCCGTGTCGCACTCGGTGCGCCACTGCCGGCCCTGGCTGGTGAACTCACCGGTCTGCGCGAGCGGGTTGCCCGCCCACTGCGCCCGGGTCATCCGGGGCAGGTAGGTGAGGTTGTTGAACTGCCAACCCGTCTGGGAGACGTAGCCGTCCACACCCCGGTTGACGTGGGTGGCCCAGATCTCCGTGCGGCAGCGCAGCGTCTGCGAGTAGGGCTCGCAGGTGGTGTGCCACCACCTGCCACCGGAGTTGTGGAAGCCCGGGGTGGTGTAGACGTCCACCGGTCCCGGCTTCGTGGGCGCCGGCGTGCTGGGCTCCTTCGAGGGTGCCTCGCTCGGCTCCTCCGAGGGCTCCTCGGACGGCTCCTCGCTCGGCTCCTCCGAGGGTTCCTCGGACGGCTCCTCCGAGGGCTCCTCGGAAGGCTCCTCGCTCGGCTCGGGCTCGGGGACCTCGACCGTCCCGGCGAGCATCTGGACCTCCTCGGCGCTGAGGCCGCGGGCGTAGACCCGGAAGTCGTCCACAGCCCCGCGCAGGTACGGGTCCTCGGCGTACATCGAGCGGCCGATGTAGCCCGACAGCTGGTCGGCCGGATCGTCGAGGTCCGAGGGCACCAGGGTGGTCTCCACCTCGCCGGCGAGTTCGCCGTCGATCCAGTACGCGAGGGTGCCGTCGGCCAGCGTCACCGCCACGTGGGTCCACTCGTCGGTGAGCTGGGCGCCGCCGGCCCGCTGCTCGCCGCTCCAGGTGTCGACGGTGATGCCGGCCGTGGAGCCGCCGCTCCAGTGCCGCGGGGCCTGGAACAGGTAGCGGTCGCGGTCCGCGCCGAGGGTCCACAGCCAGGGGTTCTGGTCCCCCACCGCTTCCCACTTCACCCAGGCGGCGACGGTGAGGTCGCCGTCGGTGAGCAGGCCCTCGGGCAGCACCACGTGGTCGTCGCCGCCGTCGAGCGCCAGCGCGTGCTCGTTCACGCCGTCGGCCTGCGCCGGGGAACCGGCCAGTTCGCCGTCGTTGCCGTTGCCGGAGACGTCGGCCAGGGTTTCGGAGCCGAGGTCCTCGAACTCGTAGTGCAGGACCAGGTCCTCGGTGACGTCCTCGGTGACGGTGACCCGCACGGTGGCGGTTACCCCGCCGTCCGCGGAACCGGTGGCCGTAACGGTGACGGCGGTGGCGCCGAGGCCGCGGGCCGTGATGCGGCCGGTGGCGTCGACGGTGGCGACCTCCTCGTCGGAGGAGGACCACTCGAGCGCCTTGTCGCTGGCCGTGACGGGGAGCACCTCCACGGAGACCTGGCGGGCCGAGCCCTGCCGCAGCGCCACCGTGTCCGGTGTCACCACGAGCCCGGTGACGAGCACCGGATCGGTCTGGACGGTGACCTCGGCCACGGCGAGCACGCCGTCGACGGCGTCGGCGAAGGTGCCCTCCACGCGGACGGTGCCGGTGGCCGCGAAGTCGGCCGGGTCGAGCTCGGGCCAGGTCACCTCGGCGGTGCCGCTGCTGCCGTCGCCGAGGGTCACGGGGACCGTGGCGGGCAGCGTCGGCACGGTGCCCACCTGCACGGTCAGGTTGATCGCTTCGGCGGCGGTGACCAGGGCGTCGGGCTGGTAGGCCTCGAGCAGCCGCAGGTACTCGGCGCGGGTGACGGGCAGCACGGTGCCGTGGCGGGGACGGTCGGGCATCTCGTACGCGGCGGGCACGCTCCAGGCGGTGCGGTCGCCGTCGAGGTCGGTGGTCTCGAACGGCACGTAGCCGCGGCCGCCGAACTCGTCGATGAACATGTACCACTTCTCGGCCTGGTTGTCCTTGAAGATGGTGGGTCCCTCGCCGCGGGAGATGTCGCCGGAGCCGATGCACTCGTCGATGAACTCGTAGTCCAGCGAGCGCAGTTCGTCGGACTTCTCGCCGAGGATGAACTTGGCGCAGGCGCCGTTGTTCCGCTCGTCCTTGGTGAAGCGGTAGTAGGTGTCGTCGTGCTTGACGACGGTGGAGTCGATCACGGAGTAGCCCGGGTCGATCCAGACCTGCGGCTCGGTGAACGTGTGGAAGTCCCGGGTGGTGGTGTACATCATCCGGTTGTAGGAGTCACCGGTGTGCTCCGGGTTGTCCGTGGCGTACAGCTTCGAGGCCCAGAACACCACGTAGGCGCCGATGGTCTCGTCGTAGAACGCCTCGGGGGCCCAGGTGTTGCCGGCCTCCGGGGGCGAGACCTCCACCAGTCGCTGGTCGGTCCAGTTCACCAGGTCCGTGGACTCCCAGACCATGATCGAGCGGGAGCCGCTGCGCTGCGCGGCGTCCCAGTCGCCGTTGCCGTGGATCTTGAGGTCCGTGGCGATCTGGTAGAACTTGTCGCCCTCGGGCGAGCGGATGATGAACGGGTCCCGCAGGCCCTGCTCCCCCAGCTCGGAGGTGAGGACGGGCTCGTTGTCGTTCAGGTTGCGGTAGTGCAGCGCGTCGTTGCCGCGGCTGAGGCCGAAGTAGACCTGCTCGCCGTCGGCGTAGCCCTCGCCCACGAAGTAGGAGAACAGGTAGCCCTCCAGCGGCTCGGACTCCGGCAGGGCCGGGACGGTTGCGTCGAACTCACGGGTGATGGTCTCCTCCCCGACGGTGACGGTGGCCGTCAGCTTCACGGCCGCAGACTCCTCGCCAGTGGCGGGGCGGGTGACCTCGCCGGTGGGGGTGATCACGTCGGGTGCGGAGCTGGTCCAGGTGACGCTCGCGTCGGTCCCGGCCACGCCGGTGGGCAGGGTCAGGTTGCCGCGCACGTCGTCGAGGTTGTGGATCTCCAGGGCCGCTGCGGCTGCCTCGGCGGGGGTCTGCTCCACGGGCTCCGGCCCGGCGAGCGCGAACCACTCGAAGGTGACCCGGTGCGACGGCGCGGAGCCGGCCGCCAGCGCCCACACACCTACCTGGGTGAGCGGGAAGTCGACGGTGAGGGTGCTGGTGTTGACCCAGTCGAGGCCGTCCCAGTACCCGAGGCTCACCTGGTCACCCGTGCGCTGCAGGCGCAGCCACTCCGTCGTGGAGCCCGGGCGGGGCGTGAAGGTGGAGCTGTAGCCGGCGTTGCGTTCGAGGGCGTCCTCGATCACCACCGGGCCACCCTCGGCCCAGCTGACGTGGGCCACGCCGGTGCGCACGTAGTTGTCCTCGTCCTGCCAGGCCACCAGCCCGGCGCCGTTGTGGTCCGCGCCGACGGCCTGGTCCAGTTTGGTGTAGGCCGTGAAGTCACCCTCGGGGGCGTCCACCATCAGGATGTTCTCGTGGTCGTTGGCGGTCTGCCACAGGTCCCCGGGGAGGGTGTCCACGGTCAGGGAGCCCGGGTTCTCGGTGAGGCTGAGGTTCGCCGGCACCGGGTTGTGGACCTCCCACTCGTCGCCGAGTTCGGCGGCGTCGAATGAGTCCACCCAGGCGTCGTCGGGAATGGTGGGGCCGCCGTCGGCCACCACGGTGACCGCCACGGTGTCGGTGCCGCGGCCGTCCGCGGTGGTGCCGGTGACGGTGGCGGT
Source organism: Tessaracoccus terricola (assembly GCF_054776555.1). NCBI lineage: Bacteria > Bacillati > Actinomycetota > Actinomycetes > Propionibacteriales > Propionibacteriaceae > Tessaracoccus > Tessaracoccus terricola. Next base: position 582,221 of record NZ_BAAHBS010000004.1, on the reverse strand, counting down.
GCCGGGCGCGACGCCCGTCACGGTGCCGTTGGCGGCCACGGTGGCCACGGCGTCGTCGGAGCTGGTCCAGGTGACGGCGCGGCCGGTGGCGTTCAGCGGCGCGACGGTGGCGCTCAGACGGGCGGATCCTCCGACCAGGACGTCGACGGCCTCGGGCTCGAGCACCAGGGATGTGACCGGGACCTCGTCGGTGGTGACGGTGACCTCGGCGCGGGCGGTGACGTCACCGGCCGCGTCGAAGGCACCCTCGACGGTGAAGCTGCCGACCGTCTCCAACAGGGCCGGGTCCACCGCGTCCCACTCGACCGCGACGTCGGCGGTGCTGCCGTCCAGGCTGGTGGCCGCGACGGTGGCGGGCAGTTGCAGGGTGTCGCCCACCTGGACGGTGAGCTGCACGGCCTCGGACGAGGTGAGCATGGCGTCGGGCTGGTAGGTCTCGTAGAGGGCGCGCAGCTCGGTGGCGGTCACGCCGATGATGCCGCCGTGGCGGGCGGGCGGCAGGTCCGCGTCGAGCGCCGCGGTCCACTCCGCGCTGGGGAGGTCGTCGGTCTCGAAGAGCATGTAGCCCTGGCCGCCGTGGTAGGACGGCTGGTCCTGCAGGAGGTACCAGTGGCCGGGCTGGTCGTTGGCCGGGAACACCGAGGGGCCCTCGCCGTGGGTGAAGGTGCCGCCCCAGGGGTTGGGCTGGCCGACGCCGACCTTCTCCTTGACGGTGGTCCAGGAGGTGGAGCGCAGGTCAGCGGAGGTGTCCTGGCGCATCGCCATGTAGCCCTCGTCCTTGATGATGCGGTGGTAGACCCCGTCCTCCTCGGCGATGGTGGCGTCGATCATGCCCCTGCCGGCTCCCTTGGGCTCGTCCACCCAGACCTGCGGGTCACTGAAGTGGACGAAATCCCTTGTGGTGGCGTACATCATGCGCTGGTAGCTGGTGGCGATGTCACGCCCCGCCACCTCGGCGGTGTCGTAGAGGGCGGAGGCCCAGTAGACGATGTACTCGCCGCGGGTGGCGTCGTAGTAGGCCTCGGGCGCCCAGGTGTTGCCGGCGAACTCGGAGGAGACCTCCACCATCCGCTGGTCGGACCAGTTCACCAGGTCCGTGGACTCCCAGATCATCAGGGAGTGGCTGCCGCGCTCCTGCGCGGAGCCGAAGTCGAAGCCGTTGTAGTTGGCGTACATGTTGAGGTCGGTGGCCAGCAGGTAGAACCGGTCACCCTCCGGGCTGCGCATGATGAACGGGTCCCGCAGCCCCTGCTCCCCCAGCGTCGAGGTGAGCACGGGCCGGTCGTCGTTGAGGACGGTCCAGGACTTCGGCGAGTTGCCGGTGCTGGCGGCCAGGTAGACCTTCTCACCGTCGGCCGAGGTCTCGCCCTTGAAGTAGGGGAACACGTAGCCGACCAGGGGCTCCTCGGCGGGCAGCGGCTGCACCTCGAGGGTGATGGTGGCCTGCGCGGAGGTGGCTCCGGCGGCGCTGGCCTCGACGGTGAGTTCGACGTCGACGGGCTCGCTGCCGGCCGGTGGGCGGGTGACCTCGCCGGTGGCGGTGACCACGGCGGGGGCGGAACTGGTCCACTCGAGGGTGGAGCCGGAGGCGCCGAGTTCGGGGAGGTGCACGTTGCCGCGCACGTCGTCGGCGTTGTGCACCGTGACGGCGGCCACGTCGGCGGCCGGGTCCTCGCCGTCGGCCCAGGAGGGGACGGTGGTCATCCCGAGCACGAGCGCGGCCCCGACCGCCGCCACCGAGGCGGTTCGGGCGAGGCGGCCGGCGGGCGGTTGTGCAGAAGTGCGAGCAGGCATGGGCTAGCCACTTTCGTCGTTGAAACTAATGACCTGGTTCGGCGCCGGACCGTGCGGTGTCCGGGGCGATGTTCAAGGATGTTACCGGGAACATGCCGTGGTGGCAATAGGTTTACGAAATCTGGGACGACAACCGGGTTCTCCGCGTGGTGGCGCGTTCAGCACCGGGCCGGGTGGTGACGAGGACCGCCGAGCAATCGGTTTCCGTGTACGGGCGGGACCGCCCCACGGCGTGTCGACGACGCTGGTCACCCCGGTCCCCGACCACGCCGGGCCCGAGCTCACTCCTCGGCTGCCTCCGCCTCCCGGTCTGCCCGCTCGGCCGCCTCGTGGGAGTACTGCACCAGCAACCGGAAGCCGATGACGGCGGCGACGAAGATGAAGCCGATCGGCACCACCCACCACCAGCCCCAGCCCAGGTCCTCCTGGAACAGGGCGATGGCGAGCGTCGCCGTCATGAACACGACGATGTAGATGACCACCGCCCGCCAGATGCCGCGCTTGGGCACGGCGTCAGATCAGCTCGTGGATCGCGATCGACTCCTCGCGACCGGGGCCGACGCCGATCCCGGAGATCCGGCAGCCGATGAGCTCCTCCAGCCGCTTCACGTAGGCCTGGCAGGTGGGTGGCAGCTCGTCGAAGGAACGGCACCCGGAGATGTCCTCGCTCCAGCCGTCGAGGTACTCGTACACCGGCTGCGCGTGGTGGAAGTCGGTCTGGGTCATCGGCATGTGGTCGTGCCGGACGCCGTCCACCTCGTAGGCGACGCAGACGGGGATCTTCTCCCAGCCGGAGAGGATGTCCAGCTTGGTGAGGAAGATGTCGGTGAAGGCGTTGACCTTTGCGGCCTGCTCCACCAGCACCGCGTCGAACCAGCCGCAGCGACGGGGACGGCCGGTGGTGGCTCCGAACTCGCCGCCGATCTGGCGCAGCTTCTCGCCGTCCTCGTCGAACAGTTCCGTGGGGAACGGTCCCTCGCCCACGCGGGTGGTGTAGGCCTTGGCGATGCCGATGGCGCGGTCCAGCCGGGTGGGCCCGACGCCCGCGCCGGTGCAGGCACCCGCGGCGATGGGGTTGGAGGAGGTCACGTAGGGGTAGGTGCCGTGGTCCACGTCGAGGAAGTGGGCCTGGGCGCCCTCGAACAGGACCACCTTGCCCTCGTCGAGGGCGTCGTTGATGAAGCGGGCGCTGTCGATCACGTAGGGGCGGATCTTCTCGGCGTGCTTGAGCAGGCTCTCGACGATCTCGTCGGCCGCGATCTCGCGCCGGTTGTAGACCTTCACCAGCAGCTGGTTCTTCTGGTCCAGCGAGGCCTCCACCTTCTGGCGCAGGATGGGCTCGTCGAAGATGTCCTGGATCCGGATGCCCATCCGGTTCACCTTGTCCGAGTACGCGGGCCCGACGCCGCGGCCGGTGGTGCCGATCTTCTTCTTCCCGAGGAAGCGCTCGGTGACCTTGTCCAGGATCTTGTGGTACTCGGTGATGATGTGGGCGTTGGAGCTGACGAAGGGGTGCGGCACGTCCACGCCGCGCGAGGTCAGCACCTCCATCTCCTCGGCCAGCACGTCGAGGTCCACCACGACGCCGTTGCCGATCACCGTGGTGGTGTTGGGGTTCAGGATGCCCGAGGGCAGCAGGTGCAGCACGAACTTCTCGCCCCCGACGACGAGGGTGTGACCGGCATTGTTCCCGCCCGAGTAGCGAACGCAGAGGTCGACGCGATCACCAAGCTGATCGGTCGCCTTGCCCTTGCCCTCGTCCCCCCACTGGGCTCCGACCACCACAACGCTCGGCATCTACGCCACCTCCAAGAAATGGATGAAGCCCCGCAAAGCTTGCTGGGGCCTTACGACCACACAATACCGATTCCCCCTGCGATCCGACGAGTCCCGCACCCCCTGCACGTTCTTGCGCACCCTCGAAGGGGGTGGTGCACCAAAGGTCAGCACCATTGATTCCACACCCGGGCCCGGCGAAGCTCAGGGGCAAGGGCGCCCGGACGCCCCCATCCGCCTTGCGGAAAACCCCAGCAACGAAGCAGGAGGAAAGACCGTGAAGAAGCTCATCAACGAGGTCGACGACGTCATCACCGACGCGCTCAAGGGAATCGAGGCTTCCGACGAGAACGTGCGCGTGGACCACCAGAACCGCGTAATCCTGAGGGCCACGCCCAAGGAGCAGGGCAAGGTGGCCCTCGTCTCCGGCGGCGGTTCCGGGCACGAACCCCTGCACGGCGGGTTCGTCGGCCTCGGGATGCTCGACGCCGCCTGCGCCGGGCAGATGTTCACCTCCCCCACCCCGGACCAGATGCAGGCCGCCACCACCGCCGTCGACGCCGGCGCGGGCGTGCTGCACATCGTGAAGAACTACACCGGCGACGTCATGAACTTCGAGATGGCCGCGGAGATCGCCGCCGACGAGGGCGTCAAGGTGGCGACGGTGGTGGTGGCCGACGACGTGGCCGTTCAGGACTCGCTCTACACGGCCGGGAGGCGCGGCGTCGGCCTGACCGTGCTGCTGGAGAAGATCGTCGGGGCGGCCGCCGAGGAGGGCCGGGACCTGGACGCCGTCGTCGCCGTCGCGAACAAGGTCAACGAGGGCGGCCGTTCGATGGGCATGGCCCTGACCAGTTGCACCGTGCCCGCTGCCGGCAAGCCCACCTTCGACCTGCCGGAGGACGAGATGGAGATCGGCATCGGCATCCACGGCGAGCCGGGCCGCCACCGCGAGAAGATCGCCTCCGCGCGTGAGATCGCCAAGCAGCTCGTGGACCCGATCCTGCACGACCTCGACTACGCCGGCAGCGACGTGATCGTGATGGTCAACGGCATGGGCGCCACCCCGCTGATCGAGCTGTACCTGATGTACGGCGAGGTCAAGGCCCTCCTCGACGAGGCCGGCGTCACCATCGCCCGCAACCTGGTGGGCAACTACATCACCAGCCTCGACATGGCCGGCTGCTCGGTGACGTTGCTGAAGGCCGACGAGGAGATTCTCGGACTCTGGGATGCGCCGGTGAAGACGGCAGGGCTACGTTGGGGACTGTGAGCATGACAGACAACGTCTCCTTCAAGCAGTTGGTCGCCTGGTTGCACGAGTTCGGCACCCTGGTGAACCAGAACAAGTCCTACCTGACCGAGCTCGACTCGGCGATCGGCGACGCCGACCACGGCGCCAACATGGCGCGCGGCATGACCTCGGTGCTCAACCTCGTGGACGCCGACGGCGCCGACGGCGTGGGCGCCCTCTTCAAGAAGGCCGGCATGACGCTCGTCAGCAGCGTCGGTGGCGCGAGCGGGCCGCTGTACGGGACGTTCTTCATGAAGTTCGGCACCTCCACCGGTGCCGCCGACCAGCTGACCCCGGAGCAGCTCGCCGCGGCGCTGCGCGCCGGGCTCGACGGGGTGCTCGCGCGCGGCAAGGCGGAACTGGGCGACAAGACCATGGTGGACGCCATGGTCCCCGCGGTGGAGGCCATGGAGAAGGCCTTCGCCGAGGGCGAGTCGCTCGCCGCAGGCACCGCCGCGGCGGCCGAGGCCGCCCGGCAGGGCCGCGAGGCCACCATCGAGATGCTCGCCCGCAAGGGCCGCGCCAGCTACCTCGGGGAGCGTTCCGTGGGCCACCAGGACCCGGGGGCCACGTCCACCGCCTACCTGTTCGAGGCGCTGGCCGCGTCGGTGGACAAGGTCTGACATGGCATTGGTCGGCCTCGTCGTCGTCTCCCACTCGCGACGGCTGGCGGAAGCCGCCGTCGAACTGGCCCTCCAGATGGTCCACGGCGAGCAGCCGCCCATCCGGATCGCCGCCGGCATGCCGGACGGCGGGCTGGGCACCGACGCCATGGAGGTGATGGCCGCCGTGCAGGAGGCCTCCGCCGGCGCCGGTGTGGTGGTGCTCGTGGACCTCGGCTCCGCGGTCATGAGCGCCGAGATGGCGCTCGAGTTCCTGGACGAAGAGGCCGCCGACGTGCGGATCGTGCCCGCGCCGTTCGTGGAGGGACTGCTCGCGGCGGCCGTGCTGGCCGCCGGCGGCGCGGGCCTCGACGAGGTGGCCAGGGAGGCGGCCGCCGCCCTCGGCCCGAAACTCCAGGCCCTCCCCGGAACCGACGAGCCCGAACAGACACCCACCCCCGCCCAGCCCGAGGGGGAGGACTGGGGCGCGGCCGCCGCCGACGAGGCCGCCCTCCCCAACGCGATGGGACTGCACGCCAGGCCCGCCTCGCTGTTCGCCACCACCGCCGCCGGCTTCGACGCCGAGGTGCGGGTGGTCCACGAGCGCGGCACCGTGGCCGCCCGCAGCCCCCTCGCGCTGGCGACCCTCGCCGCCAAGTTCGGCGAGACCCTGCGGGTGGAGGCCCGCGGACCGCAGGCCGCCGAGGCCGTGGCAGCGCTGCTCGGGATGGTCCGCGACGGTTTCGGCGAACCCGGCCCGGACGGCGCCGCCCCGCAGCCGACGGCCACCGCAACCGCCCCCGCGGGTCCCCGCGCCCCGATCGGGGTCAGCCCGGGCCGGGTGGTGGGACCGAGCCGCAGGATGCTGCCCGCCCTCACCGGCGAGCCGGCCGTCGAGACCGTGGCCGCGGACCGGGTGGACGCCGAGACCACTCGTCTGGCGGAGGCAACGGCCCACATCGTGGCGCAGTACCGCGAACGCGCGGCGGCCGCGGAGGACGAGGCCGCCGAGATCCTGGCCGCAACCGCTGGCCTGGCCGAGGACGCCACGCTGCTCGCGGCCGCTCGCAAACTGGTGGAGGAACAGCGGCTCGCCGCCCCCAACGCCTTCTGGCGCGCAGCCGACGAGGTGGCCGCAACCATGCGCGCCGCCGGCGGGCTGCTGGCCGAGCGGGCCACCGACGTCGGCGACATCCGGGACCGCGTGGTCTCCCACCTCCTCGACGTGCCGATGCCGGGCGTACCCGACCCGGGTCACCCGTTCATCCTGCTCGCGCGGGACCTGGCCCCCTCGGACACGTCGTCGCTCAACCCGGCAACCTGCCTGGGCATCGTCACCGTCGAGGGCGGGCCCACGTCACACACCGCCATCCTGGCCCGCAGCATGGGCATCCCGGCGGTGGCCGGCCTGACCGACGCGCTGGAGATCCCCGACGACACCCGCGTCCTGGTGGACGGCAGCACCGGCGAGGTGCTGCGCGCCCCCGCCGACGAGCAGTTCCTCGGCGCCCGCACCGCACCCGCGGAACTGGTCCCGCTGGCCGCTCCCGGCCGCACCTCCGACGGGGTCGCGGTGCCCCTGCTGGCCAACGTGGGCTCCGGCAAGGACGCCCGCGGGGCCGCTGCGGCCGCCGCCGAGGGCATCGGGCTGTTCCGCACCGAGTTCGCCTTCCTGGACCGGGCCGACGAGCCTTCGGAGCAGGAGCAGGTGGAGCAGTACCGTGCCGTGTTCGACGCGTTCCCGGGGCGACGGGTGGTCATCCGCACCCTGGACGCCGGCAGCGACAAGCCGATGCCGTTCCTGACCATCCCCGGCGAACCCAACCCGGCCCTGGGCATCCGTGGCTACCGCACCGTCGTGGACAACCCCGACGTGCTCGCGCGGCAGCTCTCGGCCATCGTGACCGCCTCCGAGGGCTCGGAGGCTGAGGTTTGGGTGATGGCGCCGATGATCGCCACCGTCGACGAGGCTGCCGAGTTCGCCCGGCTCGCGCGCGCGGCGGGCGTCGGCAAGGTGGGCGTGATGGTGGAGACGCCGTCGGCCGCGCTGCAGACGGCGGACCTCCTGGGGCACGTCGACTTCGTCAGCGTGGGCACCAACGACCTCACCCAGTACACGCTGGCCGCCGACCGGCAGGCCACCTCGCTCGGGGCGTTGCAGGACCCCTGGCAGCCCGGCGTGCTGCGGCTGCTGCGGGAGGTGGGACGCGCGGCGACCACGTCCGGCAAGTCCGCCGGCGTCTGCGGCGAGGCCGCCTCGGACCCGCAGCTGGCCGCCGTCCTGGTGGGGCTGGGGATCACCAGCCTGTCCATGGGGCCGCGCGCCCTGCAGCCGGTGGGCGAACTGCTGGCGGCCACCACCCTGGCCCAGTGCCGCAGCGCCGCGGAGGCCGCCTGTGCCGCAGCAACCGCCGACGCGGCACGGCTGGCCGTCTCCGAGATCCTCGGGGGTGGGCGCGCTGCTGCGTAGCAACGTCGACGACGTCGCCCTCGTCTTCGAGGGTGGCGGCATGCGGGCCAGTTACTCCTCCGGCGTGCTCAACGCGCTGCTGGAGGCCGGCATCCACTTCGGCTGGGTGGGCGGCATCTCGGCCGGGTCCAGCTGCACCGCCAACTACCTCGCCCGGGACCAGCACCGCGCCCGCCACTCCTTCACGGACTTCGCCGGCGAGCCCAACTTCGGCGGTCTCGGCACCTGGGTGCGGGGCAAGGGCATGTTCCACGCGGAGTGGATCTACGAGCAGACCTCCGGCCCGGAGGAGGCGCTCCCCTACGACTTCGACACCTTCGCCGCCAACCCGGCCGACTGCGCCATCGGCGCCATCCGGTGCACCGACGGCGAGATGGTCTACTGGGGCCGCGACGAGCTGGCAACGCGGCAGGCGCTGATGAAGCGCGTCCGGGCGTCGTCGACGATGCCGCTGCTGATGCCGTGGACGGAGATCGACGGCGTGCCGTACTGCGACGGCGCCCTCGGGCCGACCGGCGGGTTCGCCCTCGACGCCGCCAAGGAGGCCGGCCACGAACGCTTCGTGGTGGTGCTCACCCGGCAACGGGGCTACCGCAAGTCCTCGGTGCGCTCCGAACGGACGATGCGCACGCTCCTGCGCCGGTTCCCGGCAGTGGCGCGCGGCCTGATCGACCGGCCGCGCAACTACAACCGCACCCTCGACGAGCTCCACGAGCTGGAGCGGCAGGGCCGGGCCCACCTCGTGTTCCCCGACGAGATGCCCATCGGCAACGGCGAGCGCAACCTCGGCAAGCTGCACGCGATGTACGAACGGGGCCTGGCCCAGGGGCGCCGCGAGCTGCCCGCGATCAGGGACTTCGCGGGGCTCCCCAACGTTGGATGACCGGCCGGCAACTGGCTCGTGACTAGGAGTTTAACTCTCGGTTAACACCTGCTCACCAGCTTGCCGCGGCAACTCCGGATCGGATCGGATGAATCTGTTCATCCCACCTCCCCAAGGAGTTCGCAGGTGTCATCCACCACCAGACGTACGGGCGCGCTGTTCGCGACGCTCGCACTGACCGGCTCGCTGATCGCCGCCACGCCGGCGGCCGCGGAACCGGTCTCCCCCACCATCACTCCCACCGACGGCACCTGGGTCTCGGGCACCCAGAGCGTCACGGCCCTCCCCGGCCAGCGTGGCGACTCCGTCACCGCACTCTCCGTCGACGGCGAGGCCCTCGAGACCACCACCGCCCTGGGAACCGCGGAACTGCAGTTCGACGTCGGCGGCAACTCCATCGACCCGAACTTCGCCTCCTACGTGCTGATCAACGACAACCCAGTCCACCTCGTGGAGCGGCACTTCGTCTCCGAGCGCGTGGTCCTCGAGTTCCCGGCCGAGTGGCTCAACGCCGGGGAGAACCTCCTGGACTGGCGGGTCGGCCAGTACGCGGGCGGCTGCGGCACCCACTACGACGACTACGTGGTCTCCGACATCGCCGTCGTCACCGGCGGCCCGGTCACGATGGACGACGAGGCCTTCGCCTACTCCGTCGGCGACGGCTCCTGCGGCGCGGTGAAGATGAGCGAGTTCCAGATCCCGTTCGAGCTGGGCGACGACCCGGCGGCCACCGCCGGCCTCACCGCCGAACTGGACACCACCACCCTCGCCAACGGCGAGCACACCCTGGCCGCCACGTCGGCCTCCGGGGGCACCACCACCCAGACCGTTCTCGTGAACAACGACCCCGCCGACGGCGCGGACATCAACGTCGCCGACGGCCAGGTCCTGTCCGGGTCCATCGAGGTGGCCGCGGCTCCCCGCGGCGCCGACCCCGTGACGGAACTCGCCCTCGACGGCACCGTGCTGGACTCGTACCCGGGCCTCGGGGCCGCCGAGGCCGCCCTCCGCTTCACCATCGGCTCCAACTCCGCCGACACCTCCTACGGCAACTACGTGGTGGTCAACGGCACCACGATCGTGCTCGAGGACACCATCGTCTCCGAAACCTACGACCTCCCCATCCCCGTCGCCCTGCTGGTCCCGGGGACCAACACCGTCGACGTGGTCGCCGGCGTCCGGGAGACCTCCTGCGGTACCAACCGCGACGACTTCGTCCTCACGGACCCGAGCCTGCTCGTCGACGGCGTCCCCGCCGTCGCCGTCGAGGCCGAGGCCCGGTACAACATCGGAGACGGCAACTGCGGCAGCAACACCTCCAAGGTGCTCGAGGCCAACATGGTCTTCGAGGTCGCGGGTGAGGCCACCGGCCTGAAGGCGCAGCTGGACACCACCGCCCTGTCCGACGGCACCCACCAGCTCTCCGCCACCACGGCTGCCGGAGCGGTCTCGGTGCGCAGCTTCGACGTCGACAACACGGCCCCCGAGGTCACCAGCTCCATCGTGGCCGGGCAGCACCTGGCCGAGGCCACCGTCCTGGAGGTCTCCGCCACCGACGCCCACGGCGTCACCGAGATCGCCATCACCATCGACGGCGCCCCGGTCTCCAACGGCTCCCTCGTCGGGCCGGAACTGCGCCTGGGCCACCACGAGCTCGCGATCACCGCCACCGACGCCATCGGCAACACCGGCACCACCACCATCGAGTTCAGCTCCTCGGAGATCCCCTCCGGCATCACCGACCCGCAGGCCCGTCCCGTCGACGGCGGCATCGAACTCTCCGCGGGTGTGGAGCTCGTCGACGGCTCCGTCGTGGGCACGTTCTACCGGGCCGACGCGGCCCTGCCCACCGCTGCCCGCCAGGGTGAGGGTGCATCCGTGCCCGCCGCCCTGGACTTCGAGGGCGAGGAGATCCCCGTCGAGGGGCTGCTGGCCGACGACGACGAGTTGCTCACCAGCCCGGCCGGGTCCGGGGTGAGCTACCAGCGCTTCGACGTCGACGTCACCGACGTCTCCACCGCCGACGCCCGCGCCCAGTGGCGCGGCTTCGTGGACCCGCAGCGCACCGCGACGCTGCACCTGTGGAACTCCGAGTCCTCGCAGTGGGACGAGGTGGCCTCCAGCCGCGGCGCCTCCGACGCCGCCACCGTGCTGTCCTCCCCGATCGGCACCGCTCACGTCGACGGCAACGTCGTCCATGCCCTGGTGGCGGGCAGTGACCCGTTCGCCGACGACATCCCGAAGCCCGTCGACGACGCGTTTGCGGACCCGGCCGACTACGACTTCGCCATCGCCCACCACACGGACACCCAGTACCTGTCCGAGGGTGCCGTGGAACAGGAGACGGCCGAGGAGCGCGCCGTCTGGGAGAAGGCCTACACCGACGCCACCCAGTGGATCGTCGACAACGCCGAGGAGCGCAAGATCGCCTACGCCGCCCACACCGGCGACATCATCGAGAACTGGACCAACTCCTCCAAGGACGAGGCCAACGCCCACGCCGAGTGGGCAGCGGCCGCGCGCGCCCAGAAGATCCTCGAGGACGCCGGCATCCCGCACGGCGTCCTGGCCGGCAACCACGACAACTGGACCGGCGCCAACCACGAGCTGTACAACGAGTACTTCGGCCCCGAGAAGTACCGGGAGCTGTCCGAGGGCTGGGAGAACGCCAGCTACGGCGGCAGCTTCACCGAGACCGACAACCAGAACCACTACGACCTGTTCAGCGCCGGCGGCCTGGACTTCATCGCCGTCCACCTGTCCTACGGCGTGGACAAGGCCGACGCGGAGTGGGCGGACGAGGTGCTCGGCCGCTACCCCGAGCGCAACGCCATCCTGCTCTCGCACGCGTACCTGACCACCAGTTCGGAGCCGGACGGCAGAAACGCCCCCTACTCGAACGCGGGTGGCCTCTACCAGTTCCGCAACATCGTCGCGAAGAACCCGAACGTGTTCCTGACGCTGAGCGGCCACCACCACGGCGTGGGCACCAACATCCTGACCAATGTCACCCAGGACGGCAACCACGTCGTCGAACTGCTGGCCGACTACCAGTTCTACGAGATCGGCGTCGAGGAACTGGGCCTGAGCGAGATCGGCGGCTACTCCCCCGAGGACACGCTACGCTTCGGCGCCAGTTTCCTGCGCCTGCTGCAGTTCGACGTGGACCGCTCTGAGCTGATCGTGGACACCTACTCCCCGTTCCTCGACAACTTCAACGCGACGGAGTACGACCTGGAGCAGCGCTACGACGGCACCGAGGACGACATGGTCATCCCCATCGAGCTGAACTCGCGCACCACCTCCATCCAGACCGACGCCATGATGGTGCTCGTGCCCACCGACGAGGTGCTCGGCACCGCGACGGCGGCCGCGGGCGAGCGCCTGGTCACGACGGTGGACCTCGAGCAGCTGCAGGGCTGGTACGTCGAGGCCGAGACCCGCACCGGCGGCCACCTGGTCTCCGGGCTCGTCCCGGCACCGGCAGGCATCTTCGGCGCCGGGGAACCGGCCGACCCGGAGCCCTCCCCGGAGCCGACACCCGACCCCTCGGAGGATCCCGGCACCGAGCCTTCCGAGGAGCCGACGAAGGCGCCGACCACCCCAGCGGTGACCGACGTGTACTCCACGCCGGGCTTCCACAACGTGAACGGGCGCTGGTGGTACACCGAGTGCGAGCCGTACTCCCAGACCATCCGGTGCACCACCGACATCTGGGCCACCAGCACCGTCTACGCCAATGGGGCCTTCAGCTCCAGCAACGGCTGGGTCTTCAACAACCTGACCTACCTGCCGCACATGACCCGCGCCGCCTGGGGCACCAACCCCCTCGCGAACCCGGGCGAGTGGACGGCTGCCGACGGCAGGCAGTGGCGCACCGAGTGCGACACCGCCGAGACCGGCCGGGGCGGCTGCCGCTCCTGGGCGCAGGCGGACGTGGTGAAGGCCACCCAGGGCGCCGACGGCGCCTGGAGCTACCGCCAGGCCAAGGAATGGGTGCTGAACAACATCGTCCGCTTCCGCTGACGAACCCACCGCATGCGGCGGGGCCGGTCACCGAGCAGGTTCGGTGGCGGGTCCCGCCGTTGGCGTCCGGGGCTCAGCGGTAGCTGATGGCGTAGGCCATCACCACGGGTGTGACAGGGCTCCGCGACACGCCGTGTTCAGGCTCTCCAGAGCCTCGAAATCGCTTTCGTGCGGACTGTGGTCA
>NZ_BAAHBS010000004.1:0-569110 GCF_054776555.1 Tessaracoccus terricola | reverse complement strand
ACCGACCCCTGCCGCGCGGGCAGCCCCGGCGACGGCGCCGTCCAGCCGGACGGTGCCGTCGGCGGCCACCAGCACGGAACGCCAGGGCACCCCGGCCTCCCAGCCGAGGCCCAGCGACTTCCAGGCCGCCTCCTTGGCGGCCAGCGTCATCGAGTACGCGCGCGCCGGGTCGGCGGCGGTGCCGCAGCGCGCCGACTCCTCGTCGGAGAACCAGCGGTGGGTGAAGGAACCACCCCGGGCGAGCAGGCGTGCGACGCGTGCCACGTCGACGATGTCCACCCCGACGCCGTGGATGGGCACGTCAGTCCCGCGCCAGGTTCAGCATGCGCACGAACTCCAGTGCGGCCAGGGCCGAGCCGGTGGCGTTGAGGTGGGCGCCGTCGTTGCTGTAGCCGGCGTACAGTTCCGGCTTCACCGTGCCGTCGGGGGCTCGGGCCTCCAGTGCCGCCACGTCCAGCAGCTGCTCCGGTCCGTACTCGGCGCGCATCAGCTGGTTGTAGCGTTCCCGGGCGGCGTTGTCGTCGCGCCCGACGAGCATCTTGATGTGGTCCTTGATCCCGTACGGCCCGGTGGTCAGGGGCGCGGTGACGTGGATGAACCGGACGTCGGGGAACTCGGCCTCCAGTTCGGCCATGGTGTCCCGGTAGGTCTCGAAGAGCCGGTCCACGTCGGTGTCCCAACGGATGTCGATGTAGCAGAACTTGATCAGGGCGACGTCGACCTTGCCAGCCATCCCGGAGCGCAGCATCGCGGCGAAGTTCTCGAGCTTGCGGTACGGGTGGCGGTTCTCCCCGATCAGGGTGTGGACGAATGCCCCGCCCTCACCGAGGGCCGGCACCTCACCGATTCCCGTCTCCCGGAAGCCCGGCTGGGCCACGCCGTGGGCATCGTAGACCTGGCGCATCCCGGAGATGATGTTGTTGCCCACGGACATGTGCCCGAAGAAGATCCGCAGGTCCGCGGCACTCTCCAGTGCGGCCGGGTCCGCCTGCGCGGTGGCGGTGTCCGGTGCGGCGTCGTAGGTGGGATCTGGATCCCAGAAGAAGGTGTAGGTGGCTGCGCCCACCAGGCCCAGCGTGACCAGTGCGGCAACTATGCCCAACAACGGCTTTCTCGTCATGATCTCCCCCAAGATCGGCGTGGCCCTACGGTACCACCGTGTCCGAGCCGGCCAACAGGGTGCGCACGTTGCCGCGGGAGACCTTGCCGTTGGCCGTCAGCGGGATCTCGTCGAGGACGTGGATGCGGCTGGGGACCATGTGCTTGGGCAGTTGCGCGCGCAGGAACGCCAGCACCTCGTCGCCGTCGAGGCTGCCCCCGGGAACCGGTGCGACGGCGATGGTGACGGCCTCCCCCGCGTCCGGGTCCGGCAGGCCGACGGTGACGGCCGCGGCCACGCCGTCGTGGCGCAGCGCCGCCTCGTCCACCTGCTGCGGGGAGATGCGGTAGCCCCAGGACTTGATGAAGTCCCCGCTGCGGCCGACGATGTGGATGAAGCCGTCCTCGTCCACCGTCGCCAGGTCACCGGTGCGCATCCGGCCGCCGACGAACTTCTCGGCGGTGGCGGCCTCGTCACCGAGGTAGCCGGGCGAGATGTTCTCCCCCGCCGCGATGATCTCCCCCTGTTCACCGGGAGCCACCGGGCGGCCATCAGCGTCCTCCACGCTGAGCGTGACGCCCGGGATGCCGCGTCCGATGGAGCCGAGTTTGGTCCCGAGCAGTTCCGGCGGCAGGTAGGACAGGCGGGAGGTGGCTTCGGTCTGGCCGTACATCACGAACACGCGACTGTGCGGTTGCGCCTCGACCAGGCGCTGGATCAGCTCGGGCGCGAGCCTGCCGCCGGCCTGCTGCACCTTCCGCAGCGACGGGAGCGGTCGGCTGGCGTACGAGCTGGCCTTGAGCAGGAGCTGGTACGACGACGGCACCCCCGCCAGCCCGGTGCAGGAGTGCTTGGCGATCAGCTCGATGGCCGTCTCCGGGAACGTGAAGGTGTTGCACAGCACCAGGCTGGCGCCGACGGCCAGGTGGGTGTGCAGCAGCGACGCGCCGAACACGTAGTGGAACGGCAGGACCACGAGCATCCGTTCCGTGGCGTCGAGCTCGAGGTAGCTGATGATGGAGCGGGCGTTGGCCTCGAGGTTGCGGTGGGTCAGGCGCACCACCTTGGGCCGGGCCGTCGTCCCAGAGGTGAACATGAGCGCGGCATCGTCGTCCGGCGAGGAGGCCCGCGGCAGCACGTCGGTGGCGGGCACGACGTCGTCCCCGGCCAGGGCGGCATCGGTGACGACGGGGCGGTCCCCGAAGGCGGCGGCCACCCGCCGCAGCTGGCGTCGGTCCGCCAGCACGGCACCCAATTCGACGAAGTCGGCCTGCGAGGCGAGTTCATCGGCCGAGAGCTTGTCCGAGAGCGGCACCACCACCCCCACCCGGAAGGCCGCGAGGTAGGCGGCCACCCAGAAGAACGAGTTCACCCCGAGCACCCCGATGCGCGCGCCGGGCACCAGTCCGAGCGCGCCGAGCTCGGCCGCGAGCCGGTCCACGGCACCCCGCAACTGCCCGTAGGTGTACTCCTGCCCACCGTCGATCACGGCCACTGCGTCGTCATCGCCCGCAGTCAGCAGAAAGTCGCAGAACATGTCCACCCCCGAAAAGCACTGGATCAAACCATGACTGGGACAGTACACTTCCACTGACCATCACAAGACCGTTCGGGGGGACGATCAAATGGATACGCAAGTCAACACCAGGCTCAGGGCTTTCATCGAGGAGAGCTACCTGTTCGGGGACAGCTCACGGATGCCGGGCGACGAGGAGTCGCTGCTGGAGACCGGGATCATCGATTCCACCGGGGTGCTCGAGCTGATCGAGTTCCTCGAGGAGGAGTTCGGGTTCAGCGTCGAGGACACCGAGACGGTGCCGGAGAACCTGGGCAGCATCTCGGGCCTGACCCGCTACGTCTCGTCGAAGCAGGCCCAGGGCGCGGCGTGAGCACTCCCAGCGTGGACCGGCTCCTCGACGAGTGCGCGTTCCTGCGCCCGCTCGAGGACCCGGAGCTCGACGCGCTGCGGCGTGCCCTCCTGGTGGAGGACGTCCTCGGCGTGCGGCTGACGGACCAGCAGATCAGCCGGGCGGTCCTCACGGACCCGGCTGCCCTGCGCGGGTTGCCGGCGACGCACCAGCCGCGTGTCTGATGTGCGGCATCTGCGGGGTGGTCTCGCTGGGCGAACCACCGGACCTGGGCGTGGTGCAGGACATGATCGGCGCCCTGACGCACCGTGGGCCCGACGGCAGCGGCTACCTGCGTGACCACGGCGCGATCCTCGGCCACACCCGGCTGTCCCTGATCGACTACGTCGGCGGCGCCCAACCCATCGGCAACGAGGACGGCAACGTCTGGGTGAGCTTCAACGGCGAGATCTTCAACTACGTCGAACTGCGCGACGAGTTGGTGGCGCGCGGGCACCGGTTCAGCACGCGCTCGGACACCGAGGTGATCGTTCACGCCTGGGAGGAGTGGGGGCAGGACTGCTTCTCGCGCTTCAACGGGCAGTGGGCGCTGGGGATCTGGGACCGCCGCAACCGGCAACTGGTCCTGTCCCGGGACCGGCTCGGGGTGCGGCCCCTGTACTACCGGCTCCTGCCGGACCGGATCACCTTCGCCTCCGAGGTGAAGGCGCTGTTCGCGGACCCGTCGGTGCCACGCGCCCTGGACCCGGAGGGGCTCGGCGAGGTGTTCTCGCTGTGGTCCACCGTCGCTCCCCGCACCCCGTTCGAGGGGATCGCGCAGCTGGAGCCCGGCCACGTCGCGTTCTTCGACGCCGACGGGTTCCGCAGCGAACCGTACTGGGCCATCGCGTTCCCGCTGCGCGGCGAGGAGCCGGCCCAGGATCTGCGGGAGAACTCGGAGCACCTGCGCGAGCTGCTGGTGCGGGCCACGAAGCTGCGGTTCGAGCGCAGCGACTTCCCCGTCGGCGCCTATCTCTCCGGCGGGCTCGACTCCGCGGTCACCGCGGCCGCCATCAGGCACTTCACGGACGCGAACCTGGACACGTTCTCGCTGCGGTTCGCCGACGACGAGTTCGACGAGGGGTCCCACCAGCAGCGGATGGTGCAGCAGTTGGGCACCAACCACCACGACGTGGAGGTCACGCACTCCGACATCGCCGAGGTATTCCCCGAGGTGGTGTGGCACGCCGAGGCGCCGCTGCTGCGAACCGCCCCGGCGCCGTTGTTCCTGCTCTCGAAGCTGGTGCGGGGCTCCGGCTACAAGGTGGTGGTGACCGGCGAGGGCGCCGACGAGGTGCTCGGCGGCTACGACATCTTCCGGGAGGCGAAGGTGCGGGAGTTCTGGGCACGTGGCCCGGACTCGGAGTTGCGCAACCGCGCCACCGAACTGCTGTACCCGTGGCTGGCGCGCAACCCGGGGAAGGCGCCCGCGTTCGCCCGCAGCTTCTTCGGCGCAGACTTCAGTCCGGCGGATCCCGGGATGTCACACCGCACCCGTTGGAACTCGACCGCCGCGCTCCGCACATTGCTGAGTCCGGCGGTTCGGGATCAGTTGGACATCCGGGACGGCTTCGACCCGGCATCGCGGCTGCCCACCGACAGCAGCCGCTGGGACTCGCTCACGCGGGCGCAGTGGTTGGAGATGACCACCCTGCTGCCCGGCTACATCCTCGCCTCCCAGGGCGACCGGATGCTCATGGCCAACTCCGTGGAGGGCCGCTTCCCGTTCCTGGACCGCGACGTGGTGGAGTTCGCCAATGCGCTGCCGGCGCGGCACAAGCTGTTCGGGCTGGAGGAGAAGTTCCTGCTGCGGCACGCGTTCTCGGACCTGGTCCCCGACGAGATCCGCAACCGCGCCAAGCAGCCGTACCGGGCGCCCGACGCGGCGAGCTTCTTCGCCGACGGCTCCTCCCCGGAGTGGCTCGACGACGTGCTCTCGCCGTCCGCGCTGCTGGCCAGCGGCCTGTTCGACGCCCGCCAGGTTGAGGGCCTCGTGGCGAAGGCGCGCAACCGCAGCCGCACCTTCGGCAACACGGATAACATGCGGATCGTCGGGGTGGTCTCCACCCAGTTGATCCACCAGCAGTTCATCACCGGCACCGGACCGGCGGCGCAACGTCAGCGCCCACCCGAGCCGGTGCACGCAATCGACCTCGTCGCCCAAGCCCAGGAGGACAAATGACCCAGACCACCTTCGGACCCGACACGCTCGCCCTGGACCTGGCGGCGGAGACCGAGAGGATCTCGCAGACGATCCGCGACTACCTGCGCGGCGCCCGCCGCAAGGGCACCGTGATCGCGCTGTCCGGCGGCATCGACTCCAGCGTCACCGCCGCGCTCTGCGTCGCCGCGCTCGGCCCGGAGCGGGTCTTCGGACTGCACATGCCCGAGCGGGCGTCGTCGCCGGAGACCATCTCGCTGAGCCGTTCCATCTCCGACCACTTCGGCTTCGACTCCGTGCTGGAGGAGATCGCCGACACGCTCGAGGCCGCGGGCTGCTACCGCCGCTACGACGAGTCGGTGCGCAAGGTGGTGCCCGAGTACGGGGAGGGCTGGAAGTCCAAGATCGTGCTGCCGAGCGTCGTCGACGACGGCACGCTGCGTGTCTACCACGTGGTGGTGCAGGACCCCGACGGCGAGCAGAGCAGCCACCGCCTCACCACCGAGGCCTACCTCGGCATCGTGGCGGCCACCAACTTCAAGCAGCGGGTGCGCAAGATGATGGAGTACTACCACGCGGACCGGCTGAACTACGTGACCACCGGTACACCGAACCGGCTGGAGTACGACCAGGGCTTCTTCGTGAAGCTCGGCGACGGCTCGGCAGACGTGAAGCCCATCGCCCACCTCTACAAGACCCAGGTCTACGCGCTGGCCGAGCACCTCGGTGTGCCCGAGGCCATCCGCACCAGGCCCTCCACCACGGACACCTACTCGCTGGAGCAGTCCCAGGAGGAGTTCTACTTCTCGCTGCCGCACCACCTGATGGACCTGTGCCTGTACGGGGTGAACCACGACGTGCCGGTGGAGCAGGTTGCCGAGGCCACCGGGCTGACCACTGAGCAGGTGCGGCGGGTCAACGCCGACATCGAGCAGAAGCGACGCACCACCGGCTACCTGCACCAGGAGCCCGTCCTCGTGGAGGCCGTCGCCGAGATCGAGCACTGAAGGAGCGATGACTCAGCACAAGGAAGCACCGGTGGCTGCGCGGGACCTGGGCTCGAAGGCTCTCAAGGGTGGCAAGTACCTGGCCGCAGGCACCATCGTCGAGCGCCTCGCGCGTCTTGGCCGCAACATGCTTCTGGCACGGCTGATCGTCCCGGACCAGTTCGGGCTGATGGCGCTCACCTTGTCCGTGATCGCAGTGCTCGGCGCCATCACGGAAGTGGGTGTCTCGCAGGCCGTCATCCAGAGCAAACGGGGGAACACCCCTGAGTTCTTGAACGTCGCATGGTGGTTCGGCGTTGCTCGCGGCGTCGTGGTTGCCGTGCTGACCCTGCTCCTTGCTTCTCCGATCGCGAACTTCTTCAACGAACCGGACCTGGAGTTGCTCCTCCTGGTGGCCCCCATCACCGTGGTGTTCACGGGCCTGACGAGCCCACGCGTCTTCGCGCTCCAGCGTCAGTTCAGGTTCGGCGCCACGCTGTGGACCAACCAGGGAGCCGCGCTTCTCGGGACCGCGATGACGATCGTCCTGGCGTTCGTCCTCGGGAACGTGTGGGCCCTGTTGTGGGGCACGGTGTTCGAGTTCTTCTGCCGCTTCGTCCTCTCCTTCATCCTGTGCCCGATACGTCCACGATTCCACCTCGACAGGGAGTCACGGCAGGAACTCTTCCGCTTCACCCGTGGAATGGCAGGCCTCTCCATTCTCACGATGCTCGTCATGCAGGCCGACACCGTGGTCCTGGGCAAGGTCGTGACCGCCCACGAGCTCGGTCTCTACGCATTCGCAATCGCGCTGGCGGGATTCCCCCTCGGGATCTTCAGCAAGGTGGTGCAGCCGCTGGTGGTTCCGATCCTGTCCCACCTCCAGGACGACTTCGGGGCGATGCGAACGCAGGTGCTGAGCCTGTCAAGACTGGTGTGGCTCTTCGGGCTGCCCTTGATGGCGCTGATGTCTGTTGCTGCCGAACCCCTGCTCGTACTCTTCTACGGGGCCGCTTTCGGCGAGGCTGCTCCCGCGTTCGCCCTGTACTGTGCGTTCGCCATGGTCTACATGAACTCAATGGTGAGTTTCTCCGTCTACCTGGCGATCGGAAAACCGGAACTCCAGCGCCGGTTCACCCTGGTGAGGGCACTTGCCGTGGTGCTCCTGCTGTACCCGTTGTCGATCCTGTTGGGCATCGAGGGTGCTGCCCTCACCCTGCTCGTCGCCATGGTTGTGGCGATGACCGTCCAATTGTTCAACCTGCGTCGGATCATCGGGCTCAAGGTGCTGTCGTTCCTCGCGACGACTCGAGCCGGCCTCGTGTGCGCGGCCGCGGTCTCGGCACCCGCGCTCGCCGTCGTAGTGTTCGCCGATCTGCCCGTGTGGGGTGACGTCCTGGTCTGCGCAGTGCTCGGGAGCGCGTGCTGGGGCTGGTTGCTGCTGCGGGAACGTCGCAACCTCAAGTCGCTACGGGGAAATCGCGAGCGCGGCGTCGCGGAGGGCGACGAAGGCTAGTTCCGGGGCGCCAGCGGCTCCCCGTCGTCCCAGACATTGCCCTCCCAGACGTTGCCAGGGGCGTTCGAGTCGAACGCCTCGATCGGTGCGTGGATGCCACAACTGCCGTTCTCGTCGCGTTCGAAGACATTGTTGATGAAGCGCACGTCACGCGCGTCGTCACTGTAGGGCTTGTTCCGGGATGAGCCACCGAACGCGCAGAACGAAGCAGTCCCGCTGCGGAACAGGTTTCCTTCGATCAGGTTGTTCGCGATGGGACTGAAGTCCCCGTATCCCGTCAGCGCAGCCGAGCATCCTGCGGCGGGGGGAACCCGTGCGCCCTCACAGATGATGGTGTTGAACCGCAAAGTGGTGTTCATCCCCATCCGGATGCCGCTCATGTGCGCTTCCTCGTCGGGGTCCCCTGACTGCGCGTGCACCCACGAGTGCTGGATGGTGCAATCCGTGGCGCAGTAGGCCGAGCGGCTCCCACCGGAGACTTCCACCCTCTCGGCCGTGTAGTGCCCATTCCCGAGTCCGGTCAGCATCTGCTCTCCCAGGATGATCTCGCTGTCAGCGATGGAGAACGAGTAGTCCTCGTCGAGGTGGCGCAGGATCACACTGCCGTGGATCTGGGACCTGGTGATGACCACGTCAGCCGCCCTGATGCGGAGATTGCACTCGACGAGCTTCGAGTCGATGACGGTCCCCGGCTCGGTGATCGTGCAGTCGCCCGTCCAAGGGGTGAGGTTCGTCCCTTCGGGAACACCGGTGTTCGACGGCCCCGGCCAACCGCCTTCCGGGGGGCCCGCCGCCCCGGGCGGGTCCACGTCGGCAGCAGGCGGCACCGTGGCGTCCCCACCGTCGGATCCGGTACCAGCCGTCGCAGTGGTCTCCACCACTTCGGGACCATGGGGTCCGAGCGATGCAGGAGCACAGCCTCCGAGCAGGACGACGGACAGGACAACAACCAGACTCCGCGCAACGCGCATGTTTCACTCCCCCGAGTTCGGCGGCATCATGGCCGCCCGATTACCTCCAACCCTATCCCGCATGTCGAAAGGGCGGCAGGTTCACGCGGGAATCCCTAGGCTGGCAGGCGTGACCTACTCGCCCGGAGTCGACGTCTCCGTCGTCATCGTCAACTGGAACACCCGCCAACTGCTGCTCGACGTCATCGAGTCCCTGCAGGCGACCACACACCGTGCCTCGACAGAGATCATCGTCGTGGACAACGACTCCCACGACGGTTCCCAGGCGGCCCTGACCGAGCGCTTCCCCGAGGTGAGACTGGTCCAGAACGAGGACAACCTCGGGTTCGCGAAAGCCAACAACCGAGGCTTCGCCGTCGCGCGCGGCAAGGCCCTGTGCCTCGTGAACACCGACGTCGTCGCGCACGACGGAGTGATCGACACCCTCTGGGAGTACCTGCAGTCCAATCCGTCGGTGGCGATGGTGGGTCCGCGAACGTTCAATGAGGAGGGCGCGATCCGGCAGAACGTGCGCCGCTTCCCGACGCTGCGCAACGCACTCGGGGACCATCTGTGGCTCAAGCGCACCGGGCTCCTGCCGGGGCGCTCGCTGCCACCGGCCAGTTACCACCACACCCACTCGGCGGAGGTGCTCTCCGGCTGCTTCCTGATGGTCCGCAAGGAGGCGTTCGACCAGGTGGGGCCGCTGGACGAGGACTTCTTCTTCTACGGCGAGGACACCGACTGGGGCAAGCGCTACAACGACGCCGGCTGGGACTGCGTCTACCTGCCCGAGGCCGAGGCGGTCCACTTCGGTGGCGGCAGCACCAAGGCCTACCCGGTGAAGTACTACCTGATCATGGAGAAGGCGGACCTGCTGTACTGGCGCAAGCACCACCCCCGGTGGAAGGTGCTGGCCTACACGGGCATCCGGCTGCTGCACAACGTCATCTCGGTGCTGGGCTGGTCGGCGGTCTGGCTCGCACGCCCCGGGCGGCGCGAGCAGGCAGCCCTGAAGGTGAAGGGCAACGCCATCAACACGGTGTGGTTGCTGACCCGCCGCAGCCTGGTCGTCACACCGGGTTGGAACTGACGCGCTACACGTCGTTGCCGTCACCCTGGGTCAGGAGCCACGCGTTCGCGTCGCGCAACGCTGAGTCCGTGAGCTCCGGACTCGTCAGGAACTTGATCTCCGTGCGCTTCACCCCCAGCCCAGCCACGCGGAACCGTGCGTCGAGGGTGGTGTCCTTGAGCGTCCAGGCCTGCACCAGCGCGTGCCCGGCGCTGCGGGAGCGGTCGATCGCCACCGCCACCAGCAGCTTGAACACGTCATCGTCCTGCGCGGGACAGACGAAGTCCACGATCTCGCCGCAGCGCACGCCCCGTCGGACGGTCTCGGTCAGCACGATGATTCCCACCAGCAGCCCGCCGTGACGCAGGCCCAGCAGCGTGTAGTGGTCCGGGTTGTCGACGTAGCGCCAGTTCAGGTACGACGCATCACGTTGCAGCGCCACCCGGTAGCCGGGTCCCACCTCACCCCAGAGCCGATCCGCCTCGTGGTCGAACCGCTCGAGCTGCTCCACCTCGTAGCCGGCCGGCAGTTCGAGTCCGCGCCTCGGGAGCAGTCCACGCACGCCGTCCACGACGCGGCCCAGCACCCCCGCGGGCTTCAGCATCGCCCCGAGCAGGGGGCCGAGGCGCAGGATGCGGGCACGGAACAGGATGCGGAGGTCCTCCCGGTAGCCCCACTTCTCCTTGAAGATCGGATAGGAGTTCACCGACGGCGTCACGTACCAGCCGGCCATGCCGGCTTCCTTGGCACCCTCGAACACAGCCGCGGTGCAACGCTTGATCAGACCCCTGCCCTGGTGCTCGGGGTCGGTGAACATGTCCATCGTCTTGCCGATGACCACCTGCCTGCCATCGACGCGGAACCGCTTCGGGGCCAGGGCGAACGAGGCCACCACCTTGCCGTCCAGTCGGGCGGAGTGCACCACGGCCGGACCGGCCGGGTTCGCCAGGTACATCCAGCGGTAGTAGGCGGCGGACTTGTCACGCAGCCGGAGCCCGTTGTCATCGCTCATGCGCGTGATCAGGTCCGAGATCCCTTGCAGGTCATCCTCTTCGAGCGGGCCGAACCTGAAATCCTCGGCTTGCGAACCGACAGACTGATCGGACAATGCAGACACCCCCTAGCGCGTTCCCTATAGTAGGGGCCACGTACACACCCGGGGGGAGGGAAAGTGTCGAACCATCTGGGCACCGGTCTGGTGCTCGTCACGGTCCGGGGGGCCGGCGGACTGCCGGGGCCCGTCGAAGAGCTGCTCACCCGTTCCTGCGACGCGCCACCGGCGATGGTGGGCGGCGTCTGGGTGGGCACCTGGGGTCTGGGCCGCAGCGCCCCCACCCAGACCGAGCCCGTCCTGCTGACCAGCACCAACCAGTCGGCCTCGGGCACCGTTGCCCCCGCCGAGATCGCTCGCTGGCTCGCGGCCGGGGACCTCACGCGCCTCGGACGCATGTTGCCACCCTTCGGCGCCCTCGGCCTCACGCCGAACGGACTACGCCTCACCACCGACCAGATCGCCTTCCGCAACGTCTTTCGGTGCGAGGGGGACGGCTGGAGCGCCGCATCGACGTCCGCGCTGCTGCTGGCACGCATGCTCGGCCGAGGACTCGACCCGAAGGGCCTCAGGCTTCAGAGCCAACTGGGCTATCAACTCGACAGCCTCACCATCTTCGACGGGGTCACCGCGCTTGCTCCCCGCGAATCCCTCGAGCTGAGCGCCGCGGGCATCAGGTCGGAATGGATCCCCGAACCGGATGAGCAGGGTGCCCTTCCCCTCGACGAGGGCGTGCAGAGGGCGGCACAGGGGCTGCGGGACATGGTTTCCACCTATCTCGACGAGGGCCACGACCCCACCCTGCAACTGACGGGAGGCCAGGACTCACGGATCGTGTTGAGCGCCGTCCCCGCGGCACGCCGCCGTGGCCTCAAGGTGATGACACTGGAGACCCCGGGATCGAAGGATGCCGAGATCGCCGGGGCACTCGCCCGACGCTTCGGGATGCGGCACACCGTCCATTCGATCAGCGGGATCGGCTCGCTGTCTCCCGAGGAATGGTTCCACAGGGTCCTCGCCACAGCGGAGTCCCACGATTGCATGGCGGACCCCATCGCACGATCCATCACCGGCTGGGCCGAGGAGTCCTTCGAGCAGGGGCAGCGTCTCTCCGGCCTCGGCGGCGAGCTCGCGAGGGGCTTCTTCTACTTCGGGACGGTGCGGCCGGCGCCCATCACCAGGAGTCGCAGTCAACAGTTGGCGCGGTGGCGGATGCTGGCCAACGACGCCGTCGAGGGCGCGGCCCTCGCCGCCGAGTACCGTGATGCCCACAGCGTCTCGGTCGACGTGATCCACGCAACCCTCCTGGAGTCTGGACCCGAATGGTTCAGCGCCACCGATGCGCTCTACCTCGACAGGATCAGGCGTTGGGGTGGGCTGGGCGAAGGAGCCGTGGCCTTCCGGCGGACCCTCGTCAACCCGATGCTGGACCACCGGTTCACCGAGACGGTTCCGCGGATCACCCCGGCGGGCAAACAGGGTTCGCGGTTCCTGGGCCGTCTCCAGGTGGCGCTGGACGACGAGTTGGCCTCGTTGCCGCTGGATGACCGCCCCGCACCCAGGGTCTACGCCCATCCCGGGCCACTCAACCTACTGCGCACGAAGGCCGCACGGTTCCAGAAACTGGTGCGCAAGGTCAACCAGCGGGTACGGGGAACCCGTCGCCCCCCGGCCGGGGCGGCCCTGGTCTCGGCGGCCATCACCCGGCACATCCATGACAACCCGACGGTGCTGGACCCGGCCCGCGCCAGCGGGGTCTTCGACGAGGCATGGCTCGAGGAAGTCAGCAGCGGCAGCACCGCGGTGTCGGCCGCCAACCTGGCGCTGCTGATGAACCTGGTGGCCGCCGGTAGAGAGGGGGCCCTGTAAACCATGGCTGCACAACACCGGATCGACACGGTCATCGACCGCCGTCTCTGCTCGGGCTGCGGCGCCTGCGCCTACGTCGGCGAGGAGCACGGCGTGAAGATGGTGGACTTCCCCAACGTCGGGATGAGGCCCGTCGGGGTCAGGCAACTGCCACTGTTCGTCAAGGACCAGATCGCCGAGGTGTGCCCCGGTTCCAAGGTCACCGCACCGAGCTGGGGGGATCACGTTCCTGACCGCAACGAGGTGCTGGTGGGTCCGGCAGTCAGGATCTGGGAGGGCTGGGCGAGCGATCCCGATTCACGCTTCGCCGGCTCGTCGGGCGGCATCGTGACTGCGCTGGCGTGCTACGCGCTCGAGAAGCTCAACATGGCGCTCGTGGTGCACACCGGGATGGACCCGGACAAGCCGTGGCGCAACCGCACCATCATCAGCACGGACAGGGAGTCCGTGGTTGGCAGCGCCAGCTCGCGCTACACCACTTCGTCGCCGGTGGAGGCCCTCAGGGTCATCGAGGACAGCGATCGACCCTGCGTTTTCATCGGCAAGCCCTGCGACGTCGCGGCAGTCGCCGAACTCCGCAAGTCACGTCCCCGCCTGGACCGGAACCTCGGGCTGGTGCTGAGCTTCTTCTGCGCCGGCACGCCCGCGTCGGAGGGCAGCCGCAAGCTGGCAGCGGAACTGGGGTTCGAGGACTCCTCGAAGATCACGAGCCTGCGGTACCGGGGCCGTGGTTGGCCGGGCAACTTCGTCGTGACCGATGGCGAGGACCGGGCCTCCATCACCTACGACGAGTCCTGGGGAAGGCTCGCCCGCGGCACTCGCCAACTGCGTTGCCATCTCTGCCCCGACGGGCTGGGTGAACTGGCAGACGTCACCGGCGGGGACGCCTGGCACCGCCGATCCGAGGGCACCGACGGCATCTCCCTGATCATGGCTCGCACGGAGCGTGGGCGCGAGATCGTCGAGGCCGCCCTGCGCGACGGCTACCTGGAGGCCACCCCCAGCAACCACGAGAGGGTGGTCGATGCCCAGGGGTTGGTCCGTCGACGTCGATTGCTGCTGACCCGGCTGGTCGCGCTGCGCACCCTGCTGCTGCCCACCCCCAGCTTTCCCGGCTTCCGGTTGCGAGCCGCCGCAGCACAGTTGGGAGTGCGGGATCATGTGAAGGAGTTCGCCGGCACGGTCAAGCGTGCCGTCACCCGGGGGTTCTTCGGGCCCGAACCCCGGGACTGAGTCGGGCGCCCTGGTTCAAGGAGGAAGAGCGGTGCGAAGCAGGTTCTCAAGGATCCTGGTGTGGCTGTACGGCAGGGGAACGTTGGGCAAGTTCCTGTCCACCCGACTCATCAACAGGTTGGAGGGCGGCGAGATCCACTCGGAGTCGCTCCGGGAGATCTTCCGGCGCTACCACGGCGTCACGATCGGCGCGTACACCCACGGCGGCTGCTTCGTGCGCCACAGCTTCGGGCGAAACACCACCATCGGCCGCTACTCCTCGATCGCCCGATCGGCCTTCGCCGCCACCTTGGACCACCCCACGGAGTTCAAGGGTATGCACGGCTTCTTCTTCAACTCCAACCTCGGCTACACCGACCACGTCCGCGACTACGCGGAGCTGAGCATCGGCAACGACGTCTGGCTCGGTCACAACGCCGTGATCGGGTCCAATGTGCGCAACATCGGCGACGGCGCCGTGATCGGTGCGGGCGCGGTCGTGTTCAAGGACGTGCCGCCGTACGCCGTGGTGGTTGGCAATCCGGGCCGGGTCGTGAGGTACAGGTTTTCACCTGAAACGATCGCGAAACTCCTAGAAGAACGCTGGTGGGACAGGGACATCGAGGACCTGGCACCCGAGATCGGGCGGTTCGATCGACCACTGGAAGCTGAGAATTCTGAAAACTAGTTTTACTTGAATCCAGTTCACTGAGACCCCGATTTGGCCCCACCTGAGCGATACCTTAGAGTTTCTAAGGTTGTTTCCCCCATCAGGCAAGGAGCCTACGCGTGATAGACATACGACCGGTGCGCCGAATACGCACCGAGCCCCGTTCCCCCCGCCCGACCCGACGCATAGCCGCCGCACTGGCTGCGTCCTTCACCCTCCTCGTCGGTATGACCACGGTCCCGACCACAGTCGCGAACGCGACCACCTCCAACGGCGCAGGCCTCTTCAGCGACACGCTGGAGCCCGAAGTCCCCGCCTCCGACAGCACCGAGTCGACGAACCTGGGCATGAAGTTCAGCAGCGACGTCACCGGAAGCGTCGCCGCCCTCCAGTTCTATCGAAGCGTCGAGCAGACGAAGTCCTACGAGGCCTCGCTCTGGGACCTCAAGACTGGCGACCTGCTGTCCTCCACAACTTTCGCCGCCTCGTCCTCCGCAGGCTGGCAGACCGCCGCTCTCCCGGAGCCGGTGCAGCTCAACAAGGGCCGCTGGTACGTCGTCAGCTACCTCGCCACCGACGGCCAGTACGCCTACACCGACGACGTCTTCCCCTCCAACTGGAGCAACGGCGACCTCAATGCCCGCAAGTGGGGCGGCAATTTCGCCGCCTCTGACTCCTCCGTGATGCCGGAGACCTCCGCCCGCGGCACCAGCTACATGCTGGACGTCGTCTTCGTGGAGCGCGGCGAGACCTGGACCGGCGCCCCCGCCCCGGAGCCCGCCCCCACGCCGGAGCCAACCCCCGAGCCCACCCCGGAGCCGGCGCCCACCCCGGAGCCCACTCCCACCGAGACCCAGGAGCCCGCGCCGGCACCCGAGCCGTCGGAGACCGCCGAGGAGCCCGCTCCGGCACCCGAGCCCTCGGAGACCACCGAGGAGCCCGCACCGGCACCCGAGCCGTCGGAGACCACCGAGGAGCCCACGCCCGCCCCCGAGCCGGGCAACCCCGGTTCTGACGAGTGGCCCAATGAGGACAACACCGGTGTCCCCGCCGGCGTCTCGCTGACCACGTACACCGGCCCGATGACCATCACCGAGGACAACACGGTGATCCGCAACGCCATCGTGAACGGCACCCTGCGCATCCAGGCGTCCAACGTCCAGATCATCAACACCCGCGTCAACGGCGCCGTCGACCTTCGCGACCCGAAGAACAACGACTACTCGTTCTCGATCGTCGACTCCGAGGTGCACATCGGTGACAACCTGGGAACCGGCCTGATGCGTGGCAACTTCCACGCCAACCGCGTCGAGATCACGGGAGGCCGTCGCTCCGCCTACTGCCAGTACAACTGCACCATCGAGAACTCCTGGGTCCACTCCCAGGGCGGCGACCCGGGCGGCGACGCCCACTTCTCGGGCATCCGCATGGAGCAGAACACGACGCTGGTCCACAACACCATCACCTGTGAGGCCCAGCGCGGCTCCGGCACCGGCTGCTCCGCGGGCCTGACCGGCTACGGCGACTTCGCCCCCGTCCAGAACAACCTCATCGAGAACAACTTCTTCTACGGTGGCGGCGGTGGCGGTTCCACGATGTGCGCCTACGGCGGTTCCTCCGGTGACGATGGCGGCAAGCCGTACGGCCACCTGGCTGCCAACATCCGCTTCATCGACAACGTGTTCGCCCGCGGCGAGTCCGGTGTCTGTGGCAACCTCGGCTCGATCCGTTCCTTCGATCCGACCCGTCCGGGCAACGTCTGGCAGGGCAACACCTGGGACGACGGTTCCACGATCAGCTCCAACGGTCGCTGAGCCCCCAGCCAGTCGACCCCGACACAGCGTGGTCCGGCCCGGACGGGCCGGGCCACGCTCCCGGCGGGACGACCTCCCGCCAAAGCTTCATTCCCCCTTGTTCCCCCCGAACGCAAAGGTCAATGATGAATTCCACCGCAACGTCCCCCACCGTCGGAGCCATACGGCCCCGACGGATCGTGCTGACGATACTCGCCGCCCTCGCGGCCCTCGTCCCCCTGTTCCCCGTCCAGCCGGCGAACGCCGCTGTCGACGTCTACACCACCCCCGGCGAGCACACGGTCAACGGGCGCGAATGGCGCACCTGGTGTGAGAACTACTCGTCGACCATCGATCGCTGTTTCACCGAGATCATCTCTGGTGGCAAGTGGGTCCACAACAACATCACCTACCTCCCGGTCCCCCGCTCCTGGTGGGGCGACAACCCCCTCGCCAACAACACCCGTTGGACCGACGACGCGGGCCGCAAGTGGCGCACCGAGTGCGACACCGCCGTGACCGGCCGCAACGGCTGCCGCTCCTACACGATGCAGTCCGGCAAGTGGGTCTTCAACAACATGGTGCGCTTCGGACAGCAGAAGTCCGTCGACACCGATTGGCGTCCCCCGGCAGCCCCCGCTCCCAGCAACCCCGGCAACGGGGAGTGGCCAAACGCGAACAACACCGGCGTGCCCGCGGGCGTCTCCCTCAGCACCTACACCGGCCCGATGACCATCCGCACCAACGGCACCGTCATCAAGGACAAGGTCGTCAACGGCACCCTGCGCATCCAGGCCGCCAACGTCCAGATCATCAACAGCCGCATCAACGGCACCATCGACCTGCGCGACCCGCGCAGCACCAACTACTCGTTCAGCATCGTCGACTCCGAAGTGCACATCGGCGACAACCTTGGCACCGGAATCTCCCGGGGCAACTTCAAGGCCAATCGCGTCGAGGTGACCGGCGGCCGCCGTTCCATGTACTGCCAGTACAACTGCACCATCGAGAACTCCTGGGTGCACGCCCAGGGTGGCGACCCGGGTGGCGACGCCCACTTCTCCGGCATCCGCATGGAGCAGTACACCACCCTGCGCCACAACACGATCACCTGTGAGGCCCAGCGCGGCTCCGGCACCGGCTGCTCCGCGGGCCTGACCGGCTACGGCGACTTCGCACCGATCCAGAACAACCTCATCGAGAACAACTACTTCCACGGCGGTGGCGGCGGCGGTTCCACGATGTGCGCCTACGGCGGTTCCTCCGGCGACGACGGCGGCAAGCCGTACGGGCACCAGGCGGCCAACATCCGCTTCATCAACAACGTGTTCGCCCGTGGTGAGTCCGGCAAGTGCGGAAACCTCGGTTCGATCCGTTCGTTCGACCCGAACCGGCCGGGCAACGTCTGGCAGGGCAACACTTGGGACGACGGTTCCACGATCAGCCACAACGGTCGCTGATCCCCTGATCGTCGCCGGTTCCCCCGACCGGTGACTGCTGAAACCGCGCGGCTCGCTCCCCACGAGGAGCGGGCCGCGCGGTTGTTGCCGGCATCCACTAGACTTCCGGGCGAACAGATCCGACCGGTTGGGGGAACCGTGGTCAGTATCGTAATCGCCGCTCACAACGAGTCAGACGTGTTGGGAGCGACACTCGACGCCCTGCTCGCAGGGGGTTCCGGGGCCGAGATCATCGTGGTGCCGAACGGCTGCACGGATGACACCGCCGAGGTCGCGCGCTCGCGCGCCGGTGTGAAGGTGGTCGAGGTCGAGCAGGGCAGCAAACCGGTCGCCCTGAACGCCGGCGACGCCGTCGCCACCTCGTACCCACGCATCTACCTCGACGCGGACATCATCGTCCCTCCCGGCGGGGTCCAGGCACTCGTGAAGGCCTTGGAACGTCCCGGGATCCTCGCTGCCGTGCCCTCCCGCGTCCTCGACACCTCCGGGCGCCCTTGGCCCGTCCGGGCCTGGGCGAGCGTGCATCGTCGGCTCCCCGTCTTCCGCGACGGGCTGTTCGGCCGCGGCATGATCGCCCTGTCACAGGAGGGCCGCGAACGCTTCGACGAGTTCCCGCTGATGGTCGCCGACGACCTCTTCGTGGACTCCCTGTACGAGCCGGAGCAGAAGACTGAGGTCACGGAGGTCTCGGTGGTGGTGGAGTCCCCTGCCAGCACCTCTGAACTGCTGCACCGGCTCGTCCGCGTCCGACGCGGCTCGGCGGCGATGCGCAGTGCCTCGCGTGACGGGGACCTTCCGATACGGGTCCGGTCCGCCGATCGCTGGTCGTGGCTGCGCGACGTCGTGGCCAAGGATCTGCGACTGGTCCCTGCCGGAATCGTCTACGCAGCCATCACCACCTTCGCCGCCCTGCGTGCGAGGACGCAGTCGAGCAGCAGCATGGACTGGGGCCGGCGAGGCGCCACCCGCAGCACCTCCGGCGAGCCCACACGCATCGGTTTTCTGGGCGTCCAGGCCGACACCGCCAACCTGGGCCTGGCAGCACTGGCCTACTCCGCCGTGGCGATCGTCGACCGCTTGGTCCCGGGCCCCGCCGAACTGGTGCTGTTCTCGGTCAACTCCGACGAGTCCCTGCAGCGGATGCGAAGCGAGCTCGGCCTGGTCGACAAGCAGGTCCGGGCAGTCCCCTTCAGGCACAAGCGACCCCTGAAGATGGTGGACTCCGTCCGTCAGATCGCCTCCTGCGACGTCGTCCTGGACTTCACCGGGGGCGACAGCTTCTCCGACATCTACGGCCTGAAGCGGCTGCTCCGCAAGCTGTTCCACAAGCAGATCGTGCTCGCCACCAGAACACCACTCGTGCTGGCCCCGCAGACCTATGGCCCGCTCAAGGGCAGGGCCGGGAAGCCGTGGTTCCGCCACGTCGTCAAGCGTGCCTCGCTGGTGTTCAGCCGGGACGACCTGTCCAAGGACTTCCTCGAGGACCTCGTCGAGCGCCCGGTCCACCTGGCCACCGACGTCGCCGTCACCCTTCCCCATGACCCGACCCGTCACCGTTTCCCCGGCGACGGGCGCACCCGGGTGGGCATCAACGTCTCGGGGCTGCTGTGGGCCGGCGGGTACACCGGTGACAACCAGTTCGGGCTGGCCGCCGACTACCGGAGCTACTGCGGCAGGCTCGTCGAGGCACTGCACGACCTCGGACACGAGGTCCACCTCGTGCCGCACGTCCTGTCGCGCCCCTGGGAGGATGACACCGAGGACGACGTCCGGGCCGCGCGAGAACTCCAGCTGCAGCACCCGGACTGCGTGCTGGCCCCGGCATTCGTGAGCCCCGTCGACGCCAAGTCGTGGATCTGCCATCTGGATGCCTTCGTCGGGTCCCGGATGCATGCCACCATCGCGTCGTTCACCTCCGGTGTCCCGACCGTCCCGGCGGCCTACAGCCGCAAGTTCGCTGGGTTCTTCGGCAATCTCGGCTATCCGGTGGTCGTCGACCTGACCACCCTGTCCACCGATGATGCGGTCGGCGCAACACTGGAGAAACTGTCCGACGTCGAGCGCCTGTCAGGACTGGCAGCCCCGGCCCTGGAGTCGGCCGCGTCGAGGATCACGATCTTCGAACAGCACCTCGCCACTGTGCTTCCCGCAACCTGAGCACTGGTAGCCTCGATGCACAGCGGTTCACACTTCATGGGGGAAGGTCGCATGGATCTCGGAAGCGCACTGAGGGTCCTGTTGAGGCGGTGGCTGATCGTCCTGATCGGCATCGTCCTCACGTTGGGCGCGTGCGGATACCTGTACCGGACCGCAGAGCCCCAGTACCAGGCCAGCGGCAGCATGCTGATGCTGCTGCCGAACAATGCGCGCGGCCCCGAGAACGTCGGAAGCCCCTTCCTGTACCTGCCGAACGGCCTGAACGTCCTGGCACGCCTGGTGACGGGCGCCACGAGCAGCCGTGAGTTCCGCCAGGAGATGGGCGCGCAGGGACTGAACTCCTCCTTCCAGGTGGGCGTGGACAACCAGACTCCCATCATCACCATGACGGTCCAGGGCCCCGACCCGGAGAACGTCATTCGCACCCGGGACTGGTTGATCGACGCCCTGAACGACGAACTGCTGCGGGTGCAGCAGGAGGAGGGAACTCCTCCCCTGCAGACGGCCCACACTCGCGTCTACGGCAACGAGGACGTCCCCATGCAACTCGGCGGCGACTGGACCCGGTCCGTCCTGGCGGCCCTGGCCGCCGGAGGTTTGGCGACGCTCATCGCCGCCTTCGGGATCGATCGCCTGCTCGCGCTGCGCAAGGATCGCCGCGCCCGGAGGAAGCTCGCTGCCGGGACGGACCCCGTCGAGGAACCCACCACGCCCCGAGCAGACGCCGTCGAGGCCGCCAAACCCGATGCAAGTCCCACGCAGACCGGGGCCGAGGCCGTGCCTGCGGGGTCGTCCAGCGAATCGTCATGATGGAGACCGTGCGCACCGAGGGGTTCCTGCCTGCCCACTGGTTCGCATCGATCTACGCGGTGATGTTGCTGTGCATTCCCACCAGACTGATCGTCGGGCCCATCGGGGCCCCGGGGACACCGGCCAACCTCTTCGCGATCGCGGTGCTGCTGTGGTGGGTGTGCGCCACCCTGGCGGGTCTCGGACAGGTGCGGGGATTCACTCCCCTGCGGGGCGCATTCGGCCTCTTCGTGACACTCGTGCTCGTCAGCTATGCCTCCGGCCACCTCAGGGGCTGGGCACAACCGGCTGACATCCACCAGCGCTCCGACCGACTGTGGGAGCAGGCCGACGTCGCCCAGGTGACGGAGACCCTGGTCAGCGCAGCGGACCGCGGTCTGCTCGCACTTGCCGGGTGGGCGGGCATCCTTTTGATGACGTCGGAGGGAATGCGGAGTTGGCGAGAGCTCGACCAGGTGATCAAGTGGTTGGTCCGTGCCGCATCCGTGGTCGCGGCCATGGGCATCGTGCAGTACTTCACCGGTCTGAACGTTGCCGCCTACATCCGCATCCCCGGCCTCCAGGGATTGCAGGAGTTCGGCAACGCGCTGTCCCGCTCGGAGCTCAACCGCATCGTGAGCACTTCGGCCCATCCCATCGAACTCGGGGTCATGATGTCCTCGACGCTGCCATTCGCCCTGCATCGCAGCCTGCATGCTGGGAGGAAGTTGTCTGCCTGGGTGCCCACTGGGCTGATCGGCGTCGCGGCCCTGATGTCAGTGTCCAGGTCCGCGATCGTCGTCGCGGGCATAGCCGTCCTGATCCTGTTCGTGGGATGGCCGTGGAAGCGCAAGCTCATCATGCTGCTGGCGGCCCCCGTGCTTGCCGTGGCGAGCCGTGCCGTTCTGCCGGGGCTGCTCGGCACGATCCGCTCGCTGTTCACCGGCCTCGAGGACGATCCGAGCATCCAGGGCAGGACTGACGACTATCCGTTGGTGTTCAGGATGGTGGAACTCCATCCCTTGTTCGGACAAGGACTGTTCACATGGGTCCCCATGGTGTTCCGGACCATCGACAACCAGATGCTGATGATGCTGCTCGAACTGGGCTACTTGGGCACGCTCGCGTTCTGCGTACTGGTCCTGACTGGCGCCGTGCTGGCTCTCACACCATGGCGGTCCGGCGGCACGCCTGAACAGAAGCACTTGGGGCTGGCCGTGGCGGCGAGCCTGCTGGGCATCGTGACCAGCTACTTCACCTTCGATGCGCTCGGGTTCCGCCAGGTGGCGGGACTGACGTTCTTCTACATCGGCCTCGGCGGAGCCGTCTGGTGGCTCTCCAGGGGGCGCGGCGGAGCCAACGACCCGGGCCCCGTCGAGCTTGTCAGACCCAGGCATGCCGGCCCATCGCCATCTAGGTTCAGCGTCTCCCCTCCCGCTTCCTGACCGGTTCCACCGAGACCGCCAACCACTCCGGGACCGGAGTGCACCGCCCCGGGTCCGCCAAGTGCCATTGGCCATCGTCTCCGGGCTCGAAGCCGCTCGCCCGGAACAGTCCGGAGGCCGGCCGGTTGCGCTCGGTCGGGCGGAACAGTCCTCGGACCGGTCCCGAGTCCGTGCGCGACTCCTCGGTGAGCATCACCTTCAGCAGAGCGGTTTCGAGACCGAATCCCATGGCGCGGCAGCTCATGATGAAGGATTCGACAGTTCGCTCGGCCCGCTCGAAGATGCCGATGGCAACTGTCCCGAGGTCACCGAACCTGTCTGCAAGGGTGGCGACCCACACGCCGTGGGCATCATCGGCCATGAGATCCTGCAGTTCAGCCGCGGATCGGCGCCTGGTGGTGGTGTTGAACTGGTTCGTTCGCTGGACGAGTTCCAGCAGCCGCTCCAGGTCCCGGGTCACGGCCGGTCGCACCGTGCTGCGCAGGTTGAGGCTGCGCATCATCGTTGGGTAGTCGTGCTGTCCGGACACTGCGGACCGTCGTTTCGCAGCCTGCCTGTACATGGCAGTCCTGTTCGCCGCCTCGGCCGTCCGCTTGGTCGAGGGCAGTTCCAGCCAGAGCCGGAGCTGCTCCCAGGTCCGCGATGCACCGGGATCGAGCGCCGTCACCCCGGCGACCGTCTCCGTCACCAGGCTCCTCTCCACCGGGTTGTCGTCGAGCAGGACGAAGGCCGTGGGAGCGAGATCGAGCTCGACGATGGCCTGCGCGACGTTGTCGGGTTTGGGTGCCCAGTTGATCTTGCTGAGGACGAAGTCCTCTGGCTGGAGTTCCATCTCCTCCCAACGGATGGCGGACTCGTCGTTCTTGCTCAGCGCCACCAGCAGGACCCCTGCGTCCTTGAGTTCCCGAAGGAGTCGCTGGCCGGACCGGTTGTGCTGGACCGGTCCCTCGGCCATCACCCCGGACCACAGCGTGTTGTCGAAGTCCACGAACAGGGCCTTGGCGCCGCCGAGAAGTTCCACCGTGCGCGTGATGTGGCTGTACTCCTCCGCGAGCACCGGGCCGAGGCGCGTGGTGTGGAAGTAGCCTTCCGGGACCTGGAGGGGATGGAACAGGGGACGCCCGTGTTCCCGGACCCGGCCCTCCATCTGGGTGTGCTCGTCGAGCAGGATCGCGTTCGCGGTGGCGGCCACCAGCTCAGCCACCCCTTCCCTGACTGCCCCGAGGAAGCTGCGCTGTGCCCTGGAGTGGGCGGGGAAGAACGACGGGAGGCGCCGTCGGATCCGGTCCAGCGGGATGCCACCGGGAGAGTGCACGACGATCGTGGCGTCAGTCTCCGCACGGATGGCCGACAACTCTGACTCGAGGGTCGAGATCAGTGTCGGGACGACGGAGTGGTCTCCTTCTCGGAGCGGGTGCGCGTTGTCCTGCATCCCGGCCCGGAACAGCGGCACGGCATCGAAGGTGAACAGCGACAGGCCGATGAGGTCTGGCTTGAACTCCCGGATCGTCTCAGTCGTGACGCCGCTGAAGTCCGCGAGTTCCTGCCGCACGCTGAAGAAGACGTGCTCGATCTCGGGGACGGCATGGTGTTGCCTGAACTGGGCCTTGACGAACGCCCTGATCTCGACGAAGAGGCAGTCACCCACGAAGAGCACTCGCGGCCCCTCGGGCGCTGAGGTGAGCAGGGGTGCGTGCAGCGCCTCCAAGACCTTCAGCGCCTCGTGCTCGCGGTCCGGGGCGAGCATCCGTGCGAGTCGTGGGAGCTCGGTCCCGAGTGCCCTACGCAGTTCCAGCGTGGAGTCGCAGTACCTCGTTCGCTCGTCGAGGTACACGGCCAGGTGCTCTGCCGAACCTCGCAGCGCCCCCGCCAGCGTTCGCGCCAGCGGCAGCAGGTACCGCCGGGTCGCGGCGGGGCGCAGGCCGGCGGACGGTGAGCCCAGGGTCGGGCCCGCTGCGCCGAGCTCCCACCAGAACCTCAGCAGGGAGCCTTCACGCCTCCTGATTGTGTCGGCCATTCGTCGGCGGAGCCGGTGCTCGGGAGCGCGATGGACGCCCCGGATTGTGGTCTTGTGCATGACTCGGATTCCTCGCGTGCGCGACCTGCCCCCGAGATCACTCGGGCGGGCGGTCTGATTCGGATACGGTGCAGCGCTCGGGTTCCATCGCGGCCGTCACTGCCCGCGTCCTCGTAGGACCGTCCGGTACCTGCCGGAAGGTTCGCACGAAGTATTTGATGTGTCCCCCAACGCATCATGGCGAACAGAGTAGGGGGCGACAATCAGGATTGCGAGGGTTTCCCTGATTTGGTCCTCACCAAGACTTACCGCATCGCCTTCAGGAGGCGTTTCACCCGGGTCCGCACCCGACCCAGGGGTGAGACGCGCGCTTGCGCCATCCGGGTGACGTCGCCCGGATGCCAGCCCCGGACGTAGGACTCCCGCGGCGTGAGCCAGCCGGTCAGCGGCGCCCGGCCACGATCACTGGTGAACACCTCGCGGTAGCCGCGCAGGGCGTGCAGCACCCGCCGGTCGTAGCTCCCGAACGGCAGCGCGAACTCCTCCACGGGCCCGACGCTGGCCTCCACCAGCCGTACCCGTGATTCCTCCGCCTCCTGCACGAGGGATGCCTTGTCCGTCCTGCGCAGGTCGACGTGGTCCCAGCCGTGGCTGCCGATCCCCATGCCGGAGTCACGCAGCTGCCTGAGGTGGTCCTCGTCGAGGTACCTGGCCTTCCCGATCCGGCCGGCGCAGACGAAGAACGTCGCCGTCAGCCCCCGCTCCACCAGCGCCGGCAGTGCGTCGGCGACGTCGCTGAGGTTGCCGTCGTCGAAGGTGACCTGCAGCTCGACCCCGCCGGCGTCGCGCACGCGCACCAGCTCATCGAGGATTCCCGGGAACTCCTCGCGGGGGCACCAGAAGTCCACCTCGTCGGCGGGCACCCCCTCCCAAGGCTCCCCGATGCCATGGAAGTTCACGACGAGCCGCTCCCCCACCTCACCGGTCATCGGGCGCGACGCTCCAGGACGTAGCGCTCGAACTCGGCCTCGTCCTCCAGCGGGACGTAGGTCCTGCCCCACTCGTCGCTGTCCGCGTCCGCCGGGGCGGCTTCGCGCTCCCCTGCCGACGGCCGGCCCAGCACCTGGTCGAACACGTCGCCGAACACCTTGGCCTGGCCGGCCCAGTCGAACAGTTCCACCACCCGCTCACGGGCGAGCCGGGACATCTCGGCGCGGCGCTGGGGGTCGTCGATCAGCTTCTCCACCTCGTCGGCCATTGCGGAGATGTCTCCGGAGGTGACGTAGCTGATGGCCTCGCCGCCGGTGACGCGGGTCTCGGTCAGGTCGAACGAGACCGACGGCAGCGCGTAGGCCATGTACTCGAGGCTCTTGTTCATGGTGGACAGGTCGTTGAGCGGTGTCTTCAGGTCCGGACACACCCCGATGTGGGAGCGGCTCATGTGCTCGGCGATCTCCCGCTTGTCGACGCGGCCGGTGAAGGTGACGACGTCGTCGAGGCCCTGCTCGGTGCACTGCCGTTTCAAGTCCTCGAGGCAGTCGCCGAACCCCATGAGGGTGGCCCGGACGTCGGTGCGGCCCCGACGGCGGAGCTCGGCGACGAGGTCGAGCACCTGGTCCACGCCGTCCTGCGGGCCCATGATCCCGATGTAGGCGAGCATCGTGATGCCCTCCGGGACGGGCTCCGTCGGGTAGATGGGCCGCATCCTGGCGGTGTCCGGCCCGCTGCGCACGACGTCGACGTCGCGCGGCTCCCGGCGGCCGCGGCGGATGGCGATGGCCCGGTACGAGTCGTTGGTGGAGATCACCCGGTGGGCGGAGCGGAACGTCATCCGCTCCAGCCACTTGAGCCCCTTCAGCTGCAGCCGCTGGCCGCGGCCCTCCGGCTCGCCGAAGCGGCTCAGGAACAGTTCGGGGTTCAGGTCGTGGTGGTCGAACACGAACTTGACCCCTCGCAGGCGCCACAGCAGTGCGAGAAGCCAGTAGGTGTCGGGCGGGTTGCAGGCCTGGATCACGTGGAACCGGCCGCCCTCCCGCCACGCGGCGAGGCTGAGCCAGGCGGTGCGCAGCCAGCTGTAGCCGAACTCCAGAGCGTACCCGGCCAGCCCCTTGGCCTCGGGGGCCGGGCGGTACTTGTAGATCCGGGCTCCGTCGATCTCCTCCCGGGCCGGGTCCCCCGGCCCCTTCGGACAGATCAGGCTGACGCGGTAGCCCCGCGCCAGCAGTTCGTGGAACTCCAGCAGCACCCTGCGATCCACCTGGATCGGAAGGTTCTGGACGATGACGAGTACATGAGGGTCGCTTCCCCCGGTCGAGCGGCTCATGGGTGGCAGTCTATGGGCCAGAAACACCTTCGTAGAGGGGTTGCGCCAACTCGGGTTCCGCGTAATACTTGGGACACTTATGAAAACAGCCCGCGGCTGTGCCGGCGGGATCCACATCAGGACATGATCAATCGGGGGATAAATCATGACCGTCATTCGGACGCTAGAGCATGCTCTGCCATGGCAGAGCGCCACCAAATCCACTGCGCGAGGCACCCGCTGGGTGCTGGCCGGCCGAACCCAACGAATGGTGTTGCTGGCCGTAGACCTGCTCATGATCGGCATCGGCTTCGGAGCCGCGATCGCCTGGGGCGCAGCGCGGGACCTCATCCACTACACCGGCTCCATGGCCCTGGTCAGCGTCGGGCTCACGCTCGGCTGGCTCGCCATCCTGGCGCTCACCGGCACGTACTCGCTGCGTGACCTGCGCGCCGGCTCCATGGAGTACAAGCGGGCCATAAACGCCACCGCGTGGGCCGCTGGCAGCTTCGGCGTCGCCTGCTTCCTGCTCAACTACTCCTACCCGCGCACGATGTTCGTGGTGTGGATCGGGGTCGGCGTCGTCGGCTTGTGCCTGGCGCGCTACCTGCGCCGCCGCATCATGCACCGCCTGCACGCCATGGAGATGTTCCAGACACCCGTGCTGGTGGTGGGAGCAGACCACCACGTCGACGAGATCGCGATGGTGCTGGGCCGCGAGCGCTGGATGGGCTACAAGATGGTGGGTGCCGTCACGCGTGACAGGCTGCAGGCCACCGCCATCGGCCTGCCCGTCCTCGGGCAGATCGACGACGTCGACGACATCATCGCCGAGCACGGGATCAAGGTGGTCATCTTCGCCGAGGGCTCGTTCGACTGCCCCGGGGACTTCCGTCGCCTGGCCTGGCGCCTCGAGGACTCCCAGGTCCAGATGATCGTGGCCCCGACCATGGCCGACGTCAGCGCCGAGCGCCTGGAGTTCAGGCCGGTTGCCGGGCTACCGCTGGTGGACGTCGCCCGGCCACGGGCCATCAACTCGTTGCGGTGGGTCAAGCGCGCCGCGGACATCGCGGGCGCGGCGATCCTGCTGCTGCTCGCCCTGCCGGTCCTCGCGGTCACGGCGATCGCGGTGAAGCTGGAGGACGGCGGACCCGTCATCTTCCGGCAGCGCCGGGTGGGCCTCAAGGGCGAGGAGTTCGACTGCCTGAAGTTCCGCAGCATGTGCGTCGACGCCGAGGCGAGGCTCGCGGCGCTGCAGGCGAGGAACGAGGGCGCCGGCGTCCTGTTCAAGATGGCCGAGGACCCGCGCATCACGAAGGTGGGCAAGTTCATCCGACGCTTCTCCATCGACGAGTTGCCCCAGCTCTGGAACGCCCTGCGCGGGGACATGAGCCTGGTGGGGCCGCGCCCCGCGCTGCCCCGTGAGGTGGCGCAGTACGACTTCGACACCCGTCGCCGCCTCCAGGTCCGCCCGGGCCTGACCGGGCTGTGGCAGGTCTCGGGCCGCTCGCGGCTGTCGTGGGAGGACACGGTCCGGCTGGACCTCTACTACGTCGACAACTGGTCGGTGGTGCAGGACCTGATGATCCTGGCCAAGACCGCCCGGGCCGTCGTCGGATCCGCAGGAGCCTACTGATCCCGGATCGGTGTGGTGAGGCCACCGGGAGTCTGCCTCACCCACCCACTTCGACCGGTCCGGGACCAGTCCTCGAAATGACCCCCCGGCCTGGGATCGGTGCCACGAACGTAGCCGTTCGGGGCACCGATTCTGGGCGTCCGGGCCCAATCACGCACTCGCCCCGGCGTCGGGTCCGGCAGACCGCCCGGACCCGGCTAGTCTGGTCCGCATGGAGACGCATCCGAA
The DNA here is from genome assembly GCF_054776555.1 of Tessaracoccus terricola. Classification (NCBI taxonomy): domain Bacteria; kingdom Bacillati; phylum Actinomycetota; class Actinomycetes; order Propionibacteriales; family Propionibacteriaceae; genus Tessaracoccus; species Tessaracoccus terricola. The sequence continues at coordinate 540,790 of NZ_BAAHBS010000004.1, read as the reverse complement.
CCTGATGGCATCCGCAGTCGTCGTGGAACTGCCGGAGGATCCGGCGCTGGCCGAGATCACCCGATCCGATCGCGACCACTTCCTGGAGGTGGTGAAGCGCCACCCGGCCTCTTCCCTGTGCTGGGCGCTCCTGGCGGAGACCTGCCTGCGCTCCGAGGACCTCGGCTCCACCGTCGCCGCCTACGCCTACGCCCGCACCGGCTACCACCGCGGCCTGGACCTGCTGCGCCGCAGCGGCTGGAAGGGCTCTGGGCAGATCCCGTGGGAGCACGAGCCCAATCGCGGCTTCCTGCGCGCGGTCCGCGCCCTCGGCCTGGCCGCCGGCCGCCTCGGCGAGACCGAGGAGGAGCAGCGCTGCGCACAGTTCCTGCGCGACTCCTCCGAGACCGCCCACCAGGTGCTCAACGGTGACTCCGAGCAGGCCGGGGCCTGAGCGGCGGATCCTTTCCGTTCAGCAGGAGTTCAGCCGAAGTTCGCACGGCGGGAGCGTGGGCTGCCTAGATTGGGGCCAAGACCGTCACCGAACAGTCAGGAACCCACCGTGTCCAGAGCCCGATCCGTCCTGCTCGCCGCCGCGCTGTGCGTGACCGGCACCATCGCCACGGCGCCTGCGGCGCAGGCCGAAACCACAGACCTCACCGTCGCCACCTTCAACGCCAGCTTGAACCGGGATACCGAGGGACAGCTCCTGGCCGACCTGGCCACCAGCGACAACCAGCAGGCCCGCAACGCGGCCGAAACCATCCAGCGCGCCGAGGCCGACATCGTCCTGGTCAACGAGTTCGACCACGACGCCGACGGCGAGGCGGCCCGGCTGTTCAGCGACAACTACCTGAGGGTGTCCCAGAACGGTGCGCCGGCTGTGGACTACCCGTACTCGTGGTCCGGCCCCGTGAACACCGGGGTGCCCAGCGGCCACGACCTCAACAACGACGGCACCGTCGGCGGCCCGGACGACGCGTTCGGGTTCGGGATGTTCCCCGGCCAGTACGGCATGGTGGTCTACTCCAAGTACCCGATCCTCGCCTCCGAGATCCGGACGTTCCAGAACTTCCTGTGGGCTGACATGCCGGGTGCCCTGCTGCCCGACGATCCCGCCACCGACGCCCCCGCCGACTGGTTCTCGGCCGAGGAGCTCGAGGTGGTGCGGCTGTCCTCGAAGACCCACGCGGACATCCCCGTCGACGTGAACGGTGAGGTGGTCCACGTCCTGGCCGCCCACCCGACGCCGCCGTCGTTCGACGGCCCCGAGCGCCGCAACAAGCTGCGCAACCACGACGAGATCCGGATGTGGGCCGACTACGTCTCCGACACCGCCGACTACCTCTACGACGACGCCGGCACCACCGGGGGCCTGGCTGCAGGGACGAGCTTCGTCATCCTGGGCGACTACAACTCGGACCCCAACGACGGCGACTCCGAGCCGGGCGCCATCCAGCAACTGCTCGAGGCACCCCTGGTGCTGGACCCGCTGCCCACCTCCGAGGGTGCCGTCGAGGCAGCCGCGCAGGGCGGCGCGAACGCGGACCACCTCTCCGACCCGAGTCTCGACACCGCAGACTTCGCCGACGACCCGGCCCCCGGCAACCTACGCGTGGACTACGTCCTCCTCAGCGCGCCCACCATGACCGTGCGGGACGCGGGCGTGTTCTGGCCCACCTCCGACGACCCGCACGCACGCCTGACCGGCACCTACCCGTTCCCCACCTCCGACCACCGGCTGGTGTGGGTGCACGCCACCGTCACCGGTGACGACCCGGAGCCGACACCCACCCCGACGCCGTCGCCCGACCCGACTCCCTCGCCCTCCCCGACGGCGTCGCAGCGGCCCAGTGGACCGGGGCTGCCCAGCACGGGGGTCTGACCGCCTGGGCTTCGATGCGGGGCTGGGGGCGGTATTGCCGTAAACTCCACCCGTTGTCCAATCCGAGGAGTTCCCCCATGCCCATTCGCAACGACCTGCGCAACGTCGCAATCGTCGCCCACGTCGACCACGGGAAGACCACGATGGTCGACGCGATGCTCTGGCAGTCAGGCGCCTTCAGGGAGGGCTCGGACGTCAACAACCGGGTCATGGACTCCATGGACCTGGAGCGCGAGAAGGGCATCACCATCCTCGCGAAGAACACCGCCGTGAAGCACATCCGCCCCGACGGCGACGCAGTGACGATCAACATCATCGACACCCCGGGCCACGCCGACTTCGGCGGTGAGGTGGAGCGCGGCCTGGAGATGGTCGACGGCGTCATCCTGCTGGTGGACTCCTCCGAGGGCCCGCTCCCCCAGACCCGCTTCGTGCTGCGCAAGGCCTTGGCCAAGAAGATGCCCCTGATCGTCGTGATCAACAAGGTGGACCGCCCCGACGCCCGCATCGACCACGTCGTCGAGGCCACCTACGACCTGTTCATGGACCTCCTCGACGACGACGCCGGCGACGCGCTGGACTTCCCCATCGTGTTCGCCTCCGCCAAGGCCGGCCGTGCCTCCCTGACGCAGCCCGCCGACGGCGAGATGCCGGACTCGGAGAACCTGATGCCGCTGTTCGACACGATCATGTCCACCATCCCGGCACCGAGCTACGAGGAGGGCGGCATCCTGCAGGCGCACGTCACCAACCTCGACGCCTCCCCCTACCTGGGCCGCCTGGCCCTGCTGCGCATCGTCGCCGGTGAGCTGCACCGCGGCCAGCAGGTGGCGTGGTGCAAGCAGGACGGCACCATCCAGACGGTGAAGCTCACCGAGTTGCTGCGCACCGAGGCGCTGGACCGGGTGCCCGCCGAGAGCGCGGGCCCGGGCGACATCGTCGCCATCGCCGGCATCCCGGACATCACCATCGGCGAGACCCTCTCGGACCCCGAGAACCCGAAGCCGCTGCCGCTGATCCACGTGGACCAGCCGTCGATCTCCATGACCATCGGCATCAACACCTCCCCGTTGGCGGGCAAGTCCGGCAAGAACCTCACGGCCCGGCTCCTGAAGGCCCGTCTGGACCAGGAACTGATCGGCAACGTGTCCATCCGCGTGAACCCGACCGATCGTCCCGACACCTGGGAGGTGCAGGGCCGCGGCGAGCTGCAGCTGGCCATCCTGGTGGAGATGATGCGTCGCGAGAGCTTCGAGCTCACCGTCGGCAAGCCGCAGGTGGTCACCCAGGTCATCGACGGCAAGGTTCACGAGCCCATCGAGCGCCTCACCATCGACATCCCCGAGGAGTTCGTCGGCACCGTCACCCAGCTGATGGGTCTGCGCCGCGGCCGCATGGAGCAGATGGTCAACCACGGCACCGGCTGGGTCCGCCTGGAGTTCATCGTCCCCGCCCGCGGCCTGATCGGGTTCCGCACCGAGTTCCTCACCGAGACCCGCGGCACCGGCATCATGAACCACGTCTCGGAGGGCTACGCCCCGTGGGCCGGTGACTTCCGCACCCGCCCCACCGGCTCCCTCGTCGCCGACCGCATGGGCACGGTCACGTCGTTCGCGCTGTTCAACCTGCAGGAGCGCGGCACCATGTTCGTCGGCCCCGGCGCCGAGGTGTACGAGGGCATGATCGTCGGCGAGAACCCGCGCGCCGAGGACATGGACGTCAACCCCACCAAGGAGAAGAAGCTCACCAACGTCCGCTCCGCCACGGGCGACGAGCTGGAGCGGCTGATCCCGGCCAAGAACCTGTCCATGGAGCAGGCCCTGGAGTTCTGCGCCGGCGATGAGTGCCTCGAGGTGACCCCGGAGATCGTGCGCATCCGCAAGGTGATCCTGTCCCAGACGGACCGGGCCAAGGCGAAGCGAGCGTCCAAGCACTGACAACCGCCCCCCATGGTGCCAAGATGGGGGAATGTCAGTGGAGACCAATGAAGTTGCGCCGGGCCTGATCGAACGCGCCGGCATCGAGATCATCCCGGAGTCGCAGCGCACCGCGAAGCCCCGGGACCTGTTCTGGCCGTGGTTCGCGGCCAACGTGTCGGTGTTCGGGATGTCCTACGGATCGTGGGTGCTCGGGTTCGGGATCTCGTTCTGGCAGGCGAGCCTCGTCTCCGTCGTCGGCATCGTCATCTCGTTCTTCCTGTGCGGGCTGATCGCCATCGCGGGCAAGCGCGGCTCCGCCCCGACGATGGTGCTGTCCCGGGCCGCCTTCGGGGTGCAGGGCCAGAAGGTGCCGGGCGTGGTGTCGTGGCTGACGTCGATCGGCTGGGAAACGTTCCTCGCCATCATGGCGGTGCTGGCCACCGCCACGGTGATCACCCAGCTCGGCGGCGACGGCGACAGCGTGGCCCTGCGCGTGATCGCCACCGTGATCGTCGCGGCGCTGATCGTGGCGGCCTCCGTGCTGGGCTACCACACCATCATGAAGCTGCAGTCGCTGCTGACCTGGCTCACCGGCGCCGTCACCATCCTGTACGTGGTGCTGACCATCCCGCACATCGACTTCGCCGCCGTGCTGGCGGTGCCGGACGGCACCCTCGGCCAGGTCATCGGCGCGCTGGTGATGGTGATGACCGGCTTCGGTCTCGGCTGGATCAACATCGCCGCCGACTGGTCCCGCTACCAGAAGCGCACGGCCTCCGACGGCGCCATCGTCGCCTGGAACACCATCGGCGGCTCCCTGGCTCCCGTGGTGCTGGTGATCTTCGGCACGCTGCTCGCCGGGTCCGACCCGGCCCTGTTCGACGCCGTCGCCGCGGACCCGATCGGTGCCCTCGCGACGCTGCTCCCGGTCTGGGTGCTGGTGCCGTTCCTGGTCACCGCGGTGCTCGCGCTGGTCTCCGGCGCCGTGCTTGGCATCTACTCCTCCGGCCTGACGCTGCTGAGCCTCGGCATCAGGATCCCGCGCCCCACCGCCGCCGCCATCGACGGCCTCATCCTCACCATCGGCACCATCTGGGTGGTGTTCTTCGCCACGGACTTCCTGGGACCGTTCCAGAGCTTCCTGATCACCCTCGGTGTCCCGCTCGCCTCGTGGGCCGGCATCCTGATCGCGGACATCCTGCGCCGCCGCAAGGACTATGACGAACAGGCACTGTTCGACTCCTCCGGCCGCTACGGCGCGTGGGACTGGACCTCCATCATGACGATGGTGGTGGCGTCGGTCATCGGCTGGGGCCTGGTCATCAACCAGTTCGCGGCGGAGGCACCCTGGAACAATTGGCAGGGGTACCTGCTGTTCCTCGTCGGTGGCCGCGAGGGTGACTGGGCCTACGCCAACCTGGGCGTGTTCTTCTCCCTGGTGCTGTCATTCCTGGTGGCGTGGTTCGCCCGCGCCGGCCTGATCCGCAGGCAGGAGGCCGAGTGACCACCGGCCCGGCCCGGGACCAGCGCTGGCTGGTGGTGATCGACCCGCAGGCCATCTTCGCCTCCCCCGACTCCGACTGGGGCTCCCCCTTCTTCGCCGACGCCATGGCCAACATCGCCGCCCTCGCCGCGGCCTTCGAGGACCGGGTGCTGGTGACGCGCTGGCTGCCGACGGCGGACCGCGCCACCTCCTGGGGCGACTACTTCGAGGCCTGGCCGTTCGCGGACCAGCCACCGGACGACGCCCTGTTCGACCTCGTCCCCGAGGCCCGCGCCCTCAGCCCGCACCCGCTCCTGGATGCCCCCACCTTCGGCAAGTGGGCCCAGCTCGAGGCGTTCCTCGGGGTGGGCGCGCACGTGGTGCTGGCCGGGGTCTCCACCGACTGCTGCGTCCTGTCCACCGCCCTGGCCGCGGCCGACGCCGGGGCGCGCGTCACCGTCGCCACCGACGCGTGCGCAGGCTCCACCGCGGAGAACCACGACGCCGCCCTCCACGTGATGGGCCTGTACCCGCCGCAGCTCACACTGGCCGACACCGCGGTCGTGCTCGCCTCCCTAGCGTGAGCAGCGCGCTGACCCGTGGGTTCGGGATGATGTGGGCATGAGCGAGTCGTTGTCCCCTCCCCCGAAGGTGTTCCGGGTCGTCCGGTGGATCATCACCATCGGGGCTCCGCTGGGAGTGGTCTTCCTCACCCTGCTCCTGTTCGGGGTGACCAGTGATCCGAGCATGACGCCCGCCCAGATGTGGGGTGACCTCTTGCTGATGGTGGTCCTGCTCGCCCTGGTGGTCCGCTCGTGGGTGCGGCCCAACCACTGGCTCAGCACCACCCAGTTCGCTCTCATCGGACTCGGCGCCAGCCGGATGGTGATGGGGATCCTGCTGCTGTTCGAGTCCGGACCGGGCGCCGGGCCCATCTTCTGGGTGTTCGCCGGGCTGGCCTTCGTCACCAGCGGCTGGGCAGGCCTGCGGGGGGTGCGTCGCGGCCAGAACCCATTCGCCGCACTCAGGCGACGCCCGAAGGATCAGTAGCCGACCCGCCAGCCCTCCACCACGCCGCGGGCGTAGGCCGCCTGCGCCACGTGGGCGACGGCGTCGTCGATGGTGCTGATGACGCGGACGCCTCGAGTGACGGGCGGGTCCCAGTTGTGGTCCACCACCTCTCCGAGGGCTGCCGCGTCGAGGGGTGTGACGTATTCGACCACGGCGTCCACCACGGCCTCCAGGTAGGCCAGCAGTTCGGAGGGCTCGGCGATTCGCAGGGCGGCCACCTCCTCTGGCGTGTCACCGAACCCGATGTCGTCGGCGCCACGGGCGACGCCGAGGCGTTCCTCCCAACCGGCCTCCCACACCTGCGCCTCCCCGCTGAGGTGGGAGATCTGGGCGTCCTGCTGCCGGGCCGCGTGCCACACCAGCCAGGCGATGGAGTTGCTGCCGCCGGGCATGGCGTGCAGCGTCTCGGCGGAGATGTCGGCCAGGACGGCCTTGGCGGAGTCGACGGGGCGGCGGGCGGCGTCGGTGAGCAGGTCTGCCTGGTGCATGCTCCCCATCGTGCCACTCAGGACAGGGCGCGCGTGGAGTCCCTGACCTGGAGGCGTGGCTGGTGCAGGACGTCCGGGGCGGGCTCCTCGCCGTTCATCACGGCGTACAGGCGGCGCCAGGCCTCCTCCCCCACCAGTTCGTACGGCACCGACGCGGTGGTGAGCGAGGGTGAGTTGTAGGCGGCGAAGGGGATGTCGTCGAAGCCGGTGACCGAGAGGTCGTCGGGCACCTTCAGCCCCAGTTCCTGCACCCGTTGGATCAGACCGACGGCCACCAGGTCGTTGAACGCCAGGGCGGCGGTGACGTCGGCCTCGATCACGGCGTCGGCGGCCTCGCTGCCGGACTGCGCGGTCACGCCACCGACCAATCTCTTGACGGTCACGTCCGGGTGCCGGGTCTCGAAGGTGTCGAGTCCCTGCAGTCGGCGCTGGTTGGACATGCTGCCGGCGACGCCTGCCAGGTAGGCGAAGCGCCGGTGGCCCAGGCGGTACAGGTGCTCGGCGATGTTCAGGATGCCCTTGGCGTAGTCGATGGAGATCGACGGGACCGGCACCTCCGGTGCGGTGCGGTTCACCAGCACCACCGGCTGCACTTGCTTCAGGACGGCGGCCAGCCGCTCCTCCGGCATGCGCGGCGCGCACAGCACGAGCGCGTCGCAGCGGCGACGGGTGTCGGCGGCCAGCAGCGGCTCGTCCTCCGAGGACTCGGCGGAGTCCGCGATCAGGACGCGATGGCCGTCGACGGCAGCGGCCCTGCTGAGACCGGTGAGCACCTGCTGGAAGGCGGGGTTGCCGAGGTCCGGCACCAGGAACGCCACGGATCCCGTCTGGCCCAACGCCAGCGAGCGCGCCAGGTGGTTGGGCGAGTAGCCCAGTTCCCCGGCCACCCGCTGCACCCGCTCGGCCACCTCCGGCGCCCCGCTGAAGCGCCCGTTCATGACCCGCGAAACCGTCGCCGGGGACACCCCGGCCTGCCGGGCCACCTCGGCGTTGGTCGCCGCACCACGTCGGGACATCTCCCCGCCTATCCGTTGTCAGTCTTCGATTGGTTGCAATGAATGGTTGCTGATGCTGCGACGCAGGCTACACCGAGGCGTAAGCGCTTTCAGTCGCCATCGGAAAGGTTGAACGCCCGTCGTGGTTGGCGCACCACCAGGTCGTGCGCGGTGTCCATGGCCTCGTCCATCGTGAGCCGGTGTTCGGCCACGAGCCGGGCCAGGTAGCCGGAGTCCAGCCGCCGGGCCATGTCGTGGCGTGCCGGGATGGAGAGCAGGGCGCGGGTGTCGTCGATCATCCCGGAGGTCTTGCCGAACCCGCAGGACTCCGTGACCGCCCCACGGAAGCGGGTGACGCCGTCGGGGGTGTCGAGGAACCACCACGGCGCACCCGCCCAGACGCTCGGGTAGAAGCTGGCCATCGGCCCGATCTCGCGGGAGAAGGTGGTCTCGTCCATGGTGAACAGCACGAGCTTGAAGTTGGGGTTGGTCCCGAACGCGTCCAGCAGCGGCTGGAGGGCGGCCACGTACTCGGTGCGGTACGGGAAGTCGGCGCCGACGTCGGGGCCGAAACGCCGATGGGTCTCGGTGTGGTGGTTGCGCCACGCGCCGGGGTGCAGCGTCATCACCAGGCCGTCCTCGGAGGCCATGCGGGCCTGCTCGAACAGGAACCCGCGCCGCAGGCGTTCGGCCTCCTGCGTGCTGATGTTGCCCCAGCGGGCCCTGGAGTACAGGGACTCCGCCTCGTCGGCGGAAAGGTTGACGGTGCCCGCGTCGAGGTGGGCGTGGTCCGTGGAAACGGCCCCGTTGTCCTTGAAGAAGGCGCGGCGGGCCTCCATGGCGGCCACCCAGCCGGCGTAGGTGTCCACCGCGGTCCCGGCGCACTCCCCCAGCCGGTCGACGTCGCTGTTCCACTCGGGGCGCACCACCTCGAGGTACTTGTCGGGGCGGAACGTCGGGACGACGGTGCCGTCCCAGTCCGGGTCCGCCGCGATCCGGCGGTGGTGGGAGAGGTCGTCACAGGGGTCGTCGGTGGTGGCGATGAACTCGATGCCGAAGCGGTCGTGCAGGGCGCGGGCCCGGAAGGCGTCAGTGGCCAGCAGCGCGTCGATGCGGTCGTAGAGTTCGTCGGCATTGGCCTCGCTGGGTTCCAGGTCCAGCTCGAACACGCCCGCGAGCTGCTCCTCGAACCAGTACTTCATGGGCGTGCCGCGGAACTCCTTCCAGTGCTTGCAGAAGGTGCGGAAGGCGGCGCGGGCGTCGTCGGCGGTGAAGTCGTCGCGGCCCACTCCCAGGTGCTCGAGCGGGACGCCGTGGGAGTGCAGCACGCGGTTGATGTAGTGGTCCGGGGTCAGGAGCAGCGAGGTGGGGTTGTCGAAGCCCACGTCGTCGGCGAACCACTGCGGGGGCACATGGCCGTGCGGGGAGATGATCGGGAGGTCGACGACCGCCCGGTAGAGCTCGCGCGCGATGTCACGCAGCGCCGGGTCGCCGGGCAGGAGGCGGTCCGGGTGTACGGAGATGGTCATGGGTTCCTTCGATGGCTCGGAGGTGTGGTTCGACGTTTCGGGTGCGGTGGGCGGGCCGGGAGCCGGGCGGCTCCCGGCCCGCCACTGCGGGAGGTCAGTCGCCGGTGATGGCGGAGGCCTCTTCGATGAATCGCTCCGCACCCTCCTGCGGCGTGATCTGGCCGAACAGGACCTCCTCGTTGATGCGCTGGAGGAGGCTGTTGACCTCACCGGCGCCACGGGGCGGGGTGTTGGCCGAGTCGAGGATGTCGGCGGAGACGTCCTCGACGAACTCGGCCGCCTGCTGGTCGGCCTCGCTCAACTGGTCCATGATGTGCGCACGGACGTCGAGGTTGGCGGGCAGGCCGCGGTCGGACAGGATGATCTCGCCGGCCTCGGGGCTGTTGAGCATCCAGTCCAGGAACAGGGCCGCCTCCTCCGGGTACTCCGAGGTGGCGGACATGGACAGGGCCATGGCGGGCTTCAGGAACAGGCCCTGGCGCTCGAACTGGGTCTCACCGGGGTAGCGGAGCATCTGCAGGTCCTTGCCAGCCGCACCGGCGATGGCACCCAGCTGGTTGCTCCAGAACGGCGAGATGGCACCGCGAGCGGTGGCCACGAGCGACTGCTCGGGGCCGGCGGCGTTGATCTCGAGGCCCTGACTGACCTCGGGTGCACCGCCGGCCTCGATGAGGTCCAGCGTCACCTGCCAGCGCGCGGCCATGGTCTCGGGGTCGAACCCGACCTCACCGGAGGCGTCCCAAAGGTCCTGGCCGTGCTGGCGGGCCCAGACGGTCAGTTCCACGGACTCGGAGATGCCGAAGTCCTGCGCGCCGTAGACGCCGTCGTCGGTGTTGGCGGAGATCTGGCCCATGATGTCGACGTAGTCGTCCCACGTCCAGGTCTTGTCGTCGGGCATCTCGACCCCCGCGGCCTCGAAGACCTCCGGGTCGGCCATCATGACGCGGACGTTCACGCCGGTGGCGATGCCCCACAGGCCGTCGCTGAACTCGCCGCTGCCCAGGATCGAGGGGTCGATCTTGGAGGTGTCGACGTCGAACTCGTTCAGGTTGGCGAGGATGCCGCGATCCGCGTACTCGCGCAGGTAGCGCTCCTCCTGCATCATCACGTCGGGGGTGTCACCCGCCGCTGTCTGAGTGGCGAGCTTGTCCCAGTAGCCGCCCCAGTCGGTGTAGTCGGGCACCACGGTGATGTTGGGGTGCTCCGCCTCGAAGGCGTCGATCAGCTGCTGGTTCATCTGGTGGCGCGAGTCCGAGCCCCACCATGCGAATCGGATGGTCGCCCCGGCGCCCTCCCCCTCGCCCTCGGCAGCGGTCTCGGTGTCGGCAGGGTCGGTCTCGGTGGCGGGAGTGGTCTGCTGGGCGGCGGTCTCGTCGTCGTCGGCGAGGTTGTCCGCCTGGCCGCAGGCCGTGAGCGCCAGGGTGGATGCGGCGAGCAACGCTGCCATCCGCAACCAAGGTGTCTTGCTGGTCATTTCGCTTCCTTCATCTCTGGTTTCTCGGCTGGGTGCCGGCTCGACCCGTGACGGGCACGAGGCTTTCGGTCGTAGGGACAGGGATCTCAGGGTGGGCAGGGTTCTCACTTGAGTCCGGTGGTGGCGATACCTCGCACGAGGTAGCGCTGACCGAACAGGAAGACCAGGAACAGCGGGATGAGCGAGACGATCGACATCGCGAACATCGCACCCCACGAGCTCTGGCCGGTGGAGTCCAGGAACGAACGCAGTGCGATGGGCACCGTGTACATGTCCGGCTTGGTGAGGAAGATCAACTGGCTGAAGAAGTCGTTCCAGGTCCAGATGAACGTGAAGATGGCGGTGGTGGCGAGCGCCGGCGTGGCCAGCGGGAGCATCACCTGGAAGAAGATCCGCAGGTGGTTGGCGCCGTCGATGGTGGCGGCCTCGTCCAGCTCGCGGGGCACGCCCCGGAAGAACTGCACGAGCAGGAACACGAAGAACGCGTCCGTGGCCAACAGCTTGGGCACGATGAGCGGGGCGAAGGTGTTGATCCAGCCCAGCTCGGAGAACAGGATGTACTGCGGCACGATGATCACGTGGATCGGCAGCATGATCGACATCAGCATGATGGCGAACCACAGGTTGCGCAGCTTGAACTTCAGCCGGGCGAAGGCGTAGGCGGCCAGCGTGCAGGACACCAGGTTGCCGAGCACCGCCCCCAGCACCACCAGGAACGAGTTCATCAGGTAGTGGCTGAACGGGTGGAGCAGAGCGTTCCAGCCCTTGGTGTAGTTCTCCAGGCTGACCTCGGAGGGGATCAGCCAGGGCTCGCGGAAGATCAGCGCGTCCGGCTTGATGGAGCTCGCCACCATCCACAGCAGCGGGTAGAGCATCACGAAGGCGGCGAGGATGAGGCCGATGTGCTTGAGGACGCTGCGGACGCGCCCCCAGGCGCGGGAGCGACGGCGACGCGCGGCCGTGGCGGCGGTCTCCGGCTCGGTGAACAGCGGCTCGAGCGCGGCCGGGTCCGTGGGGGGCTTGAGATCAGTCATTGTAGAAAACCCAGTACTTGGACAGGAGGAAGTTGGCGGCGGTCATGCCGGCGATGATCACCAGCAGCAGCCAGGCCATGGCGGAGGCGTAGCCCATGTTCAGGTTCCCGAAGCCCTCCTGGTAGAGGTAGAGCGTGTAGAACAGCGTCGAGTCGACGGGGCCACCGGTGCCGTTGGAGACGATGTAGGACTGCGTGAACGTCTGGAAGGCGTTGATCACCTGCAGCACGAGGTTGAAGAAGATGATCGGTGACAGCAGCGGCAGCGTGATGGTGAAGAACTGCTGCAGCTTGCCGGCCCCGTCGAGGGAGGCGGCCTCGTAGTACATGGTGGGGATCTGGCGCAGGCCGGCCAGGAAGATCACCATCGGGGACCCGAAGGTCCACACGTTCAGGATCATCAGGGTGCCCAGCGCGTAGTCCGGGTGCGAGATCCAGCCGGGGCCGTCGATCCCGAAGATTGCCAGCAACTGGTTGACCAGGCCCTCGGCGCCGAAGATCTGGCGCCACAGGATGGCGATGGCCACCGAGGAGCCTAGCAGCGAGGGCAGGTAGAAGGCAGAGCGGTAGATCGCCAGTCCCCGCAGTCCACGGTCCAGGAGCAGCGCCAGCCCCAGGGCCGCCATCAGCTGCAACGGGACGGAGACGATCACGTAGGTGAAGGTCACCACCAGCGACTTTCGCAGGCGCCTGTCTGAGAACATGTCGATGTAGTTCTCGATGCCGATGAAGTTGGCGTTGGAGAGCAGGTCGTAGTCCGTCAGGGACAGGTAGAGCGAGGCCAGCAGCGGGCCGGCGACGATCAGGGCGAGGCCGATGAACCAGGGCCCGAGGAAGAACAGGGCCCACTTGCCGTCGTGGCGCTGCGAGGGTCCGCGGTCGAGCGACTTCGACTTGCGGATGTTGCCCAGTTCACTGAGCACGGACATGGCGTCCCCCTTCCGACGTCGGCTGGGTGGATGGCTGACTCAAGGTTTTCTCCCTCGGGTGATCTTCTTCGACGGTTCCCAAGCTTGTTGCGACTCTGCTGTTAGCGCTTTCTCCGACTGCTACGCTGACGGCTGTCCATCCGTTGTGCACGAACTGACAGTTTTCGGGAAACCGCTTTCAACATGAGTGACACTAGCACCCGGCGAAACGCTTCGCCAGCCCCAGCTCCCAAGACCATCGCCCTCGTCGGGGTGAACGGGTTCGGCCTGCAGCACCTGGAGGCCCTGCAACCCCTCATCCACAACGAGCGATGCCTGCTCGTCGCAGTCGCCGACCCGTCGGCTCCCGACGGGAGATCCGCCGAACTGGTCGGCGACACGCCGCAGTACCAGTCACTGCCGGAGCTCCTCGGTGCCGTCGTCCCGGACGTGGTGATCGTCTCCACTCCCCTGCACACGCACCGCGAGCTGGCCGCGACGGCCCTGCGCGCGGGCAGCCACGTCCTGCTGGAGAAGCCGCCGACGGTGTCGCTGGCAGAGTTCGACGAGTTGCTGGCGGAGGTGCGGCGCAGCGGCCGCGCGTGCCAGGTGGGCTTCCAGAGCCTCGGGTCCTCTGCCTACGCCGAGATCGAGGACGTGGTTGCCGCCGGTGAGATCGGCGAGGTCACCGGGGTGGGGATCGTGGGCACCTGGGTGCGCCCAACCTCCTACTACGCACGCGCCCCATGGGCCGGCAGACGCACCTTCCGCGGCATGCCCGTCGTGGACGGTGTGGTGACCAACCCCTTGTCACACGCCATTGCGACCGCACTTCGGATCGACGGGTCCCGCCGCTCACAGGACGTCACCGACGTCGCCCTGGACCTCTTCCGGGCCCATGACATCGAGGCCGACGACACCTCGTCGGTGGTGGTCACCACCAGCCGCGGCACCCGGATCGCGGCCGGCCTGACGCTGTGCGCGAGCGAGCAGACCTCGCCGCGCATCATCGTGCACGGCTCGCAGGGCTCGGTCACCCACTACTACAAGGACGACGTGGTGGAGGTGGCCACGCCGGCCGGCACGCGCACCATCGCGTGCACCACCACCTCGCTGCTGGGCAACCTGCTGGACCACGTCACCGACCCGCAGATGCCGCTGCTCAGCTCGCTCGAGGACTCGGGTGCGTTCATGCGGGTCCTGGAGGCCGTGCGCACCGCACCGGACCCCATCGCCATCAGCGACGAGCACGTCGAGTGGCGCGACGACGCCGCGGGCCTGCACCCGGTGGTGCACGAGGTGGAGCAGTGGTGCGAGCAGGTGGCCGCGCAACTGCGGTCCTTCGGCGAACTGGGGGCACCCTGGACCCGCTGACTTCGGGCCCGATGCCCGGAGAACGCGCTTTCAGGTGCCCCGCAGCAGTTCCAGCTCCCGCTCCATGTTGGTTCGCGCCCTGTGCTCCCACAGATTCTGCCCCCGTGCGGTGTGGAACAGCCATTCGTGGTCCAGGAATCGCTCCAGGAACCGGGCGCGGCCGTGGCGCCACTGCTCCTCGTCGAACTGCGGCAGTTCGGCGCGGATGCCGGTGATGTTGTCCAGGTAGTCCTCCCACCGGGAGCCCATGCCGCTGAGGTCCGCGTCGCACAGACGGCTGCCGGGCAGGTCCGAGGCATCCGGCTGGTGGTGCGTGGTGAGCATGATGAGGCGCTGCACCTCGGCGATCTCGGCGGCGGGCAGGTGGCCCGCCAGGAGGGCGGCGGCCAGTTCGGCCGAGGCGGTCTCGTCCGCCGGCGTGGAGTTGGAGTGGACGGCGTCGTGGAACCAGAACGCCACCCGCTCGGTGGGCCCGCCCCCGAGTTGCTCGAGCGCCTCCAGCCCGGAACGGAGGTGGCTGGTGGAGTGGTAGTGGCGGTGCGGCTCCGCCCACCGCTCCAGGAGTTCCTCGACGACGCTCGCAGGAAGCAGGTTGCTCACCACAGCCGGACCACCCCGTAGGCGAGGCCGGCGAACGCAGCGGCCCACAGCATGCTCGCGAACGTCCCGATGATGAACAGCTCGCCCTTGCGGCCCGTAGGGGTGCGCAACTCCGGGTAGCGACCGATGCTCTTCACGCCCAGGACGACGGCGATGCCGGCCGGGAACCCCGCGAGCACGCAGGCGAACAGGGCCGCGCGCTCCAGGAGGCCTATCCAGTAGCCGCCGGCGAGTTCCTTCTCCGCCAGCAGCAGGCCGGGGACGCCCGCCTCCTGGGCCTGTTGCCGACGCTCGACGCGCCGGAGGAGGATCCTGACGGCCGGGGTCCCGGCCGGAACGGCGAGTGCGAAGCACGCCACGATGACCAGCGCCTTCAGCACGAGATCAAGCACGTTCACTCCTCTGGGATCGAGTTCCGACCTACGAACTGATTCTTCCACGCCACTCTGACACCACCCAGCACCACCACCAAACCTTAATCCGCGCCTGATTAAGGTAGTATCTACATATGCCCAAGATGAAGGAATACTCTAACTGCGTCGCGCTGCTGGCCGACCTCGTGGACTCGAGACAGGGTGACCGCGCCCGCACCCATGCCGCAGTGCTGGCCGCCATCGACGCGACCAACGAGGCCGTTGCGGCGCTGGACCCACTCAGGGTGACCGTGGGCGACGAACTCCAGGGCATCTACCCCACCCTCGGGGAGGCGTTCCGCGCCAGTTGGCGGCTGCGCACCGAACTGTTCGAGGTGGCCGACCTGCGCTTCGGCCTCGGGGGCGGCGAGGTGCGCGTCGTCGACGCGGAGCGGGGCATCCAGGACGGCAGCGCCTGGTGGTTGGCCCGCGAGGCCATCGGCTGGGTGGAGGACCTCGCCGACGACGTCGGATACGGCGCCGCCCGCACCGCCGTGCGCGACGAACGGACCGTGGCCACGCCGTCGGCCGACGCGCTGCTGCGGCTCGCGGAGGTCGCTGCCGCGGGGCTGCGGCCCGGCACCCGACGCAGCCTGCAGGGCTTGGTGGATGGCCTGGACAACGCGGCCGTCGCCGAGCGCGAGGGCATCAGCGCCTCGGCCAACTCCCAGCGCGTCAAGAACAACCACCTGCGCGTCCTGGCCGACGCCGTCGCCGCGCTCGGCGAACTCCCCTGACGGCCCTCAGTCGTCGCGTTCCGACTGCTCCTCGGCCGCAGTCGACCCACCGACGGCGCGGGACCGGCGCCCCCGCTGCACGATCAGCGGGTCGGTGGCCTTGATGACGGAAGCGTCCTTGTCCTCGTAGTCATGGGTGTCCAGGAACAGTCGCATCGCGTTCAGGCGGGCTCGCTTCTTGTCGTTGGACTTGATCCGGTACCACGGTGCGATCTCGGTGTCGGTCTCCTTCAGCATCGCCACCTTCGCGTCGGTGTAGGTCTCCCACCGGTCCAGGGACTCGAGGTCCATCGGGGACAGCTTCCAGCGTCGGACCGGGTCGATCTGACGGATGGCGAACCGGGTGCGCTGCTCGCGCTGCGTCACCGAGAACCACAGCTTGGTCACCGTGATGTCCGCCTCGATGAGCATCTCCTCGAACAGCGGCGCCTGCCTGATGAAGACCTCGTACTCGTGGTCCGAGCAGAACCCCATCACCCGCTCCACGCCCGCCCGGTTGTACCAGGAGCGGTCGAACAGGACCATCTCGCCGTCAGTGGGTAGGTGCTGCACGTAGCGCTGGAAGTACCACTGTCCCCGCTCCCGCTCCGTCGGCCGGGCCAGCGCCACCACCCGCGCCCACCTCGGGTCCAGGTGCTCGGTGAAGCGCTTGATGGCGCCACCCTTGCCCGCGGCGTCGCGGCCCTCGAAGATGATGATGTGCTTGGTGCCCTGGTCCTGCGCGGAGTACTGGAACTTCAGCAGTTCGATCTGCAGGGCGCGCTTCTCCTCCTCGTACTCCTCCCGGCTGAGCAGCTCGTCGTAGGGGTACTTGTCCCGCCAGGTCTCGACGGCCTGGCCGAGCGGGTCGATCAGGTACTGGTCCTCGCCGTGGACGTCGCCCACCGAGTACCCCTCGTCCCGGATGTTGTCGATGAACTCGCGCAGGTTCTGGTTCATGGGTCAACTCTGTCAGCCCTGCGTGAACATCAGGTGACCAACCCCCGCTACGGGATGCGCGGATTTGGTCCCATCGGCAAAGATCGTGACCATGACACAGATCACCCTTGGGGGAAACCCCGTCGACACCCATGGTTCCCTTCCCGAGATCGGCTCGGCCGCACCGGCCTTCGAGCTGGTCGGCCCCGACCTGGCCCCTGTGAAGAGCTCGGAGTTCTCCGGGCGCAAGCTGGTGCTGAACATCTTCCCGAGCCTCGACACCGGCATCTGCGCCACCAGCGTGCGCACCTTCAACGAGAAGGCCGCGGGCCTGGAGGACACCACCGTCGTTTGCGTCTCGCGGGACCTGCCGTTCGCGCAGGCCCGCTTCTGCGGCGCCGAGGGCATCGAGAACGTCGTGGTGGCCTCCGACTTCCGCACCACGCTCGGCGAGGACTACGGCGTCACGATGGTCAACGGCGGCCTCGAGGGGCTGCTGTCCCGCTCCGTCGTCGTCATCGACGAGTCCGGCAAGGTGGTCCACACCGAGCAGGTTCCCGAGATCAAGCAGGAGCCCGACTACGAGGCTGCCCTGGCCGCGCTGGCCTGACCGACACCACGCAGGAAGGGGCCGGACCGCGGGTCCGGCCCCTTTTTCCGTGCCCGGGATGCGAGACTGAGGAGCATGTCGCAACGCCACGCCATCGCAGTCGATGCCGGAGGGACCACCAGCCGGGCCGTCGTCGTGGACGAGTCCGGCAACTGTCTCGCAGAAGCCCACGGCGGCCCCGGGAACCCACGGGCAGTCGGCGGCGACGCTGCGGCCGCCAACATCGTCGAGGCCTGCCGGGCCGCGGTGCACCAGACCGACGTATGGCCGGACCTGTTCGTGATCACGGCGGCGGGCATGCTCTCCACCGGCGGCGAGTTCCCCGAGCTCCACCTCGCGCTGTCCGAGCACGGCCTCGAGGGGCTCGTCCGGCTGGAGCCGGACATGCTCAGCGCCTACTTCTCCGCCACCGCCGCCCCCACCGGGTCCGTGCTGATCGTCGGCACCGGCACCACGGCCGCGCGCATCAGCGACGGCAGGGTGGGTGCGGTCCGCGACGGCCTCGGCTGGCTGCTCGGCGACGGCGGTGCCGGGTTCTGGATCGGCCACCAGGTGGCACGCGCCGCGGCCCGGCACCTGGACCAGCGCGGCCCCGCCACCTCCCTGACTGCCCGGGTGGCGCAGGTGGCCGGCAGCGTCCACGCCGACGTCCCCGGCCGGGAGCCGGCCCTCTCCGGCCTGATCGACTGGGCCTACGCCCAGCCCCCGGTGCAGCTGGCCCGGCTCGCCCCGCTGGCGCTCGAGGAGGCCAACCGTGGCGACGCCGTCGCCCGCCAGGTCTGCGACGAGGCCGCGAACCGGATCCTGAAGGCGGTGGCGGCCCTCCCGGGCTCCGGCGAGGGTCCCGTGGTGGTGGGTGGCGGTGTGATGGGAGCCGACAGCCCCGTCGCGCAGCGGGTGTTCGCCGAACTCGGCGATGCCGCCCTGCGGGTCACCGACGGTGTGATCGGCTCGGCGTACCTGGCTGTGACGATGCTGGGCGCCCCGGCGGACGAGTCCACCAGGGGCCGGATCGCGGCGTCACTGGAGCAGGTGCGCGGCTGACCTCAGCGCAGGACGGGCCGGACGTGGAGGCCCACCTCCGGGTCCACCAGCACCTCTTGGGCCGCAGGGATGCCGTCGGCGTCGAGGGTGGCGTCCACGGCGACGTTCCGCTTGACCAGCCCGAGGGCGATGGGCCCGAGTTCGTGGTGGCGGGCGCTGGAGCCGACGAACCCCACCGCGCGGTCGTCGAGCTTCAACTCGGCACCGCTCCCGGGCAGTTCCACCAGCGAGCCGTCGAGGTGCAGCTGCACCAGCCGACGAGGCGGCCGTCCCAGGGTGTGGACGCGCGCGACGGTCTCCTGGCCGCGGTAGCAGCCCTTGTCCAGGTGGGTGCCCAGCAGGCCGATCTCGTTGGGGATGGTCTTGTGGTCGGTGTCAACGAAGATGCGCGGGACGCCGGCGGCGATCCGGGCGGCCTCGTAGGGCCAGATGCCGACGGGCACGGCGTCGGCGGGCAGCTCGGTGCCGGCAGGCAGGAACACCTCTGAGCCGCCGAGTTCGCTGTCCCGCACCACGGCTCCCTCGGGCGCCGGGACCTGGTGGCCGTACCAGGCCAGCTCGAGGTCCGTGCGCTGCTCCACCTCGACGCGCATCATGAAGCGCATCTTGTCCAGGAACTCCGCCAGCGCGGGGCCCCGGCCGGGTTCGGTCCAGCCGAGGAGGCGCTCACCGTCGTCGACGGCGTGGAGCACGTGCTCGATGTGGCCGGTGGGTGACAGCAGCAGCATCGTGGTGGCCTCGCCGGGCTGCAACTGGGACAGGTGCTGGGTGGTGATGTTGTGCAGGTACTCGAGCCGGTCCGGGCCCGAGACCTGGATGATGTCACGGTTGCCGAGCGCCACCGCGCCCTTGCCGCCGGCCATGGCGCGGGCCTCGGCGACGGGGTTGCCGTAGTGCTGGACCAGTCCGGCGTCCACGCCGGAGTCGATCAGGACGCCCATGTCAGCGCCTCGACAACCTGGCCCACATGTGGGGGCGCAGTTCGTGCTCGTTGGTGGCGCGGTCGATGGCGTACATCAGGTCCCCCTCCACCTTTCCGTAGAGGCGCTGTTCGGCGGAGTGGCTGACCTCCGCACCCGAGGCGCGCACGACGGCGTCGGTCTGCAGGTCGATTCGGGTGACCTGGATCTTGCCGACGAGGACCTGCGTCCAGCCGTTGGAGTTGGCCGTGACCACCTCGACGGTGGCGTCGGCCGCCGGGCGCCAGAAGGAGGTCTCCATGTCCAGGGGCGCGGTCGGCTTGCCGTCCTCGCCCAGCAGGAAGGTCTGGGAGGACCCCAGGAGGTAGTCGCCGCCGTTGTGGCTGAAGTCGATGCGCTGCTCGAAGGTGAATGACTCCCCGTTGTGGTCGGTGCCGTTCCCGGTGCCCTCCCAGCGTCCGACCAGCCAGCCGAGGGCGGTCAGCTTCGGGTTCAGGCCCTCCGGGACCTCGATCTCAATCTGCATCCTTGTGCCTCCATGTAGATACCGCGGCAGCCACCGTGAATCCCACCCTGACGAGCGCGGCGAGAGCGAGCACGCCGCAGCACGCGATCAGGATCCAGACGCTCACGATGCCCACGGGGCACGAGTCTACAAGCCGCCGGAAACCAGCGGCGCGGTCCCGGCCACGCGCATGCCAGGGAGGCGCCGTCGGGGCGGGTGCTGGTAGATGTTGGCCATGCGCGCTCTCATCACCCGGGTTTCCAGTGCCTCCGTCACGGTGGATGGGCAGGTGGTCTCCGAACTGCCCCGGCCGGGCCTGCTGGTGCTGGCCGGCGTGGCCCGCGACGAGGACCCCGAGCGGGTGCGGTGGCTCGCCTCCCGGATCAGCAAGCTGCGCATCCTCGACGACGCCCGCTCCGTCGCGCAGACCGGGGCACCGGTGCTGGTGGTAAGCCAGTTCACGCTGTACGCGTCGACGAAGAAGGGTGGCGTGCCGTCGTGGAGCCGGGCCGCGCCCGCCGACGAGGCCGAGCCGCTCGTCGAATTCCTGTGCACTGAGCTCGAGTCGCTCGGAACCGTGGTGCACCGCGGCCGCTTCGGCGCGCACATGGAGGTGGCCTCGGTCAACGACGGGCCGGTCACCATCTGGATGGACACGGCCGAGCGCGGCTGAGGCTGCTCGACGCTACCGCTGCTGCTCGGTGCTACCCGTACCGCTCAACGCTAACGCCACAGCGGTAGCGTCGACGGCCAGCGGTAGCGTCGAGCGCCAGCGGTAGCTCTCCCGCCCCTCGGAGGGCCGCCACTCAGGCGGTGGTCAGGAAGTTCAGCGAGCTGATGGACACGGCGTCGCTCTGCTCGTCGGTGGCGCCGACGACGGTGGCGTCGAGGATGGTCATCCGCACCCACTGGGCGCCGGCCACGGGCGGGAATCGCACCTCCTGCGGCAGGCGATCGTTGCCCGCGAGGCCCTGCTCCACCCAGGAGCCGTCGGAGAAGGTCCAGCGGATGGCGAGGATGCGACGCTCGGCCAGGTACCTGTCGGTCCAGATGGTGTTGCCGTTGACCACCCTGACACCGACGATGGGGTCCTCGGGGTTGAGGGTGAAGGTGATCTCCTCCCCCACTCCGGAACCGAGGCAGCGCCAGAAGGTGGAGGGGTTGGAGTCGATCAGGTTGGCGGGCTCGTCGCGCGTCGGGCCCTGCAGGCAGGTCCCCTCGGCGTCGAGCACCGTGACGTTGCTGACCGGGCCGTCGTAGGGGACGAGGGTGGCACCCACCGACGTAGTGGGCGACGGCGTGGAGCTCTGGGACACACTGGGCGACTCCGACGGGGTCAGTTCGGGGCGGGGGGTGCTGCCCAGCACCAGGAGCCGACCGATCCCGAACCCGAGGAGCAGCGCGCCGAGGACGCCCGCGACCACCATCCGCGGCGGCACTCCCCACCCGAAGGGCTTTTGTTTGACTTCGCGCCCATCCGCCTCGGGCGCATGGGCCTCGGGCTCCACGGTTCCGACGTCCGGGGACTCGGGGGACGCCTGTTCCCGGAAGAACTCATCGGGAAGGCGTTTGGACATGGGGGCCATGCTACGGCAGACACCTCCCGAACCGGAGCGCCACTTTCCACTAGGATGTGCTCGGTCGACACGGAGGGAGACACAGTTGAGCACAGTCCTAATCGTCTCCCAGCGCCCCGCAGCAGCGGACATGCTGGCCCTGCTGAGCCACACCACCATCCTCGCCGCCGATTCCGAGGCCGCCCTGGCCCACATCGACAGCTCCGACGTCGTCCTGGTGGACGGGAGTGAAGACCTGGCCTGGGCGCGCGCCATCACGAGCACCCTCCACTCGGCCCGCGAGGAGGAACCGATCCTGCTGCTGGTCCCGATGAACGGCCTGGCCCTGATCGGCCGCGACTGGGGCTTCAGCGACTTCCTGCTCGTGGACTCCGAGCCCTCCGAGCTCGATGCCCGCATCCGGCTGCTGCTGAAGTCCGCGGCCGCCTCCAAGGTGCTGGTGGCCGGCCCCATCCGCATCGACGAGGCCGCCTACCACGCCACCCTCTCCGGCGAGCCGCTGGACCTGACCTACACCGAGTTCGAACTCCTGCGCTACCTGATGCAGCACCCGGGCCGCGTCCTCACCCGCGAGGTCCTGCTGAGCCAGGTCTGGGGCTACGACTACTTCGGCGGCACCCGCACCGTGGACGTGCACGTGCGTCGCCTGCGGGCAAAGCTGGGCCAGTACGACGCCTACATCGGTACTGTCAGGAACGTCGGCTACAGATTCACCAGTGTCAGAGAGGGACGCAATGACCAGGACCGCGCTTCACAGGACCCAACAGCCTGAGGCTGCGGACCGTCGGGCGCTCCTCGCGCTCGCGGACGAACTCGCCGCCGCGGACGGCACCTCACCGCTCAACGAGTCCGCCTCCCTGGTGGTCTCCGGCGAGCGGCCCGGGGACTTCCACCTGGCCCACGTGGACGGCGCACTGGCCGGGTTCGCGGTGGCCGACCCCCGGGAGGACACCATCGTCGCCGGCGTGCACCCCTCGCACCGTCGCCGCGGCATCGGCACCGGGCTGCTCACCGCCGCGCTCGACGCCCACCCCGGCCACACCGCCTGGGCCTTCGGGACGCTCCCGGGCGCCGTCGCCATCGCCGACCACCTGGGCCTGACCGCCGTGCGGGGCCTGCTCAAGCTTGGCCGCACCCTCGGTGACGAACCGGTCTCCGAAGCGCCGGACGGCTACACCATCGACACCTTCACCGACGACGACGCCGCGGCCGTGGTGGCCGTGAACGCCGCCGCCTTCGCGCACCACCCCGAACAGGGCAAGCTCACCCTCGAGGAGTTCCGCGGACTGACCCGTCAGGACTGGTTCTCCGCCGACGGCCTGTTCGTCGCGCGCAGCAGCACAGGGGTGGCCGGATTCCACTGGACCAAGCGCCACGACGCCGAGGTGGGCGAGGTCTACGTGCTGGCCGTGCACCCGGACCATGGCGGCCGCGGCCTCGGCCGGGTACTGCTGGAGCAGGGTCTCGCGCACCTCGAGGAGATCGGCTGCACGCAGGTGGTCCTCTACGTGGAGGCGGACCAGGAGCGCGTGGTGCGCCTCTACAATTCGGCTAACTTCAACCAGATCAACCTGGACACCAGCTACGCACGCAAGGACGCCTGACATGGAGTCTTCCCCCAACCTCCCCGCCGATCGCTACGCAGACAGGGAGCTCGACTGGCTCGAGTTCAACAACCGGGTGCTCGACCTCGCCAAGGACAGCCCCCGGGTGCCGCTCATCGAGCGGGCCAAGTTCTGCGCCATCTTCTCCAGCAACCTGGACGAGTTCTTCATGGTTCGGGTGGCGGGGTTGAAGCGCCGCATCGACGCCGGCGTGGCCGTGCGCACCGTCACCGGGCAGATGCCTGGCGAGCTGCACTCCTCCATCCTGCGCCGCACCGGCGAGCTGGTGGCCGAGCAGTCCCGGGTGTTCCAGGACGAGATCCGGCCCGAGCTGCGGGCCGAGGGCATCGAGATCCTGACCTGGGCCGAGCTCACCGCCGCCGAGAAGGACCGCATGCGGACGCTGTTCGCGGAGCGCATCTTCCCGGTGCTGACCCCGCTGGCGGTGGACCCGTCGCACCCGTTCCCCTACATCTCCGGCCTGAGCATCAACATGGCCGTGCTGCTCAAGCACCCCACCACCGGCGCACAGCAGTTCGCCCGTGTGAAGGTGCCCGCCATCCTGGAGCGCTTCATCAAGCTCGCCGAGGGCCGGTTCGTGCCCCTCGAGGAGGTCATCGGCAGGCACCTGGGGCAGCTGTTCACCGGCCGTGTGGTGCTGAACTACACCACCTTCCGCGTCACCCGCAACGAGGACATCGAGGTGGAGGAGGACGACGCCGAGAACCTCCTGTTCGCGCTGGAGAAGGAACTCCTGCGCCGCAAGGTCGGCCGCCCGCCGGTGCGCCTGGAGGTGGAGGAGGACATCGACGAGAAGATCCTCGACCTGCTGATGGAGGAGCTCGACGTCAAGCCCGAGGAGGTCTTCCACCTCCCCCGCCCCCTGGACCTCACCGGCCTGTTCGCGCTGGCCGACAGCTCCCGCGAGGACCTCCTCTACCCGAACTTCCTGCCCATCACCCACCCGGACCTGGCCGAGGTGGAGAGCGCCAGCCCGGCTGACATGTTCCTGGCGCTGAAGAAGCGCGATGTCCTGGTCCAGCACCCCTACGACTCGTTCGCCACCTCGGTGCAACGGTTCGTGGAACAGGCCGCGGCGGACCCGGACGTGCTGGCCATCAAGCAGACGCTGTACCGCACCTCGGGTGACTCCCCCATCGTCGACGCCCTGATCGAGGCGGCCGAGGCCGGCAAGCAGGTGCTGGCCGTCGTCGAGATCAAGGCCCGCTTCGACGAACAGGCCAACATCGGCTGGGCGCGCAAACTGGAGCAGGCCGGCGTGCACGTGGTCTACGGCATGGTGGGTCTCAAGACGCACTGCAAGCTGTGCCTGGTGGTACGCAAGGAGTCCGACGGGCTGCGCCGCTACGCCCACGTCGGCACCGGCAACTACAACCCCAAGACCGCCCGCGGCTACGAGGACATGGGCCTGCTCACCAGCAACCCCATCATCACCGACGACGTCGCGCGCCTGTTCAACCACCTCTCCGGCATGACCGCCGAGACCAACTACCGGCGCCTGCTGGTGGCACCCCACGGCATCCGCGCCGGTCTGCTCGGCTACATCGAGCGCGAGATCGCCAACAAGCGCGCGGGTCGCCCCGCGGGCATCCGGATCAAGGTGAACTCCGCCGTCGACGAGCAGCTCATCGACGCCTTCTACCGGGCGTCGCAGGCGGGCGTGCCGGTGGACCTGTGGGTGCGCGGCATCTGCACCATCCGTCCGGGCGTGCCGGGGCTGAGCGACAACATCCGGGTGCGCTCCATCCTCGGCCGGTTCCTGGAGCATTCACGGGTGTTCTGGTTCGCCGGCGCCGGCAACCCCACCGTCGGCATCGGCTCCGCGGACCTGATGCACCGCAACCTGGACCGCCGCGTGGAGGCGGTGGTGGGGCTCACCAACCCCAACCACGTGCAGCGCATCGAGGAACTCTTCGACCTGGCCTTCGCGCCGGACACCGTGCACTGGGAACTGGTGGACACCACTTGGACCGCCCACACCCGCGACGCCGACGGCAACCCGCTGGTGGACCTGCAGCAGACCCTGATCGAACAGGCCGCGTCCCGCCGGGCCCGATGACGCGATGAGCAGGAAGCCGAAGGTCGTCGCCGCGGGCGCCGTGGTCACCAGGGAGGTCGACGGCGGCCAGCAGGTGCTGCTGATCTACCGCAAGGGCTACGACGACTGGTCCCTGCCCAAGGGCAAGGGCGAGGTGGACGAGTACCTCCCCGAGACCGCGGTCCGGGAGGTGCTGGAGGAGACCGGGGTGCTGGTGAAGCTGGGCCTGCGGCTGCCCAGCATCCGGTACAAGGTTTCCAAGGGCACCAAGGTCACGCACTACTGGCGCGCGACGGTGCTGAGCGAGTCCCACCGGCCGCCGGACCAGGAGGTGGAGGAGGCCCGGTGGTTCCCCGCCGCGGAGGCCATCGAGAAGGTCAGCTACGACGACGAGCGCGGCGTCATCCGCGAGGCCATCGAGCACCCGCACACCAACGTGCTGCTGCTGGTGCGCCACGGCAAGGCGATGCAGCGCAAGGACTGGTCCGGCCCGGACCAGAAGCGCCGCCTGACCGGACGCGGCCGGCGCCAGGCGAAGGACCTCGTGGGGCTGTTCAGCATCTTCGGCGTCACCCGCCTGGAGAGTTCGTCGTCGGTGCGCTGCATGGAGACGCTGCGCCCCTACGGCGAGGAGATGGGCCTGCCGGTCAACGGCGTGGACCTGCTCAGCGAGGAGGAGGGCACCAAGCACCCGAAACGGGTGGCACGCCACATCGCGGAGCTGGCGTCGTCGTTGGCGGAGCCGACAGCCCTGTGCGGGCACCGGCCGGTGTTGCCGTTCATGTACGCCGGGTTGGGCCTGGAGCCGCGCCCGATGGTGGTGGGCGAGGTGCTGGCGGTGCACCTGCTGCCCGACGGCAAGGTGGTGCGCTCCGACATCCTGAAGCCCACCGCCTGACTGGAACCGGTCACAGATCGGTAACGATTTACCGCCTCCCCGCGTTCTCCGTCCGAGAACTCGCCGTTCGTTCATCTGCTGTTAACCCAAAGCGGGTCGATCGGTCACTTTGCCCGCCTAACTTCACGTCTTGGAAACGCACTGTTCCAGGGCCACCGGCCCACCAAGCACGTCGAACCCCGGAAGGGAATCAAATGAAGTTGCGTCTGACCGCAGCCCTCGGCCTGAGCGCCGCCCTGCTGCTCTCCGCCTGCGCCGCCAACGAGCAGCCCGCCGAGCCGGAGACCACCGCCGCTGAGGAGACCACCACCGCGGACGAGACCACCTCCGAAGACACCGCCACCGACGAGGGCTCGGCCGACGAGGCCCCCGCCCAGGTCGAGGGCAACCTCACCGGCATCGGCGCCTCGTCGATGAACGTCGCCCAGACCAACTGGATCGCCGGCTTCCAGACCGCGAACCCGGGCGCGACCGTCCTGTACTCCCCCGACGGCTCCGGCGCCGGCCGCGAGGCCTTCATGGGTGGCGGCGCCGACTTCGCCGGCTCCGACCGCGCGTTCAAGGCCGAGGAGAACGTCGCAGGCAACTTCGCCCTGTGCACGCCCGAGTCGATCGCCTTCGACCTCCCGGTCTACATCTCCCCGATCGCGATCATCTTCAATGTCGAGGGCGTCACGGACCTGAACCTGACCCCGGCCGTCCTGGCCGGCATCTTCGCCGGTGACGTCACCAACTGGAACGACCCGGCCATCGCCGAGCTGAACGAGGGCGTCGAACTGCCCGACCTCGCCATCACCGCGGTCCACCGCTCCGACGACTCGGGCACCACCGAGAACTTCACCGACTACCTCAACAAGGCCGCCGGCGACGTGTGGACCAACGAGGCCGACGGCGAGTGGCCGCTCGAGGGTGGCGAGGCCGCCAAGGGCACCTCCGGAGTCGTGGCAGCCGTCACCAACGGCGTGGGCACCATCGGCTACGCCGATGCCTCCCAGGCCGGCGACCTGTCCGTGATCATGGTGGGCAACGAGGGCGAGTTCTTCGGCCCCACCGCTGCTGACGCGGCCGCCGCCGTCGAGGCCTCCCCGATCGAGGAGGGTCGCGCAGAGCACGACCTCGCCATCGCCATCGACCGCACCGCGCCGGGCTACCCGATCGTGCTCGTCGCCTACGCCATGGCCTGCGCCGACTACCAGGACGACGAGAAGGCCGCCCTGGTGAAGTCCTACCTCAGCTACATCGCCGGCCCCGAGGGCCAGCAGGTTGCTGCCGACGGCGCGGGCTCTGCCCCGCTGTCCGAGAAGCTCGGGGGCCAGGTCCTGGCCGCCATCGACGCCATCCAGTGATAGTTGGCCTAGGCTGAAAGCCGCGCCCGCTCCCCAAGGGGCGGGCGCGGTTTGCCGCGTTCAAAGCCCTCCGGGCACCTGACAGCGATCCTCCCAGGAGCAACATGTCGACATCGACCTCGCAGGCCGAGGCAACCAGCACTCCCCCGCAACCCACCAACCACGAGCTGAAGCACAGCTCCAAGCGGTTCGGGGACACCCTGTTCAAGGCCCTGTCCACGGGGTCCGGCATCACGATCCTCGTGATCCTCGCCGCCGTCGCGGTGTTCCTGGTGGGGCTCTCACTCCCCGCCCTGATGGCCGACCCGGAGGAACTGCCCTACGGCGAGTTCTGGGCCTACGTGCTCCCCTTCGCCTTCGGCACCGTCTGGGCGGCTGCCCTGGCCATGCTGTTCGCCGTGCCGGTCTCCATCGGCATCGCCCTGTTCCTGACGCACTACGCCCACAAGCGCGTGGCCACCATCTTCGGCTACGTCATCGACCTGCTGGCCGCCGTGCCGTCGGTGGTGTTCGGCCTGTGGGGCATCAACACCCTCGCGCCGCTGGTGCGTCCCCTGTTCATCTGGCTGGAGGCCAACCTCGGCTGGATCCCGCTGTTCTCCGGCCCGGTCTCCGGCACCGGGCGCACCATCCTGACCGCCGCCCTCGTGCTGGCCGTCATGGTGCTGCCCATCATCACGGCCCTGTGCCGCGAGGTGTTCCTGCAGACCCCGCGCCTGCACGAGGAGGCTTCCCTGGCCCTCGGCGCCACCCGCTGGGAGATGATCCGCCAGGCCGTCCTGCCCTTCGGCACCCCCGGCATCATCTCCGCCTGCATGCTCGGCCTCGGCCGCGCGCTGGGCGAGACGATGGCCGTCGCGATGGTGCTGTCCCCCGGGGACAACATCCACTTCAAGCTGCTCACCTCGGACAACCCGAACACGATCGCCGCCAACATCGCCCTGGCGTTCCCCGAGGCCTACGGGCTCGGGGTCAACCAGCTCATCGCCACCGGTCTGGTGCTGTTCGTGATCACCCTCGTCGTCAACATGGCGGCCCGCTGGGTCATCTCCCGCCGCCGCGAGTTCTCGGGAGCCAACTGATGTCCACCACCACGCTCTCCCGCGAGTCCAAGCTCTCGCTGACCGCCGGGCAGCTGCCCCGGTTCACGTGGCTGGCCCTTCTGGTGCTGGCCTACGCCGTCACCGCCGGTGTGCTCGCCATCCTCGACGTCGTCTCCGTCGGCGCGATCGTCATCATCGGCTCGCTGCTGTTCCTCGTGGCGATCTTCGCGCTGTCCACCGCTGTGGAGGGCCGCCGCAAGGCGGTGGACCGGTTCTTCCGCTACGTCTTCGTCGGCTTCTTCCTGCTGGCCCTTGCGCCGCTGGTCTCCCTGGTGTGGCAGGTGGTCTCCAAGGGCCTCGAACGCTTCGACATCCAGTACTTCACCTACTCGATGCGCAACGTCATCGGGGAGGGAGGCGGCGCCTCGCACGCCGTCGCCGGCACCCTGATCGTCACCGGCATCGCCACCCTGATCTCCGTCCCGATCGGGATGCTGACGGCGATCTTCCTGCAGGAGTACGGCGGCCAGGGCCGCCTGGCCGCCAGCATTCGGTTCTTCGTCGACGTCATGACGGGCATCCCCTCCATCGTCGCCGGCCTGTTCGCCTACACCATCTTCTCGGCGCTGTTCGGCCCCGGCACCCGCAACGGCTTCTCCGGTGCGATCGCACTTTGCATCCTGATGATCCCCACGGTGGTCCGCTCCACCGAGGAGATGCTGCGACTCGTGCCCAACGAACTGCGCGAGGCCTCCTACGCCCTCGGTGTGCCGAAGTTCCGCACCATCCTGCGGGTGGTGCTGCCCACCTCCATCGCCGGCATCATCACCGGCGCCGTGCTCGCCGTCGCCCGCATCATCGGCGAGACCGCACCCCTGCTGGTCACCGCCGGCCTGAACCCGTCGCTGAACACCAACCCGTTCGACACGCAGATGTCGACGCTGCCGGTGTTCGTCTACTACCAGTACGTCACCCCCGGCATCCCGCAGGAACCGTTCTACGCCCGTGCCTGGGCCGGCGCCCTGACCCTCATCCTGATCGTCATGGGCCTCAACCTCATCGGACGCCTCCTCGCGTGGCGTTTCGCCCCCAAGCCCGGCCGCTGACCAACCCGCCAGAAGGAAACACTCAGACCATGTCGAAGCGCATTGAACTGCAGGACCTGGACATCTACTACGGCAAGTTCCACGCCGTACGCAGCGTCAACATGACCATCCAGCCGCGCGCCGTGACGGCCTTCATCGGCTCGTCCGGCTGTGGCAAGTCCACCGTCCTGCGGTCCCTCAACCGCATGCACGAGGTGATCGACGGCGCCTACGTCACCGGCCAGGTCCTGCTCGACGGCGTGGACCTGTACGCGCGCGACGTCGATCCGGTCCGCGTCCGCCGCCAGGTGGGGATGGTGTTCCAGCGCCCCAACCCGTTCCCCACGATGTCCATCCGCGACAACGTGCTGGCCGGCGTGAAGCTCAACAATGCCCGGATCAGCCGCAAGGAGAGCGACGAACTGGTGGAGAAGGCCCTGCGCGGCGCCAACCTCTGGAACGAGGTCAAGGACCGTCTGGACCGTCCCGGCTCCGGCCTGTCCGGCGGCCAGCAGCAGCGTCTGTGCATCGCCCGTGCCATCGCCGTGTCCCCCGACGTCATCCTGATGGACGAGCCCTGCTCCGCCCTCGACCCGATCTCCACCCTCGCCATCGAGGAGCTCATCCACGAGCTGAAGGAGACCTACACCGTCGTCATCGTCACCCACAACATGCAGCAGGCGGCGCGCGTCTCGGACCAGACCGCGTTCTTCAACCTGAAGGCGCAGGGACAGCCGGGCGAGCTGATCGAGTTCGGTGACACGGAGAAGATCTTCCACAACCCGGACGAGAAGGCCACGGAGGATTACATCACCGGTCGGTTTGGATAACCCACGGGGTTCCGCCCCCTTAGCCCCGAACAGCGCCGAGCTCGCTTCGCTCGACGGTTCGTCGGTCAGGCGCAGTCGACCAGGCCCAGCGAGGACTTGAGCTGCAGCACGCGGGTGGCCGAGGCCGTGACCTGTTCGGCGAAGGCCGGGTCCGCCTCCGCCTGGGTGATCGTGGCCGCCACCATCTCCTGCAGGATCGCCGGGTCCGCGTTGATGACGACGTCTCCCCCGGCCGAGAGGAACCGGACGCCGCGGTCCGCGGGCGGGGTGTCGGCCACGGCTCCGGCGGCGCCGAGGTCGTCGGCGATCACCACTCCTTCGAAGCCGATCTGTTCGCGCAGGTAGGACGTGATGACGGTGCGGGAGAACACGCCCTCGTTGTCCGGGTCGATCAACTCGAAGACCGCCGAGGAGACCATCACAGAGCGCGCACCGGCGTCGATGCCCGCGGTGAAGGCCGCCCAGTCCGAGTCCCCGGGGACCACGTCGGTGTCATGTGCCACCCCGAAGTCGGTGTTCACAGTCACCTGGCCCAGGCCCGGGAAGTGCTTCAGGGAGGTGGCGATCCCGGCGAGCTCCATGCCGGAGACGTACTCCGCCACCGCCCGGGCCGTCGTGTCGACGTCGTTGCCGTAGTTGCGGTCCAGGGCACCGATCGGCGCGTTGCTCGCCTGCTTGTCGGCGGGCACGACGTCGGCCACGGGTGCGAGGTTGAAGTGGACACCGGCGTCGACGAGTTCCATGCCCCAGCCGTAGGCGGCGTCGACCAGTTCACCCTCGGGCAGCTGCGCCTGCTCGACGGCGCTGGGGATGTCGCTGAAGCCCTCCCCCTGCAGCCGCTGCACGGTGCCACCCTCCTGGTCCACGGCCACCATGATCGGCAGCTCATCAGCACCCAGCCCGGCGAGCTCCGTGGTGATCGCGGTGATCGGCTCGAGGCCCGCGTCGGAGTTGCCCAGGAGCACCACCGAACCCACCTGCGCCTGCGTGATGGCGGCGGTGGTGGCCTCGTCGAGCCCGCCCGTGGACACGCCCACCATGTAGAGCTGGCCCACCTGCGCCGCCAGCGGCAGTTCGGCCGCGACGTCGCTGCAGGCCGCCGGCCCGGGAGCCATCGTCGGCGGCTCAGGGGTGGCGGGCTCGGGCGAGGTGGTCACGGGGCGAACGTTGGAGGTGGCCACCGGTTCCTCGGTCTGATCGGGCGTCACGAGCGGCCCCGGGGCGCAGGCCGTGAGGGCCAGTCCCGCGAGGCCGGCGAACACGATGGGTCTCGGTGGTCTCACTCCTCGACCCTACCGCTGTCCCCGGCGGGGTCGGCCGCTTCCACCGGCGTCGCGGAAGGCCTTGGCGAAGCGGCGGGCCGCGAACGGCAGCAGCAGGCCCGCGCGCAGCCGCACCTGGGACGAGTCGTCGAAGACCACCAGGATCCGGCCGAGCTCGACGGGCGGCTTCGGGTCGTGCCTGATCGCGGTTACGCGCTCCAGCGGCACCGCCCAGGTGACGGCCTGCTTCTCGACGTCGCCCAGTTCGTCGACCACCAGCAGCCGGTGCTCGGTCAGCACGAGGTACGGCGTCAGGCGTGCCGCCTTCGCGAGCATGCCGGCCAGCGGGCCGCCGCGCGTGTCCAGGGTGGCGCCCCGCCCGGCGGCGTAGTCCACCGAGATCGCGTCCACCGCCCGCTCGTCCGGGCCGAGGAGCTCGGCCAGCTGCGCGGCGTAGATCCGGGCGTATTCGATCATCGGCTCAGAAGTTCTCCGCCGTCGGGTGCTCGATCTCCTCGGGCTGGTGGGCGGCGAGCAGCCCGAGCAGCGCGTTCTCCACCACTTCCGGCAGCGCGGGGTGGATCCAGTACTGGCCGCGGGCCATGTCCGGCACGGACAGGTCGAAGCTCATGGCCTGGATCAGCGGCTGCACCAGGGTGGAGGCCTGCGGGCCCATGACGTGGGCTCCGAGCAGGCGCCAGTTTCGTGGGTCCGCGATCAGCTTCACGAAGTGGCCCTGGTCCTCCAGCGCCCAGCCGTAGGCGACGTCGGCGAAGCGCTGGCGGGCGATGACGTGCGGCGTGCCCCAGTCCCGCAGCTGCTGCTCGGTGGCACCCACGGAGGCCACCTGCGGGTCCGAGAACACCGCGTGCGGGACGTAGCGATGGTCCGTGCGCACCAGGTTCTCGGGATTCAGGAGGTTGTGCGCGACGGTGCGCATCTCCGCGTTGGCGACGTGCTTCAGGAGGTGGTCCGAGGAGACGTCGCCCAGCGCCCACACGTGCGGCACGTTGGTGCGCTGGTTGGCATCCACCATCACCTGCCCGTCGGGGCGGACGTCGATCCCGGCGGCGGCGAGGTCCAGGGCCTCGGAGTTGCGGATGCGGCCGGTGGCGTTGAGCACCAGGTCCGCGAAGTAGTCGTACTCGACGCCGTTGCGGTCCACCGTGATGAGGTGGATCCCGTCCTCGTCCTCCTCGATGGTGGAGACCACCTGGTTGAGGCGGATGTTGACGCGGCGGCCGAGCTGCTCGGCGAAGGCCGTGGAGATCTCGTGGTCCTCGCCGCGCAGGAGCACCTCGGATCGGTTGATGAGTGTCACCTCGCTGCCGAAGGAGGCGAACACGTGCGCGAACTCGGCCGCGACGAAGCCGCCGCCCAGGATCACCACCCGTTCGGGCAGTTCGTCGATGCGCATCACGGTGTCCGAGGTGTGGACCCGGTCTTGCAGCGACTCCGGGACCTCCGCGGCCAGGGGACGCGGCCGGGAGCCGGTGGCGATGACGATCTGGTCCGCGCTGATCCGGTCCTCGCCGATGGCGAGGGTGTGCGCGTCGACGAAACGGGCCTCGCCGTGGAAGACCGTGACGTTGCGGCTGCGTTCGCGCCAGTCCAGCCCGCCGGCGGAGATCGGGTCGATCCGGCCGAAGATCCGGTCCCGGATGGCCGACCAGTCGGCGCGCTTGAACTCGAGTTCCACGCCGAGGCGACGGGCCTCGGAGACGCTGGCCGCCAGGTCCGCGGGCAGCACGAACATCTTGGTGGGGATGCAGCCCCGGTTCAGGCAGGTGCCGCCGAACGTATCGTCCCGCTCCACGAGGGCCACCTGCAGCCCCTCGAACCGCTCGTCGATGAGGGAGTTGCCCGAGCCGGAACCGATTACCGCCACGTCGAAGTGCTGCATGCCCCAATCATGGCACGCACCACCGAGGCCCGCCCTGGCGGCACCCCGCGGACACTAGGGTGGTTGCATGACTACATCTTGGGCCGTCGTGACGGGTGCCTCCTCCGGGCTGGGCGAGGCGTACGCGCGCCACCTGGCCGCACAGGGGGCCAACGTCGTGCTCGTGGCCCGCAGCGAGGACAAGCTGTTCAACCTGTCCGTGGAGCTCGAACGCGCCCACGGCATCCAGACCCTGGTGCTGCCCTTCGACCTCACGGACCCGGCAGACCGGTTCGAGCTCGTGGGGAGGCTGGACCACCTGGAGGTCCACACCCTGGTCAACAACGCCGGCTTCGCCAGCCACGGTGAGCTGGCGGACCTCGAGCGGGACCGGATCGCCGGCGAGGTGCAGCTCAACGTCGCAGCGGTCACCGAGCTCACGCACGCCGTCCTGCCGCAGCTGCTGGCGAGGGACCGCGGCGCCATCATCAACGTCGCCAGCACAGCCGCGTTCCAGCCGATCCCGGAGATGGCCACCTACGCCGCCACCAAGGCCTTCGTGCTCAGCTTCTCCCAGGCCCTGTGGGCCGAGACCCGCCGCACCGGCGTGCGCGTGCTGTGCATCTGCCCCGGCGCGACGGAGACCCCGTTCTGGGGCAACGCGGGCGCCGAGGAGGCGATGGCGCAGCGCCGCACCGTCGACGAGGTGGTGGCCACCACGTTCGAGGCGCTGCAGCGCCGTCGCCCCCACGTGATCGACGGGACCGGCAACAAGCTGCTGGCCCACGCCAACCGGTTCGTGCCCACCCGGGTGGCGCTCCGGCTGGCCCGGTGGGTGGTCACCCGCTGAGACGGCCGGTCCTCACCGCACGGTGATGGACTTGCTCTCCTGGTACCCGCGAGCTGCCCCGCCGTCCTCGGTGACGATCTCGGTGGTGGCGTTGATGATGAAGGCGCCCGGCTGCAGGGGCACCACCACGGACCAGTCCCGCCAGCCCTCGGCGGAGGCGGTGGTGGTGGTCTGGGCAGACACGCTGGCGACGAGGGTGCCGTCCTCGGCGGTGATGGTCACCAGCGGCGAGTCGGCTCCCGGCTTCACCGTGCCGGCGATCACCACCTGGCCGGCGGGGAGGGTGGCGCCGTTCTTCGGGGAGGACAGCCACAGCGCCGGCATCGGGCTCAGACCGGTGCGCCCGAAGCCCTCCTCCGGCTGGGCCAGCACCTCGGGCGGAGGGCCGCCGTCGGAGAGGAACTTGACCCTCAGGTCCGGGTTCCCGCTCAGTTCGCTGGCGGTGTAGAGCATCTGGTTCACCGCGCTGCGGGCCCGCGCGCGGGAGTCGATGCCCTCGAACGCCTCGGGCGTCAGGTCGATGGTGAGGACGTCGCCGGTGACCTCGGCGCTGATCAGCGCACCGGGCCCCCACGCGGAGCCGTAGTCCGGGTCCAGCGGGGCCAGCGACAGGGTCGCCTCCAATGCCGCCGAGATCAGGTTCCTGCCGGCCGGCAGGTCACGCAGTTCCCGGTAGAGCTGCCCGTCGGTGCGGCCCACGTAGAACACCGGCACGGCCCTGACCATGGCGGGCATGGAGCGCGACGCCGTGGCGGTGGGCGATGGGGAGACGGACACGGACGGGCTGGGTGAGGGCGACTCCGGCGGCAGGCTGGGTTGCCCGGCCGCGGTGACGGTGGCGAGCCAAACCCCCAGCAGCAGCGACGCCGCCACCAGGGGCGCCACCAGCCATGGCGACACCCCGCGCTTGGAGGAGTCGCCGAGGGTGAGGAGTTCGGCGGCGAGGGTGTCGGTGCCCGAGGGCTGGACGGACCTGGCCGACGAGCGCAGCGCCGCGGTCACCTCCTGGGACAGGGACTCGATGACACCCGGCATGGACCCGGGGGTCGGGTCGCCGACGACGAGCCGCAACCTGTCGAGAGCCTCCTCGAGCCGGGCGTTGGTGGAGCGGATGGTCATCCGCAGGATGCCCGCGAGTTCGGGGCCGAAGATGGACAGGTAATGGCTGATCACCAGCACCTCGCCGTCGCGCACGGGCAGCGTCCGGATGCCTGCGAGGATCTCCTGCTGGCGCGCGTCGTCGACGTCGGGGAGGGTGAGGGCGCCGCCCGAGCCGCGGGCGCTGCGGGCCTGGTGGACCACCTGTTCCTGCAGGTACTCCAGCCGCTCCATCGGGTCCACGACGCTGTTCACGCGCCGACCCAGGGACAGCAGCGCGGTGCGCAGGATGTGGCCGGAGGCGGTCTCGGCGCCCAGCAGCACCGCCAACCGGTGGAGGCTCGTTCCATGCTCCTCGTAGAGGTCTACGAGGAGCTCGATCTCGGCATCCGGTGCGGCCATGGGGGTCCCGGGCGGGTCAGATCCCCGAATAGGAGTGGAACCCGCTGAACAGCAGGTTCACGCCGATGAAGTTGAACCAGAACGAGACCACTCCGATGATCGCGATCCAGGCCGCGGGACGGCCCTTCCAGCCGGCGGTGGCGCGGGCGTGCAGGTAGGCGGCGTAGATGACCCAGGTCACGAACGACCAGGTCTCCTTCGGGTCCCAGTTCCAGAACCGGCCCCACGCGTACTGGGCCCAGATGGCACCGGCCGCGATGGTGAAGGTCCACAGCGGGAACGCGAAGGCGTGCAGCCGGTAGGAGAACAGGTCCAGCGTGCGGGCCTCGGGCAGGCGCGCGAGGTAGCCGCGGGCCGGGGCGCCACTGGCCTCGGAGCGCAGCTTGAGCAGGTAGAGGATCGCGGCGATGGCGGCGACGTTGAACGCGGCACCGGCGATGGCGGCGGCCACGATGTGGATGATGAACCACACCGAGTGCAGCGCCGGCACGAGGGGTGCGACGTCGACGTAGAACACGGTGACGGCCAGCCCGAGGCCGACGGAGCACAGCAGCGTGACGCCGATGCCCAGCCAGCGGGCGCCCAGCTTCCAGACCGCGAGCAGGTAGACGACGACGGCGAAGGCGAGCGAGGAGCTCACGAACTCGTACATGTTGCCCCACGGGGCGCGTTCGGCCGCGACGCCCCGCAGCACCACCGCGACGACGTGGATGATGCCGGTGACGATGGTCAGCGCGATCCCGAGCCGGCCGAACAGGTCCACCCGCAGCCGGGACGCGTCCTCCGTGCCGTCGGCGGGCCGCTCCGAGGCCAGCCCGCGGGCGGACGACCACTCGACGCTGTGCAGCGCGAACGCGATCAGGTACCCGACGGCGGCGATCACCATCGCCGTGTCCGAGGCTCCGGACAGTGTCACTTCAGCTCCTCCTCCTGCGGGTCGGCGGGCGTTGTGCCGCCGCCCCATTCTGCCCCGTCATCCGTGGGCTGGGTAATCGGTCCGCCGAGTACCGCCTCGGCGAGGCCGGTGACCTCGTCGTCGAGTCCGCTGGCGGCGTCGGTGCGGTCGAGGCCCGCGATGGCGGCCCGGCCGTCGGTGATGCGCACGAACAGGCGCCGGGGACGCACGAACAGGCTCACGCACAGCCCCGCGACTGCGACGGCGAGGCTGACGAGGGTGAGGGTGTTGCCGGGGGTGATGCTGACCTGCAGCTTCACCCAGCGGGACCAGCCCTCGAAGGTGATGGTCCCGAGCCCGTTGGGCAGTTCCATCCCGGAGCCGGGCACGAGCCGCATGCGCAGCACCTCGCCGTTGTCGCCCTCGATCGGGGCGAGGCCGGTGGTGTCCAGGACGTAGATGCTCTCCGGGATGCCGTCCTCCACCGCCGGGTCACCGGACCAGGCGTTCATGAACAGCTCCGGGTTGAGCGCGTCCGGGAACACCGAGTGGGGTCCCTCCTCGTTCAGCACCGCCGTCGGGAAGAAGAAGGCCTCGAACGCGAGCCGCTGCGGGCGGGCGTCGGGGACCTTGACCACCCCGATGGAGGAGAAGTTGCCGTCCTGGGGCAGGAACACCACGGGACCCGCGAAGGCGAGGTCTCCGTTGCCGTCGGTGACGGTGACGTGCGCGGCGTAGCCGTGGCCCATCACGTTGATCTGCTCACCCGACGGCAACGTGAGGGGGTGGTTGACCTGGATCAGCTGGTCCCAGGTGTTGCCGTCGTGGTGCACGGTCATGTCGGTGTCGAAGCGGCGGGCGGCACCGCGCTGCACGTCGCCGGTCTCGAACTCGGCCACGAAGGAGTTGACGTCGACGGTGAACGGCGTCAGGCGGTCGGTGTCCACCAGCCCACCCGCGCTGAACTCGTCGTACTGGGTGATGGAGTTGCTGAACGAGTTGCCCTCCACCACGACGGCGCTGCCGTGGAACCCGAGCAGGTTGGACCAGGCCAGGCCGAGCAGCAGCACCAGCAGCCCGACGTGGAACACCAGGTTGCCGGCCTCGCGGGAGTAGCCGCGCTCCGCGCTGACGCCTTCGGCCGTGGCCAGGGTGCGGTAGCGCTTGCCGCGCAGCCACTTCTCCGCTCGTGCGATGGCGGCCGGGGCGTCGGCCACGGTGCCGGTGCGGTGCTCGGCCAGCCGCTCGGGCCGGGCGGGCAACCTGGGCGGCGGCTTGGCGACGTTGCGCGCGTACACGCCGATGCGCGGCAGGATGCAGCCGATCAGCGAGATGAACAGCAGCAGGTAGAGGGCCGAGAACCAGGGCGAGGTGTAGACGTTGAACATCCCGAGCGGCTCGAGGATCCTCGAGAGCTCGGGGTTGTCGTTCTTGTACAGCTGCACCTCGACGGGCGAGATGTTGTACTGCGGGAACATCGAGCCCGGGACGGAGCCGAGGGCCACCAGGAACAGCAGCGCCAAGGCAGTGCGCATGCTGGTGAGCTGGGTCCAGCACCACCGCAGGAACTCCCGGGTGCTCATCGCCCGCGCCTCGCCGGCGGGCTGGTTGCGGGGGCTCACAGGATGGTCCCGAACGACGCGGCCCACTGGCGCAGGTAGCCCAGCACCCAGGTCCACAGGCCGGAGACCATGGCCAGCCCGACGGCGACCAGCAGGCCGCCGCCCACCAGGGTGAGGGTGCGCTGGTTGCGCTTGAGCCAGGCGAAGTGCCCGGCGAGCTTGGTGAAGGCCAGCGCGAACGCGATGAACGGCAGGCCCAGCCCGAGGGCGTAGACGAAGGCGAGGAAGCCGCCGCGGGCGGCGGAGCCCTCGGTCAGGGCCAGGGTCAGCACCACCGAGAGGGCGGGCCCGATGCAGGGCGTCCAGCCCAGCCCGAACGCCATCCCCAGCAGCGGGGAGGCCGCAGCCCCCATCTTCGGGGCCTTCGGCTTCCACTGGGCGGGCATCGGGAGCCAGCCGATGAAGCCGAGCCCCATCAGGATGATCAGGATGCCCGCGAGGGCCGTGATCAGGCGCTCGTTGAGGAGCAGGAACGTACCGAGGCCACCGAGCACGGCGCCCGTGACCACGAAGACGGCGGCGAATCCGAGGACGAACCCGACGGTGCCGAGGACCAGCAGCCGCCGGTTGCCGGTGCCCTCCGCGATCTCCGAGGCGCCGAGGCCGGAGGCGTAGGAGAGGTAGCCGGGCAGCAGCGGCAGCACGCAGGGCGAGGCGAACGAGACCAGCCCGGCGAGCAGCGCCACGGGCACGGCGAGCAGCAGGGACGAGGACAGTGCCCCGCTCACCCAGGACTCCAACAGGATCACGCCGCGCTCCGGACGTCCTCGATCACACCGGCGAGGGTGGAGGCGGTGACCTCACCGAGGACGCGGGCCGCCACGCGGCCCTGCTCGTCGATGATGAGCGTGCTGGGGATGGCCTTGGGCGGGAGCTGGCCGAACTGGAGCAGCAGGGAGCCGTCCGGGTCGAAGATGTTGGGGTAGGGCACCTCGAACGCGCGCACGAAGGCATTGGCGGGCGCCGGGTCCAGGTCCCGGGTGTTGATGCCGATGAACTGCACCTCGGGGTACTGAGACGCCACCTCCACCAGGGCGGGTGCCTCCTTGCGGCAGGGCGCGCACCAGGACCCCCACACGTTCAGCAGCAGCATCTGGCCCGGGAAGTCGGCGGTGCTCAGCTGCTCCCCGTCGAGGGTCTCTCCGCTGAGCTCCGGGGCCGGCTGGCGTTCGTCGCCGGGGATGATGGTGAACGAGCCGTCGCCGGCGGTGAAGCCGACGGTGTCGTCGTCGACGCCCGGTCCCCCGGTGTCGGTGCAGGCCGCCAGCGGCACGACTGCGAGGGCGGCCAGGAACGACCGGCGCCTCACGTGCCCACCCGGAACTTCCTGCCGTGCTTGGGTGGGAGCAGGTGTGCCACGGGCTCGCGGTAGTCGACGGCGGTGATGCGGCCGTCGCGGACGGTGAACGACGTCACGGAGGTCAGGGTGCACTGGCGTCGGCCGGGGTGGTGGGCCAGGCGGAGGCCCTGGGCGTCGCGGCGAGCGATCTCGATGGGGAGTTGGTGGCTGACCACCAGCGCCTGGCCCCCGGTGCCGGCGGCCTCGGCGGCGTCCGCGATGGCGGCGCGCATCCGGGCGGCGATGTCCACGTACGGCTCG
The DNA here is from genome assembly GCF_054776555.1 of Tessaracoccus terricola. NCBI lineage: Bacteria > Bacillati > Actinomycetota > Actinomycetes > Propionibacteriales > Propionibacteriaceae > Tessaracoccus > Tessaracoccus terricola. The sequence goes on along the minus strand of NZ_BAAHBS010000004.1, from coordinate 500,852 downwards.
CCCCAGCTGGGCTTGAGTGGGTTGAGCACGTGGCGGATCATGCGCGGGTCGCGCAGCGCCTTGTTGTCCTTGCCGAACACCATGCCCTCGAACCGGTTCTCCGCCTCGATGACGCGTTCGTCGGTGGTGACCTCGAGTTGCGGGAACAGCGCCGCGGTGGGTGCCATGGTCTCCCGAGCCCGCTGCAGCGGGGAGCAGCGCAGGTGCGTGAGTGGGACGTCGCTCCAGAACCCGGACATCTCCTGCGCCATCCGGTGTCCCAGTTCGGACAGTCCGAACCCGGGGATGCGGCCGTAGAGGACGCCTTCGGGGTTCTCCACCTGTCCGTGCCGCATCACGTGCACGACGCGCGCCTCGTCAGCCACGTCCACCTCCTGTTGAGCTACCCCGGCCAGACTACTCGGTCGGCGAAGGGGTCTTGCGTCGGCGCCTGCGGCGCTCGGAGGGCTTCTTGACGGGCTGGCCCTTCGCGATCTGGTCCTCGGTGCGGGCCTTGGCGTAGCGGGCCAGCCCTTCGGCGAGGGATTCGTAGGTGGGGCTGGTGGCCACGACGTTGACTTTCAGGCCGTGCAGTTCGCAGGCCTGGGCGGTGGCCGGGCCGATGGCCGCCACCACCATGGCGGCGTGCGGCTTGCCGGCGATGCCGATCATGTTGCGCACGGCCGTGGCCGAGGTGAACACGACGGCGTCGAACAGGGCCGTCTTGATGGCCTCGCGGGTCTCCGGCGGCGGCGGGAGGGCGCGGACGGTGCGGTAGGCGGTCACCTCCTCCACCTCCCAGCCGAGTGGGGCGAGGCCGTCGATGAGGGGCTGGACGTTCACGTCTGCGCTGGGCACCAGGACGCAGTCCAGGGGGTCGATCAGGTCGTCGTAGGCGGGGAACTCCAGCGCCAGGCCGGCGACGGTGTTCTCCCCCGACGGGGTCAGGTCCGCGCGCAGCCCGAACTCCTGGAGCTTCTCGACGGTGCCGCGCCCCACCGCGGCGAGGCTGATCCCGGACAGCGCCCTGGAGTCCAGGCCGTACTCGGCCAGCCTTTCCATGATGGCGACGACGGCGTGGGGCGAGGTGAACACGAGCCACAGGTAGCGGCCGTCGACGATGCCCCGGACCGCCTTCTCCATGGCCTGCTCGGTGCGGGGCGGCTCGATGGCGATGGTGGGGACCACTTCGGTGGCTGCGCCGTAGCTGGTGAGCTGGCCGGTGAGTTCGCCCACCTCGTCCTTGGTGCGCGGCACCACGATGCGCCAGTCGAACAACGGCTTGGAGGCGAACCAGTCGAGGCGTTCGCGTTCCCGCTCGGCGATGCCGGGGCCCACGACGAGGTAGCAGTCGACGGCCACCTCGGCCTTGCCCGCGAGCACTTCCTTCCAGGTGTGGAGGCGGCTGCGCTGGGAGTTGGTGCCGAGGCCGGTCAGGACCAGTACGTCGGACTTGGGGCCGAACCGTTCGGCGCCCTGGGCGGCGATGTCCGCGAGGTGCTCGGTGTTGGTCCACACGATGACGGTGGGCGCCACCGGCCAGTCCTCCGGCTGGGCGCCGCGGGAGGCGTCGAGCGAGGCGAACGCCGTCGTCGGCGTGATGGCGCCGTAGGTGAGGACGGAGACCCAGCGGCTGACGCCGGGCACCACCAGGGTCCGCACCCCGTGCTTGGCCAGCACGGCACGGAACGTGACGTCGCGGAAGCGGCTCTCGTAGAAGTCCCCGCGGGACAGGCGCACGACGTGCTGCCCGCAGTCCACGGCCGCGATCAGTTGCGCGGCCTCGTCGTCGCCGACGCAGACCACCTCGGCGTCGGTGCGGATGCCGGCACCGGCCAGGGCCTCGGCGTATTCGATGGAGTCGACCACCACCAGGTCCGCCTGGTTGATGGCGCGAACGCCCGCGATGGGAACGAGGCTGATGTCCGCGGCGCCGGCCCCGACGAAGGTGACGGAACCCGGGCCGCTCGTGGCCTCGCCGGGTTCACGATCGTTGTCGTCGAACTCGATCTCGCTCACAGACGTCTCCCCTGGTCTCAGCTCGGGCCGGAAGCGGACGGTAGCCAGTCCGCAGGCATGGGCTCGGGATGCCCCGAAACCAGCGCCTGCTTGAGTTTGTCAGGTTCTACGAACCAACGCCCATGCAACTCGCCGTCCACGAACGTCACGGGTACGTGATCCGTCCAGTCCGCGCGCAGGTCCGCGTCGGTGTCGACGTCGACCATGCGCCAACCGGCCCCGACTGCCCCGCAGATGGCTGCGACCACGGACTCGGCCTCCTCACAGAGGTGGCAACCGGTCCGGGTCAGCAGCAGGACCCGCGAGGGCGCTGGCAAGGTCTTACTTGCCGGCGCGGCGGCGCTGGATGCGCGTCTTCTTCAGCAGCTTGCGGTGCTTCTTCTTGGCCATCCGCTTGCGGCGCTTCTTGATGACAGAGCCCATGTTTGCCTTTCGGTTTCCGGGTTCGGGCCCGGAGTGGGTGAGTTTTGAGCCGCCGGAGTGCTCCGGCAGACTCCCAATGGTAACCCGCGGCCGTGGTGGGAACCAATTCTGGCGGCCCACCGTGGACCGGGATCGGGCCGGGGTTCAGCCGTCCGCAGACATCTCCCGGCCCCGCTCCACGCAGGCCTCGACGGCCGCCAGGAACGCGGCGCGCACCCCGTGGTCGTCCAGGGTGCGCAGCGCGGCCGCCGTGGTCCCGCCGGGCGAGGTGACGCGCTCCCGCAGCACGGTGGCGCTGTCGCCGGACTCGTCGAGCATCGCGGCGGCCCCCACGAACGTCTGGTTGACCAGGGCGGTGGCCTCGGGACGGGTCAGTCCCTGGTGCACCCCGGCCTCGATCATCGCCTCGGCGACGTAGAACAGGTAGGCGGGACCGGAGCCGGACAGCCCGGTGAGGGCGTCGATGTGGGCCTCGTCGGTGACGACGGTGCGGCCGACGGCGTCCAGGAGGCCCACCACGAGCAGTTGCTGGTCCCGGGTGGTGCCGGGTCCGGCGACCACGCCGGCCATCCCCTTGCCCAGGAGGGCGGGGGTGTTGGGCATGACACGGAACACGGGCTGGTCCTCGGGCAGAGCGGAGACCAGCTGTGCGAGGGTCACGCCGGCGGCGATGGAGACCACCACGGTGTCCGGGCCGAGCGAGCCGCCCAAAGCCTTGGCCACTGTCAGGATCTGGTGAGGCTTGACGGCCAGCACGACGACGTCGGCGTCGGCGGCCTCGTTCAGGTCGGCCCCGCGCACCCCGTGCTCGGCCACGAGTTCGTCGACCCGCGGCGTGTAGGAGTCCACCACGGCCACGTCGGCCGGGTCCTGGCCGCCGGCGATCCAGCCGCTGAGCAGGGCTCCGCCCATGGCACCGGCACCGACGAGCACGATCCTCATCGGACGAGCAGTTCCGCGATCTGCAGGGTGTTGAGCGCAGCACCCTTGCGGAGGTTGTCGTTGCTGACGAACAGGACGAGGCCGCGGCCGTCGGTGCGGGACTGGTCCTGCCGGATGCGGCCGACGATGCTGGTGTCGCCACCGGCGGCCTTGAGCGGGGTGGGCACGTCGGCCAGCTCGACGCCGGGGGCGGCGCCGAGCACCTCCGCTGCCTGCTCGGGGGTGATCTCGCGGTCGAACTCGGCGTGGATGCTGAGGCTGTGCCCGGTGAACACGGGAACGCGCACGCAGGTGCCGGCGACGCGCAGGTCCGGGAGGTGCAGGATGCGCCGGGACTCGTTGCGGAGCTTCTTCTCCTCGTCGGTCTCGTTCAACCCGTCGTCGACGAGGTTGCCGGCGAGCGCGACGACGTTGTAGGCGATCGGCTCGACGTAGGGGCCGAGGTCCGTCGGCTGGAACAGGGAGCCGTCGTGGGTGAGGCGCTCGGGGTGCTCGAGTCCCTCGATCTGGGTGGCGAGGGTCTGGACGCCGGCGAGGCCGGAGCCGGAGACGGCCTGGAAGGTGGTGACCTGCATGGCGGCGAGGCCGGCGGCCTCGTGCAGCGCCTTCATGACGGGCATGGCCGCCATCGTGGTGCAGTTCGGGTTGGCGATGATGCCGATCTCGGCGCGGTCCACGTCACCGGGGTTGACCTCGGAGACGATCAGGGGGACGCGCTCGTCCATGCGCCACGCCGAGGAGTTGTCCACGACGGTGGCGCCGGCCTCCGCGACGCGGGGAGCGATGGCCTTGGAGGTGCTGCCGCCCGCGGAGAACAGGGCGACGTCGAGCCCGGAGAAGTCCGCGGTGGTGGCGTCCTCGACGGTGATCTCCTCGCCCTTCCAGGGCAGCTTCCTGCCCGCGGACCGCGCCGAGGCGAAGTACCGCATCTCCTCCACGGGGTAGTTCCGCTCGACCAACAGGGACCGCATGACGGCGCCGACCTGGCCCGTCGCTCCGAAGACTCCAACACGCATGGGGCGGATTCTACGCTGGTGGGGACGAGGGCGACGACTCGTGCCCACGCCCCGCCGTCACGGGCACTCCACGGCGGAGGTGCCGAGCAGTTCCCGCAGCACCGAGCGGCAGCCGCCGCAGCCGCTGCCCGCCCGCGTGGCGGCGCAGATGTCGTCGACGCTGCGGGCGCCCTCCTCGACGGCAGCGGTGATGGCTCCGGCGCGGACCCCGGCGCAACGGCAGATGGTGGTCTCGGGGGTCATCGCGGCGGGGGCCTCGGCGTCGGGGCCGTCCAGCCGGAGCAGCACGCTGAGGTCGGCCGGGAGTTCGGTGCCGTCGGCGTAGCGCATGGCGAGTTCCGCCCCGGCCCTGGGCAGGCCGAGCGCGATGAACCCGGCCAGGCGTTCGTCGCGGACCACGATCTTGGCGAAGCAGCCGGCGCCGCCCTGCGCCCAGAGCGCGACGGTGCGGCCGGAACCGGGCGGGTCCCAGGGTTCGCCGTCGATCTCTCCCCCGGCTGCGAACGAGACGGCCCTGGCCTTCAACCGGATGACGTCGGGCTCGGTGCTGGCGAGGGGCTCGAGCGGTTCGGTCACCTCGTCCAGCTCGTGGCGAAGCCGCCGGGCCAACCACTCGGCCTGCTGCCAGCCGGGCCCCACCAGCCCGGCGGGGCCGCGACCGCGGCGGGGCGGGCAGATGGTGCAGGTGTGGTCTGTGCACAGCACCTCGGCGCAGTCCCCGATGGCGAACACGCGGCCCTCCGTGTCCGCCTCGAGGTCATGGTTGACGAGGATGCCCTTGTCGGTGCGCAGTCCGGCGCCCTGCGCGATCCGCTTGCGCGGAGTGGTGCCGCAGGCGAGGACCAGCAGGTCACCGGCGAGGACGCGGTGGTCGGCCAGGGCGAGTGCCGCGAAGCTGCGGTCCTCGTGCAGCAGGACCTCGCGGGCGACGCAGTCGGTGAGCACCTCCACGCCGTGGGCGGCCAGCACCTGCTCCAGCATCGCTCCGGCCACCCGGTCCGAGGAGCGGGTGAGCAGCCAGGGGCGGTGGTGCACCACTGTGACGCGGCAGCCCTCCTCGTGGGCGGCCAGCGCCAGTTCCAGGCCGAGGACGCCGCCGCCGAGGACGACGACGCGGCCGCCGCGGGCCACCTCCCGGCGCAACTGGTCGCCGTCGTCGGGGGTGCGCAGCACGGTCACGCCGCGCGGCAGGTGCGCGACGGCGGCGGGGTCCGGGTTGATGCCCAGCAGGTTGGGCACGTTGGCGCGGGCACCGACGGCGAGCACCAGGACGTCGTAGGCCACCTCCGGCACCGCGGCGCCGGGCGCGAGGTGGACCACCCGCGAGGAGCGGTCGATCCAGCTGACCGCATGTCCCGTGAGCACCCGGACGCCGGCGGCCCGCCACGCGGTCTCGTCGACGAGGTCCAGACCGGCGCGTTCGTAGCGGCCGACGGCGTACTCGCCCACCAGCACCCGGTTGTACCCGGAGCGCCGCTCCTCGCCGATCACGGTGAGGCGCAGCCGCCCCGCCGCCACCTCCGGGAGGAGTTCGTCCACGAGCCGGACTGCGACCGGCCCGAGCCCGACCACCAGGACGTGGTCCCCCGGCCTGGTCCCGTGGCGCTTCACAGGGCCTCCTCCCCCGGCGCGACCCTGCGCACCGTGACCGGCGTCGACTTGAACTCGGGCATCCCCGAGACGGGGTCCACCAGGGCCGCGACGACGAGGTTGGCCGTCTGCCTGCCCGCGAAGTGGAACGGCAGGAACACGGTGTCCGGCCGGATCGAGGTGGTGAGCTCCACCCCCACCAGGGCCGTCCCCTGGGCACTGGCCACCTCCACCCGGTCCGCGTCGGTGATGCCGCGGGCGGCGGCCGTGGCGGGGTGGATCTGCAACCGCGCCTCGGGGCGGGCGCTGACCAGCGAGGCCACGCGTCGGGTCTGGGTGCCGGACTGGTAGTGCTCCAGGTACCTGCCCGTGGTGAGGACGAGGGTGCCCGACGGACCGCGTCCTGGCCGGTCGACCGGCGGCCGGACCGGGACGAGCCGGGCGCGCCCGTCGGCGTGGCCGAAGCGCTCGGTGAACAGCCGGGGCGTGCCGTCGGGGTGGTTGGCGGAGCAGGGCCAGTGCAGGGCCTCCCCGGCGTCGAGCCGGTCCCAGGTCACGGCGGAGTAGTCCGCGCGGCCGCCGGCCGACGCGGCGGCCAACTCGGCGAACACCTCGGCCGGGTCGGCCGGGAAGCCTGGCACCCCCAGCCTGCGCGCCAGTTCGGAGATCACCTGCAACTCCCCGCGGACGCCGGGAGGGGGCTCGAGCAGCCGGCGGCGCCGCAGCACCCGGCCCTCCAGGTTGGTCATGGTGCCCTCCTCCTCGGCCCACTGGGTGGTTGGCAGCACGAGGTCCGCGTGGGCGGCGGTCTCGGAGAAGAAGAAGTCGGTCACGACGAGGAAGTCCAGGCCGCCCAACCGCTCCACGAGGGCGCCGGCGTCGGGGACGCTGACCACGAGGTTGGAGCCGTTCACCCACAGGCACCGGATGCCGCCGGGCTCGCCCAGGGAGCCGAGGAGTTCCATGGCGGGCACGCCCGGGCCGGGGATGTCGGCCGGGTCCACACCCCAGACGGCGGCCACCGCGGCCCGGTCCGCGTCGTCGGCGATGCTGCGGTAGCCGGGCAGTTGGTCCGCCTTCAGCCCGTGCTCACGGGCGCCCTGACCGTTGCCCTGGCCGGTGAGGGTGCCGTATCCGGAGTCGGGCCCGCCGGGCAGCCCCAACAGGAGGGCCAGGTTGATGGCGGCGGTGGCGGTGTCGGTGCCGTTGGCGTGCTGCTCCACCCCACGGCCGGTGATCACGTAGGTGCCGCGGGGGTTGCGCGCCAGGCGGCGGGCGACGGCGCGGATGCTGCCGGCGGGCACCCCGGTAACCTGCTCGGTGCGCTCGGGCCACCACTGGTTCAGCACCTTGACCACGGCGTCGAGCCCCGTGGTGCGGACCTGGAGGAAGGCCTCGTCGGACAGCTTCTCGTGGACGACGACGTGCGCGATCCCGAGCAGCAGTTCGAGGTCCGTGCCGGGCAGGGGCTGCAGGTGGGTGCCCTGCCCGTCGGCGGTCAGTTCCGCGGTGGCGGAGCGGCGCGGGTCCACCACCACCAGCCCGCCGGCCGCCCGCGCCCCGGCCAGGTGCTGCACGAACGGGGGCATGGTGTCGGCGACGTTGGAGCCGAGCAGCAGGATGGTGTGGGCGGAGTCGAGGTCCGCGACGGGGAACGACAGCCCCCTGTCGACGCCGAGGGTGCGGTTGGCGGCGGCCGCGGCCGAGGACATGCAGAACCGGCCGTTGTAGTCCACGCGGGAACTGCCGAGCGCGAGCCGCACGAACTTGCCCAGGGCGTAGGCCTTCTCGTTGGTGAGGGACGCTCCCCCGAAGACGCCGAGCGAGTCGGGGCCGTGGGCCGCCCGGGCCCTGGTGAGTTCGGCGGTCCAGCGGTCCAGCGCCTCGTCCCAGCCGATGGACGCGAACGTGCCGTCGGGCTGGCGCAGCAGCGGGGAGGTCAGCCGGTCGGTCCTGGACAGGAGTTCCGCGGCGGTCCAGCCCTTGCGGCAGAGCCCGCCCCGGTTGGTGGGGAACTCGCGGCCGGCGACGCCCACGCCGTCGGGACCCTTCGTGAGGGTCATCGCGCACTGGAGCGCGCAGTAGGGGCAGTGCGTCGCGGCCTCAGACATTCTCACCCGCCATCGCCGCACCGGTGCGCTGGTAGCAGGCCCAGCACAGCCCCATTGCGGCCAGGTAGAACGCGATGAACCCGACGAAGGCCACCTCGTAGCCGCCGGTGGCGCGCTGGGCCGCGGCCAGCACTTGCGGGATCACGAAGCCGCCCAGCCCGCCGACGGCTGCCACCAGCCCTAGCGCGGCCGCCGCCTTGCGCTCGGCGGGCACCCCGGTGGGTCCCCGTTCGCCGCGGATCCGGAACACCGAGGGGATCATCTTGTAGGTGGACCCGTTCCCCAGGCCGGCCACCGCGAACAGGAGCAGGAACAGGGCCAGGAACAGCCAGAAGTTGCGCAGCGGCAGGGTGAGCACCACCAGCAGCGCCAGCACCGCCAGACCCGCGAGGGCGGCCATGGTGATCCGGGCGCCGCCGCGGCGGTCGGCCAGCCTGCCGCCCCACGGCCGGGCGATGGACCCGACCAGCGGTCCGAGGAACGCCAGCGACACCGACGCCGCCCCGACGCTGAGGGTCGAGTACCCGGGGAAGGTGTCGGCGATCAGCTTCGGGAACACCCCGGAGAAGCCGATGAAAGAGCCGAAGGTGGCCACGTAGAGCAGCGATAGGACCCAGAAGTGGGGCTCCCGGGCCGCTGCCAGCGAGCCCGCGGCGTCGCCCTTGGCCTGGGCGAGATTGTCCATGAAGAACCAGGCGCCCCCGGCGGCCAGCAGGATGGCCGGCACCCAGATCCAGCCCGCCAGCGGCAACCGGAGGGCACCGGCGGCGCCGACGGTGATGACCACGGGCACCGCGAACTGGGCCACCGCGGCACCGAGGTTGCCGCCCGCGGCGTTGAGGCCGAGCGCCCAACCCTTCTCCCGGGCCGGGAAGAAGTGGGTGATGTTGGCCATGGAGGAGGCGAAGTTGCCGCCGCCGAAACCGGCGGTGGCCGCCACCAGCAGGAGCACCGGGAACGGCGTCTGCGGGTTGCCGACGACGACGCCGAGTCCGACGGCGGGGACCAGCAGGAGCAGCGCAGAGACCACAGTCCAGTTGCGTCCCCCGAAGATGCCCACCATGAACGTGTAGGGCACGCGCAGGACCGCACCCACCAGCGACGGCACCGAGATCAGCCAGAAGGTCTCCGCCGTCGTCAGCCGGAACCCCACCTCCGGCAGGAACACCACCGTGATGGCCCACAACTGCCACACGACGAAGCCCAGGAACTCCGCGAAGATCGACCAGCGCAGGTTCCGGCGGGCGATCGCCCTGCCCTCGGCGGCCCACTGCGCGCCGTTGTCCGGGTCGTAGCCCTCCAACCTGCGTCCTGCCCTGCGGACGAGCGGCGACGGGGCGGCCCCCGCCAGCGCGGTGGAGCGGTCCTTCGCGTCGGTCTGCGCCATGTTCGAACTCCTGTCGTTCGGCCTTGCCAACAAGCTAGGAGTCGGGTGTTACGTGGATCCGCGCCTCCGTGACGGCGAGGACAAAAAGTCCTCACACCGTCGCCGGAGGGGAAGTGAGGCCGCTGTCACGGCGTCGAAACAAGTCGTGGCCACCGGTGCGCCTCTTCGACCAGTCTCGCCAGACGTACCCCTGGCCGTGCGGGGGGCCTCGAGGCTACCTCTGTCGTGGATGCCACCCTTACCTCTCAGCGCTACCCGTACAGGGGTAGCACTGAACGACAGTGATAGCGCTGAGCGACAGCGGTAGCGTTGAACGGCAGCGGCAGCGTCGAGCAACCGGCGACGACGTCGTCGCCACCCGCCGCTACAGCCAGCTCAGGTACGGCGCCAGCAGGGCGTAGCCGACGAAGGCGACCACGTCGAGCAGCGTGTGGCAGATCACCAGCGGCATGACGCGTTTGGTCTTGAGGTAGATCAGCCCGAACAGGACGCCCATCACGGCGTTGCCGATGAACCCGCCGAAGCCCTGGTAGAGGTGGTAGCCGCCGCGCACCAGCGCGCTGCCGACGAGGATGGCGACGACGCCGCCGCCGCTCTGGCGCCAACGCGTGAACAGGTAGCCCAGCATCACCACCTCCTCGAGGATGCCGTTCATGGCCGCGCGCAGCAGCAGGATGGGCACCGTCCACCAGGCCGCCTCGAGGTTGGCCGGGGAGACGTTGGTGTTGATGCCCAGCTCGCGGGACACGAGGTAGAAGGCGAGGCCGGCGACGCCGATGCCGGCGAAGGTGGCGAACCCGATGGCCAGGTCCCGGCCGGGCTTGCGCAGGTCGAACCCCATGGCGCCGAACGGGCCACCCTCGGGTCGGTGGACCGCCCACAACAAGTACAGCACCAGCACGGCGGGCATCAGCGGGAACACGGTGCCGGCCACCTGGTAGGCGAGGTCCAGCCACGGCCGGTCCGGGGTCGTCGAGGAGTTGATGGTGGTGGTCTGCTGGTTCAGCGGCACCTCGTAGGTGAGCCGGTTGATGATGCGCAGCACCGAGTAGATGGCGGACTGGCCCAGCGAGATCCCCAGCACCACGAGGATCTCGATGCGCAGCATGCGGCTCATCCCCGACGGCGCGGTGGCCGTCTCCATCTCCCCCGCGGTCATCGCTTGTCGAGGATGGCTCGGGCGTAGTTCCACAGGGTCCGCGGGCGGGCGGCGATCCGTCCGGCCAGGTACTCGTACCAGGCGGGGCCGAACGGGATGTAGGTGCGGCAGCGCATGCCGATGTCCACCAGGCGCCGCTGCTCCAGTGGGCGCACGCCCATCAGCATCTGGAACTCGAAGTCCTCCGGGGTGCGGTTGTTGCGGTGCGCCAGTTCCTGGGCGATGTGGATGATGCGGGGGTCGTGGCTGGCGAGCATGGTGTGGGCGCCGGACTCAACCAGGATCCGCAGGCAGCGCACCAGCGCCAACGACTTCTCGTGCTCGGAGCGGATGGCCACGGGCCTGGGGGTCGGGTAGGTGCCGATGCACAGGCGCACGCGGGCACCGTCGCGGCCCAGGTCCCGGGCGTCGCGCTCGGCCCGCCGCAGGTCCACGGGCAGCGTGACGCCGAGGCTCGGGTGGTGCCGTACCACGTCGCGGTACAGCGCGAGGGTCTGCGCGTACTCGGGGTGGCCCTGCATCTCGAGCGTGATGGTGGCGCCGGCGTCGTCCGCGGCGCCGCACAGGTCGACGAGGGTGCCGCGGGCCAGGTCCGTGGACTCCCGCAGGCCGATGGTGGAGGGGCGCACCGAGAGTTCCGCGCCGGCGGCGTCGTCGCCCAGCGCGTCGAGCAGGCGGCCGAGCTGGACGGGGGTGTCGCCGCAGTCGGTGCCGAGGTGGGTGAAGCTGACCGACAGGCCCTTGCGCCTCAGGTCCGCGGCGGTGGCGACGGCGTCGTCGACGTGCTCGCCGGCGAACCAGGCCAGCGCCAGGTCACGAACGGCGGTCTCCTGCGCCACCCGGCTCAGCCGCTCGGAGCGGATGGCGCGCTGGACGAGACCCTGCATCCTACGCATCCGCTGGGGCTCCCTTCGCGAGCACCTTGCGGCAGGTCTCGAGCATCTGGGCCAGCAGCACCTCGCGCTCGTGGCGGCTGCGGGCGCGCCGGGTCGAGACCTCGAGGCAGACGTGGCCGCCCCATTCGGCCTTGCCCAGTTCGGCCAGCACGTCCCAGGCGTCCTGGTCGCCCTCGCCGGGCAGGAGGTGCTCGTCCTTGAAGGATCCGCGGCCGTCGGTGAGGTGGACGTGGTGCAGTCGGTCTCCCCAGGCGTGGACGAGCTGCATGGACTGCATCCGCGCGGTGGAGGCGTGGCTCAGGTCCAGGGTGAGGTGGTCGTAGTCCAGGTCAGTGGGGTCCCAGTGCGGCACGTAGGCCTGGAAGCCGCCGCCGGGCGTGCGCCACGGGTACATGTTCTCGACGGCGAACGTCACGTCGTCGTGGGACTCGTTGAGGCGGCGGATGCCATCGACGAAGCCGGCCCCGTACTCGCGCTGCCACCGAAACGGCGGGTGCACCACCACGGTGTCGGCCCCCAGTTGCCGGCAGGCCTCGCCCGAACGCTCCAGCTTCTCCCACGGGTCGCTGCCCCACACGTTCTGCGTGACCAGGAGGACGGGGGCGTGCACGGAGTACACCTTCACCCCGTGGTACTCGGCGAGCTTGGCGACGGCGTCGACGTCGGCGGCCAGCGGGTCGATCCCCACCATCAGTTCCACGCCGTCGTAGCCGAGCCTCCCCGCGAGCTCGAAGGCACTTGCCGTTGACTCCGGGTACACCGAGGTTGTCGACAGGAGCACTTTCGACGTGGACACGTTGCAACCCTACACGCGCGGGCAGGGCCGCACGCCCGGGGCGGCAAGCAGGACCCGATTGGGAGTTACGGGGCCGGTGGGGGCACAATGGCGGCATGCATGTGGACCACTTGATTTTTGCAGTTGGCCCCGCCGGTCTCAGAGCTGACGCCGAGCGACTCGCCGCTGAGCTGGGTACCGAGTTCAAGGATGGGGGCTTCCATCCACGCTTCGGCACGCGCAACCACATCATCCCCCTGGCCGGCGCCCGCTACATCGAGGTGGTCGAGGTGCTCGAGCACCCCGCCGCAGAGAAGGCGCCCTTCGGGCAGGCCGTGCGCGCCCGCTCCGAGATGGGTGGCGGCTGGCTCGGATGGGTGGTCAGCGTCGATGACCTCTCCCCCTACGAGGCCCGCCTGGAGCGCTCGTCGGTGCCCGGTTCCCGGCACTTCCCCGACGGCCGCCTGCTGGAGTGGCAGCAGATCGGTATCAAGGGCCTGATCGCGGACCCGCAGCTGCCGTACTTCCTGAAATGGGTCTCCGACGAGACCCTGCGCCCCAGCGCACTGCCCGCCGAGGTGGACCTCCAGGCCATCGAGATCTCCGGCTCCTCCGAGCGGCTCTCCGACTGGCTCGACACCCCGGTGGAGAACGAACTCGACGGCGTCCAGCTGAAGCTGGTGGCTCCCAACGGCGCCCCCGGCATCAACCGGGTGAAGTTCACCTCACCGTCGAAGGGCGAAGTCGTCATCTGAGGGTGTTCTCCACAGGCGGTGGGACGACGTCGTCGACTGTCGGTGGGGCCACGTAGAGTCGCAGCGTGGCGAAACAACAGGACTCCTACCAGTGCACCGAGTGCGGCTGGACCACCGTGCGCTGGGTCGGGCGCTGCGGTGAGTGCCAGACGTGGGGCAGCGTCGTCGAGCGCGGCGCCCCCAAGCTGAAGCAGGTGGCATCCTCGGCGCCGACGTCGGCTGCCGTGCCCATCTCGAAAGTCAACACGGACCAGACCCGACGCCGCCTCACCACCATCGCGGAACTTGACCGCGTGCTGGGCGAGGGCCTCGTGCCCGGCGCGGTGGTGCTGCTGGCGGGCGAACCGGGGGTGGGCAAGTCGACGCTGCTGCTCGACGTCGCCGCCAAGTGGGCGGCCTCCGGGGAGCGCACCCTCTACATCTCGGGCGAGGAGTCGGCCTCGCAGGTGAAGCTGCGCGCCACCCGCACCGGCGCGCTGCACGACGAGCTGTACCTGGCCTCCGAGACTGACCTCGGCACCGTGCTGGGCCACGTGGAGGAGGTCCGCCCCACGCTGCTGGTGGTGGACTCGGTCCAGACCATCGCGACGGCGCAGGCCGAGGGCGCCCCCGGCGGCACCACGCAGGTGCGGGAGGTCACCGGCGCGCTGGCGCGGGTGGCGAAGCGTGAGGACATGTCCGTGCTGATCGTCGGCCACGTCACCAAGGACGGTTCCATCGCCGGCCCGCGCACCCTGGAGCACCTCGTCGACGTCGTGCTCACGTTCGAGGGCGACCGCCACTCCGGCTTCCGGATGGTGCGCGCCACCAAGAACCGTTTCGGCCCCGCCGACGAGGTGGGCTGCTTCGAGATGAACGAGAACGGCATCGTCGAGGTGCCGGACCCGTCGGGCCTGTTCACCACGGTGCACAACGAACCGGTCCCGGGCACGTGCGTCACGGTCACCATGGAGGGCCGGCGCCCGCTGCTGGCGGAGGTGCAGGCGCTGGTGGCCCCGTCGCCCGAGCGCGCCTCACCCAAGCGCACCACGCACGGGCTGGACTCGTCCCGGATGGCGATGGTGCTGGCGGTGCTGGAACGCAAGGCCGGGCTGCCGCTGTCCCAGAAGGACGTCTACGTCTCGACGGTGGGCGGCGCCCGGATCTCCGAGCCGTCGGTGGACCTCGCGGTGGCCATCGCCGTCGCCTCCGCCGCGCTGGACACGCAGTTCCCGAAGCGGCTGCTCGCGCTCGGCGAGGTGGGGCTCGCCGGTGACCTGCGTCGCGTCCCCGGGGTGGAACGCCGGCTGGCCGAGGCCGCCCGGCTGGGCTTCGAACTGGCGCTGGTCCCCACGGGGTCCCGCGACGTCACCGTCAAGGTGCCGCGACTCGCCGGGCTGCGCGTGGTTGAGGTCGGCAGCCTCGCCGAGGCGCTCGGGGTCCTAGACTTGCGCAGGAGCCAGCGTCGGACACAGGAACAGGAGTGATGTTGACACGGCCGAAACTGCGGCAGTACCAGCGCCTCCTGGCGCCGGGTACACCCCTGCGCGCAGGACTGGACCGCATCCTGCACGGCCGCACGGGCGCGCTCGTGGTTCTCGGCAACAACTCGAAGGTGCAGCAGGTCTCCAGCGGCGGGTTCCAGCTGAATGTTGACTTCACCCCACAGGCGCTGCGCGAACTGGCCAAGCTGGACGGCGCCATCATCCTGTCCTCGGACCTGACCCGCATCGTCGCCGCGGGTGTCCACCTGGTGCCCGCCGGTGACCTGCCCACGGCCGAGACCGGGACCCGCCACCGCTCCGCGGACCGCACCGCGCAGGTGACGGGCCTGCCCGTGGTGACCGTCTCCGCGTCGATGTCCACCATCTCGTTGTTCATCAACAGCCACCGGCACGTCATCGAGACCACGGACCAGATGATCAGCCGCGCCAACCAGACCCTGGCCACCCTCGCCCGCGTGGTCACGCGGCTGGAGGCGGTGCTGGACCAGCTGAACGCGCTCGAGGTGGGCGAGCAGGTCACCATCCGGGACCTGGTGCAGGTCTCGCACCGCTACGAGATGGTGCGGCGGCTCTCCCAGGAGATGCAGTTCCACATCGACACGCTCGGCGTGGAGGGGCGCCTGACCGCGCTGCAGCACCAGGAGCTGATGGCCTCCTTCGAGCACCTCGCCCAACTGCTGCGCGAGGACTATGCCCACAACCTGGACGAGCCCGAACTGTTCACCCTCGAGCGCCTCGAGAACTTCTCCGCCGACGAACTCCTCAGCACCTCCTTGGTGGCCGAGCGGCTGGGCTTCGGCCCGAACGCCTACCTGGAGACCCTGGTGAAGGCCCGGGGCGTGCGGTTGCTCACCGCAGTCGGCAGGCTGCCCACCAATCTCGTGGACAAGCTGGTGGAGCGCTACCCGCTGCAGGAGCTCTTCGGGGCCTCCGTGGCGGACCTCATGAAACTCGACGGCGTGGGCACCGCCCGCGCCAGACTCATCCGTGACGCGCTGCTGCGGGTCACGGAAGCCGCCTACTCCCGCCCCGACCAGGTCACCTGACCGCCGCCCGAGACGAAGAAGATCCCAGGATGATGTCGATGCAATCCACCTCCCCCGGCCTCACCGCGCACGTGCTGGACCTGCGCAAGGTCCACCGCAACGACGGTGTGGACACGCTCGCGCTCGACCGCATCACCGCATCCTTCGGGGCCGGCGTGATCACCGCCGTCCTCGGCCCCTCCGGTGCCGGCAAGACCACGCTGTGCAACATCTTGGCCGGGCTGGACCAGCCCACCAGCGGCGAGGTCACCGTCGGCGGCCACAACCTCGCCATCCTCTCCGACCGGGAGCTGACCAGGCTGCGTCGGATGGACATCGGGTTGGTGCTGGAGAGCGCGGACCTCGTTCCCACCCTGTCCACCCGGGAGAACCTGCTGCTGCCGATGTCCCTGGCCGGCAAGCGCCCCGACAAGCAGTGGTACAACTCCGTCGTCGCGGCCGCCGGCCTCAAGGACCTGCTGCAGCACCCGCCCGTGGCCCTCACCCCCACCCAGCAGCAGCTGCTGGCCGTCGCCCGCGCCCTGCTAGCCAAGCCCTCCCTGCTGCTCGCCGACGAGCCCACGGGACGGCTGCGCAGCCGCGAGGGCGGCGAGGTGATGAACCTGCTCGAGTGGGCACGGGACGAGACGGGGCAGGCGGTGGTGCTGTTCACCCACGACCCGATCGTCGCCGCCCGCGCGGACCGGGCGCTGGTGCTCACCGACGGCCACATCGTCGCCGACATGGGCTCCCCCACCCCCGTGAAGGTCCTCACCAAGCTGGCGGAGCTGGACGCCAGGGCGACCGCCATGTCGCAGGGCTGACCCATGTGGAAAGCCAGCCTCCACACGCTCCGCACCCGCCTCTGGCAGGTGCTGATGTGCCTGTGCGCCATCATCATCTCCGTGGCAGCACTCAGCGCCGCCCTGTCCCTGAACGCCCTGGTCCGCACCACCACCGAGGGGGTCGTCGCCGCCACCGCCGCAGACGTCACGGTGGTGCCGGCCGGCTCGCTGGTGGCCGTGGACGCGGTGTCCGCGCCGCCGCCGCTGTCCGCCACCACCGTCGCCGACGTCGCCGAGATCCCGGGAGTCACCCGGGCCCGCGGCCAGGTCCGCGGCGACGTGCTGTTCCCCATCACCAGCGACGGCGAACTCCTCCAGCCGCAGCTGGCCCCGACGATCACGGGCAGCTTCCTGCCCACCGACGACGAGGGCGGGGCGCACATCGCGATCAGTGACGGCCGCGCACCCGAGGGACCCGACGAGGTGGTGCTGGACCGGCCGACGCTGGAGCGCAGCGGCTTCGAGATCGGGGACACCGTCGCGTTCGCCCGGACCGGGCCGCACCCGTCGATCGAGGCCGTCGTCGTCGGCGTCGTCGCCCTCGAGGGGGACCGCCCCGCCGGCGCCAGCTACGCCCTGTTCAGCGAGGCCGCCGCCCGCACCCACTTCCAGGCCGGCAAGGACGGCTTCAACAGCATCTGGGTGGACCTCGACGACGGGCCCGACGTCGACGTCGACGCCATCATCTCCGAGATGCGGGACCTGATCCCGTCGGAGTACCAGATCGTCGACGGCGGCCAGGTGGCCTCGGCCACCCAGTTCCAGCTCTACCCCCGGCTCACGATCGCCCAGGTGGGGCTGTGGGCCGCCGGGCTCGTCACGCTGGGCATCGCCGCCGCGCTGATCAGCACCACCACGTCACACCTCGTCACCCGCCGCCGCCCCGAGGCCGCCTTCCTGCGACGGTTGGGCGCCTCCCCGGTCAAGGTGGCGCTGCCGATCCTCGTCGAGGCCCTGCTGCTGGGCCTGGTGGGGTCCGCGATCGGCATGCCGATCGGACAGTCGCTGGCGGACCGGTTGAACGACCTCGGACGGGAGCACGGCCTCGCGCTGGGCGCCGTCATCCCGGACCTGTCCACCACCGAGGCGTGGCTGTGCATCGGGCTCGGCGTCCTGATCACCGTCCTCGCGGCGCACCGGCACGCCACCGCCGTCTCCTTCACCGAGGCCCTCCCGCCGCGCCCCTTCATCCCGCGTCCCCGGCTGCACTTCAGCGACGCCGCGTGGACCAGCGTCGGGCTCGTGGCCGTCGGCGTCGGCCTCCTCGCCGTCGGCACCGTGCTGCCGGGCATGCCCCTGCCGTGGGCGTGGGCGCTGCTGGGCGCCGTCGTCGTCCTGGTGGGCACCGCCATCGCCACCCCCGTCCTGGGCGCACCCTTCGTGCGACTCGTGGGGCTCGCGGGCCGGCCGCTGCTGCGCGACGTCAGCACCATCGCCGCCCGCAACGTCACCCGCCACCCGGTGCGGTTCGCGAAGGCCACGGCCGCGCTGGTCCTCGGCGTGGGCCTGGTCGCCACCTTCGCGGTGCTCGGCGCGTCCGGGCGGGCCTCGGCCCAGCACGACCTGCCCGAGAACATCCACGGCGACCTGTTCGTCACCTCCTCGGCCGAGGGCGGGTTCAACCGCGGCGTCGGGGAGCTCGCCGCGACCCTGCCCGGGGTGGAGCAGGTCACCACGTACGGCATCCAGACCGCGCTGCGGGGCGGGGACCCCGTCCGTTTCGCGGTGGCGATGCCCGGCACCCTCACTGACGTGGTGAACTACGAGGTCACCGACGGCCGCGAGCTGGAGGCCGTCGACGAGATCATGGTCTCGGCCGAATACGCGGCGGCGACAGACCTGGAGCGGGGCAACGCGTTCAACGTGGTGATCAACCAGCAGCGGGTGGAGGTCCGCGTCGTCGGCATCTTCGAACCCGCCCGCGGCGTTGACCTGCCCCCGGTCATCTCGGCGCGCGGCACCTTCACCGACCGCGGCGTGACCGACGTCGACGACTTCGTCGCGCTGGAGCTCGCCCGGACCGCCGACGTCGGCACACTCCGCACCATCCTGCTCGACATCACCTCCTCCGACCCCCTGCTGCGGGTCCAGGACATTGACGAGTTGGCCGCGGCCCGGGGCGAGGCGCTGGCGGCCGCCTCCGACACCGTCGGGTCCCTGCTCACGCTGCTGACCTGGATCGCCATCATCGGGATCGCGGGAACGCTGCTGATCGCCGTGCAGGAACGCAAACCGGAGTTCGGGGCCCTGCGCCTGGTGGGCATGGACCGGCTGCAGGTGAGCGCCATGGTGGCGTTGGAGGCCATCCTGATGGGCACCGTCGGAGGCCTCGTCGGCACGGCCGCGGGCACCATCGCCGGTTGGGGGCTGCAGCGCGGCCTGGCGAACATGGGCTACCCGTTCCTGGAGATTCCGTGGGACTCGCTGTGGGGTCTCGTGCTGCGCGGGTTCCTCGTGGGTGTGGCGGCCGCGGTGCTGCCGCTGCTCGCGGCGCTGAAGCTGCAGGGTCCCTACCGGCTCCTGCAGCACCGGTCCACGACGGCCGACGTGGCCGAGCCCACCGTCGACGCCGTGTAGGGTGGGCGGCGCACAGGGGAGCGCAGCACGTGCGCTGAGAGTGCGGACCAGCCGCAGACCCTCAACCTGATCCGGTTAGCACCGGCGTAGGGAGTGAGCCAACATCTCCTCGGCCAACCATCGGCCGGGCCCGCAGGACCAGGAGGAGACTCATGTCTTTCGCACGCAGGACCACCGCCTCGACCACCGCGCTGCTCGCCGTCGCCGCGCTCGCGGCCTGCTCGGGCAGCCCGGCCGAACCCGGCCAGGACCCCACCGCCGGCGACGGCGGCGTCACCACCAGCACGGAACTGACCGTGGTCACGCACGATTCCTTCGCGCTGCCCGACGAGCTCAAGGAAGCCTTCGAGGAGGCCTCCGGCTACGACGTCACCTACGTCGCCCCCGGTGACGGCGGTGCGCTGGTGAACCAGCTGATCCTCACCAAGGACTCCCCCCTCGGCGACGTCGTGTTCGGCGTGGACAACACCTTCGCGCGCCGCGCCGTCGACGAGGGCGTGTTCTCGCCCTACACCTCGGCGACGCTGCCCGCCTCGGCCGAGCAGTACGCCATCGAGTCGCTGACGCCGGTGGACATGGGCGACGTGTGCATCAACGCCGACACCCAGTGGTTCGCCGACGCCGGAATCGACGTCCCCACCACCCTCGAGGACCTCACGGATCCCGCCTACGCGGACCTCCTCGTGGTCTCCCACCCCGCCTCGTCGTCACCCGGGCTGGCGTTCCTGGCGGCCACCGTCGGAGCCGAGGGCGAGGGCTGGCTGGAGTACTGGGACGCGCTGGTGGCCAACGGCGTGAAGGTGGTCCCCGGGTGGAGCGAGGCCTACTACACCGAGTTCTCCGGGGCCGACGGCGAGGGCCCGTACCCGCTGGTGCTCTCCTACGCCACCTCCCCCGCCTTCACCCTCACCGAGGACGGTTCCGCCTCCACCACCGAGGCGCTGCTGGAGACCTGCTTCCGGCAGGTGGAGTACGCCGGTGTGATCGCCGGCGCGGAGAACGAGCAGGGTGCGCAGGAGTTCATCGACTTCCTGCTCTCGGCCGAGGTGCAGGCCGCCATCCCGGAGCAGATGTACATGTACCCGATCGACGACGAGGTGGAGCTGCCCGCCGACTGGGCGTCCTTCGCGCCGCTGTCCGAGGCCCCCATCGAGGTCCCCGCCGAGGAGATCGCCGCCAACCGCGACCAGTGGATCAGCGACTGGACCGCCCGGGTGATCGGCTGACCTTGAGGCTGTGGCGGCTGGCTTGGGTGGCGGCCGGGATCATCCCGGCCGCCTTCCTGGCCGTCTTCTTCGCACTCCCGGCGGGGACGCTGGTGGCCAAGGGCTTCGTCGTCGACGGCGCCCTCACCCTCGAGGGCTTCCAGCGGGTCTTCAGCGCTCCCCGGACCTGGCGCATCCTCGGCTTCACGTTGGGGATGGCCGGCCTCGCCACCGCCGCCTGCCTGCTGTTGGGCATCCCGGGGGCGCACCTGCTGTACCGGCGCCGCTTCCCCGGCCGCGCCGTCGTCCGGGCCCTGGTGGTGGTGCCATTCGTGCTGCCGACGGTGGTGGTGGGCGTCGCCTTCGGCTCGCTGTTCGACAGGGGCGGGCTGTTTGGATTCCTCGGCCTGGACGACCACTGGATCGCCATCGGCCTGGCCATGGTGTTCTTCAACTACTCGGTGATCGTGCGCACCGTCGGCACCATGTGGCGACGGCTGGACCCGCAACTGGGCGAGGCCGCGCACACCCTGGGGGCCTCCCCGCTCCGGGCGTTCCTGACCGTGGTGCTGCCGGCGCTCGGCCCTGCGATCGCCGCCGGGGCCTCGCTGACGTTCCTGTTCTGCGCGTCGTCGTTCGGGATCGTGATGGTGCTGGGCGGGGTGCGCTACTCCACCATCGAGACCGAGATCTGGTTCCAGACCAAGCAGCTGCTGGACCTGCCCGCCGCGGCCGCGCTGTCCATCACGCAGCTGGTGGTGGTGACCCTGCTGCTGGTGGTGACCAACTCCCTGCAGCGCCGCACCACCCGGGCTCGACGACTCCACACCGACGACTCGGGCGTGGCCCCCGCCTCCTGGCGACGCGACTGGGCGGTGGCCGCCGTCACCGCCGTCGTGGTGCTGGGGCTGCTGCTGACGCCGCTGGTGAACCTCGCCGTGCGCTCGCTGCGCCGCGGCGGCCAGTGGACGCTGCACAACTACGCCGCGCTGTTCACGGGCGAGAACCCGGCCCTGTCCGTGCCGGTATCCCGGGCCGTGTGGAACTCCCTGTGGATCGCCGCGGTGGCCGCCGCCGTCGCGCTGGTGATGGGGGTGCTGGTCTCACTGGTGGCCTCCCGCCGACCCGAATCGTCGCGGGGGCGGCGGGCGCTGTCAGCGCTGGAGGGCCTGTTCCTGCTGCCGCTGGGGGTCTCCGCCGTGACGGTGGGCTTCGGCTACCTGATCACGCTGAACCGGCCGCCGCTGGACCTGCGCTCCAGCCTCGCCCTGATCCCCATCGCGCAGGCCCTCGTCGCCCTGCCGCTGGTGGTGCGCAGCCTGCTGCCGTCGCTGCACGCCATCGACTCCCGCCAACTCGAGGCCGCCCGCACCCTCGGCGCCGGCCCGTGGCGGGTGCTGGCCACCATCGAGCTCCCCCAGCTCGCGAAGGGCCTTGGCCTGGCGGCCGGGTTCGCCTTCGCCACCTCGCTCGGCGAGTTCGGTGCGACGTCGTTCCTGTCCCGCCCCGACGACCCGACCCTGCCCGTGGTGATCTTCCGGCTCTTCGGCCGCCCCGGCGCGGACAACTACGGCATGGCGCTGGCCGCCGCCACCCTGCTGGCAGTATTGACCGCAATCGTGATGGCAGCGGCCGAGGGCCGCCGCCCGAAGGGAGTCGCCACGTGGTAGCAGGACTCGAGACCCGCGACGTCGTGGTCCGGTACAAGGACGTGACCGCCGTCGACGGTGTCAGCCTCCACCTCGAGCCCGGCCACGTGCTGGCACTGCTGGGGCCGTCGGGGTCCGGCAAGTCCACGCTGCTGCGCGCCGTCTCAGGGCTGGCGAAGCTCGAGTCCGGCAGCATCCACTGGAACGGCGAGGACCTGTCCGCGGTGAAGGTGCACAAGCGCAACTTCGGGTTCGTGTTCCAGGACGGCCAGCTGTTCCCCAACCTGAACGTGGGCCGAAACATCGCCTACGGGCTGGGCAGGTGGGCGGGTTCCCACCGCCACCGGGTGGCCGAAATGCTCGAACTGGTCGGCCTGTCCGGCTACGAGAAGCGCAAGATCACCGAACTCTCCGGCGGCGAGGCGCAGCGCATCGCCCTGGCCCGCTCACTGGCGCCGTCGCCCCGGGCACTGCTGCTGGACGAGCCGCTGTCCGCGCTGGACACCGGGCTGCGGCGCCACCTCGCCGGCGAGGTGTCCCGGATCCTGCGCGAGGTGGGCACCACCGCCATCTACGTCACCCATGACCAGGAGGAGGCCTCCATGGTGGGCGACACCGTCGGCGTCATCGCCGGCGGCCACCTGCTGCAGCGCGCCGAGCCCGACGAGCTGTGGCGGCGGCCCGCCTCGGTGCAGGTGGCACGGTTCCTCGGGAACAAGGCCTTCCTCACCGCCGACGACGCCCACGCCCTCGGCTGGGACGGCCGGCTCCCCGAGGGGCATCTCCTCGGCGTCGGCCCCCGCAGCCTGGAGTTGCACCCCGACGGCGTTGCCGTCCCCGTCCTCGACGAGGGCTTCGACCTAGGCCACGTGGAGATCGGCATCGAACTGCCGAACGGCCAGCGCGCCGTCGTCCGCTCGGAGGAGCGCGCCGGCGCCGAGACCGTGCGGGTGCGCCTCGTCGGCGGCGCCGTCACCCCCGCCGACTGAACCGCCTCGGCAAGCCCTCGATGGCAGGGACCTCGGGGGCTGGTGACCAGCGTGAACGACACGCCGGGCAGCGGCTCTGGAGATCCCGACGACGGCGTGTCGATCACGCCTGTCACCACGGCACGTCCGGCTGCACGGCAGGTGTCCACCTTTCGGCTGCACGGGCTGCGATGTGCCACAGTTGTAGCTGGCGCGCCCCGGACCCCGGCTGCGTCGTGCGGAAGGAGAGCAGTGGCAAGGCAGCGGTTCCCACAGTCGGTCTACTCCCACGGGGAGGAGCCCGACGCGCGGTTCACCCTCGCGAACGAGCGCACGTTCCTCGCCTGGATCCGCACCGCGCTGGCGCTGATGGCCGGTGGGGTGGCCCTGGAGGCGCTGGGGCTCGGCCTCCACCCCGGGCTGCAACTGGCCGCGTCGGTGGTGCTGATGCTCACCGGCATCCTGGCTCCGGTGCAGGCCTGGTACGGGTGGGCCCGCAACGAGCGCGCCCTGCGCAACAACACCCCCCTGCCCAACCCGATGCTGGCGCTGCCGGTGGTCATCGCCGTCGCCGTCGCCGGGGTCCTCGTGATGCTGGGTCTGGTGCTGCGCTGACATGGGACAGCAGCCCTTCGACCCCGGTCTGCAACCCGAGCGGGTGTCGCTGTCCTGGCGACGCACCGCCCTCGCGCTCGCCGTCGGCTCGGTGGTCTACGCCCGCATCATCTCCCCCACCGTCGGGCTGTGGGCGCTGCTGCCCACCGCTGCGGGGCTCGCACTCGCCGTCGTCATGGGGCTGAAGTCGAACAGCCGCTACCGACACCACCACCGCACCCTCACCACGCAGCGGGGAAGCCTGGCCGACGGCTTCCTGATGTTCGTGGTCGCGGCCTGCGTCTGCGTGGCCGGCATCTTCGCCATGGCGCTGGCGCTGGTGGGCACCGTCGAGTAGGCGGAACGCGAACGGCGGCGCGCCCCCGCAGGGACGCGCCGCCGTCACGCGACTATTCGGCCGGACTCAGCTCTGGTCCGTGGCCGCGGGGGCCAACTGGTCCACCTCGCCCTTGGCGACGCCGGTGAACTTGAACGGCAACTCGGCGCCGTCCTCGGCCACGTCCACCTGGACGATCTGGCCGGGGGTGAGTTCCCCGAAGAGGATCTTCTCCGCGAGGATGTCCTCGATGTCGCGCTGGATGGCGCGACGCAGGGGACGGGCACCCAGCACCGGGTCGAAGCCACGCTTGGCGATGAGGGTCTTCGCGGCGGGCGTGAGCTCGATGCCCATGTCCTTGTCCGCGAGGCGCTCCTCCACCTGGGCCACCATCAGGTCCACGATCCGCTCGATGTCGGACTGCGTGAGCTGGTGGAAGACCACGATCTCGTCGACTCGGTTCAGGAACTCCGGACGGAAGTGCTGCTTGAGCTCGTCGGAAACCTTCGCCTTCATCTTCTCGTAGCTGCTCTCGGTGTCACCCGCCTGCGAGAAGCCCAGGTTGACGCCCTTGCTGATGTCCCGGGAACCAAGGTTGGTGGTCATCACGATCACCGTGTTCTTGAAGTCCACGACACGACCCTGCGCGTCGGTGAGGCGACCCTCGTCGAGGATCTGCAGCAGCGAGTTGAAGATGTCCGGGTGCGCCTTCTCGATCTCGTCGAACAGGACGACGGAGAACGGCTTGCGGCGCACCTTCTCGGTGAGCTGGCCACCTTCCTCGTACCCGACGTAGCCGGGAGGGGAACCGAACATCCGGGAGGCCGTGTGCTTCTCGGAGTACTCGGACATGTCCAGCGTGATGAGGGCGTCCTCGTCACCGAAGAGGAACTCGGTGAGCGCCTTGGTCAGCTCGGTCTTGCCGACGCCGGAGGGGCCGGCGAAGATGAACGAACCGGAGGGACGCTTCGGGTCCTTCAGGCCGGCGCGGGTGCGGCGGATGGAGCGGGAGAGCGCCTTGACGGCGTCCTCCTGGCCGATGTAGCGCTTGCCCAGCTCGGCCTCCATGCGCAGGAGCCTCGCGGACTCCTCCTCGGTGAGCTTGAACACGGGGATGCCGGTGGTGCCGGAGAGCACGACCGCGATCTCCTCCTCGCCGACGACGGCGGGGATGTCGGAGTCGCCCTGCTTCCAGGCCTCCTCCTTCTCCGCACGCTGCGCCTGCAGGCGCTGGACCTCGTCGCGCAGCTTGGCCGCCTTCTCGAAGTCCTGGGCGTCGATCGCGGCGTCCTTCTCCACCTTGATCTTGGCGATCTGCTCGTCGAACTCGCGCAGGTCCGGCGGGGCGGTCATGCGCTGGATGCGCAGGCGCGCACCCGCTTCGTCGATCAGGTCGATGGCCTTGTCCGGCAGGAACCGGTCCTGGATGTAGCGGTCCGCCATCGTCGCCGCGGCCGAGAGGGCCTCGTCGGTGATGGTGATGCGGTGGTGCGCCTCGTAGCGGTCCCGCAGGCCCTTGAGGATGTCCACGGTCATGCCCACCGACGGCTCCGCCACCTGGATGGGCTGGAAGCGACGCTCCAGGGCAGCGTCCTTCTCGATGTGCTTACGGTACTCGTCGAGCGTGGTGGCGCCGATGGTCTGCAGCTCACCGCGGGCCAGCATGGGCTTCAGGATCGACGCCGCGTCGATGGCTCCCTCGGCTGCGCCGGCACCGACGAGGGTGTGGATCTCGTCGATGAACAGCATGATGTCGCCGCGCGACTTGATCTCCTTGAGGACCTTCTTCAGGCGCTCCTCGAAGTCACCGCGGTAGCGGGAGCCGGCGACGAGCGCGCCGAGGTCCAGCGTGTAGATCTGCTTGTCGCGCAGCGTCTCCGGGACGTCGCCGCGGACGATGGCCTGCGCGAGACCCTCGACGACGGCGGTCTTGCCGACGCCGGGCTCGCCGATCAGCACCGGGTTGTTCTTGGTGCGGCGGCTGAGCACGGTCATCACGCGCTCGATCTCCTTGGTGCGGCCGATGACCGGGTCCAGCCGGTTCTCGCGGGCGGCGAGCGTCAGGTTGCGGCCGAACTGGTCCAGCACCTGCGACGACGACTTCTCCGGGCCGGCGTCGGGGGCGCCCGACAGGGACGCCTCCTTGCCCTGGTAGCCCGAGAGCAGCTGGATGACGGTGGTGCGCACGCGGTTCAGGTCTGCGCCGAGCTTCAGCAGGGCCTGGGCAGCCACACCCTCACCCTCGCGGATGAGGCCGAGCAGGATGTGCTCGGTGCCGATGTAGCTGTGGTTCATCTGCAGGGCCTCGCGCAGCGAGAGCTCCAGCACGCGCTTCGCACGGGGGGTGAAGGGGATGTGGCCGGTCGGGACCTGCTGTCCCTGGCCGATGATCTCCTCCACCTGCTCCCGCACCGCCTCCAACGAGATCCCGAGGGACTCCAGAGCCTTGGCAGCGACACCTTCACCCTCGTGGATGAGGCCCAGAAGGATGTGCTCGGTGCCGATGTAGTTGTGGTTCAGCAGCTTCGCCTCGTCCTGGGCGAGCACGATCACGCGCCTGGCGCGGTCGGTAAACCGTTCGAACATGAATTCTTCCCTCCCGCCGGGGGTACGCGCGTGCTGGCGATTCCCGACTCGTCCAGCTTAACCAACGACTGGAGATGTCCAAGCGTTCCGTGGTTCACCGTCCGCGAACCGGGACTCAGTGAGCAGCTTCGTACTGTTCCAGGATGTCGTTGGGGACGCGGCCACGGTCCGGGACGGCGATTCCCTGCTCCTTGGCCCACGCCCGTACCTCTGCCGCCTTGCTGCGGCCGCTGGCGGTGCGCTTGGCGCGGCCACCGGCCGCGCGGGCCGAGGAGACCTTGGTGGCCTTCTCGATGAACGGCGCGAGGGCCTTCTCGAGCTTGGCCGCGTTGTCATTGCTCAAGTCGATCTCGTACGAGGTGCCGTCAAAGCTGAACTGGACGGTCCGGTCAGCGTCGGTTCCGTCGATGTCGTCGATCAGAATTACCTGTACCTTGCGCATGAACGCTCCTTCATTTCTTCTCGTCGCACGGGAGATGTCCGCCGTCGGGGTCGACCGGTCATGTGCGATCATTGTCTCACCCTACTTCGACAAGGTTCACTTTGAAGGAAATGCCGTGGCCGATTTTCAGGTAGCGATCGGGGGCATTCCCCTACCCGGCCGATATCACATCTCCTTGGGTGAACGCCACCCGAGCCACGTCGGGGTGGTTGCGGCAGACATTTCCACAACCGATGGGGTAATTGAAGAGGTCCGGATTCAGCCCGGATACCTGCACCGGGCGGCAGAGAAGCTTTTCGAGGTCCGCGACTACCGCTCCCTGATAATGCTCGCCGACCGCCACGACTGGCTGGCCAGCTTCTCCGGTGAACTCGTGGTGACGCTCGCCGTCGAGTCCGCCATGCGCCTCACTCCCCCGCCGCGGGCCACTCGCCTGCGGACCCTGCTGGCTGAATACGCAAGGCTCCATTCCCACCTGTCGTTCCTCTCCTACGTCGCGAGTGAGGAATTGGAACGCGAAATCTGGGCGACTGTCGACGAATTACGCAACGGGCTGCTGCATTGGAGCGGCAACCGCGTGCATCCGATGTTGTGCCGGGTGGGCGGATTGTCCGCAGACGTACCGGAGGGCTGGCTCGATTCCCTGCCCGAATTGATCGGCAAGGTCTCGCGCTTGGCCGACGAACTCTCCGGAGCACTCGAGAACTCGCGAGATCGGTTCCGTGGTCTCGCAGTGGTGGACGACGCTATCTGTCACGAATATGGGCTTTCAGGGCCGGTGGCCCGTTCCTGCGGACTGGACCTGGACCGTCGGCTCACGGGCGCCCTCGACTACGCCGGTCACTTCGAACAGGCACCTCCACGCAACGCCGGCGACGCGCACGCCCGCTTCAGCGTGCTGGTGGACGAACTGCGCACCAGTTCCGCGATGATCACCAGACTCTCCGGGGACGTGCCCGACGGCCCGGTGTCCACCAAGCTCTCCCGACGCCTGAAGGTGCCCGAGGGCGAGCACGTGAGCGAGGTGGAGGCCCCCTGGGGCACCGCCGGCGTGCTGCTGGTCTCCCGCGGTGGCCCGACACCCTGGCGCCTGGCCCTGCGCACCCCCACCTTCGCCAACGTCGCGGCACTCGAGCGCCTGCTGGTCGGTGCCAGGAAGGACCAGGTGGCCGACGTCGTCGCCTCCATGGGCTACGCCATCGGGGACCTGGACAAGTAGCTTCGCCCGAGCTGGTTTCGACTCGCCCGGCTCGCTTCGAGTCGCGGGCGGCTCAACAGACGAAATCGCGTCGCTGCCCGAAATGCAAAACGCCACCGCCGTGGCGGTAGCGTCTGCGTCCCAGGAGGTGGCGCCTGGCGGTCAGCCGACTTCGCGGCGGAGCTCCGGCAGGCCGTCGAGCTGCAGCTTCGCGAGGTCCACCATCGTGGGGTGCTCGTCCTCGCCCCAGATGTCCTCGGCGCTCGGGTGCAGCGCGGCGGTGCCGCGGCGCGGGAGCAGCACCAGCTTCTGGCTGTGCTCGGCCTCCAGCTCGGCGATCTTCGTGGTCAGGGCGTCGATGCGGGCCTGGCGCTCGGCCACCTCGGCACGCAGCCACACGGCGTTGCCGCGCATGCTGCTGAGCTCCGCGTTGGCGGCGCCCAGCTGGCGGCGCAGGTTGGCGATGACGGCCTTGAGGTTGTCCGTGCGGGCGCCGAAGCGTTCGATCATGGCCACGGAGTCGGCGTGGTGCTTCTCGGAGAGGGCGACGCGGGCGGCCACCTGTTCCTTGATCTCCTCGGCGTGCTCGACGCGCTCACGCTCCAGCTGCTTGCGGGCAACGGCGACGGCGGCGAAGGCCATCGCGACGGCGAGGACGACTCCGGCCCGGACCACCCAGATGCCGCCCAGCAGGGAGGCGAGGGAGACCACGGTGCCGACGATGAGGATCGTCAGTGCGATCCGTCGTTCTGAGGAAGGGGTTGCTACGTGTCGACCAGCCATGCGGACAGGATATCCGAGGGATCCAACAACTCGGTGAGGCACGCCGTCGTTTCCGAGGGCGTGTCGCGTCAGTCCTGCTCCTCGGAGGACTCGTCGTCCTCGTCATCGTCGTCGGGCACCACGCACGCCTTCTCGAGCAGGTGCCCGGCGCCGGTGAACAGGATGGCGCTGACCAGGGTCACCGATCCGAGCAGCACCCGCTGGGCGGGCTGGGAGGCGTCCAGTTGGCCGATCCAGCGCCCGACGTAGACCGCGTGCATGCCGGCGAGGATGGCACCGGCCATGATGGCGGCCTTCGCGATGGCGAGGGCCCGCACGGCCTCCACCCCGGAGACCGCACGCTGTGCCACCCGCTTCGACAGGCCGCGGGAGTAGATCCAGGCAGCCACCGCCATCACCACGAGGATGGCGGGCACGGTCCAGGGCACCACCGGCGGGAAGCCCTCGAACAGGTCGTAGATGCTGAGCAGGAACGCCGCCAGCAGCGCCCCCGCGAGCGCGGCGACGAGGACCTGCTTGAAGGTGGTCAGCCCCAGCTTCGGCCGGGGCGGTTCGGGCTGTTGCGCCAAGGTGGCTCAGAACCCGGCGGGTGCGGAGATCACGATGTCGTCACGACGTCGCACCCCGTCCGTGTCCACGTCCTCCACCAGTTCGGCGATGCGGCCGTGGCCGGCGATCTCCGCCTCGGGGTCCACGTCCAACCAGGGCACCAGCACGAAGGCCCGCTCGTGGGCGCGCGGGTGCGGGAGCTCGATCTCGGCCTCGCTGATGCGCTTGCCCACCATGATGATGTCGATGTCCAGCGTGCGGGGCCCGTTGGGCACCTCGCGGACGCGGCCGAAGTTCTCCTCGATTGCGAGCGCCCGGTCCAGGAGCGTCAGCGGCTCGAGCGTCGACTCGGCGACGACGATCAGGTTCAGGAAGTCCGGCTGCTCGGGACCCTCGCCCTCCAGCTTGGTCTCGTACACCGGCGAGACGTCCACGAGGATCAGGTCCGGCGTCTCGGCCAGGTACTCGACGGCCTCCGCGAGGATGGTGGCGGACTCGCCCTGGTTCGACCCGAGGCTGAACACGACCTTCGAGATGGGCCGCAGGTTGCCGAGGGTGTCAACGTCGATGTCAAAGGGGCCGTTGGACATTCTTGCTCCTGGTGATGGTGACGGACAGGTCTGTGAAGGCTTGCCGGACAGGTGCTTGGGGCTTGTGCACGGTGACTCGCACCGTCTCCACCCGCTCGTCGTGTTCGAGGCAGGCGGCCGCGATTCGGCCGGCCACCGTCTCGATGAGGTTGCAGGGTTCACCGCTCAGCACAGCTTCGACCACTTCTGCGATCTCCGCGTAGTTGACGGTGTCAGCCAGGTCGTCGGAGGTGGTTTCGAGCGGCAGCCCCAACTCGACATCTGCGACGAAGGTCTGGCCGTCACGTCGTTCCTCGGGGAACACCCCGTGGAATCCGGTTGCGGAAATCCCTGTCAGTGTGATGCTGTCCAAGCTGCTCACCCCCAATTCTCTTCTGCGACGGGTGCGACTCTACCCCAACCCATCAGGCCGTGACCGGGCCGGGGTCAGGACGGTGGGCACCGCTCGCGGCGAGCCGCGCGGCGCGCAGCCGCTGGCCGACGCGGATGGCGTCGAGCTGGCTGGGGACCTCGTGGGTGCGCACCGCCCACACCCCGGTGAGCGCGCACCAGGTGCTGATGGCGGCGGTGGCGGCGTCCCGGCCGAGGGGCTCGCGCCCATCCAGCAGTTCCCCCAGGAAGCGCTTGCGGGAGACCCCGACGAGGATCCGATGGCCCAGTTCCTCGAACCGTTCCAGCCCGGCGAGCAGGTCCCAGTTCTGGTCCCATGTCTTGGAGAACCCGACGCCCGGGTCCAGCACGATCCGGCCGGCACCGATCCCGGCCCGCAGCGCGGCGTCGCGGCAGCGCCGGAGCTCCTCCACGACGTCGGCGAGGACGTCGTCGTAGCTGGTCTCGGCCTGCATGGTGGCGGAGTGGGAGCGCCAGTGCATCAGCACGTAGTCCACGTCGGAGGCGGCCACCACGCCGAGCATGTCAGGGTCCGCCTGCCCGCCGGAGACGTCGTTGATGACGGCCGCACCGGCGGCGATGGCGGCCTCGGCCACGGCGGCGCGCATCGTGTCCACGGAGACGGCGATCCCGTGCCGCACCAGCTCCCGCACGACGGGCACCACCCGGTCCAGTTCCTCCCCGGCGGCGACGCGTTGCGCTCCCGGGCGGGTGGACTCCCCACCGACGTCGACGATGGCCGCGCCCTGCGCGGCCAGCTCCAGGCCGTGCTCGACCGCGGCGTCGGTGTCGACGTAGCGGCCGCCGTCGGAGAACGAGTCCGTGGTGACGTTCACCACCCCCATCACGAGGGTCATGCTCACCGGCCCCCGGTGATCAGCCCCATGGCCTCGGCGCGGGTGGCGGGGTCCCGGAGCTGGCCGCGGACTGCGCTGGTGATGGTCATGCTGCCGGGCTTGCGGGCGCCGCGCATGGTCATGCACATGTGCTCCGCCTCGATCACGACGATGACGCCGCGGGCCTCGAGGTGTTCGACGAGGGCGTCGGCCACCTGCGTCGTGAGGCGCTCCTGCACCTGGGGGCGGCGGGCGTAGACGTCCACCAGGCGGGCCAGCTTGGAAAGCCCGGTGACGCGGCCGTTCTCACTGGGGATGTAGCCGATGTGGGCGACCCCGACGAACGGCAGCAGGTGGTGTTCGCAGGTGCTGGTGACCTCGATGTCCTTGACGAGGACGAGCTCGTCGTGGGCGATGTCGAAGGTGGTGGCGAGGTGGGCCTCCGGGGTCTGCGACAGCCCCGCGAACAGTTCCTCGTAGGCGCGGGCGACGCGGGCGGGCGTCTGCTGGAGGCCCTCCCTGTCGGGGTCCTCCCCCACCGCGATCAGGATCTCGCGGACTGCCGCCTCGACGCGGGCCTGGTCCACTGCCATGTCAGCGTCCCGATCCGGGGCTCGGCCACTGCGGCGGCTCCCACGTGTCCGGACCGGGGGTGGGCGGCTGCTCCGCGCCCGGCTGGCCGGGGGGCTGCGGCGAGCCGCCCGGCGTCGGCGGCTGCGGGTGCGGGTTCGGGTTGGCGGGCGGGCCGATCACGTTGGGGCGGCCTGGCGTCGACGGCACCTCGACGGGCGGGATGTCCGACGGCACACGCAGGTCCGAACCGGTCCAGGCCGGCCGCTTCTCGCGACGCTTGAGGGGCTTGAACACCTCGGCCACCTCGGCCTTGTTGAGGGTCTCCTTGGCGAACAGCTGCCGCACCAGTTCGTCGAGGACCTCGCGGTTCTCCTCGAGGACGTCGAAGGCCTCCTGGTGGGCGGTGTGGATGAGGGCCGCGACCTCCTGGTCCACGATGGCGGCGCTGTGCTCGGAGAAGTCCTTGCTGGGCTGGGATCCCCGCATCCCCATGAACGGCTCGGAGTCCCCGCCGCCGAGCTGGATCGCGCCGATGCGCTCGCTCATGCCGTACTGCATCACCATGGCGCGGGCCACCTTGGTGGCCTTCTCGATGTCGTTGGAGGCGCCCGTGGTGGGGTCGTGGAAGATCAGTTCCTCGGCGGCGCGGCCACCCATCATGTAGGCCATCTGGTCCAGCAGTTCCCCGCGGGTCTGGGAGTACTTGTCCTGGTCCGGCATCACCATCGTGTACCCGAGGGCGCGGCCGCGCGGGAGGATGGTGACCTTCTGGACCGGGTCGTTGCCGGGCATGGCCGCTGCCACCAGGGCGTGTCCACCCTCGTGGTAGGCGGTGATCAGGCGCTCGCGGTCGTTCATCAGGCGGGTGCGCTTCTGCGGGCCGGCGATGACTCGGTCGATGGCCTCGTCGAGCTGGGCCTGGCCGATGGCCTCCAGGTTCATGCGGGCGGCCAGCAGCGCGGCCTCGTTGAGGACGTTGGCCAGGTCCGCGCCGGAGAACCCGGGGGTGCGGCGCGCGATGGAGTGCAGGTCCACGTCGGCGGTGAGGGGCTTGCCCTTGGAGTGGACGTTCAGGATGTGGGCGCGGCCGTCCAGGTCCGGCGCCTCCACGGAGATCTGGCGGTCGAAGCGGCCGGGACGCAGCAGGGCCGGGTCCAGGACGTCGGGTCGGTTGGTGGCGGCGATCAGGATGACGCCGCCGCGCACGTCGAAGCCGTCCATCTCCACGAGGAGCTGGTTCAGCGTCTGCTCGCGCTCGTCGTGTCCGCCACCCATACCGGCGCCGCGGTGGCGGCCGACGGCGTCGATCTCGTCGATGAACACGATCGCGGGAGCGGCCTCCTTGGCCTGCTCGAACAGGTCACGCACGCGGGAGGCGCCGACGCCGACGAACATCTCAACGAAGTCCGAGCCCGAGATGGAGAAGAACGGCACCCCGGCCTCGCCCGCGACGGCGCGCGCCAGCAGGGTCTTGCCCGTTCCGGGCGGCCCGTAGAGGAGCACGCCCTTGGGGATCTTGGCGCCCAGCTTCTGGAACTTGCCCGGCTCTGCCAAGAACTCCTTGATCTCCTGGAGCTCCTCGACGGCCTCGTCCACGCCCGCGACGTCGGCGAAGGTGGACTTGGGGGTGTCCTTGCTGGCCAGCTTCGCCTTCGACTTGCCGAAGGACAGCGGGCCGCCCGAGCCGCCGCTGGACATCATCCGGATGACGAAGAAGAAGCCGATGGCCAACAGCAGGAACGGCAGGCCGGTGTAGAGGAGGGTGGACAGGAACCCGGGGCTCGGGTTCTGCGCCACCCAGGACTCGAGGGTGCCGGCTTGCTGGCGCTCGTTGAGGATGTCGACGATGTCGTCGACCTGGTTGCCGACCCATGCGGTCTCGACCTTCTCCCCCGCGGCGGTGGTCACGCGGACCACCTGTTCGCCGTCGACGAGGATGACTTCCTTGAGCTTGGTGTCACCCTCGAGCAGCGCGAGCACCTCCGACGTGGGCTTGGTCTGGTAGCCGACGAGGGAGGACACGAGCTGGCTGCCGAGCGTGAAGACCAGGATGATGATGATGATCCAGGTCAACCACCCGAACGGGCTCTTCATGAGTTTCTGCAACGAACAACGCCGATCTGGAAAACGGTAGTGGGCAAGGGCAGATTACCAGCGTCGCCCAATCCCACCCCACGATCCCAGCGCAGTCCCTAGGAGAACATTCTGAAGTCCAGGTGCTCGGGCAGCGGGTCCAGGGTTCCCGCGGCGCTGGTGTAGCTGCGCCACAGTTCCTCGAGTTCGTTGCTGGTCTCGCGCAGGTTGGGCAGCTCCAGTTCGTCGATGACGGCGCGCGCCGTGACGAGCCGGCCCTCGTCCACCAGCGCCCTGGCCAGCGCCAGCCGCACCCGGGGCAGCCGCTGGCGCT
Organism: Tessaracoccus terricola; assembly: GCF_054776555.1. Taxonomy (NCBI): domain Bacteria; kingdom Bacillati; phylum Actinomycetota; class Actinomycetes; order Propionibacteriales; family Propionibacteriaceae; genus Tessaracoccus; species Tessaracoccus terricola. The sequence continues at coordinate 466,762 of NZ_BAAHBS010000004.1, read as the reverse complement.
CCGGTGGGAGCCGGTCGATGATGCGCAGCACCAGCGTGGGGACGGTGCGGGCGCGGCCGAGGTAGTCGATCAGGAGGTTGTCCTCCTCCGGGCGGGCCTCCCAGGCGCGCTCGGCGTAGTCGAAGGCGTCCCAGCCGTCCTCGGAGACGGCGGCCAGGCAGTGCAGGGCACCGGCGTTGGGCTCGGCCGCCACCGACGCCTCCCAGTGCCCGACGGCGACTTCCCGGTCACCCTGGGCCCACGCGCAGTAGCCGAGCAGGAGCTCCTTCAACCACCCGTCCGCGACGCCCTCGACGTGGCGCAGCCACTCCGGACCCACCTGCGGCGACCCGGCCAGCAGCGGCTCGGGCTCCCGGCCCTTCGCGACAGCCACCCAGGCTGCCTGCGCGGCGTCGAGCTCGGCGTCGAAGGGCACGGCGGGGTCGGCCGGCAGGTGCCCGGCCTCCACCTCGACGCGACCCCAGCCGTCCGCCTCGTGCCAGACCTCGGGCGCCAGGTGTGCGGCGGCGTCGAAGAGCTCGCGGGCCCGCCGCAGCCCCCGTTCGGGCAACTGGGCGGCGACGGCGCGCACCTCCTCGTCGTGGTCGGCGGGGCGATCGCCGGTGACCGGGCCGAACGCCTCCACCCAGCTCACCTGCTGCCCGGCCTCCAGGGCGATGTGTTCCTTCTGGGTGCGGGCGTAGCCGGACTGGAGTTCCAGGTAGCGGCCCTCGCCGTTCAGCCAGGCCTGCCAGCGGTGGCCGCCGCGGGTGTTGCCCCACACGAACTCCTTCTTGCCGCGGAGCTCGGAGGTGGAGGCGAGCAGGGTGCCGGGGCCCTCGTCGTCGCGGATCGCCACCCATGGGACGGGGGCGGGTTCGCCGTCTGGCAGGGCGGTGTCGAAGAAGTAGTCGGCGGCGCGCGGCGCCTTCAGCGGTGCGCTGGAGTCGACGTCGCGGCCGGTGTCGGGGTGGCCGACGCGGATCAGGCGGCCCTCGTAGTCGTTGTGGAAGGAACTGGTGGCCTCGGTGAGCACGCGGGCACCGTCGGCGAGGGGGACGGCGGCGTTGGACCACCAGTAGAAGGGGACGGCGTGGGAGTGGTGGTTGGCGATCCGGGCGCTGGTGTAGAGGTGGCGGGAGCCGGCGGGCAGCCAGGCCTCAAGGCGCCAGACCAGCCCGGTGAGCCGCTCGTAGGCCCACATCCGCAGCACCTGCTGGCCGTCCACCTCGACGATGCCCGCACCCACCGGCGATGCCGTGAGTCCCCAGTGGCCGGTGATGCCGAGGTTCCACTCGATGCCGCCGGCGAACCAGGCGTCGCGCAGGGCGAGGTTGCCGAACCAGATGGCGTCGGGTTGGAAGAGCAGGTCGCGGCCGGATTCAAGGTCCACGAGGCTCCACAGCCTGCCGCCGAGTTCGGGCAGGAAGGTGGCGCGCAGGTGTTCGTTGGCCAGCTCGACGACGTCGAACTCGCGGTCGGTGATGACGCGGTCGTAGCGGCTCTGCGCCCGGTACGGGAGCATGTTGGTGGGGCGGTCCACCAGGCGACGGCCGGGCTGCTCCCCCAGCAGCTCCCGGTCCGACTCACTGAGGGAGCTCTCGTGCTGGAGGTGCAGCAGCGGGAGGCCCTCGGGGCCGATCCCGGCGGCGGGGATGGTGACCCGGCGCCGCACGACGGTGGCGCCGACGGGGGCGACGGGTGCGGGTCCGGGCTCAGCCGAGGGGGTGCCGACGTCGCGGGAACTGGTGCTCATGGACGCTCACGCTACCGCTTCCGAGAGGCGAAGAGGTAATTATTGAAGGCCCACACAAAAATGATCGGTGGGCGGCCCCGACACTCAGGAGTAGACGTGCGGGGCGAGGATCGCGAGGTCCCGCAGGTTGCGGTAGCGGCCGTCGTAGTCCAGCCCGAAGCCCACCACGAACTGGTTGGGGATGTCGTAGCCGACGTACTTGACGTCGACGTCCATCTTCGAGGCCTCGGGCTTGCGGAACATGGTCATGATCTCGAGGCTCGCGGGGTTGCGCGAGGCGAGGTTGCTCATCAGGTAGCTGAGGGTGAGGCCGGTGTCGATGATGTCCTCCACCACGATGACGTGGCGCCCGGCGAGGTCGCTGCTGAGGTCCTTGAGGATCCGCACCACGCCACTGGACTGGGTGCCGGAGCCGTAGGAGGACACGGCCATCCAGTCCATCTGGACGTGGCCCTTCATGGCGCGCTGGAGGTCCGCGACCACCATCACTGCGCCGTTGAGGACGCCGACCAGCAGCACCTCCCGACCCTCGTAGTCCGCGTCGATCTGGGCGGCCACCTCGGCGATCCGCTCCTGGATCTGGTCCGCGGTGTAGAGAACTTCGGACAGGTCGGCTTTCACATCTGCTGCATCCACACCCTCAGCTTAGCCACCTGCGGGACACCGAGCGGCCACCCGACCCGAGGAGGTCGGGTGGCCGCGCACACGGGGACCGGGTCAGGCGGCGAAGGGTGCCGAGGCCGCGTCCAGCGCGGCCACCTCCGCGTCACTGAGCTGCAGCGACGGCGCGGCCATCAGCGCGGGCAACTGCTCGACGTTGCTGGCCGAGGCGATGAGGGCGTGGATGCCCTTGGCGAGCAGCCAGGCGAGCGCGACGGTGGCGGGCTCGGCACTGCGGGCCGAGGCGACGGCGGTGAGCGTGTCGACCACCTTGAGCGCGTCGTCGGTGAGGGGGTCGGCCGCGAACCCCTTTCGGGCGCGTCCCTCGAAGTCGGCGGCCGTGCGGTACTTGCCGGTGAGCACGCCGGAGGCGAGGGCGAAGTAGGGGAACACGGCGACGTCGAACTCGCGGGCGATCTCGGCGTAGGCCTGCTCGTAGCCGGCGCGGTGGATCCGGTTGTACTGCGGCTGGATTGCCACGGGCACGGTGAGCCCGGCCCGGGTGGCCTCCTCGAACCACTCGCGCATCCGCTCCGGGGTGAAGTTGGACAGGGCGAGGTGGCGCACGCGCCCCGACTCGACGAGGGAGTGCGCGATGCGGACCTGCTCCGGGATGGAGACGGTCTCGTCGTCGTAGTGCGCGTAGTAGATGTCGACGTAGTCGGTCCGCAGGCGGGCGAGGGACTCGTCGAGGGCGGCGTCGACGTTGGCGGCCGACAGGCCCTGGCGGGCGGGGAGGCCGCCGACCTTGGTGGCGATGATGACCTGGTCACGGTTGCCGCGCTCGGTCAGCCACTCCCCGATGAGGCGCTCGGACTCGCCGCCGTCATTGCCCTCGGCCCACATGGAGTAGGAGTCGGCGGTGTCGATGAAGTTGCCGCCGGCGGCGACGAAGGCGTCGAGCACGGCGAAGGTCTGCTCGCGGTCCGAGGTCCAGCCGAAGGTGTTGCCGCCCAGGTTGAGCGGGAAGACGTCGAGGTCACAGTACAGGGTTTACTTTCCACGTCAAGTTTCTGCGCTATGCTCGAGCCATGGCTGAAACCGATCCGACCCGCTGGCTCAGCCCCGCCGAACACCAGACCTGGCTGGCCGTGTGGGGGCTGATGACCTGGCTGCCCGCACGCCTGGACACCCAGCTCAGGCAGGACTCCGACACGAGCCTGGCCGAGTACAACGCGCTCTCCCAGATCTCAATGGCACCCGGCCGCTCGATGCGTCTCGGCGAGCTGGCGCTGGTCACCAACATGACCCAGTCCCACCTGTCGCGCGTGATGACGCGGCTCGAGAATGCCGGCTGGGTGCGCAGGGAACCGGACCCCACCGACGGCCGCGTCACCCTGGGCATCCTCACGGAGGCGGGCTGGGCGCGCGTCCGCGAGATCGCACCCGGCCACGTCGAGGCGGTGCGCCGCGCCGTCTTCGACAACCTCACCCCGGAACAGGCCGAAGCCCTCGGCGTCGCCGCGGCCCATGTCGTGGCAGCCGTCTCCCCGGCGGGCCTCCCTGCGCGCGGCTGACTGTGGTGATCCTGCGGGTCCACCAGCAGGAACACCACACCGAGCCGACCCCGACCCGGCGGCTCAGCCCTGCTCGAGCTTCGCCGCCGCCTTGGCGACCTCCTTGGCCCGGTCGCGTCGCTTCCGCGCGGCGGCCTCGGCCCGGTAGAGCTCCTTGACCCTGGCCTCGGCCTCCTTCCTGGCGGCGACGGCCGCCGCCAGTTCCGCCTCAGCCCGCGCCAACTGCTGGGCCGGGGTCTCGGGCGGGGCCGGGGCGGCGCACTGGGCCTCGGGCACGTCCGAACGGGACGCGAACAGGGTCTCGACGCCGGCCAGCCACACCTCCAGGCCACGGGTGAACTCGTCCTCGAGCAACTCCCCGCCGGAGCCGTCGTCACCCTCACCGAAGTAGGCCCCGCTGGCCACGAGCGGGGCCAGCGCCGGGAGGTGGACACCCTCGACCACCTCGCGCACCAGGTCCTTGGTGGCCTGCGAGACCTCCGCCTGCGGCCCGGTGATCTCCTGCTCCATGGCGGCCATGCCGCGCAGTGACGTGGACAGCGCCACCAGCAGCGCCAGCCGCTCCCCCTGCGTGGCGGGCAGGTCCGCCATCGCCCGCAGCGCCGCGTCGGCGATCGTCATCTGGGAGGGCATCATCAGCGCCTCCATGCTCATGGGGATCTCGAGCACCCAGGGGTGGGCGCGGTAGCCGGCCAGCAGCCAGTCCGCCCACGCCTCCAGGCCCGCCCGCCAGCCACCGCCGACGTCGGGCGTCGGCCTGTCGGCGAAGGCGCCGTCGAGCATCAACCGGTGCAGGTCCTCCTTGGCGGCGACGTAGCGGTAGATCGCCATCGTGGTGAACCCGAAGGACTGCGCGACCCGTGCCATGGTGACCGCTGACAGCCCCTCGGCGTCGGCGATCTCCATCGCCTTCTCGACGATGCGCTCGTGACTCAGTTCCCGCTTGGGACCTCGCTGCGGGGAGGCAGCCACCCCCCATGCGAGCGCAACCACCCTCGAGACGTCGTCGTCGGCCATCGGACCTCCTGGCTGTTCGGTCCCACAACTGTATGCCAACCATACTGCGTTGATCGCATACTGTTTATGTCGCATACTGTCTATCAAGCAGACAGATCACTCACCGAGAGGAGGCGCCCATGGCGCCCACGATCGAGGCCACGGGCCTCGGGAAGTCCTACGGGCGGGAGACGGTCCTGGCCGATCTCGACCTGTCCATCGATGGCGGCGTGGTGGCGCTGCTCGGCCCGAACGGGGCCGGCAAGACCACCCTGGTGTCCATCCTGACCACGCTCGTCCGCCCGGACCACGGCACCGCACGCGTCCTCGGCCGTGACGTCGTGCGCGAAGCGGCGGCGGTGCGAGCGCTGATCCGGGTGACGGGCCAGTCCAACTCGCTCGACGAGCTGCTCACCGGCCGCGAGAACCTCGTCCTGCTGGGCAGGCTGCTGGGGCTCGGGTCCCGGGCTCGACGGCGGGCCGACGAACTCCTCGAACGACTGGACCTCACCGCCGCGGGCAACCGGGCGGTGCGCTCCTACTCCGGCGGCATGCGCCGACGGGTGGACCTCGCTGCCAGCCTGATCGCACCCACCGGGGTGCTGTTCCTCGACGAGCCCACGACGGGGCTGGACCCGACGAGCCGTGCCCGCGTCTGGGAGGACGTGCGGGCACTGGCGGCGGGTGGCACCACCGTGCTGCTCACCACCCAGACCCTCGACGAGGCGGAGGCACTGGCGGACCGGATCACGGTGCTGCAGCACGGCCGGGTCGTCGCCGACGGCACCGCCGCGGAGCTGACCGCAGCCGTGGGCGGGATGAACCTCGTCGTGCTCGACGCCGCCGGAACCGAGCTCGGCCGCGCCGAGACCGACGGGACACCGGCCTCCGTGGCGACGGCGCTGGCCGGCCTGGCCGTGGACACCCCGACGGGCACCCGAGTCGAACTCCGCTCCCCCTCGCTCGACGACGCCTTCACTGCCATCACCGGCGGCCACCGGGAGGTGGCGGCATGACCACGACCTCGCTTCCGGAAAACACCGGTGCCCGCCCCGTCGGCACGCATCCTGTGCGCTCGAGCCTGGTGTTCATCAGGCGAAGCCTGGTCCACAGCCTCCGGGACGGCGAGGGGCTGCTGATGGCCATCGCCCTTCCCGTGTTCCTGATGCTCACCTTCGTGCTGGTCTTCGGCGGCGCGATCTCCTCCGGCGGCGACTACATCGACTACGTCGTGCCGGGCATCATCCTGACCTGCGCGGGCTTCGGCGCCTCGTCCACCGCGGTCTCCGTCAGTCGGGACATGACCACGGGCGCGATGCTGCGCTACCGCACGATGCCGATCTCGGCTCCCACCGCGCTGGTGGGCCACGTCGTCGCCAGCGTGGTGCGGAACCTGGTGGCCACGGCCGTCGTGATCGGGGTGGGGCTGCTGATCGGCTTCCGCCCGGACGCCGGGCTGGCCGGCTGGCTGACCGCCCTGGGCGTCGTCACGCTGTGGATCCTGGCCGTCACGGCCGTGTTCGCACTGATCGGGCTGGTGGCCGGCAGCCCGGAGGCCGCCAACGGGTACGGATTCGTCCTGCTGTTCCTACCCTACGTCTCGAGCGCCTTCGTCCCGGTCTCCACCATGCCCGGGTGGCTGCAACCCGTCGCGGAGCACCAGCCGGTGACCCCGATCATCGAGACCATCCGCGCGGCCCTGCTGGTGGGCGAGGCCCGGCCGGTGGCCGCCGTTGCCTGGTGCGTGGGGATCATCGTGGTGGCGGGCCTGCTGGCGGCGTGGCGGTTCCCCCGCACCCCCGTGCGCTGAGCACTCAGGCCGGGTGCGAGACCCGCAGGGTGCCGTCGGTGCGCAGCACCCGGGCGCCGGGCAGGTCCACCGGGCCCTGGCCGCGCCAGGCCGCCACCAGCGCGTCGACCGCCTGCAGGTGCACCATCGCCAGCGGCTCCACGCCGTGGGCGGCGAGCCAGTCGCGGATCACGCGCAGCCGGATGGCGTCGGGCAGGTCCGCCACGACGTCGGCGCGCAGGTCCCGGCCGGAGAGGGCCTTGACGCCGATGCCGAGGGCGAGGCCGTCGAGGTAGTCGGCGTCGATGCGGGCGAGGGTGGCGGAGCGGGCCAGTGCGGGGGCGACGTCGCGGCCGAGGGCCTCGCTGAGCCCGCCGACGTGGTTGCGCACGCGCACCCGGGCGAAGCGTTCGTCGGTGTTGTGGGGGTCCGACCAGTACTCGATCCCCCACTCCCCGCACGCCTGCTGGGTGGTGGTGCGCCGGATCCCCAGGAGGGGCCGTAGGAACGGTGCCCGCACCTGCGCCATGCCCGCCAGGGAGCGGACGCCGGAGCCGCGCAGCAGCCCGAGGAGGACGGACTCGGCCTGGTCGTCGAGGGTGTGGCCCAGCAGCACCGGCACGCCCTCGGCCGCCAGGGTCTCGAGGCGGGCGTCGCGGGCGGCCGACTCCAGGCCGTCGCCGGATTCAAGGTCCACCGCCACCCGGCGCACCTCGGCGTGGATCCCGCGGGCGTCGAGTTGTTCGACGACGCGGCGCGCAACGGCGTCGGAGCCGTCCTGCAGGCCGTGGTCCACGACGATGCAGCGCACCACGGTGCCGGAGCGGGCGGCGGCCCACTGGGCCCCGAGCGCCAGGGCCAGGGAGTCGGCGCCCCCGGAGACGCCCACCACCACCTCACCGGTGGGCAGCAGGGCCGCGACGGCCTGGGCCACCTCCAGCGCGGCCGGGCCGAGTTCACGTCTTGCCATGGACCCTCCGCAGGTACTCGGCCGGATCGGCGATCTCGGCGGCGGTCGGCAGGTTGTGCGGCCCCTCGAAGGCGCGCGCGAGACCGCGGCGCCCGACGCGGCTGGCCACCTTGCGGCAGAACGCCAGGCCGTCGCGGTACTGGGCCGCCTTGTCCACGGCGGGCAACACCTTCGCGAGCCGGGGTGCGGCGCCGTCGCGGGCGAAGGCCTTGCGCAGTTGCTTGACGGTGGGGACGTTGCGCCTGCCGACGGCGTCGGAGACGTAGTCGGCATGACCCTCCACCAGCGTCATCACGGCCGTCATCTCGTCGAGCGCGCTGTGCCCGTCGGGGCTGGCCATGGTGGCGGCTGCGCCGCGGCCGGCGGCCAGGTTCCGCAGGGCACCGGTGGCGGAGAGGTCGTCGGTGGCGATGGCCACGAAGCGCTCCATCAGGTACTCCCCCAGCCACGGGGCGGCACTGAACTGGACGGCGTGGGTCTGCTCGTGGATGGCCACCCAGAGGTGGAAGTCCTTCGGAACCAGTCGGCGGGCGCGCTGCAGCGCGACGATGTTGGGCGCGATCAGGTACAGCGTCCGCTCGGGCGAGAACGCGTCGTACTGGCCGAGGAGTTGGCGGCCGATCGCCCCCAGCGCCAGGCCTCCCACGCTGCCGTAGCCGAGCCCGACCAGTTTCTTGCGCAGCCCCTCGCTGCGGTCGCGCATCGGGAGGGCCTCGATGACGGCGTCGGCCATCCGGGTCATGCCGCGGGCCCAGCCCTCGCGGTCCGTGACCACCACCCGGGCGGCGGGTTCGCCGTCGAGGCCGCTGAACCGGACGGCCAGTTCGCCGGCGCGGCGGGCGGCCACGCGCAGCGACCCCACGCTCTGGTGCGCCTCGGGGCGGGTGGCTTCGGGCAGGTCACCCTGGAAGCGGGCGGCGAGTCTCCTCGCCAGCGACCAGTCGACGTGGGGGCGCAGTTGCATCAGCAGCCACACCCCGTGAGTATGCCGACGGAGCGGTCGGTCCAGACCCGGGCGGCCCAGCCGTCGGCGGACCCGTTGGTCATGAACGCGTAGGCCACCTCGCGGCCGTCGGCGGTGACGGTGGTGCCGGCCAGGGTGGCGACGCGGGTGAGGGAGCCGGTCTTGGCCTTCGCGATCCCGCGGGCGGGGCTGGAGACGGAGTCGTTGAATCGGTCGGCGAGGGTGCCGGTGACGCCGGCGACGGGCAGGCCGTCCAGGACGACGGTGAGCTTCGGTTCGGTGGCGACGTGGCGCATGGTGCTCGCCAGCATGGACGCCGGGACGGCGTTGCTGCGGGACAGGCCGGAGGCGTCGTGGATCACCGCACCATCCTCCCAGAGGCCCAGTCCAGTCAGCTGCTCCTCGATGGCGGCGACGGCGCCCGCGAACGTCGCCGGGTGCCCCGTCCGGAGCGCCACCTGCATGCCGAGCACCTCCGTGAAGGAGTTGTTGGAGCGCAGCATGGCCTGCTCGGCGAGGACGTGCACGGGCAGCGACTCCACCCGGGCGAGCTCCACCCCGTCCCCGTCGGCGGCTACGGGAGCGCCGGTGACGGTGATGCCGGCGGCGGTCAGCTGGGCGGCGAAGGTCTGCGCGGCCAGCATCGCGGGCGTGTTGCTGCGCACGCGGTTGGGCTGGCGGCCCTCGTCGGCCCACAGGGCGCTGATGCGGGTGACCTGGTCGAAGTAGTTGCTGGGCCAGGTCTGGTTCCACTCCTCGGTGAACAGCGAGTCGTCGAAGCCGAGGGTGACGCTGTCCTGCCCGGCCGCGGTGAGGGCCTCGGCCGTGGCGGTGGCGAGTTCCTCCAGCGAGGCGGGGCGGGGGTAGGTGCCGGGCTCGACGGGGACGCTGGTGAGCAGCGGGTCGCCGCCGCCGACGAGCACGATCCGGCCGGGCTCGGGCTGGACGACGGTGGTGGCGAAGGTGGCCTCGTCGTCGAAGGCGTTCATGACGGCGGCCACCGTCAGCAGCTTGGTGTTGGAGGCCGGGATCAGCGGCTGGTCCGCGTTGCGGGCCGCCAGCACGTCGCCGGTCTCGAGGTCCACCACCTCCAGCCCCAGCAGCAGGCCCTCCTCGGCACCCTCGGCCAGGGCGGCGGTGTCCACGGCAGCCAGTCTCGCCTCGAGTTCCTCCCTGTCAGGTGCGGTCCCCGGCTCCGGGGTGGCCGCCGGCCCGACGAGTCCGTTGCCGATGGGCGGCTCAACCTCGGGGGTGGGTGGCGGGTCGAACAGCGTGGGCGCCACCGTCGTCGGCGCACCGGTGGTCTCGGCCCCGACGGCCACCATCACGGGACGCAGGAACACCGCGCCCACGAAACCGAGCGCCAGCAGCAGCCCCAGGATGATCCAGACGGCGAGCCACTGCAGGGCCCTGCCCGATGACCTCATTGATGCTCCAGACGCGGTATTGTGCTTTCCAACCTCCCGCCCGAGCGGGTTGTCCTCAATCATAGGAGCGCGTTCAGTGAGCGAAGACGTCGTCGAGAACATCGAGGTTCTGCCTGCGGAGCGACGGGTGCTGTTCGATGTCACCGTTGAGATCCCCAAGGGAACCAAGAACAAGTACGAGATGGACCACAACACGGGTCGTATCCGGCTGGACCGCACGCTGTTCACGTCGACGCAGTACCCGTACGACTACGGGTTCATCGAGGGCACCCTCGGCCTGGACGGGGACCCCCTCGACGCCATGGTCATCGGTGCCGAGCCCACCTTCCCCGGCTGCCTGATCGAGTGCTACGCCGTCGCCATGTTCCGCATGACCGACGAGATGGGCGGCGACGACAAGGTGCTGTGCGTGGCCACCGCGGACACCCGCCGCCACAACGTCAAGGACCTGGACACCGTGCCGGAGCACATGCTGCTGGAGATCGAGCACTTCTTCTCCGTCTACAAGGACCTCGAGCCGGGCAAGTCCGTCGAGGGCGCCACCTGGACCGGCAAGGTGGACGCCGAGGACGAGATCCAGGCCTCCTTCGAGCGCGCCAAGGGCACGCCCTTCGAGCACCACCACGTCAACCTGGCCTGACGCGTCGGCCCCTGCGGGTCTGCGACACTTGTCCAATGCCCGACTTCCTGCTGCTGCGCTCCCCGTCCGCCAACCGCGTCTACGCCGGTGAGGCGGCGGCGCTGAGCGTCGCCGAACTGGAACTGACGGCGCCGTTCGTGGAATCCAGCGCCGACGAGGTGGTGGCGGGGGTGGGCTACCTCGCCTTCAGCGCCCCGGGCCTGGACGACGCCGCGCTCGCCACCGTCGCCTCCCAGTCCACCGCCTTCGCCCTGTTCGAGCGTTCCGGGGACCTGCTGCGGCCCGTCGCGCTGCCCGAGGTGGACGCGCTCGACGACGACCTGGTCACCATCCCCAAGTACCAGGGCAAGACCAACGAGCAGTTCACCCGCCTGCTGCTCAACGTCACCCTCGCCGCGGTCACCCGCGAGCCGAACGGCCCCCGCCAGGTGCTGGACCCGATGGCCGGGCGCGGCACCACCCTGTCCACCGCCCTGCTGGCCGGCCACGACGCCTACGGTGTGGAGGCCGACGCGAAGGCCTTCGAGCAGATGGCGGCGTTCTACAGCACGTGGCTGCGGCGCAAGCGCATCAAGCACAAGACCCGCACCACCCCCGTGCGCCGCGACGGCAAGTCCATCGGCAAGCGGTTCGACGCCACCGTCACCACCACCGCGGGTGAGCGGCAGGTGACCGCCTTCACCGGCGACACCCGCACCTCGGCGGACCTGTTCGGGAAGAAGAAGTTCGACGCCGTCGTCGTCGACGCCCCCTACGGTGTGGTCCACGGCTCCCACACCGACGTCGTGGGCCACTCCGGCCGCCGCGACCGCACCCCCGCCGGGCTGCTGAAGGAGGCCGTCCCGGTCTGGGCCGGGCAACTGGTCCACGGCGGGGCGCTGGGCATCTCCTGGAACACCCTCGGCATGCCGCGCGAGGACCTGGCCGAGGTGCTGGTCCGCGCCGGCCTCGAGGTCAGCGAGGGTGGCGCCTGGGAGCGGTTCGCGCACCGCGTCGACTCCTCCATCCGCCGCGACCTGATGGTGGCCACCAAACCCTGATCCGCCGCCCCCCCGGTCCTAGACTTGGCCCATGCGACGACTCGTGCTGATGCGCCACGCCAAGACCGAGGGCAACAACCCGGGCGGCGACCACGCCCGCGAGCTGCTGCCCCGCGGGGTGCAGGCGGCGCAGGACGTGGGCAAGGTGCTCGCCGGGCTCGGCCTGCAGCACGCCCTGGTCTCCACCGCCACCCGCACCCGGCAGACGTTCGCCGCGCTGGGGCTGGACATCCCCGTCGAGTACCAGCAGGTGCTCTACTCCGACGGCACCGAGACCATGCTGCAGCGCATCTCCGAGACCGACGACGCCGTGACCGGCCTGCTCGTGGTGGGCCACGCCCCCACCATCCCCGGGCTCTCGGCCCAGCTCAGCTACGCCAGTTCGCCGGGCCGGGCCGACGAGTTGCAGTGCTGGTTCCCCACCTCGGCGTTCGCCGAGTTCACCTTCGAGGGCTCTTGGCGGGACCTGGAGCGCGACAACCTGGAACACGTGAGACTGGAGCGCGTTAACCGCCCCTGACACCGCCCGACGGGGCCTGTGAGAACTCCGTAACCGATCAGTAACGCTGAGCAACTGAACAGCAACAGGCGCTGATCGGTTCGTTACGCGACGACGATCCTCCCGAAACGTCGTGTCGGTTGGATCATTGGCATGAACCTTCTGGAACTCTCCGCAGGCGACACAGCCTGGGTGCTCGCCAGCGCAGCGCTGGTGCTACTCATGACGCCCGCCCTTGCCTTCTTCTACGGTGGCATGGTGCGGGCCAAGAGCGTGCTGAACATGCTCATGATGTCCATCACCACGATGGCCGTCGTCGGTGTCCTCTGGATCCTCGTCGGATTCTCGATGGCCTTCGGCGACTCGATCGGCGGTGTCATCGGCAACCCGCTGACCTTCGCCGGCCTCGCGTCCCTGATGAGCCCCGACGCCCTCGTCGGCACCATCCCCACCATGGTCTTCGCCGGCTTCCAGTGCGCGTTCGCGATCATCGCGGTCGCCCTGGTCAGCGGCGCCGTGGCAGACCGCATGAAGTTCTCCGCCTGGATCGTCTTCGCCGCCGTCTGGGCGCTGCTGGTGTACTTCCCCGCCGCCCACTGGGTGTTCGCCTTCGACGACTCGGTCTCGGCCACCGGCGGGTTCATCGCGAACACCATCGGCGCCATCGACTTCGCCGGCGGCACCGCCATCCACATCAACGCCGGCGCGGCCGCCCTGGCCCTGTGCATCGTCCTCGGTCCCCGCCTCGGCTGGGGCAAGTCCCCGATGCGGCCCCACAACCTGACGCTCGTCATGCTGGGCGCGGGCCTGCTGTGGTTCGGCTGGTTCGGCTTCAACGGCGGCTCCGCACTGGCCGCCAACGGCACCGCCGGCGTGGCCTGGCTCAACACCGTCGCAGGTGCGGCCGCCGCCATGATCGGGTGGCTCGTCGTGGAGCGGTTGCGCGACGGCCACGCCACCAGCCTCGGCGCCGCCTCCGGCATCGTGGCGGGCCTGGTGGGCATCACCCCCGCCTGCGCCGCGGTCAGCCCGCTGGGTGCGCTGGCGATCGGCCTGCTGGCCGGCGTGGGCTGCGCCTTCCTGATCGGACTCAAGAACAAGCTGGGCTACGACGACTCGCTGGACGTCGTCGGCGTCCACCTCGGCGGCGGCCTGATCGGAACCCTGGCCATCGGCTTCCTCGCCGACCCGTCCTCCCCGACCGCCGCGGCGGGCATTCTCTACGGCGGCGGCTTCGCCGTGATGTGGGCCCAGATCCTCGGCGCCGGCGCGGTGCTGGTCTACAGCTTCGTGGTGACCTTCGTCATCGCCAAGGTGCTGGACTTGGTCATGGGCATCCGGGTCACCGAGACCGCCGAGACCGCAGGCATCGACCAGTCCGAGCACGCGGAGACCGGCTACGACCTCAGTCACGTCGCCTACTCGTCGCACTCGGTCAAGCAGACCATCGTCGTCCCCGTCCGTGAAGAGGAGAGTGTGGCATGAGGCTCGTCACAGCAATCGTCCAACCAGGAATGCTCAACGCGGTCCAGGTGGCCCTGGCCCAGCACGGGGTGGCGGGCATGACCGTCACCGAGTGCGCCGGCTACGCCCGCCAGCGCGGCCACCGCGAGGTCTACCGCGGCACCGAGTACATGATCGACTTCCTCACCAAGGCGAAGATCGAGGTGCTCGTGGGCGACGACGAGGCCGAGGGCGTGATCGACGTCATCCTCGCCTCCGCCCGCACCGGATCCGTCGGTGACGGCAAGGTCTGGTCCACCCCCGTCGACGAGGTGGTCCGGATCCGCACCGGCGAGACCGGGGCCGCCGCTGTCTGATCCGTCGGTTCCCCAGGCCGGGCCCCCACCTGCAACGTCGCAGGTGGGGGCCCGAACCGTCCACGGGAGTAACGTGGCAGCATGGATGACCGCAGCCTCCCAACGGACCTCCCCACCCGACTCTGGATCGGCGGCGCATGGCAGGACGGCGCCCGCCCGGCCACCCCGGTAACCGACCCGGCCACCGGCCGCGAACTCACTGCGGTGGCCAACGCCGACGTGGACCAGGGCCTCGCCGCCCTGACCGCCGCCGACGACGCCAGCGCCGGCTGGGCCGCCACCCCACCCCGCACCCGGGCCGAACTGCTGCGCGCCGCCTTCGAGGCCGTCGTCGCCCGTCGGGACGACTTCGCCCGCACCATGACGCTCGAGATGGGCAAGCCGATGGTCGAGTCCGACGGCGAGGTAACCTACGGCGCCGAGTTCCTGCGCTGGTTCTCCGAGGAGGCGGTGCGGATCGAGGGCCGCTACGGCACCCTCCCCGAGGGCACCCTGCGCGGGCTCGTCGTGAAGCGGCCCGTGGGCCCGAGCCTGCTGCTGACGCCGTGGAACTTCCCGCTGGCCATGGCCACCCGCAAGGTGGCGCCCGCGCTGGCGGCCGGCTGCACCGTCGTGCTGCGCCCCAGTTCCGTGACGCCGCTGACGACGCTGCTGTTCGCGCGGGTGCTGGCCGACGTCGGCTTCCCCGACGGCGTGGTCAACGTCATCACCTCCGCCGAGCACGACGTCACCGACGCCATCATCGCCGACCCCCGGTTGCGCAAGCTGTCCTTCACCGGCTCCACCGGCGTGGGACAGGCCCTCCTGAAGCAGGCGGCCGACGGGGTGCTGCGCACCTCCATGGAGCTCGGTGGCAACGCCCCGTTCCTGGTGTTCGAGGACGCGGACCTGGACGCCGCCGTCGCCGGCGCGAAGGCCGCCAAGCTGCGCAACATCGGTGAGGCCTGCACCGCCGCCAACCGGTTCATCGTGCACGAGTCGCTGGCCGAGGAGTTCGGCCGCAGACTCGCCGCCGAATTCGCGGGCCTCGAGGTGGGCGACGGCCTGGCCGAGAGCACCGACGTCGGCCCCCTGATCTCCGAGGAGGCCCGCGAGCAGGTGCACTCCATCGTCACCAACGCCGTCACCGACGGCGCCCGGCTGCTCACCGGCGGCGAGGTCCCCGACGGGCCCGGCTACCACTACCCGCCCACGGTGCTGGCCGGGGTGGCCCAGGACGCCGACATCCTCGGCGAGGAGATCTTCGGCCCCGTCGCGCCGGTCACCACCTTCCGCGACGAGGCCGAGGCGCTGCGGATCGCCAACGCCACCCGGATGGGGCTCGCCGGCTACGCGTTCACCCGCGACGTCGACCGGATCCAGCGGCTCGGCGCGCTGCTGGAGACCGGCATGATCGGCATCAACACCGGTGTGCTGTCCAACGCCGCCGCCCCCTTCGGCGGGGTGAAGCTGTCCGGCATCGGGCGCGAGGGCTCGCACGAGGGCATCGCCGAGTACCTGGAGACGGTCTACCTGGCGCTGCCCGACCCGTCCTGAGCGGCGCCGGCCCTCAGGGCGCGCGCTGCAGCAGGTCCTGGTTGATGGCGGCCAGCACGAACGCGGCCACGCCGTAGGGGTGGTTGGAGCCCTTGGGGGTGAGCAGGTAGCCCAGCCGGGGAGCGAACGGCAGCGGGATGGTGGGGCCGGAGATCTCGGGCAGCTCCACCCGGCCGCCGCGGCGTCGCACCGCGCACGTCACGGCGTCGAGGGCGCGCTGCGCCGGCTCGAGGTACTCCTCCCCCAGGTAGCCGCGCCGCACCCCGTGGAACCAGCCGGCCGCCACCAGCGCCGTCGCGGACAGCTCGCGGTAGCCGCTGCGGGACTTGAACCACCGTCGCCGGTCCTTCAGGACGGTCTGCCAGGTGCCGTCGGCGGACTGCAGCGGCAGCAGTGCGGCGCTGGTGCGTTCGAGGAGTTCGTGGATCGGGTCCCACTCGGGATGGGTGTCGTGGAGCTGGTCCAGGATCATCGGCAGCGCGGCAACCACCCAGCCGTTGCCGCGGCCCCAGAACACGTTGGGGAACGGCCCGAAGCGCACCCAGTAGGCGTGGTGCCAAAGCCCCGACTCCTCGTCGAACATCCGCCTGGCGTACTGGGCGGGCTGCCGGGCGGCGACGTCGAGGAGCTGCGGGTCACCCTCCACCCGCCCGTACATGGCCGGGAAGACCGAGAACATCATGAGTGAGTCCACCCACACCGAGCGCGGGTAGATCCAGTTCCACGGCGAGCGGCCCAGGTGGTTGACGGCGTCGTCGACGGCGCGGGGTGCGTGGCGGATGTAGTCCACGGCCCGCTCGGTCAGGGGCGCGAACCGGTCCATCCCCTTGCGCTGCAGCGTCCACGTGACCAGGGCGGGGGCCACGTGGTCCGAGTAGTTGATGGCCGGCGGGTGGGCCAGGTAGTGGTCCCCGTAGCGCTCCAGGCACGGCAGGTAGCGGTCCTCGCCCAGGTGGTGGTCCAGTTCCCCCAGCGCGAACCCGAGCAGGGCGGGCCCCCACATCCAGGGCAGGACCTTCCGGTCGCGGTGGACGGCGGCGATGTCGTCGCACAACTCGACGGCCACCTCGAGGGCGGTCAAGGAACAGCCTCCCGTGTCGCGTCGGCGGTGGTGCCGACGTCGCGGGTGCCGGCGGCCCAGTCCAGGTCCAGGGTGTGCCCGGCGTGGCTGACGTGGATCCGCGACGGGAAGCGCTCGGCGGTGACGAACGGGGTGTCGAGGCGGGGGTAGCGCGTGGCCAGGGGTTCGCCGTCGCGGTGCAGACCACCGACCCAGCGCAGTTCGTAGTGGGCGCCGTCGACGGTGGTGGCGATGCTGCCGTGGCGGGGTTTGCGACCGACGACGTGGGTGACGGGCGTGGTGCGGATTCGTTCGCAGAACTCGTCGAAGCCGCCCTCGTGGGCCGATCCCATCAGCACCACCCAGCCCGTGACGTCGCCGGGTTGCACCACCGACTGCGGCTCGGGCTCGGCTCCGAGCTGCAGCGGCCGGAGGGAGACCACCCCGATGAAGCCGTCGCCGCAGCGGGCGGTGAGCCAGTTGCCGCCGCCGCTGTGGAGGCCCATGCGGTGCTCGTCGAAGCGTTCGGTGGGCCAGAACAGGTGGGTGAAGCGGAGCCGTTCGCGTTCGAGAAAACCGCCGCGGTGGCGCAGGTCGTGGAGGGCGATGAGGAGGCCGCGGTCCTGGCCCACCTGCGGGTTGATGCCGTTGCCCACCCAGGAGGCGGGCGAGAAATTGCGGGCCGTCTCGTCGAACATCGGCGCGCCGGGGTGGAGCGCGAACACGGGCACGCCGCCGGGCAGCATGGCCTGCCAGATGTGCTGCTGGTCCCCGAAGCCGCCCGGCTGATGGGCCTGTGCGCTGGTCAGGAGGTGGTGCTCGGTGCGGAAGGTCTGGACGTCGGCGCGCTGGATGGCGACCCCCTGCGTGGCGGGGTTCAGCAGGCGCACGAGCCCCGGCAGCAGCGCGCGCGGGACCTTGCGGAACGCGCCGAGGGGCTCGAGGAAGCGGTTGGTGTGCAGCTTCCAGCGCTCCACCATGTCCACGGTGATGCCGATCGACGGTGGCGTCGTGAAGGCCTCCATCAGCCAGAAGAACAAGCCGGTGGTCTCCACGTCGTCGGCGGCGCCCACCTCCCCCACCACCTCGTCGGCATCCAGCCCGAAGGACTCCCGGATGAGCACCTCGCCCGGTTCGTCGGCGATCCGGCGCAGCACCTCCGGGGTCTCGTAGCCGCTGACGACGAAGAAGCCGCCCGCCTTGTCGAGCGTGGGGCGGAAGTCGCGGCCGAAGGCGTGGTCCAGGATGTCGTTCACGTCGGCGCGGCGGGGGTCCTTCTTCTGGGCCTCGTAGGCGCGGCCGGCGGACGAGACGAACCAGCGCTCGAAGCGGTGCAGGGCCATGTCCAGCAGCAGCAGGTCCAGCATCGTCGTCGCCCGGCGCACCATGTCGTCGTCGCCGGAGAGGTCCACCAGCAGCGCCAGCGGGGCCACGTCCTCCTCGTAGTAGGTGTTGGAGTTCCACTCCGTGAAGCCGTAGCGGAAGCGGTGGTCGAACCAGGTCTCGAGGCGACGGCGCCCGCGCGCCTCCCGTTCACGGCCGGTGAGGCGCACCCCGCCCGGGCCGGGGTTGGTGAATTCCTCGTCGGGGTACAGCCGGCCGGCCAGGTACTCGCAGGCGGCGAAGATCGCCTGGTGGTTCTCGGACCAGAAGCACATCGAGTCGTTGCCCTGCTCGTCCATCCAGTAGCGGAACCCGAGCAGGGAGGCGCGGACGCGGCGGCGCAGGTCGTCGGAGACGTGGCGGTTGTCCGAGTAGGCGATCCGCAGCAGGGTGAGGACGCGGAAGTCGGCGCAGTCGAAGCGGGTGTCTACGAACTCGCAGATGGTGTGGACGGGTCGCTCGTCGATGGGTTCCCCGGCGACGAGCCTGTCCAGGTCCCGGATGCCGGAGGGCGACATCTTCACGGCCATCCCCGGATCGTCGGGTTGCGGCGGCGTGGTCTCGCGGCCCAGCGAGCGCAGCCACAGCGCCAGTGAAGTCATCATGAGACCTCCTCCCTGGCCCCGACTGTTCCACGTCGACGGGCCAGTTCGGCCTGGTTCGCCAGTGCCACCTTCCGGGTGAGCGGGTAGCGGCGCGCCACGAGCCAGCCCGTGGCCAACAGTCCCGCGATCCCCACGAGCATGAACACCCGGATCCCGATGATCGCCGTGTCCGGCTGGACCGGCACCTCGTTGCCCACGGGCGCCAGGTAGCCGCTGAACTGCAGCACCAGACCCAGCACCTGGATCACGATGGCCGAGGCGATGCCCCGGGTGAAGGTCATCAGGCCCGAGTAGGAGCCGGCGTTGCGCTGCCCCGTGGCGAGTTCGGCGTCGTCGAGCACGTCGGGGAACATCACCCAGCACATCAGCTGGGCACCGGCCATGCCCGTGGCCAGGAGGAACGCGAACCCGTAGACCAGCGGCACCGGCCAGTCGGAGGGGAAGAACGCGACGGCCACCACGCCCACGAGTGCGAGCGGGATCAGGCGCGTGTAGATGCGGTGCTT
The DNA here is from genome assembly GCF_054776555.1 of Tessaracoccus terricola. Taxonomy (NCBI): domain Bacteria; kingdom Bacillati; phylum Actinomycetota; class Actinomycetes; order Propionibacteriales; family Propionibacteriaceae; genus Tessaracoccus; species Tessaracoccus terricola. Next base: position 447,615 of record NZ_BAAHBS010000004.1, on the reverse strand, counting down.
GGAGACCCGGCCCACCAGCCAGGTCACGATCGGGTAGGCGATCACGTTGACCGCGATGAAGATGCCGAGGAAGACCTGCGAGTTGGAGCCCACCACCACGTAGAGGGCGTAGTAGAGGACGGTGGCGGAGATGATGTCGAAGGCCAGCGCCTGGCTCAGGTACATGCCGAGCAGCTTGCGGAACGAGCCCGTCCTCAGCGGCGCCACGAACGTCGAGACCTCGAAGCGTTCCGTGCGCGGTGGGATCGGTGCCCGCTCCCGGGTGAACAGCGCCACCCCCAGCATGACCAGCATGAACACAGTGCCGAAGCCGAACACGATCCACAGGTACATCGGCCACAGGCCGATCTGTCCGCTGCGGTACTGGCCGAACAGCCACGCGCCGAGGAGGGTCACCGAGGCCGAGGCCACCGTCGAGAACAACAGCCGGGTGGTGTTGACCTTGTTGCGCTCGTCGTAGTCCGTGGTGATCTCCGTGGACATAGACGCGTACGGGACCGCCATCACAGTCTGCACCGTGTTGTAGCCGATGTAGGACAGCATCGCCCAGAACATCTTGCCCACCTGGGAGTCCAGCACCGGGAACGGCAGCCACAACAGCGCCATGATGGGGATCAGCAGCACCGCACCGCCCAGGATGAACGGGCGCCGTCGCCCCATCCGGGTACGGACCCTGTCCGAGATGGCCCCCATCAGCGGGTCGTTGACCGCGTCCCACAGCTTGGCCACCAGCACCGCCGTGCCGGCCAGCCCGGGTGCGAGCTTGATGACGTCGGTGAGGAAGATCAGGTACAGCACCGCGATCAGTGAGGAGGCGCCACCTGCGAAGACGTCACCCGCCGCGAAGGTGAGGCGTTCCCGCACGGTGATCTCCCCCGGTGTGCGCCGTGCGGCGGTGTTCTGGGTCACGGGGCCAGTCTGGCAGACCCCGACCCCCGTTTGGCGCAGTGTCACCAGTAGTCACGCGCTGAGTCGGGGCCGGACCCGGTTTCCACTGTCGGCCGGACCCCACCAGTGACCCCAGCGCGACACTGTTGCGAAGGGCGCCGTCGTCGACGCCTTGCGCAACACTGTTGCGCTGGCGTCAGGCCGATCACCCCAAGCCTGTCGCAATGGGCATGCCAGTCAACACCCAACGTGACAGGGTGCCTGTGGACAAAGAAACTTCGTGCTCACAAAAACCCAGAGTGTGGGTATGAAGCACAAACTTGCAGTCCCCGACGGCCTCCAGGACCTGATCTCGGCCCAGTCCGGGATGTTCAGTCACCAACAAGCCATGGACAACGGCGCCACCCGGGCGGCCATGCGTCGGTGGGCGCGCGAGGGCCGCTGGCACTCGAAGGGCCGAAACCTGTGGTCCCTGTCCAAGGATCCCGATTTCAAGGCTCTCGCTTGGGGCGGGGTACTCCTGGGCGGCGACGGGGCGGCCATCGGCGGCAAGGCCGCCGCCAGCCTGTGGGGGTTCGCGCCCGAGCCTGCACAGATCGACGTCTGGACGGTTGGCCGGGCACGCCAGCGAGAGGGCGGACGCTGGCGATTCCGTCACGGTAGGCGACCGAGGACTCACGAGCCGCCACGCACCACCTTGGAGCAGACAGTGCTGGACCTGTGCGCGGAGGCGCGCGACGCCGACGAGGTGGTCGGTTGGATCACCAAGGCGTTGTCGAAGACCAAGCTGACCCGCTCGTCGCTGCTGGGCCACACCCGCAACTCCCGGACCCAACCCCACCGGGCGCTGATCCTGGACATCCTCAGCGAAGGAGAAGCTGGGATCGAGAGTCCACTGGAGCGACGCTACCTGCACGACGTGGAGATCGCCCACGGCCTGCCGGTGGGAACCCGACAGGTGCGAGCATCGTCGCGCCGCCGGACCGACGTCGGCTACATGGAGTTCCACCTCTTGGTGGAGCTCGACGGCGAGACCCACCACAGGGGGTTGGCCGCCCAGCAGGACATGGACCGCGACAACGAGCACCGTCTGCTTGGACTGATCACACTGCGGTTCGGCTGGTCAGCGGTGGCGGGCAATCCCTGCAAGGTCGCCAGGCAGGTGGCGACGGTGCTCCGGCAACACGGCTGGAAGGGCCAGCTCGCCAACTGCCCCCGGTGTCGGGGCCGCCGCTCGTGACCCCAGCGCGACACTGTTGCTATGAGGGCGGTACTCGACCCGGATCGCAACACTGTTGCAATCGGGACAAACGCCGCTGAGGCGAGTGTGCAGCGCTGGGCGCCGTCGACGACGCCTTGCGCAACAGTGTCGCGCTGGGACCCGGAAGCAGTTGCGACCGGGGGTGTACCCCTCCTCTGGTTAGGTGTTCGGTATGACTGACAAGCTGCTCGGCCGCGCCCGCCTCGTCGCGCAGGGTCTGGTGACCCGCCCGTACGACGATCCGTTGGCCGTGGTGAGCGCCCACGGGGCGATGCAGGGCCAGGATCTGCCGGGGGTGATCGCGTCGGCGGCGCTGCGGACGCCGTCGAACTCGGCGGAGGCCGTCACCGACGCCATGGACGACGGCCGGATCGTGCGTGGCTACCCGATGCGCGGCACCGTCTTCCTGCTCCCGGCCGCCGACGCCGCATGGATGGGCCAGCTGTGCGCGAAGCCGGCGCTCAAGGCGGCCCGCAGCCGGCAGGACCAGCTGGGACTCGACGACGCCCGCGTGGCCCGGGCGCGCCAGGTGGCGTTCGAGGCGCTTTCCAAGGCGCCGAAGGGCCTGTCACGGGCAGACCTGTTCGCACTCTGGGAGGCCGACGGCCAACCCACCAAGGGCGGCCCCGGCTACCACCTGCTGGGCCGGATGATCTCGGAGACGTTCCTGTTCTACGGCCCCTGGAACGGCAAGGACCAGAACGTGGTGCTCGCCGACGGGTGGGTGCCGCAGGACTCCGGTCTGGAGGCCCGCTTCAACGGTGACCGGGTCGCCGCCGCCGCGGAGTTCCTCCGGCGCTACCTGAACAGTCACGGCCCGGCCACCATCCGCGACTTCGTCTGGTGGACCAAGCTCACGCTGCGGGATGCCCGTGCGGCGTTGGACCTGGTGGTGGACGAGTTCGACGTGGGCAACGAGGCCGAACCCACCTACTGGCGCCCCGGATTGCGCGACGAGGTGGCCGAACTGGGCGACGCCGTCGCCTCGCCCGTGCTGTTGCCGGGGTTCGACGAGTTCATCCTGGGTTACCAGGACCGGCTGTTCGCCATGAGCGCCGAGGAGCACCAGCGGCTGGTGCCGGGCAACAACGGGGTGTTCGGCCGCAGCATCGTCGTCGACGGTGCGGTGGTGGGGCTCTGGAAGCGGGGCGGGCGGCCGTCGAAGCGGCAGCTAGAGGTGGCGGAGTTCTCCCCCATCCCCGACGACGTGCGCACCCGGCTGGGGCGCCTGTTCGAGGACTTCCCCTTCGTCAGCCCCTGAACCGTGGCTCAGGCGAGGTGGAGCGCCACGACCGCCGCGGCGTCGAGGCCGGAACGAACCGCGCCCTCCATGTAGCCGTTGAAGCGTCCGGAGTACTCGGCGCCGGCCCAGTGCAGGACCCCCTCGGACTCGGACAGGGCGGGCCCGTTGGCGGTCCACACGCCGGGCGCGAAGTGCGCCCCGTGGCAGCCCCCGGTGTAGGGCTCGGCGGACCAGTCCCGCTCGACGTACTCGACTGGGTTGGCGCCGACCTCGCCGAAGGTCCGCACCACGGAGTCCACGAACGCGCGCTTGCGCAGAGTGACGGACCGCTTGGACAGCGAGTCGGCGTCGGCGCCCTCGAAGAAGCCCATCAACAGGCCGCGCTTGTCCTCACCGGTGGTGGTGTCGAAGGTGACGCGAACGGGGCCGTCGTCGGCGCTGGACTGGCCGGACAGGCCGCCCTCGCGCCAGAACGGATGGTCGTAGACGAGGTAGGCCTTGATGACGTTTCCACTCGTCACCTTCTCCGCGGTCTCGGCGCGCCACGGCGCCAACGGCGGCTCGTGCTCGAGCTTCACGGCGAGCTTGGGTGGCAGGGTGGAGATGATGTGGCGGGCCTCGACGCGCTCGCCGTCGGCCAGCACCAGCGTGCCCGAGTCAGCGCCGTGCTCCACCTTGACCACGGGGCTTCCGAGCCGGATGCGATCCTCGAGGTCCGCGGCCATGGCCGCCACGAGGGCGAAGACGCCGCCCTCGACGCGGAGCTGGTTCAGGCCGCCGTTGGAGGCGAGCATGCCCTCCAGGTCCGGGCCGGAGTTGACCTCCATCAGCCCCTCCTGGAGGGTGGTGCCCTCCTCGAGGGGCCCGAAGGCCGTCTGGTAGACCTTCTTGAAACGCTTCTGGGCGCCGACGGTGCGCAGGTTGGTCTTCACCCAGCGGGTGAGGTCCTGGGCGAGCCAGACGTGGTTGGCCTTCGCCCACGCCTCGTCGTCGCGGAGCCGCTGGCCCAGGCGACGCAGCCTGACCAGCCCGCTGCCGAGGTCGGCGACCTCGAAAGGTGTGAGTTCGGAGGATTCCTCGGTGGACGGCAGTGCCTTGGCCTTGCCGCGCAGCCGGACCATGAGGTGGCCGGTGGAGGGGTTGCCGATGGTCTCGAGGCCGTAGTGGCTGACCAGCTCGGCGATGGTGTCATGGCCGCTTCCGATCCACTGCCCGCCCAGCTCGACGTATTGGCCGTCGGCAAGGATTCCGTTCTCGACCCGACCGCCCACGCGGTCACGGGCCTCGATGACGACGACGTCCAGGCCACGCCGGACCAGATCCCGGGCTGCGCTCAGCCCAGCGAGACCGGCCCCGATGATGGCGCAGTCGAACATGTCCCCTCCTCGTGTAGAGCACCGGCGCGACGTCCGCACCGACCCAACCAGAGTACAAGGCGGGCTCCGGCTGTCTGGACCCGCCCCACCGTTGCGACACGGACGTCCCATATTACGCAGTCAGAAGCCCCGGATGCACTCGGCCGCGGGCGCCGAGGAGCGCCGGAAAGCGGAGAACCCCGGTCCGTGTGGACCGGGGTTCCCCATGTCTGGAGCCGCCCAGGAGAATCGAACTCCTGACCTACGCTTTACGAGAGCGTCGCTCTGCCTACTGAGCTAGGGCGGCAGCAAGCAGAAACTATAGCGGCGCGGGGCGCAGGAGCGAAACTGCGACGCCACCTCCTCAGGCTCGGAAGCGGACGATGTTGTTGAACACCCACTCCCCCCGCGCCAGGGAGAAGCTCCACGTGCCGTCGTCGGCCTGGGTGGCCTTCACCACGTCCGCGCGGGCCCAGGAGCGGCACCCGTTGCCGCCGGTGGTGGCGGTGTCGCACTCGGTGCGCCACTGGCGTCCGTCCGAGGCCACCCATTCCCCGTCATTGGCCAGCGGGTTGTCCTGCCAGGCGGCTCTGGTCATGTGCGGGAGGTAGGTGAGGTTGTTGAACACCCAACCCCTCGTGGAGTGGAACCGCCCGTCCCGGTGGACGGTGGTTGCGGCCCAGATCTCGGCGGGCCGCCGGCAGCACGGGTGCGGGAACGGCTCGACCTCGTGGCCGAGGTTGTCTCCTCGGCCATCCGGGACGCCGGCGCATCGGAGGTCTGGCTCACCATGCTCGCCGTCGGCGGCCGACTGGACCGGGCGGGCCGGGTGCTGCGTTCCGTGGCCGTGCCCGAGTGGGAGGGTCGGCACCCCGCAGAACTGCTCGCCGACGTCCTACCCGGCAGGGCGCTGGTGGTGAACGACGTTCGGGCGGCCCTGTGGGCGGAGCACACCGTCGGGGCGACCCGCGGGCATGACGACGCACTGCTGGTTCACCTTGGTCGCCGCCCCACTCTGGGCCTGCTCATCGGGGGCGCACCCCGGCATGGCGCGCACGGGATGGCGGGAGACATGTCGATGAGTTCCCTGCTGCCCACCGAGGACCGGACGGCCTGGCTCGCGCCCTTCACCTCCGGCAACGACCCACTCGGGGACGGCGTCCGGGCAGCCCTGTCGGGCGACGTCGCCGCCCTGGCAGGGGCTGTCGCCTACGTGGAATCCATCACGCCCGCCCTGACGTTCGCCATCTCCGTGATGGATCCGGCCGTGGTGGCCATCGGTGGGGCACTGGTCCCGCTGGCCGATCACTTCCTGCCGCACCTGACGCGTGAACTCGGCGAGCAGCTGCACGTGGCCCCGCTGGTGGTGGCGTCGTCCTTGGACGAGTTCGCGACGGCGCTGGGAGCCGGACTGTTCGGGTTGCGCCACCTCACCGACACACTCTCTTCACCCACGGCGGGAGTGGCCCCGTTCACGCGCGAGGAGCTGGAACGAAGACTGGCCCAGGCTCAACCCTCAGAGGTGGATCAGCTGCAGGTGACGCCATCGTCGGGGACGGTGCCGTCCTCGTAGAACTTGGTCAGGACGTCCTGCAGGCACTCGTTGTCGCCGGTGGCGGAGCCGTGGCCGGCGCCGTCCATCGTGACCAGGACGCCGGAGGTGAGCTGTTCGGCCATGGAAACGGCGTGCTCGTAGGGGGTGGCGGAGTCGCCGGTGGTGCCGATGACCAGCAGCGGTGCAGCACCCTCGCCGGTGAGCTTCAGCAGCGGTGCGGAGTCGGCCGTCCAGGTCTCGCAGACGAGGTCCATGCCGGAGTTCGGGGCCAGTGTTGGAGCGAGTGGCTTGACCTCCTCGAACCACTCGTGGGCCGCCTCGATCCCCTCGTCGGGCCAGTCGCCGCAGCGCATGGCGGGGAACGCTCCGATGGCCGGGTCGCCGCGCATGTTGAGGCTGTCGGCGGCCTTGAGGAGTTCCTCGGCGCGGCCCTCCATCGCTTCCATGACGACGTAGGTGAGCGCCTCGTAGGCCTCCTCGTCGGAGTACAGGAACAGCATCACGCCGACGGTGCCGAGGGTCTGGGTGAGCTCGCGGTCCCCCACGGGCACCGGGTTGGCGTCGAGGCCGGCGAGCCAGTCGCCGATGCTGCCCATCACCTCTTCTTGGGAGGAGCCGAAGGTGCAGCGGTCCTCGCCCGCGCACCAGTCGGCGTAGTTGCGCAGGGCCAGTTCGAAGCCCTCGATCTGGTTGGGCGCGCTCTCGTCGTCGGTGATGTTGACGGCCGAGTCCAGCACCATCCGGCCGGTGCGCTCGGGGAAGAGCTCTGCGTACATGGCACCCAGGTAGGTGCCGTAGGACACTCCGAGGTAGTTCAGCTTCGCGGCGCCGACGAGGTGGCGCAGCAGGTCCATGTCGCGGACCACCTCGATGGTGGTGAGGTGGTCCAGCAGGTCACCGGAGGCGTCGCGGCAGCCTTGCGCGAACTCGCTCCAGCCGTCTTCGAGGGCCTGCTTCTCGGCCTCGTCGTCGGGTGAGCCGTCGAGCGCGTATGCCTGGTCGATCTCCTCGGTGGTGCCGCACTGCACCGCGGTGGACTCGCCGGTGCCGCGCGGGTCCCAGGCGATCTTGTCGTAGCTGGGCCAACGGTCGCCGACGCTGTCCACCATGTACTGGCCGCCGACGCCGGGGCCGCCCGGGTTGAGGAACATCGGGTCCTGCGTGGGGTTCTCGACGGGCGACTTGCGCACCTTCAGTTGGATGGCCGCGGCACCCGGGTCCTCCCAGTCGAGCGGGGTGAGGACGGTGGCGCAGAGGTCGCCCTCCTTGCAGGGCTGCCAGTCGACGGTCTGGGTCCAGTAGCCGGTCAGGTCGCTGCTGGGCGCGTCCTGGAATTCGACGGCGGGATCCTCGGTGGGCTCGTAGTCGAGCTGGCGGTCCGGGTTGGTCTCCTCCTCGATGTCCCACGTCTCGTGCTCGGCGACGGGGACGGCTGGGACGCCGGGCTGGAGATCGCCCTCGCCCACGGGTTCACCGGTCTGGGTGGTGGGTTCCTGCGGCTCGACGGGCTGGTCCGCGGGGGCGCCGCCGCCGAAGAGTCCGCCGATGAAGAACGACGCGACCAGACCGATGGCGAGCACCACACACAGCACCTGTGCCCCGTTGACCCAGTTGCGTCGTTTCTTCATTGCTCTCCCATGAAAGGCGTCACGTCGATCCCAATTCTGCCCGACGACTCAACCACCCCCGCCCTGAGCGCCCCCGACGACGACGGAACCCGCCCGTCGTGCGTGACGACGGGCGGGTTCGCAGTTGCGGCAGGGCCGGTCAGCTCTTCTCGGCCTTGGCGGCGGCGCGGGCGCGGCGGAAGGCACCGTCGACGCCCCACAGCCCACCACCGACACCGATCAGCACGAAGCCGACGGCGGCCAGCAGCAGCGTCTTGTCACCGAGGAAGCCCTCGCGGCCGTCGACGAACGGGCTGAAGGCGCCCCAGCGGATGAACACCAGCGAGCCGATGCTGAGCAGCAGCAGGACCACGCCCACCACGCGCTGGATCAGTCCGATCACCAGCAGCAGCGCCAGTGCGCCGAGGGTGAAGCCGACGATCCATGTCACGAGCCGCGGCTCGGGGATGGCGGTCTGGGACAGGAACTCGGTGGTGCGGTCCACCCCGGTGAGCACCTGGTAGCCGGTGACGCCCAGGATGGCGGCCGTGACCAGGCGCAGCACGAACAGGCCGAGGCTGCCGAAGAAGCGGTCGGTGGAGACCTTGTAGGCGGTGGCCGGGTCCCGGACCTCGTTCTCCGACGACGTCGCCACCACCCCGAGGCGCTCGTCGCGGGCGCGCCGCTCGGCGTCCAACTGGGCCTGGAGCTCGCGCTCGCGGGCCTCCGCCTCGTCGGCCTCCCGGGCGCGGGCCGCGAGGGCCTCCCGGTCGTCGATGACGGCGGTCTCGCCGGTTCGGTAGAGGTCGTCGGGAATGGGCGAGGCCCCTGCCACCGACGCCGCCCCGGCAGCGCCGACGGCCACGGGCACCACGCGGGTGGCGTCCGGGTCCTCGTCGGCCGCTTCGGCGTCCTCGTCGGTGGTGTCGACGGCGGGGGTCACGCGGGTGGCGTCGGGGTCGTAGTCGTCCCCGGGCTCGTCCACGACCTCCTCCTCCACGACGTCGGTCTCCTCCACGAGGGTCTCGCCCTCGGGATCCGTGTCGGCCACCGGCGCGGCCTCCTCGGAAACGGTGAGTTCCTCCTCCACGACGACGTCCTCGGCGACGGGTTCGTCGGTCACGGCGGACTCGTCCTCGGCGACGGGCTCGTCGGACACGAGGGGCTCGTCGTAGGGATCGGCATCGGCGGCGACGGGTGCGTCGTCGCCGGGCTCGTCGTAGTCGTCGATGGCCGGCTCGTCCAGGGTCTCCTCCTCGAAGGACTCGGCGGGGGCCTCGTCCTCGGGGCGCTCGAACCCGGGGACCCCCACCGGTGCGGGGATGCCCGTCTCGGGCGCCACCTCTTCGGCGGGCTCATGGAGGGTCGGTTCCTCGGGTGCGGAGTCCTCGACGGGCTGGTCGGCTGCAACCGGGTCCACGGTCGAGTCCTCTGCGGCGTCCTCGGGCAGGACCGGCTGGTCCTCGAGCGGCGCGCCGAACTCGGCGGCGTCGTCGGAGGTCTCGTCCGTGGCCTCGTCCGAAGCCGCGGCCTGCGTCGCCTCATCGGCGACAGGCTGCTCGTCGGCCACCTCGTCGGCGGACCGGGCGGCCACCGGGGGCTGCGCGACGGGGCGCGGCCGCTCGACCGGCACGGACTGCTCGCTGGAGTAGTCGTCCCACTCGACGGGGCTCACAGTGGTCCCGTACTCGCTCTGCTCATCGTTCCATTCGGCATCGACGTCGCGGGGCGTTCCCTGACGCACCCAATCGGGTTCTTGTGGTGTGGACATGGTGGTTCCTTCTCCGGGTGAGTTGGAATCATCCTCCCACCCAAGCCCGCCGGAGGTGCGGTGCCACACGCCGTCGGCGGGTCACTCGTGCGCCGCGGCGCCCCACGAACGGCCTCAGACGGTGGTGCGGCCGGCCTCGGCGAGGCTGACCATCAGGGCCTCCATGGCCAGCAGGGGTGCGACGTTGGTCTCCAGCGCGGTGCGCGCCTCGAGGATGGCGTCCAGCGCGTGGATGGTCTGCTCCCCCGTCGAGCGGCGCGCGATGGGGCTGATCTGGTCCGCGAGGTCAGAGTTGATCAGCTCCACCCCGGGGGCGGTCTGGACAGCCAGCACGTCGCGGTAGAAGCCGGTCAGCTCCGTGAGGACGTTGTCCAGGGCGTCGCGCTGCATCCGCTTGGCGCGCATCTTCTGCTGGTCCTCGAGCTCCTTGACGGCGGCCTGCGCGGAACGGGGCTTGGCGCCCCGGCCACCCATGCCGAGTGCGGCCTGCAGGTCCGTCATCTCCTTGGCATCGACGTCGGCGGTGGCCTGGGCGGCCTCGTCGGCGCTTGCTGCCACCAGGTTCTCCGCCGCGGTGAGGCAGTCGGTGACGCTGTGCAGGCGCCCGGGGAGGGTGAGGATCTCGTTGCGGCGGATCCTGGCCGACTCCGAGCGGGCCAGCATCCGGGCCCGGCCGACGTGGCCCTGGGCGGCGCGGGCGCAGTGGGCGGCCAGCGCGGGCGAGATGCCGTCGCGGCGCACCAAGAGGTCCGCGACGGCGTCGATGCCGGGGGTGACCAGCTGCAGTTGGCGGCAGCGGGAGCGAATGGTGACGATGACGTCGTCGGCGCTGGGCGCGCACAGCAGCCAGACCGTCTTGGGCGCGGGTTCCTCGAGGGCCTTGAGGAGGGCGTCGGCGCCGCGTTCGGTGACACGGTCCGCGTCCTCGACGATCACCACCTGCCAGCGCCGGTTCACGGGGGAGACGTTGGCTCGGCCCACCAGCTGGCGGACCTCCTCCACCCCGATGGAGAGCTGTTCGGTGCGCAGCAGCGTGACGTCCGGGTGGGCACCGGACAGCGAGGTGCGGCAGTCGTTGCACTCCCCGCAGCCGCCGCGCTCACACTGCAGCGCCGCCGCGAACGCCTTCGCCGCGTTGGAGCGGCCGGACCCGGGGGGCCCGACGAACAGCCAGGCGTGCGTCATGGAGTGGCGGCCGCCGGAGACGGCACGCTGCAGCACCTCGACGGCCTTGAGCTGGCCGATCAGCTCATCCCAAACAGTCACGGAACCATCCTGCCAGCCCCCACCGACAGTTCGCTCAGCCACAGTCCAGCAGAGTCCCGAGCCGGGCGGTGATGGCCGCGGTGACCTCCGGGATCGGCAGTCGGGCGTCCACCACCAGGTAGCGCTCCGGGTCCTGCTCGGACAGGTGCAGGAAGTGGGCGCGCACGCGGCGGTGGAACTCGTCCCCGGCACCCTCCAGGCGGTCCTTCTCCGCGATCCTGCCAACGGCGTCCCCCGGTTCGGTGTCCAGCAGGATGGTCAGGTCCGGGCGGAGGCCGTGGGTGGCCCAGCGGGCGACCTCCTCCACCTCGGCGACGTCGAGGACCCGGCCGGCGCCCTGGTAGGCGATCATCGAGTCGACGTAGCGGTCGCACACCACCACCGCCCCGTCGGCCAGCGCGGGTTCCACCACCTGCATCAGGTGTTGTGCCTTGTCAGCGGCGTAGATGAGCGCCTCGGCGCGGGGGGCGACGTCGCCGGTGGCCGGGTCCAGGACGAGGCTGCGCAGCTTGGCGCCGAGCTCGGTGCCGCCGGGCTGCCGGGTCCTGACGTGGCGGACTCCGCGCGCGGCCAGCCACTCGACCAGCGCGTCGACCTGCGTGGACTTGCCCACCCCGTCGCCGCCCTCGAGGACGATGAAGGCGCCGCTCATCGCTTCTTCTTCGCCTTCTCCTGGAACTTGCGCAGCTTCGCGATCCGCTCGGGCCACTGGGCCACGAACTTCGCCCGGGACCTGATGACCGTGAACCGACGGCGCTCGGTGCGCATCCCCTCGTCGAAGGCCTCCTCGACGGTGAGTCCCTCGAGGTCGACGGGCTCGTCGGAGGGGGCGACGCAGGAGCGCAGGTGGGTGCTGAGCTCGTCGAGCAGCCGCACGATCTTGGTCAGCGGCTTGCCCGGCAGCAGCGAGGCGACCGCAGCGGAGACGGCCAGCTGCTCGGCCGCCTGCAGGGCGGCGGCCCACTGCTTGTCGGGCGAGGACTCCTCCAGCGCCCGGCACCGGTCGGCGAGGATGTAGACGCCCTGCTCGGCCCGACGGTGCAGCAGCGGGGCGGCCAGGTCCTGGGAGTTGTCCCCCAGCCTGGGCGCGTGCACCGCGCCGACCAGCGCGTCGGCCACCCGCAGGGCGACGGGGACGGCGTCGGTGGCGCTCTCGAACGGGACGCCCGCCACGAGTTCCTGCACCCGCTCGCACCACTGCGGGTCCAGGGCGTGCGCGAAGCCGCGGACGTTGCGGGCGACGGTGGTGAGCTGGCGGTTCAGGCTGTCCACGTCGTCGGGGCGGACGGCGGCAAGGTCCAGCAGGACCTCCACGAGGTCGTGCAGGTCGCGCGCGAACACGGCGGTGACGAGCTCCTCGAGGGTGGAGTCCCGGCCGACGGGCTGGGGTTCGGGGAAGTCGGTCATGCCGGTGGCGGGCGGCCCGAGGCGCTGCTGCAGGGACGGGAACGCGTCCACAGGCGTCGCCGAGACCGAGAGCATGGAGGACAGCACGAACTCCCGCTGCTGCGGGGTGAACTGGCCCACGGGCGCGATGGTGGTCTCGCGGTAGCGGGCGGTGGTGACGCCGCCGCGGCGGACCGCCACCTTCTCGTCCAAGATGTCGGCCAGGGTCTCGCCGTCGTCGGTGAGCATCGCGTACTCGGTGCGCTCCACGTCCAACGCGGCCACGGGGCCGAGGACGGCACCGCGGGCGATGGGACGCACCAGCGCCGCGAACTCCGGCGGCAACTCGGTGGCCCCCACCGGGACTGAGCGGTGCTTGGGCAGCCTCGGCACCCAGGCCGGGGCCTCGAGCACCCAGGTGCCCACGCCGTCGGCGATGTGGTGGGAGACCACCACCCCGGCCCTCAGCAGTCGGTTGTCCGGGGCGTCGATGATGGTCACGCCACTGTCAGTGGCGCCGCCGGAGCGCTGCACCAGCCGCGCGATGCCGACGGACCGGGAGGTCATGGGCGGCGCAGTCGCCGTGAACGGAACGTGGAACCGCAACGCTGACTTGTGCTTCTTGCCCATGCGAGGTCCTCAGCTCACTCGGCGGTCTTCTTGGCGGCCGGCTTGCGGGTGGTGGTCTTCTTCGCCGGCGCCTTCTTGCGGGCCGGCTTCTTGGCCGGGCCCTTGGCGCGCTTCTCGGCGAGCAGTTCGAAGGCCCGCTCGGGGGTCACCGTGGCCGGGTCGTCGTCGCGCCGGAGCGTGGCGTTGGTCTCGCCGTCGGTGACGTAGGGGCCGAACCGTCCGGACTTGAGCACCGTGGGCTTTCCGGAGACCGGGTCCGCGCCGAACTCCTTCAGCGGCGGCGCCGCGGCCGCCCGGCCCCGCTGCTTGGGCTGGGCGTAGATGGCCAGCGCCTCGTCGAGGGTAATGTCGAAGATCTGCTCCTCCGACGTCAGCGAGCGCGAGTCCGTGCCCTTCTTCAGGTACGGGCCGTAGCGGCCGTTCTGCGCAGTGATCTCCACGCCCTCGGCGTCGGTTCCCACCACGCGCGGCAGGCTCATCAGCTTCTTGGCGGTCTCGAGGTCCATGCTGTCCAGACTCATGGACTTGAACAGCGAACCGGTGCGCGGCTTCTTGCTCTTGGGTGCGTCCTCGGGCAGCACCTCGGTGACGTAGGGGCCGTAGCGGCCGTTCTTGGCCACCACCATCAGGCCGGTGTCGGGATCGACGCCCAGCTCGTGCTCCGCGTCCAGCGGCTGGCTGAGCAGTTCCTCCGCGTAGGCGACGGTGAGGCCATCGGGGGCGACGTCCTCGGGCACGTTGGCGCGCTTGCCCTCGGAGTCCTCGAGGTAGGTGCCGTAGCGCCCCACCCGGACGTTGATGCCGGAGTCGGCGATGGGGAAGGTGGACAGCTCGCGGGCGTCGATGTCGCCCAGCTCGTTGACCAGGGCGTGCAGGCCCTGGTGCTCGGAGCCGTCGGGGCCGCGGTAGAACTCGGTGAGCACCTTGAGCCGGTCTGCGTCGCCGGCGGCGATCTCGTCGAGGAGGTCCTCCAGCTCGGCGGTGAACTTGTAGTCGACGAGCTTGGAGAAGTGCTCCTCGAGCAGTCGGGTGACCGCGAACGCCAGCCACGTGGGCACGAGCGCGGAGCCCTTCTTGAACACGTAGTCACGGGCGGTGATGGTGCGGATGATCGACGCGTAGGTGGACGGGCGCCCGATCTCCAGCTCCTCGAGCTTGGCCACCAGCGAGGGCTCGGTGTAGCGCGCCGGCGGCTTGGTCTCGTGGCCGGCGGCGGTCACCGACTCGGCGTGCACCTCCTGGCCCTGCGCCAGCTGCGGGAGGCGGGTCTGGGAGTCGTCGGAGGCCGCGGCCGCGTCGTCGGAACCGGCTACGTAGGCCTTCAGGAAGCCGTGGAACAAGATGGTGCGTCCCGACGCCGTGAGCTCGGCCTCGGTGACGGCGCCGGTGGCGAGTTCCACCGGGGAGCCCAGCTCGGCGTCGATGCGCACGGTCATCTGCTCGCCGCGCGCGTCGGCCATCTGGGAGGCCAGGGTGCGGCGCCAGATCAACTGGTACAGCTTGAACGCGTCGCCGTGCAGGCCGGTGCGGTCCGGGTGCTGGAACGTGTCGCCGGCGGGGCGGATGGCCTCGTGCGCCTCCTGGGCGTTCTTGACCTTGGAGGCGTAGAAGCGCGGCTTCTCCGGCAGGTAGGAGTCGCCGAACAGCTCGGAGACCTGCTTGCGGGCGGCCTGGATGGCCGACGCCGCGAGCGTCACCGAGTCGGTACGCATGTAGGTGATGAAGCCCTTCTCGTAGAGCTCCTGCGCCACCGACATCGCCCGCTGCGCCGTGAAGCCCAGCTTGCGGCCGGCCTCCTGCTGCATCGTGGTGGTGCGGAACGGCTCGTAGGGGCGCCGGGTGTAGGGCTTGGCCTCGACGGAGGCGACGGACAGGCTGCCGGCCTTGATGGCCTCGGCCAGCGAGTTGGCGCCCGCCTCGTCGAGGATGACGGCGGTGGCGTTGGTGACCTTGCCGTCGGAATCGAAGTCACGGCCCTGGGCGATCTTGTTGCCGCCCACCGTGGTCAGGCGGGCCGGGAAATTGCGCGGCTCGGCCTGCGCGCCGCCGTCGAGCACGGCGTCGAGGTCCCAGTAGGAGGCGGGCACGAACGCGATCCGCTCCCGCTCGCGGGCCACCACCAGGCGGGTGGCGACGGACTGCACGCGCCCGGCGGACAGCCGCGGCATGACCTTCTTCCACAGCACCGGGGAGACCTCGTAGCCGTAGAGGCGGTCCAGGATGCGGCGGGTCTCCTGCGCGTCGACCAGGTCCGTGTCCAGTTCGCGCGGGTTCTTCACCGCCTCCTCGATGGCGCTGGGGGTGATCTCGTGGAACACCATCCGGCGGGCGGGGACCTTGGGCTTCAGCTCCTGCAGCAGGTGCCACGCGATGGCCTCGCCCTCGCGGTCGCCATCGGTTGCGAGCAGGAGTTCGTCGACCCCTGCGAGCTTGGTCTTGAGGTCCTTGATGGTTGCCTTCTTGTCGGCTGCCACCACGTAGAGGGGCTGGAACCCCTCGTCCACGTTGACCCCCGTGCGGGCCCACGGCTGGCCCTTGTACTTGGCGGGCACCTCTGCGGCGCCGGTGGGGAGGTCACGGACGTGGCCGCGGCTGGACTCCACGATGTACCCGTCACCGAGGTATCCGGCGATCTTGGTCGCCTTCGTGGGCGACTCGACGATCACGAGTCGCTTCAGCTTGTCGGCCATGCAACTTCTTCCATTCGTGGGGGCAGGACGATTGGAATGCTAGCCGACGCGTCGCAGTGGTCCGTCCCAGAGCCCCTCGCACCGGACATGCGGGGGTCGGGCCGGCAGCCGCGCCGAGACCGATGACGCCAACGCAACAGTGTTGCGCAGAGGGTGGTTGACGACGCCCTTCCCAACAGTGTTGCGCTGGGTCCGATGGCGCCAGCGCAACACTGTTGCGCACGCGTCTGCAGTCGGCGGCCTGCGCGACAGTGTCGCGCTGGGGTCAGGCGGGCTGGCCGGTGTAGAAGCCGTAGGTGGCGTCGGCGTTGCGGGCCGCGACGGCGGCGTCGGCCCCGGCGACGACGTGCGCGGCCGCCCAGGCGTCGGCGGCGCCGCGATAGAACTGCCTGCCCTCGTCGGTCCCGGCCCAGGCCTCGGCGTCGGCGGGGCTGAGCTCCCCGGCGGTGGCACCCAGGTGCAGGCCCAGCCCGAGCAGCCCACCGTCCCAACCCACGCCCGTGGCACCGGGCCCGAAGGTGTCCCACATCTCCTGCGGCACGTCGGCCTCGCGGGCGACGTGTTCCAGCACCAGCCGGGTGGAATCGCCCTCCCCCGCCAGGGAGATCGACACCCAGCTCATGCCGCCGCCGAACTCCCAGGTGATGCGGTAACCGGCGCTGCCGTCCGACGGCGGCGTGCACTCCAGCACGGTGCCGCCGGCGTTGCCGAGGAGCTGGTAGCGGCCGCCGAGCGCGAGTTCGCCCTCGACGGGCATGAACCAGCGCTCGATCCGGTCCGCGTGGGTGACGGCCTCCCACACGTCCTCGATCGGCGAGGGGTAGGTCTGTTCGAGGCTCTGCACGCGGGCGGGTTCCCCGTCGCGCTCCTCGGTGACCACTGCGCGGGAGACGGCTCCCAGTTGTGCGATGACGTCGACCATGTCAGTTCTCCTTGTTGTTCTCTTCGGCCAGGCGGCGCTGGCGCCTGCCCCGGGCCAGTTCGGTGCCGAGTGCGTCCAGCTTGGGCAGCCAGAAGCGTTCGAAGGCGCTCAGCCACTGCCGGGCCTCGGTGGGACCGCGGCCGTCGACGGCGTAGAGCCGCCGGGTGCCCTGGGCGCGGACGGTGGCGAACCCGTTGTCCCGCAGCACCTTGAGGTGTTGCGAGACGGCGGGCTGGCTGATGCCGAACTCCTCCCCCACCCGGGCGCTGATCTCACCCGCGCCGAGCTCCCCGTCGGCGAGGAGTTCGAGGACCCGCCGCCGCACGGGGTCCCCCAGGACGTCCAGAGCGTGCATGGGAACCATTGTTAAGCAGCAGCTTATTTAAGTCAAGACTTAATTCAAGGCTCCGACGACGTCGGGCTCCTCCTCGAGCGCCTCGCCCTCGGGTCCGAGCACGAGCAGTTGGTCGCGCAGGGCGTCGCGGATCACTGGCACCACCTCGGCGGCCAGTTCGGCGGCGTCCACCTCGAGCACCTGCGCCACGGCGGCGAGCACCTGGCCGACGGTGAGTTCGCCGTCGAGCGCACCCAGGACGGCCGCCTCCGCGGTGCCCACCTCGATGGCCCGCAGCAGGCCGGTGCGCTGCCGCAGCACGATGTGCTGCGGGTCCGCGGCGCCGGGTTCACCGATGGTCTCCTGCTTGACGTCGGCCAGCCGTGGCGTGGCTGCGAGGAGCTCGGCCAGCGGCAGCAGCGACGCGTCGACGGCGGCCCGGTCCTGCGCGAACGCGAGCCCGACGGGCTGTACGACGGCGTGGGGCCAGGTCTCGAACCGCAACTGCGGTTCCTGGCGGCCGGCCGCGGTCAGCATGATCCAGCCCATGCCAACCTCCTCGATGCCCAGTTCGTCGAAGTAGTCGAGCCAGCGGCGGTAGGCGGGCAGCCACTCCTCGGAGCCGGCGAGACCGGCGTCGGTGAGCCAGAGTTCGATGTAGGAGTAGCGGTCCATCCGCTCCCGCTCGATCACCCAGCAGTCCAGGCCGGTGCCCGCCACCCAGCCGCGCAGGCGCTCGGTCCACTGCTGGTCCGCGGTGACGGCCCAGTTGACGAGGAACTGGGCGGTGCCGCCGGGGTTGAGGTGTTCGGCCGCGCCCCGGACAACGGCCTCCACCAGGCCGTCGGCGGTGTGGGTGCCCTCGCGGTAGGTGAGGCGGTCCCCGTCGTCGCCGGGTGGGCTCATGACGTAGGGCGGGTTGGACACGATCAGGTCGAAGCGCTCCCCGGCCACGGGTTCGTAGAGGGAGCCGTGGCGCAGGTCCACGTCGATCCCGGACAGTTCCGCGGTCAGCCGGGCGCATTCGAGGGCGCGCTCGTTGAGGTCGGTGCCAACCACCCGCCCGCAGTGCCGGGCGAGGTGCAGCGCCTGCACGCCGCAGCCGGTGCCCAGGTCCAGGGCCGAGCCGACGTCGTCGCGCACGATCAGCTGGGCGAGGGTGAGGGACGCGGGCGAGGCGCCTAGGACGTAGTCGGGGCGGGTGGCGGAGGTGGCCGAGTCCATGCCGGGAGTGAGGTCGCTGGCCAGGAAGCCGGAGGCGCCGTCGTCGGGCGAGTCGTAGGGGCGGATGTCCAGGAGTGCCACAACCTCGTCGCCGTCGAGGCGGAGCACGTCCTGGGCGACGAGGTCACTCAGGTCGAGCGCGGCGGCGACGTGCTCTGCGGGCACGGCCTGCTGCAGCAGGAACAGCCGGATGAGCACGGCCAACGGGTCCATGGCATCGCCGAGCGCGACGTCCGCGGCGAGGGTGGTGTTGCGGCCGAGGGCCTCCTGCCCGGCCTCTCCGATCCGGTCCAGGACGGCGTCGACGGTGTAGCCGATCTCGTTCAGGCGGTGGCGCAGGGCAGTGGTGTCCGGGTGCATGTGGCAAACACTAGTTGGGCGACAGCGAACCCGTTCGATGCCACAATGCCGCCGTGAACAAGTTCGAACTAGTCGCCAAGCCCGGCAAGATCGCCCTGGCTTTCGCGATCGCCGTCGGAGTCGGCCTGGCCGCGGTGCTGGTCACCTACGGGCTGATCAGCCGCTTCAGCAACTGGACGCCCACGCGGGTGATGCCGATCGCGCTCGGCATCGGCGCCGTGGTGGCGGTGGGCATGGTGATGAGCACCCTGTTCAGCACCATCAAGCGGATCGAACTCGACGGTCAGGCACTGCGCATCCACATGCTGGCCGGCGGCGTGAAGGAGTACCGCCTCGGTGAGAACCAGTTCGCCCCCAAGCTCACCCACCAGATGAACCGGGGACAGCACGTCGGCACCACCCGGGCCCTCGAGATCGTGGGCCCGCACGGCACGGACACCCACACCATCGCCTTCGAGGCCGAGGAATTCAACGAGCTCGTCAACCGGCTCACCGGCCGCTCCGTGGGCGCCCAGCCGAACGCCCCACACTCCCCCGGGGCTCCGGGCACTCCCGGTGCACCGGCGGCGGTGGGCAGGCAGCCGCTGAACTTCCAGCCGCAGCGCTTCGAGATCTCCCGCAAGCCGCTGCGCAAGTTCAACATCACCTTCTACGTGCTGGCGGGCATCATCCTGCTGCTCGGCACCTTCGTCGCCTGGGGCATCAGCACCGAGGACAACGTCGAGCCCTACCTCCCGTGGGTGGTGCTGGGCGGGTTCATCCTGTTCGCCCTCATCCTCGTGGCGCCGGTGCTGGTGATGCGCAAGCGCGCGGACAAGCTGCCCAAGCAGATCGTCGTGGCACCCACCTGGGTGTCCTTCGACGACAGGACGTTCAACTACTCAGACCTCAAGGTGATCCAGATCAAGCCGCAGGGCGAATTCATCAATCGCTCCGCGAAGATCCTCACGAAGGCCGACGAGCGCGTCGTCTACGACCTCGGGATCGGCACCTACCGCAAGATGTTCGAAAGCTACGACCAGTTCGCCCACCTCCTGGAGCAGGCCGGGACCGCCGCCGCGGGCGTGGTGCGGATCGACTGGAGCTGACGATCCGGACACCTCCCCTGCCGAGCGGCCCGGACCCCAGCAGTCTCGAGTTCACCACACCCACCTGGAACCTCGTGAAGCGCTTCGGCGCGCCACCGCTTTACGGGCTCTACCTGGCCCTGCTGGCGCTGGCACTGCTCGCCGGTCCGCTGGAGGTCCGCGGGGACTCCGCACTGGCATGGTCGGCCGGAGTCTGGCTCGTGGCCACAGTTGGGGTCGTCCTGTTCCGGCTGTTCAACACCGTCCGCTCGGTGGCGGTGGACCCTCGTGTGGTCCGGATCCGAATGACCTCGGGCGCCGTAAAGCAGTACCTGGTTGCCAGCACCCGGTTCCAGCCCAGGATCCGACAGGTCACTTCAACGGTCGGCGCCTCGTCCCCACCCGGCAGGTTCCTGGTGGCCGGCACCCGGGACCGGGACGCCGCCGCGGCCGGGGTGCCGGTGGAGTTCGAGTACCGCTGACGCGCCAGCCCCTCAGCCCGTCCCGGCGAACGCCCCCCGCACCACCTCCTCCGGCAGCCCGGGCAGGGTGGGTCTCAGGGGGGCGCGGACCCTGACCTCCAGCACGAACGCGCGCCGGTCCCCCACCGCCCGGCACCGCGTCACCGTGGCGCCGTTGACCCGGGCGGCACCGTCGGCGGCCTCGCAGGCATCCAGCCCCTCGGCCATCGCGGAGGCACCCGCCAGTGCGGCGAGGTCCGCCGCGTCCTGGGTGGCGGTGACCTGCGCCAGCCAACCGGCGAGGATGCAGGCGGCGGTGGCCACGGTGAGCAGCACCATCGCCACGCCGGCGGTCAGCACGGTGCCGACGCCCCGCTCGTCGTGCCGCCTCATGGCTGGGCGCCGTTCTCGTAGCGGGCCCAAGAGGTGTCGGCCACCTCCACCACCCCGATCCCGAACACGTCCACCGGCACCTCGACCGTGACCTCCACGCCGTCATCGACGTCGCGGGCCGCCACGCGGGCACCGGCCGGCGCCTGCTCCTCGGCCCGCTCCGCCGCGACGGCGTCGCCGCGTGCGAGCTGCCTGGCTACCTCCGAACTGGTCCGGGCGCAGGCGGCCTGGGCCACGCCCAACATCACCACCCCCACGAGCACGGCGGCGAGCAGGGTGGCCGTCACGAAACCCACTGCGAGTTCCACGGTGACCAGCCCCCGCTCGCGGAGCCCGGGGAGGCGGCGCGGGGCGACGCCCACCGGCGCCGCCCCGGGCCCGCTGCTCATCCGGCGAGCATGTCGAAGATGCCGACCACCCATTCCCAGAGGATCTCGAAGAACCGGTTGTCGTCGAAGATGCGCAGCAGCGTGAGCGCGACGGTGGCGGCGGCCACGAGGCCGATGGCGTACTCGATGGTGGTCAGGCCCCGCTCCGCAAGGCGGCGCGCCCGTCCTCTGCGCGGTGCGGTCTCGACGGCTCCCTCGCTGTCCGGGGATGCGACGGCGGGCACGCGGCCGAGCGCCTCGTCGGCGATGTTGTGGTTGGTCATGGTCAGTCCCTTCTCCAAGGTGCCCGGGTGCCCTTCACCCGCGGCACCCCACACTCTGGGATTTCGAAGGGGTGATCCGTCACGGGAATTACTGGCTGTGGATAAGTCCCGCGGAACGGTCTGTAATCACCCCGGGACCGTCCGTTCACCGCTGGCCGGCGGGTGCCCGCCGCGCGGGTCAGTCGGCGCCGAGCAGTTGCCGCAGCAGGGAGGTGGCGTCGGCCTTGTCCAACACCTGGTTGGCGTTGCCGCACCTCGGGGAGACGACGCAGGCCGGGCAGCCGTCGTCGCACCGGCAGGTGTCGAGCCGCTCCAGCGTGGCGGCGAGCCACTCCTCGAGGACCTCGAAGCCACGGGCGGCGAAGCCGGAGCCGCCGTCCATGCCGTCGTGGACGAAGATGGTGGCCAGCCCGGTGTCCGGGTGGGCGGCGGTGCTGACGCCGCCGATGTCCCAGCGGTCACAGGGTGCGAACACCGGGAGCAGTCCGATGGCGGTGTGTTCCATGGCGTGGGCCGCGGCTCCCATCCGCAGCGCCGGCCAGCGCAGCACGCGCTCCAGTTCTCGCGGCACGGTCCACCACACGGCCTGGGTGCGCAGCTGCCGCTTGGGCATCTCCAGTTCGGAGGCGTCGAGGACGTCGTGGGTGACCTCGTCGCGGCGCAGGTAACCCACCACCCGGGAGGTGATCAGCACGTCCCCGAAGCCGGCCTCGGTGACGCCGATTTCGCGGCGCCGCGACTGCCGGAGGACCTCGATGTCGAAGGTGGACTGCGCCTGCGTGTAGTAGTGGGGCCGCACTGCGGTGACGAGGGCCTGGTGCTCGTCGCGGTCCAGGTCCGTCACGGCCCAGGTCTCGCCCTGGTGCAGGTAGACCGCCTCGGGGTGCACGGTGCGGTCGGCGGCCTCGTCGCTGACGATCCCCAGCACCCGGCCGGTCTCCCGCTCGATGATCTCGATGGGCGCCGGGCCGGTGGCACGCAGGTTGATGAAGTCCACCGCCCGGTCCGGGCGCGTCCAGAACCAGCGGCCGCCGCGGTCCCGCAGCACGCCCTGCACCGTGAGCTGTTCCACCAGTGCCATGGTCTGCGGGCCGAACCAGCGCTCGTCCTCGGCGCTGAGCGGGTGCTCCTGCGCGGCGGCGGCCAGGTGCGGGCCCAGCACGTGCGGGTTGCCGGGGTGGCACACGGCGTGCTCGACGGGGGCGTCGAAGACCAGCTCGGGGTGGGCCAGCAGGTAGGTGTCCAGGGGGTTCTCGCGGGCCAGCAGCACCACCAGCGACTCCTGCCCCGCCCGCCCCGCGCGGCCGGCCTGCTGCCAGAACGAGGACAGCTTGCCCGGGTAGCCGGAGACCAGCACCGCCTCCACCCCGGAGACGTCCACCCCCAGCTCCAGCGCGTTCGTGGTGGCCAGCCCGCGCAGCTCGCCGGACTGCAGCGCCGCCTCCAGCCCGCGCCGGTCCGAGGCCAGGTACCCGGCCCGGTAGGAGGCGATCCGCTCCGGTTCGAGGGCCTCCTCCTGCGCCCCGACGGCCACCAGTTCGGCCCCAGCCCGGCTGGGCACGAACGCCAGTGTCTGGGCGCCGTCGTCGGAGAGGCCGGCGAGCAGTTGCGACGTGTCGTGGTTCAGCGAGCCCTTCGGCTGCCACAGGGCGACGGTGCGGGCGGAGGTGGGCGCGGTGGACTCGTCCACCACCTCGACGCCATCCTCGCCGATCAGCGCTCCCCCGAACTCCGCGGCGTTGGGGGCGGTGGCCGAGCACAGCAGCATCGTCGGGTTGGTCCCGTACAGCGCGCACAGCCGCCGCAGCCGGCGCAGCACGGCTGCCACGTGGGCACCGAAGACGCCCTGGTAGCGGTGTGCCTCGTCGACGACGACGTAGCGCAGGCCGCCGAGGAACCGCGCCCATTTCTCATGGTTCGCCAGCACCGAGAAGTGCAGCATGTCCGGGTTGGACAGCACGAACTGGGCGTGCTCGCGGGCGAAGCGGCGCTCGCCCTGCTCCGAGTCACCGTCGAGGGTCCCCACGCGCCAGCCCTTGGGCGCGAGTTCGCGGGCGGCGCGGTACTGGTCGTGCGCGAGCGCCTTGGTGGGCGCCAGGTAGAGGGCGGTGTGGCGGGGCTTGGCGAAGCTGCGCGCCTCGGGAAGTTCCCACCCGAAGCGGCCCTCCGTCGTCGCCGCGATCACCGGCATCAGGTAGGCCAGCGACTTGCCCGAGCCGGTGGGTGTGCAGATGGCGGCGTGCCGGCCGGCGAAGGCCAGTTCGGCGAACTCGGCCTGGTGCTGCCAGGGTTGTTCGATCTCGGCCGCGCGGATGCTGTCCACGGCCGCGGCCGGCAGCCACTGCGGCCACTGCCCCGTCGCACCGGCACCGGCCCCGCGACGGCGCAGTGCCACCACCTCGTCGCGCTCGAGCAGCCAGTTCCAGTCCACGACCCAACTTTGCCAGTCCCCACCGACAGCGCCCAGTTGGGGCGAGACTGGAGGCATGGACGCATCGGAGCTGACCCTGTTGGCCGACGACGCGGTCCGGCTCGCCGCGCGGTGGCGGGAGCGCGCCGCCGCCGAGGAGACCGAGCGGGAACGGGCCACCGGCGCCCGGCTGGCGGGCCTGTTGCGGGACCGCGACGGGCTGGCGCTGGCGGTGAAGTTCGTCGACGAGGTGGCCCGCCCTGAGGACACCCGCGCCGCCGCGACGGCCCTCGCCGGGCTCCGGCTGCCCGACGCCGGTTTCCTGCCCCCGCTGGACCGGCTGCTGCTGCGCGTCGGGGCGCGGCTGGCCCCACTCGCACCGGGGCTGGTGGTGCCGCTGGCGCGGCGTCGGCTGCGGCAACTGGTGGGCCACCTCGTCGTCGACGCGAGGGACCCGGCGCTGGGACACCACCTGGAGCGGGCCCGCCGGGAGGGGAACCGGCTCAACGTGAACCTCCTCGGCGAGGCCGTGCTGGGCGAGGCGGAGGCCGCGGACCGGGCCGCCCGCATCGTCGCCCTGCTGGCACGCGCCGACGTGGACTACGTCTCGGTGAAGGTCTCGGCATTGGCCCCGCAGGTCTCCACGTGGGACCTGCCCGGCACGGTCGCGCGGGTGGCCGAACGGCTGCGTCCCATCCTGCGCGCCGCCGCCCGCCGGCAGCCGCACGCCTTCGTGAACCTGGACATGGAGGAGTACCGGGACCTGGACGTCACCCTCGCGGTGTTCGAGGCGCTCCTCGGCGAGCCGGAGTTCGCCCCGTTGGAGGCGGGGATCGTGCTGCAGGCCTACCTCCCGGACTCCGTGGCCGCGGCCGAGCGCCTGGTGGAGTTCGCGCACCGCCGCAGCGAGGCCGGGCAGGCGGCCATCAAGATCCGGCTGGTCAAGGGCGCCAACCTGGCGATGGAGGCCGTGGAGGCGGAGGTGCACGGCTGTCCGCAGGCCCCCTACGACTCGAAGGCCGACGTGGACGCCAACTACCTGCGCCTGGTGGAGCGGCTGCTGCGGCCCGACGCCACCTCGGTGCTGCGCCTCGGCGTGGCCAGCCACAACCTGTTCGACGTCGCCGCCGCCCACCTGCTGGCCCAACGCCGCGACGTCACCGACCGGCTGGACGCCGAGATGCTGCAGGGCATGGCGCCGGCCGAGGCCCGGGTGGTGCGCGACGACGTGGGCTCCATGGTGCTCTACACCCCCATCGTTGCGCCCGCGGACTTCGACGTCGCCGTCGCCTACCTGGTGCGGCGGCTCGAGGAGAACGCCCAGCCGCAGAACTACCTGCACGCCGCCTTCAGCACCGCCACCGGTCCCGACTCCCCCATGGCCCGGCAGGAGACGAGGTTCCGGGAGTCACTGGCAGCCGCCGCCGACACCCCGACGGCGCCCCGACGAACCGGAGAACGCCCGGAGGTCGGGGACCGGTTCGCGAACACCCCGGACTCGGACCCGGCGCTGGCCGCCACCCGCGCCTGGGCGGCGGAGGTGGTGCTGGGAGAC
Organism: Tessaracoccus terricola; assembly: GCF_054776555.1. Classification (NCBI taxonomy): domain Bacteria; kingdom Bacillati; phylum Actinomycetota; class Actinomycetes; order Propionibacteriales; family Propionibacteriaceae; genus Tessaracoccus; species Tessaracoccus terricola. The sequence goes on along the minus strand of NZ_BAAHBS010000004.1, from coordinate 422,585 downwards.
CCGGGCGAGCCCACCAGCCCCGAGGCCGACGTCACGGCCGTGGACGCCGCCGTCGCCACCGCCCTGGCCGCCGCTGCAGGTTGGGCGGCCGACTCCCCCGCCCGGCGTGCCCAGCACTTGCGCCGCGCCGCGCGGGAGCTGGAGACGCGACGGGGCGAGCTGGTGGCCGCGATGGCGGCCGAGGGCGGCAAGACCATCGAGCAGTCGGACCCGGAGGTCAGCGAGGCCGTGGACTTCGCCCGCTGGTACGCGGACTCGGCCGAGGACCTGGGCGCCGGCCACCCCATGACCGACGGCACCGCCTTCACCCCACCGCGGGTGACGCTCGTGACGCCACCGTGGAACTTCCCCGTCGCCATCCCCATCGGCGGTGTGCTGGCGGCACTGGCAGCCGGGTCCGCCGTGGTCATCAAACCCGCCCCGGGAGTGGAGCGCTGCACCGAGATCGCCGTCGAGGCGCTGTGGGCCGCGGGCATCCCCGACGACGTGGTGCAGGTGCTGCGCGCCGGCGAGGGCGACGCGGGCCGTCGCCTGGTGTCCCACCCGGACATGGACCTGGTGGTCCTGACCGGTGCGGTCGACACCGCCCGACTGTTCCAGACCTGGCGCACCGGCCGCGCGGGCGGGCCGGCCGTGCACGCGGAGACCTCGGGCAAGAACGCGCTGGTGATCACCCCCGCGGCGGACCTGGACCTGGCGGTGCAGGACCTCGTCAGGTCCGCGTTCGGGCACGCCGGGCAGAAGTGCTCCGCCGCGTCGCTCGGGATCCTGGTGGGATCCGTCGGCACTTCCGCCAGGTTCGAGCGGCAACTCGTCGACACCGTCCGCTCGTTGCGCGTCGGCTGGCCCGATGACCTGGGCGCCACCGTCGGCCCCGTGATAGAGCCACCCCACGGGAAGCTGCTCCGGGCGCTGACAACCCTCGAGCCCGGGGAGCGCTGGGTGGTGGAGCCGGTGCAGCTGGACGGGACGGGGCGGCTGTGGCGTCCCGGCGTCCGCAGCGGGGTACGGCCGGGTTCGTTCTTCCACACCACCGAGGCCTTCGGGCCCGTGCTGGGGCTGATGCACGCGCACGACTTGGAGCAGGCGCTCGAGTGGCAGGACGCCACCAGGTTCGGACTCACGGGCGGCATCCACAGCCTCGACGACGCAGAGGTCGCCACCTGGCTGGAGCGGGTGGAGGTGGGCAACGCCTACATCAACCGCGTGACCACGGGCGCCGTCGTGGGCAGGCAACCGTTCGGAGGCTGGAAGGACTCCGCCGTCGGGCCGGGCGCGAAGGCGGGCGGCCCCAACTACGTCGCGAGCCTGGGCAGCTGGGAGGCCGACGGCCTGCCCACCCTGCGGCGCACCCCCCCGGCGCGGGTGCGGGCGTTGGCGGCGCGGCTCGCCCCGCTGGTCGATCCCTCGGAGCAGGACTGGCTGGCGGCCGCCGTCGGCAGCGACGCCCACGCCTTCGCCACCGAGCTGGGCCAGGTCCAGGACCTAGCCGGGCTGCGCAGCGAGGCCAACCTGCTGCGCTACCGCAGCGTGCCCCAACTCGTCATCCACTGCGGCGACGGCGCCCGCCCGGCGGAGCTGGCCCGGCTGCTGCTGGCGGCCGAACTGACCGGCACACCGGTGCGGGTCTCGCTGGCGCCGTCGGTTTCGGTCGGGCTGGAGGGTCAACTCTCCGCCACTGGCCCGGGCAGGGCAGTGCTGGAGGAGCTGGCTGGGCTTCGCGTGGTGGATCTGGCCGCACACCTTGCCGACGCTGCCCGGGACACCCGGGTGCGGCTGCTGGGTTCGGTGGGCAGCCTGCCCGACGAACTGGCGGCCATGGGCGTCGCGGCCGTCGCCGGTCCCGTGCTGGCCAACGGCCGCCGCGAGCTGCTGACCTGCCTGCGGGAGCAGTCCATCAGCCGGACGCTGCACCGCTTCGGACAGGTGCCGCCCGGGGCACGTGGGCTGATCTGAGAGCCAACCGCCTGTCCCGTTCGCAGGAGACTTGCAATCGGGCCGGTAGTCCGACCCCAACGCAGGAGTCCTGCAAACGGGACGGCACGCCCGTTCGCAAGAGTCTTGCGAACGGGCCGGTAGACCGACCCCAACGCAAGAGTCCTGCAAACGGGACGGCGCAGGCGGGCCGGACGGGCGACGTCGCGCCCCCGCCCGGCAGGGGCGTCAGAACTCCCAGTCCTCGTCCTCGGTGTTCACCGCCTTTCCCATCACGTAGGAGGATCCGGAACCCGAGAAGAAGTCGTGGTTCTCGTCGGCGTTCGGGGACAGCGCGGCCAGGATCGCCGGCGAGACCGCCGTCGCCTCCTTGGGGAACATCGCCTCGTAGCCCAGGTTCATCAGGGCCTTGTTGGCGTTGTAGCGCAGGAACATCTTCACGTCCTCCGTGAGGCCCAGCGGGTCGTACAGGTCCGCGGTGTAGGCCTCCTCGTTGTCGTAGAGGTCCAGCAGCAGCGAGAAGGTGTAGTCCTTCAATTCCTCGCGACGCGCCTCGGACTCCAGCCTCAGCCCCTGCTGGTACTTGTAGCCGATGTAGTAGCCGTGGACGGCCTCGTCGCGGATGATCAGCCGGATCAGGTCCGCGGTGTTGGTCAGCCTGGCCCGGCTGGACCAGTACATGGGTGCGTAGAAGCCCGAGTAGAACAGGAATGACTCCAGCATCGTGGAGGCCACCTTGCGCTTGAGCGGGTCGTCACCGTGGTAGTGGTCCAGGATGATCCTCGCCTTGAGCTGGAGACTCTGGTTCTCCTCGCTCCAGCGGAACGCCTCGTCGATCTCCTCGGTGGAGATCAGCGTGGAGAAGATCGAGCTGTAGCTCTTGGCGTGCACAGACTCCATGAACGCGATGTTGGTGTAGACGGCCTCCTCGTGCGGGGTGATCGAGTCCGGGATCAGGGACACGGCGCCGATGGTGCCCTGGATGGTGTCCAGCATCGTCAGGCCGGTGAACACGCGCGTGGTCATCAACTGCTCTGCGGGGGTGAGGGTGCGCCACGAGGGGATGTCGTTGCTCAACGGCACCTTCTCGGGCAGCCAGAAGTTGCTGGTCAGCCGGTCCCAGACGTCGGCGTCCACCTCGTCGGTGACCCGGTTCCAGTTGACTGCCTGCACGCCGCGCAGCAGCGGGGTGGTTCGGTTCATCGTGTTTGTCTCGTTCCTGTTCGTCACAGCATGCAGCTGACGCAGCCGTCGACCTCGGTGCCGGCCAGCGCCAGCTGCCGCAGCCGGATGTAGTAGAGGGTCTTGATCCCCTTGCGCCAGGCGTGGATCTGGGCCTTGTTGATGTCTCGGGTGGTGGCCGTGTCTTGGAAGAACAGCGTCAGGGACAGGCCCTGGTCCACGTGCTTGGTGGCCTCGGCGTAGGTGTCGATGATCTTCTCGGGGCCGATCTCGTAGGCGTCGGCGTAGTACTCGAGGTTGTCGTTGGTCATGTACGGGGCCGGGTAGTAGACACGGCCGATCTTGCCCTCCTTGCGGATCTCCACCTTCGCCACGATCGGGTGGATCGAGCTGGTGGAGTGGTTGATGTAGCTGATCGAGCCGGTGGGCGGCACGGCCTGCAGGTTCTGGTTGTAGAGGCCGTGCTCGGCCACCTCGGCGGCGAGCGCACGCCAGTCGTCGGGCGTCGGGATCGCGATCCCCGCCTCCCGGAACAGTTCCGCCACCCGAGCGGTCCGGGGCACCCACTCCCCCGCTAGGTACTTCTCGAAGTACTCCCCCGTGGCGTACTTGCTGCGCTCGAACCCCTCGAAGTGCACGCCGCGCTCACGGGCGATCCGGCACGAGGCCGCGATGGCGTGGAACGTGACGGTGTAGAAGTACATGTTGGTGAAGTCGAGGCCCTCGTCGGAGCCGTAGTGGATGGACTCCCGCGCCAGGTAGCCGTGGAGGTTCATCTGCCCCAGCCCGATGGCGTGGCTGCGCTGGTTGCCGTGCTCGATGCTGGGAGCGCAGGCGATGTTCGACTGGTCCGAGACTGCCGTGAGCGCCCGCACTGCGATCTCGACGGTGCGCCCGAGGTCCGGCGAGTCCATGGTGCGGGCGATGTTGAGCGAGCCGAGGTTGCAGGAGATGTCCTTGCCCACCTCGGCATACGAGAGGTCCTCGTTGTAGCTCGACGGCGTGGACACCTGCAGGATCTCCGAGCACAGGTTGCTCATGGTGACGCGGCCGTCGATGGGGTTGGCCCGGTTCACCGTGTCCTCGAACACGATGTAGGGGTAGCCGGACTCGAACTGGATCTCGGCGAGGGTCTGGAAGAACCGCCGCGCGTTGATCTTCTTCTTCCCGATGCGCTTGTCGTCCACCAGCTCCCGGTACCTCTGGGTGACGGAGACCTCGCTGAACGCGACACCGTGGACGCGCTCGACGTCGTAGGGGCTGAACAGGTACATGTCCTCGTTGTTCCTGGCCAGCTCGAACGTGATGTCCGGGATGACCACGCCCAGGGAGAGGGTCTTGATGCGGATCTTCTCGTCGGCGTTCTCCCGCTTGGTGTCCAGGAAGGACAGGATGTCGGGGTGGTGGGCGTTCAGGTACACCGCCCCCGCGCCCTGCCGCGCCCCGAGCTGGTTGGCGTAACTGAACGAGTCCTCGAGCAGCTTCATCACGGGGATCACTCCCGACGACTGGTTCTGGATCTGCTTGATGGGGGCGCCGGCCTCGCGGATGTTGGTCAGGCTGAGCGCCACCCCGCCGCCCCGCTTGGACAGTTGCAGCGAGGAGTTGATGGCGCGGGCGATGGACTCCATGTTGTCCTCCACCCGTAGCAGGAAGCAGGAGACCAGTTCGCCGCGTTGGGCCTTGCCGGCGTTCAAGAAGGTGGGGGTCGCGGGCTGGAACCGGCCGGACATGATCTCGTCGACGACGTGCTCGGCGAGGGCGCGGTCGCCGGCGGCCAGGGTGAGGGCCACCATGCAGACCCGGTCCTCGAAGCGCTCCAGGTAGCGGGTGCCGTCGAAGGTCTTGAGCGTATAGGACGTGTAGTACTTGAACGCACCCATGAAGGTGGGGAACCGGAACTTCACCGCGTAGGCCCGCTTGAACAGGCTCTTGACGAACTCGAACTCGTAGCGCTCCAGGACCTCGGCCTCGTAGTAGCCCTCAGCCACGAGGTACTCGAGCTTCTCCGCGAGCGAGTGGAAGAACACCGTGTTCTGGTTGACGTGGTTGCGGAAGAACTGGTGCGCCGCGCGCCTGTCCGCGTCGAACTGGATGCGGCCCTCGGCGTCGTAGAGGTTCAGCATGGCGTTGAGCGCGTGGTGGTCCGCCTCCCCGGCGGGGACGGCGGCGCTCTGGGTGGGGGTCAACAGGTCAGTCATTTCGGGTGAGCCTTTCGCGGATCCGCGCGACGTCGTCGGGCGTTCCGAGCAGTTCGAAGCGGTCGAGGTGCGGCACCTGGCACTTGGCGGCGACGATGTCGCCCGCCAGGCAGTACGCCTCGCCGAAGTTGGTGTTGCCCGCGGAGATGACGCCGCGGATCAGGGCACGGTTGCCCGGCTGGTTGAGGAACCGGATCACCTGCTTGGGGACCGCACCGCCGCTGCTGCCGCCGCCGTAGGTGGGCAGCAGCAGTACGTACGGTTCGGTGGCCTCCAGGGGTTCGTCGCGGCGGTGCAGGGGGATACGGATGGCATCCACCCCCAGTTTCGCGACGAACCTGTGGGTGTTCTCCGAGGCCGAGGAGAAGTAGACCAGCCGCACGCCTCAGGCTGCGGCGAGGCGTGCGGCGGCGGCGCTGATCCGGTCCGGCCGGAAGCCGGACCAGTTCTCCTCGCCTGCGACGACGACCGGCGCCTGGAGGTGACCCATGGCGGTGACCTCGAGCAGGGCGGCCTCGTCGGTGGCGAGGTCCACCACGTCGTAGTGGAGGCCCAGCTTGTCGAGGGCGCGATAGGTGGCCGTGCACTGGACGCAGGACGGCTTGCTGTAGACGGTGATGGGTGACACTTGCTCTCTCCTCGAAGCAAAGGGTCACGCGGAGGGAGCACTGCCAGTGCGCCCGGTCTTCCCGCGAGACCGTTGGTCGGACTGGCCGGGATGGTCTCCCGGCCGCTGGCAGGTATTCGGACTCGAGGGCGGACACCTGTTCCAGGTGTGGACCTACCGGGCGACGCTTCCCAGCCATGTGGCCAGTGCTCGATGCCGCCTGTCGTTCCCTCTCACCGCTGCGGGGCAGTCCCGGATTCACACCGGGTTCCCTGTTGTCTCACCACCTCGACCACAACATGTTGTGGCCGACGAGGTGAACCAGCACTAGGGATGCTAATCACAAAGCTGTGATTAGTAAAGGGTCCGGCGTGGCGCGGGGCCGCGGCCCGGGGCGGGGTCAGCGGAGGTGGTGGTGACGAGCGTCGGTGAGCAAGCGCTTTCTCTGCTCTGGAGGAAGGTTCGTCGGCGTGTCGCCGACACCTGTCACCACGCCGACGCGCGACGGAGGGCTCCCGTGGTTCAGGCGAGGACGTCGTCGAGGGGTGCGGCGTCGTGGCCGAGGGCCTCGGCGACGGCGGCGTTGGCCACCTGGCCGCCGGCCGTGTTCAGCCCGAGCGCCAGCGCCGGGTTGGCGCGCATGGCCTCGCGCCAGCCCAGGTCCGCCAGTTGGAGGATGTAGGGGGTGGTGGCGTTGGTGAGCGCGATGGTGGAGGTGCTGGGCACGGCGCCGGGCATGTTGGTCACGCAGTAGAACGTGGAGCCGTGCACCTGGAAGGTGGGCTCGGCGTGGGTGGTGGGGCGGGAGTCCTCGAAGCAGCCGCCTTGGTCGATGGCGATATCCACCAGCACGGAGCCGGGCTTCATCGTGGCCACCATCTCGTTGGTGACCAGGCGCGGCGCCCGGCCGCCGGGGATCAGGACGGATCCGACGACGATGTCCGCGTCGACGATCTCGCGGCGGATGGTCAGTTCGTCGGAGGCGAGTTGGCGCACGGCGCCGTCCCAGCGCCAGTGGACGGTGCGGAGCTTGTCCAGGTCCGTGTCCAGGATGGTGACGTCGGCGCCCATGCCGCGGGCGATGCTGGCGGCGTTCTGGCCGGAGACGCCGGCGCCGAGGACCAGCACTTTGGCGTTGGGCACTCCCCCGATCCCGCCCATCAGGACCCCGGGGCCGCCCTGCGGCGTGGTCAGGTGGAAGGCGCCGATCTGGGGCGCCAGGCAGCCGGCCACCTCGCTCATCGGGTACAGCAGCGGCAGTTGCCGGTTGGGAAGCTGGACCGTCTCGTAGGCGACGGCGGTGACGCCGGAGGCCAGCAGCCTGTCGGTCAGTTCGGGGGCCGCGGCCAGGTGCAGGTAGGTGAACAGCGTGAGGCCCTCGCGCAGGTGGGCGAACTCGTCGCCGACGGGCTCCTTGACCTTGCAGACCAGTTCGGCCTCCCAGGCCTCGGCAGCGTCCGGGACGATGCGGGCCCCGACGGCGCCGTAGTCGTCGTCGCGGATGGCCGAGCCCTCGCCGGCGCCGGTCTCGATGACCACCTCGTGGCCGCGTTTGACCAGCTCGTGCACCCCGGCGGGCGTCAGTGCCACCCGGTACTCGCCGTTCTTGACCTCGCGCGGGACCCCGACCCTCATGCTCACCGTTCCTCACCCTCGACAGACCTTCGCCCAACCCTACGCGGACCCCGGCCCCTGCGGCGTTGCTCATTCGAGGAAGTTGCCCAGCAGCCCGGCGATGATCGGCACCACCCCCACCAGTACGAACGCGGGCAGGAAGCACACCATCAGCGGCAGTACTGAGCGCACTCCGACGCTGCGGGCGGTCCTGGTCTGCTCCGCCTCGAGGCGCCGGCGCTGGTCCTCGGCGTGGACGAGCAGGCCGTCGGCGAGTGCCGTGCCCGAGCGTGACGAGCGGGCGACGTCGCGGGCGACCGCGCCCCACACCTCGTCCCGGGCGAGCACCGCCCACGCGTCGGCCTCGGTCCGGCCGAGCCGCAACTGGCCGGAGACCCGCTCGAGCAGTCCCGCGGTCGGTTCTTCGGACACCGCCGCGACGGTGTCCACCGCCCGGCGCATCGGCGCCCCGGCCTCGAGGCAGGCCGCCAAGAGTTCGAGGGTCCCGGCCTGTTGCCGTGACAGCGCCGGGTCCGTGGCCGGGGCACGCCACAGCCAGCCCAGCCCGGCGACCACCCCGACTCCCAGCGCGAACGCCAGCAGCGCCCCTGCAGCTCCGGGCTGCCACACGAGCACCAGCACCCCGACGGCGGCCCCGAGCCAGGCCCGCTGCCGCAGCGGCGGCGCACCGGGCCGCCCCTCGAGGAGACGGGCCACCGCCGGCTCGGAGCGCTCCGGCCGCAACCGGAGCAGCCCTGCAGCCGAGGCCGGGAACGCCAGCCACGCCGCCGCCACCAGGAACGCACCGCCCAGCACCATCCCATTCACTGCGGGCCCCTTCCCGCTTCCGGTCCCGCAGCGATCCGTTCGGTCCACACCACGCCGGCGGCGGCGAGTGCCACCCCCGCCACCAGCAGGCCCTGACCCAAGCCTTCACGGAACAGGAAGGTGACCGGATCCGCTCCGGCCGCGATGCCCAACCCGATAGCCAGCAGCGGCAGGCAGGCCATGATGCGGCCACTGGTCCTGGCCGCGGAGAGTTCGGTGGCCACGACGTCGGCCAGTTGCCGCTCGCGGCGCACGGTGTCGGTGACCTGTCCCACCACCTTGGCGATGGGTGCCCCGCTGGCCTCGCTGACGCGCCACGCCCCCGCCAGTTGCGCCAGCGCCTCGCGGCCCGGTTCACGCGCGGCCTCCCTCAGCGCCTCCCCGACGTCACCGCCCAGCGCCACGGTGGCGGCGGCCGGGGCGAGGCACGGGTTGTCGGCCGCGGCCTCGGCCAGCGCGCGGGTGGGGATCTGGCCGGCCTTCAGCAGCAGCGCGAGGTTGTGCGCGGCCTCGGCCACCTCGTCCTGGGCGCGACGGCGACGCCGCTCCAGCAGGTGCCGGTGCGCCAGCCACGAGACCAGGGCGGCGGCGATCCCGCCGAGCGCCACCCAACCCAGCACCCGCCACCCGAACAGCGAGCCGAGCACCCCGAGCAGGGCCGCGGCCACGGCCGGCAGCGGCCACGTGCGGCCGGTACGCCGGGCGGCGCGGACCCGGAGGCGCCGCAGCGCGTCCCCTCGGGGCGGTCCGGCGCCGAGCGCCGCAGCGAACGCCAGCAGCAGCGCTGCGGGCAGTGCCGGCAACAGGGCACTCATGTCAGAGCCACCAGCCTCCGCAGTTCGGCCGCGCCCTCGTGCCAGGTGCTACCGCCACCCGGTTCGAAGGACACGGCGGGCTGGACGCGCACCAGCGCGTCGTCGCCGCGGCGGAACAACCCGATCTCGGCCACCTGCCGGCGCCCGTCGCGCAGGCGCCGGACGTGGACCGCCACCCGCAACGCGGCCGCCACCTGGGCGTGGCAGGCGTCGCGGCCGAGGCCGCCGAGGGCGGCGAGTGCCTCCAGCCGCGCCGGCACGTCGGCGATCGAGTTGGCGTGGATGGTGCCGCAGCCGCCCTCGTGGCCGGTGTTCAGCGCCGTGAGGAGGTCCGAGAGTTCGGCCCCGCGGACCTCCCCCAGCACCACCCGGTCCGGCCGCATCCGCAGCGCCTGCCGCACCAACTGGGTGAGAGTGATGGCGCCGAGGCCCTCCGTGTTGGCGGGGCGGGCCTCGAGCCGGACGCAGTGCGGGTGCGCCGGGTCCAGCTCGCGGGCATCCTCCACAACCACGATCCGTTCCTCGGCGGGCACGAGCGCGAGCAGGGCGGCCAGCAGGGTGGTCTTGCCCGTGCCGGTGCCGCCGCTGATCAGGAACGGGACCTTGGCCGCGATGATGCCCTGCAGCAGATCGCGCGCCTCGGGAGCCACGGAGCCGGAGGCGGCCAGTTCGGCCAGGCCCATCCGGGAGGAGGCGGGCACGCGCAGGGAGATGCAGGTGCCGGGCGATGCCACGGGCGCCAGCACCGCGTGCAGCCGGGTGCCGTCGGCCAGCCGACCGTCGACGAAGGGCTGGGCGTCGTCCAGCCGCCTCCCGGCCGCCGCGGCGAGCCGAACCGCGAGGCGGCGCACCTGCGCGTCGTCGAGGAACCGGACCGCGGCGGGTTCAAGGCCCTGGCCGCGGTCCACGAACACCGCCCCGGCCCCGTTGACCACCACGTCGGAGACCCCGGGCGCGCGGACCAGGTCCTCCAGGGGGCCGGCGCCGGTGCTGTTCCGGCGGACCGCCTCCATGGTTTGCAGCATGGTCCGGTCCGTCACCACCATCCCGATGCGGCGCATGGCGGCGGCGACGTCGGCGGGGGTGTGCTCGCGGCCGAGGGCTCCCAGGTGGGTCTGCAGCGCCTCGAGTTGTTCGTCGATCATGCCCGCAGCCCCTCCCACAGCGCCTTCACGTCGCGGCGGAACCGGCGCGCCGGCGCCGAGGCGACGCTGCCGCCGGACTGGGCCAGCCGCAGCACCTTGCGGTCGTGCCGGACCAGGCCGAGCAGGCCCATGCCGAGGGACTCGGCCACCGCCTCGGCGGGCAGGGTCCGGCCCGGGCCGTCGCGCACCACCACGCGGGCCGACTCCAGCCCCCAGCGCTCCACCAGCATCCGTGCCGCCGCCACGGCAGCGACGTCGGCACCCACCACGAGCAGCACCTGCAGCTTCCGGCCACCTACGTCAGCTGCGTCGGCGTCCACGAAGACCGCGCCGTGGGAGCGGCCCAGCGAGCCGAGCACGGCAGCCACGGCAGCGTCGTCGGGAGTCGTGGGACTTCGTCGGTCATGGGCCACCACGTCGACGCCGCCGACGTTGAGCAGGTGCCCCTCGAGGTCACCCAACTGGCCCTCGGCGTGGCCCAGTTCGTCCCAGCGCAGACCCTCGCGCATCTCCGCCCCGAACAGGAGGTCCAGCCCGCCGCCGCAGCCGGCGAGCTCGACGGCGGCGCTGCGCAGTCCCGCCTCCGCCGCAGCCGTGGCCAACCCGACCACCAGGGAGCTGGCCCCGACCCCTCCGGAGCCGCCCACCACGGCGAACGCCTGCGCCGCGGGTCCGGCATGGAGGTGCCCGGCCAGCACGTCGGCCAGTTCCGCCGTCGCGTTCGGCAGTGCCAGCGCCGGTGCCCGGAGCTGGGCGGACGCGGCCAGCAGGTCCGCCTCCCCGGAGCCCACCACGTAGGTGTTGCCGGCACGCTCCAGCAGGGAGGCCCGCGCCGCCATGTCCGCACCCAGGAGCCGCAGCGTGGCCGAGGTCCAGCCGCGCCGGAGCTCGTCGCGGTCCCGCACCACGTCGACCTCCACGCCCAGCGCCAACGCCGTCGCGAGGACGGCCTCGGCCAGGGCCGGGTCACGGGTGGCGAGCAGGGGACGTGTGGCAGCGGTGGCGGTGTGGTTCACAACCCACACTCTGGTGGTCCGGGACCCCTGTTCGTCACGGGAGGGGTTGCGTTGTGGATAACCTGTGGGGGAACGAAGTCCCCGGACCAGGAAGCCATGTCGAAGAAAAACGTCCTCCTCCCCGACGCCGTCAGCTGGTTGACGGTGTGGTCGGGCGCCCGCAGCCTCACCATCGACGGCGGCACCGCGATGGCGCGTCGCCTCCGCGACGAGGGGCACAGCGTGTTCGCGCTCGCCTGGGACGAGGCCGTCGTGCGCCGGCTGGACGCCGAGGAGTCGATCGTGCCCGTCTGGGCGCGCCCGGAAGCCATCCCCACCGAGCCGTTCCAGTTCGACGTCATCCTCACCCACCAGAAGTTCCATGAACTGGACCACGAGCACGCCCTGGGTGAGCTCGCACGGGTGCTGCGTCCCGGCGGTTGCCTGTCCGCCTCCTACGTGATCCGCGACGACTCCGTGCCCTGGGTGCGGCGGCTGGCCGCTCTGCTGCGCCACTACGACCCGATGGCCATGAAGGGCGACTACGGCCACCAGAGCCTGGACCTGCTGGAGGGGTCGAAGTACTTCCCGGAGGTGGAGAAGCGCGCCTTCCGCGTGTGGCAGCCCGTCTCCCTCCCCGACCTGCAGGACCTCGTGACCCGCCAGCCGCTCGCGAAGAACCTCACCGAGCAGCAGTTGCAACGCCTGCACGCCGAGGTGGCGGAGTTGTTCTCCTCCTCCGTCCGGCCGGGCGAGATGCTGCGGCTGCCGTTCCAGCTGCTGTGCCTGCGCGCGTGGGTCAGCCACGAGGAGATGACCACACCCGTTCGGCTCACCGAGGACGGCGTTCGGATCCCGATCTGACGCGTCCTGCCCGCCTTGGCCCTAGGCTGGGGTTCGACGAAAGGACAAAGATGGCTATTCCCGAAGACGGCGACGCCTTCCAGGAGTTCCGCGCGAACTTCGCCGAGTTCGTCGAACGCGAGAAGGAACTCGCCAAGGCCGAGCTGGTCCCGGCCGCCAAACACGCCGGCATCGGAAGCGCCTTCTTCGGCGGTGCCGGGATGTTCGCGATCCACGCGCTGTGGATGTTCATCATCGCCCTGGCCCTGACCATCGGCTGGATCCTGGACAGCTTCACGGCCCTGAGCACCTGGGGTGCGTTCACCATCGGGTTCTTCGCATGCGTGGTGGTATCGCTGCTGATCGCGTTCATCCTGTTCAAGATCGGCTCCGCCCAGTTCCGCCACGTGAAGGCGCCCGAGGCCACCATCGCCGAGGCCGGGGCGACCATGAGCGCGCTCGTCGACGCCGTCACCGGCAAGCACAAGGACAAGCAGGTGGAGGTCCGGCCCGTGGACGAACTGCCGCGCCGCTCCGCCTGAGGCCCACTCAGTCCCGCATGAAGCGCTGCGGGATCGCCACGGTGCGCTCCTGGTCCCACTCCTGCTCCCAGCCAGCCAGCCGCAGCGTGAGGTCCAGCAGGTGCCCCGTGAATCCCCAGATGAACATGTCCCCGAGGATCCAGGCCGGCCCGCGGTAGCCCAGCGGGTGGCTGCCGCTGACCCGGTTGGCGGGGTCCACCAGTTCGGAGACGGGCACGTCGAAGACCCACTCCACCTCCGCGGGATCCTCTGCCCGCAATGCCTTCGAACCGTCCCACGTCCCGACGAACGGGGTCACGTCGTAGCGGCTCTTCGGCACCCACGCCACGGGCAGCTGCCCGAGCACGGTCACCAGCGACGGGTCGAGCGCCACCTCCTCCTCCGCCTCCCGCAGTGCGGCGTGCATCAACGACTCGTCGGCGTCCTCTCGCCCGCCCCCGGGGAAGGCCACCTGCCCGGCGTGGCGACGCAACGTCGACGCCCGCTCGATGAACGTCAGGCGCGGGTCCGGGGCGTCGGTGAACAACAGCAGCACCGCCGCGGCCCGGACGCCCTGCGGTGCCCGCTCGGCCCACTCCGCGGGCGCGTCGACGCCTGCGCGCAGCGAGCGGGAGAGTTCGGAGAAGTCGTAGGTCACGGATCCACCCTACGAGCCCCGCGCCCGCTGCCCGGCGACGGCGTGGTCACGAGACGCCGAAGTGCTCGGCGATGGCGGCCTCGAGTTCCTCCCTGGACTCGATCACCCCGAAGTGGTGCTCCACCACCTCGCCCGTCTCGTCGACGAACAGCGTCATCGGCAGCCCCGGCACGCCCACCTGGGCGCGCAGCGTGCCGTCGGGGTCCGCGACGTGCGGGTAGCGCCACTGCGCCAACCCCGCGAACTCCAGCGCCCAGGCCGGCTCCGGGTCGTCGAAGTTGATGCCGACGAAGGCCACCTCGTCGGTGGCCTGCGAGACCTCGCGCAGGAACGGCGCCTCCTCGCGGCAGGGGCCGCACCACTGCGCCCAGAAGTTCACCACCGTCGGGCGGCGCTCCAGCCCGGCGAGGTTGACCGTGACGTCGGAGCCCAGGCACGGCAGGCTGGTCTGCGGCAGCCCCTTGCTGACCGACTCGGCATCGGGGTCCGTGACGGGGCAGTCGGGGATGTCGTGGCTGATGCGCAGCTTCTCGAGTTCCGCGCTCGACGGTGCTGGCGTGGTGTCCTGCGGCTGTGCGGTGCTGCAGCCCGCCAGCAGTGCGACAGCGGCAGCGAGGGACGCGATGCCTTTCGCGAGTCGGGATCGGCGCCCTTCGAGGCTCGCTGCTACTCGCACCTCAGGGCGACTGGATGCGGAACGCACTGGCACCTCAGGGAGACTGGGGGTCACGCGCGCGGCTCGCGGATGAGGGTGGCGGCCTTGTCCGGGTCAGTCTCGCCCTCGCCGAAGCTCGGGCACAGGTCCGAGACGACGCAGGCGCCGCAGGCCGGGTTGCGGGCGTGGCAGCAGCGGCGGCCGTGCCAGATCACGCGGTGGCACACCATCACCCACTCCTCGGGCGGGAACAGCTCACCGACGGCGCGCTCCACGTCGTCGGGCTTCTTGGACGAGACCCAGCCGAAGCGGTTCGCCAGCCGGATCAGGTGCGTGTCGGGGGTGATGCCGGGGATGTCGAAGGCGTTGCCGAGCACCACGTTGGCGGTCTTGCGCCCCACGCCGGGCAGCTTGACGAGTTCTTGGAGCGAGTCGGGCACCTCGCCGTCGTGCTCGTCGACGATGGCGCGCGAGAGCCCGATGATGGCCTTGGTCTTGTTGCGGTAGAACCCGACCGGTCCGATGATCTGCTCCACCTGCTCCGGGTCGGCCTCGGCGAGGGCCGCGGCGTCGGGGTAGGCGGGGAACAGGACGGCCGTGACGGCGTTGACGCGGCGGTCCGTGGACTGGGCGGAGAGCACGGTGGCGACGAGCAGTTCGAACGCATTCGTGAAGTCCAGCTCGGCGCGCGCCCCGGGGTAGGTCACGGCGAGTCGCTCGTTGACCTCCTCCGGGGCTGCCATGGCACTCATCTACAGCTCGACCACGAGTTCCACCTCGACGGGGGCGTCCAGCGGCAGCGACGCGACACCGACGGCGCTGCGCACGTGGGAGCCGCGGCCGGGGCCGAAGACGTCGACGAGGAGGTCGGAGGCACCGTTGGCCACCTTGGCCTGGTCGATGAATCCGGGTGCGCTGGAGACGTAGACCACCACGCGGTGGATGCTGGTGATCTGGTCGATGCCACCCAGCTTGTCCGCGACGGCGGCCAGCGCGTTCAGGCAGGCGGCCTGCGCAGCAGCGATGCCGTCGTCGAGGGTGACCTCGTCACCCACCTGGCCGGTGGCCAGCAGGCGGCCGTCCACCAGGGGCAACTGCCCGGAGGTGTAGGCCAGGCCGGCGGCGATCCGGGCGGGCACGTAGGAGGCGATGGGCGCGGCCACCTCCGGCAGGGTGAGCCCGAGGCTCTCCAGTTGTTCGGACGCGGAGAGCATCAGCCCTCCTGGACGGGCCGCTTGAAGTACCCGACCATCGTGTCGGGATTGGGTCCGGGCGCCACCTGGACGAGCTCCCAGCCCTCGGAGCCGAAGTTGTTCAGAATCTGCTGCGCCACGTGGGACAGGATCGGTGCGGTGAAGTACTCCCATTTCTGCATGGCTACAGCCTGCCACCGGCCAATCCCCCGGCCAAACGTGCACACCCCTTGAGACTCGGGCGGCCACGGCGCTTGCCGTGCCGGGGCCGCCCGGCCCGTGTCGATTCTCCTCAGCTGGCCTTCACGTTCTCGCCGAACTCGACGAGTACCTCGCGCCAGGACTGGATGTCCGGGCGGGTGCGTAGCAGGTGACGGCGCTCGCGCTCGGTCATACCGCCCCACACCCCCCATTCGATCCTGTTGTCCAGGGCCTCCGCGAGGCACTCGGACCGCACGGGACACCCCATGCAAACCGTGCGTGCTCGTTTCTGGTCCTTGCCCTCAGGGAAGAGTGCATCCGCCATATCGCGGCACTTCGCCTGCAGGGTCCACTCACTGACCTCAGCCAACGACATCCCCGTGCCCTCCTTTGCGCATTGGTTCTGCGTATGCCACTGACGCTAGCGCATTCCAGTACCAGTGCAACAGGGGGGTTGAAGGACAGCTTCACCGCCGGTCAGAGGCCGGTTGGTGGCAACCGGGGCACCGCGCGGCCCGCGGTCGATGCGGTGTGCTGGGACCAGTCACGTAGAATTGCCGCCATGAAGTCTGCCTCCCTGAGCCAGAAGGCCTACGCGATGATCATGTTCGTCGCCGTCAGTGTGCTTGCAGGACTCCTGCTCGCCGGACTGGCGGTGCCGCTCACGGCCCTCGCGGGCGGCGCCACCCGGGCGGCCGCGGACAGCCTGCAGTACCTGCCGGCCGAACTGGAGACCCCGCCGCAGTCGGAGCGCTCCAAGATCCTCATGGCCGACGGCTCCACGCTGGCAACCTTCTACGACGAGAACCGCATCTACGTCCCGCTGGACAAGATCGCGCCGGTGATGCAGGACGCGCAGATCGCCATCGAGGACCACCGCTTCTACGAGCACGGCGCCATCGACCTGCAGGGCCTGGTGCGTGCGTTCTTCCGCACCGCCTCCGGCGACACCCAGGGCGCCTCCACCCTCACCCAGCAGTACGTGAAACTGGTCCAGGTGGAGGCCGCGGTCCAGGCCGGCGACGAGGCCGCCATCAAGGCCGCGACGGAGACCACCATCGAGCGCAAGATCCGCGAGATGCGCTACGCCATGGCCATCGAGGAGCGGATGACCAAGGACGAGATCCTCGAGGGCTACCTCAACATCGCCTACTACGGTTCCGGCGCCTACGGCGTCGAGGCCGCCGCCCACACCTACTGGGGCAAGACGGCCGCCGAGCTGACGCTGCCGGAGGCCGCGATGCTGGCCGGCATCGTGCAGAACCCCGTCCAGTACGACCCGGCCCGCAATCTCGACCTGACCATCGAGCGGCGCAACTTCGTGCTGAGCCGGATGGCAGACCTCGGGATCATCTCCGAGGCCGACCGCGACGCCGCCCAGGCCGTCGCGTTCGACCCGGCCCAGATCCAGCGCATCCCCAACGGCTGCGTCAGCTCCGAGTTCCCGCACATGTGTGACTACGTGTTCCACGAGTTGGTCAGCTCCGGCAAGATGCCCAGCCTGGGAGAGACCGCCGAGCAGCGCGAGAACATGCTCAACCGGGGCGGCCTCACCATCCGGACGCTGATCAACCCGGAGTCCCAACGCGCCGCCGAGGCCGCCGCGATGCAGCAGGTGGCCCCCGTGGACCCCCTGATCGCGGGCACGGTCCTGATCCAGCCCAGCACGGGCCTCATCGTCGCCATGGCGCAGAGCCGCCCGGAGCGCGGCACAGACCCGGGACAGACCTGGTACAACTACATGGCCGGTGAGGACATGGGCGGGTACAACGGCTTCCAGGCCGGCTCCACGTTCAAGGCCTTCACGATCGCCGCCGCGCTCGAGGTGGGCATGACCCCCAGCCACCAGTACAACTCCCCCGCCACCGTCGACACCGGTGACTGGACCTGGAAGACCTGCAACGGCAACATCAAGCTCTCGGGCCAGCCGTGGAAGCCCTCCAACCAGTTCCACCGCGGCTTCGGCAACATTGACATGCTCAAGGCCGCCGAGAGCTCCGTCAACACCTACTTCGTGCAGCTGATCCGCGACGTCGGCGTCTGCACGACGGTGGAGTTGGCCGACAAGGTGGGCGTCGAGCTGGCCAACCGGAACTTCGAGCTCGTCAAGGACTTCGGCTCGAAGCCGTCGTTCACGCTGGGCACCGCCGAGATCACGCCGCTGTCAATGGCCGAGGCCTACGCCACGTTCGCCAACCGCGGCATCCACTGCGAGCCCATCATCCTGGAGTCCGTCGTGACGCAGGACGGGACCGAGCTCGAGGTCCCCAGCGCAAACTGTGAGCAGGTCATCGAACCCGCCGTGGCCGACGGCGTCACCTACATCCTCGAGAGCGTCATGAGCAAGGGCACGGGTCGCCCGGCCCGGATGTCCGACGGGCGTCCCCAGGCGGGCAAGACCGGTACCACGAACGACACGGAGGCCGTCTGGTTCGCCGGCTACACCCCGGACATGGCGGGCGTGGCGATGATCGCCGCGGACAACGGCGCCGACTACTGGGACGGCCGCAGCAACAAGCGCATCACCGCGGTGCCGCTGACCAACGGTGGCCGCCTCGCCGGCACCGGCGGTGGCGACGCCGGCCAGATCTGGAAGGCGGCCATGGGTGCCGCACTGGCGGACGTTGCCCCGACGGAGTTCACCGATCCCACCAAGGAGATCCTCGAGGGCGTCAAGGTCCCGATCCCGGACACTTCCGGCATGAGCTACAACGAGGCCAAGGCCGCCGTCGAGGCCGCCGGTTTCAACACCGCACGCCAGCGCGTCTTCAGCGACCGTCGCGAGGGCACGTTCCTCGGCACCTGGCCGCGCGGCGAGGCCACGAAGTTCTCCACCGTGGCGCTGCGCGTCTCGGCCGGCCCGGAACCCGCTCCGGAGCCCGACCCGACGCCGGACCCCACGCCCCCGGCGTCCACTCCCCCGGCCTCGACGCCGCCACAGAACACCCCGCCGAACAGCAACCCGCCGGGCAACACCCCCCCGCGCGGTGGCGACAACCCGCCGCGCGGCGGGGACGACGGCGACAACTGACGTGGGGCGCCTCGCAAAGGGCGTCGGACTGCTGGCTGGAGCCGCGGCGGGTTGCTTCGCCTGGGGCCTCGCCGAGGCTGCCATGTTCACGATGCGCCGCGTCACCCTGCCCGTGCTGCCCGCCGGAGGGCGGGACCTGCGGATCCTGCACGTGTCCGACTTCCACCTCACCACCCGGCAGCACCTGAAGCTGGACTTCATCCGCAAGCTCTCGGCACTGGACCCGGACCTGGTGGTCAACACCGGCGACAACATCGCCGAGGCCGACGCCATCTTCCCGCTGATGGCCGCCTGGAACCGGCTGCGGTTCGTGCCCGGGGTGTTCGTGTTCGGCAGCAACGACTACTACGCGCCCGAGCCGAAGAACCCGCTGATGTACGTCACCCACGGCCGCTCCCACGTGAAGGGTGAACCGCGCAGGCTCCCCACCGAGGACCTGCGGGAGCGGATGACCCGGCACGGCTGGGAGGACCTCACCCACCGTCGCACCACCATCGACGTAGCGGGCTACCGGTTGGCGTTCCGCGGCACCGACGACGCCCACCTGGACCGCGACGACTACTCGCTGGTGGAAGGTCCCGCGGACCGCGACGCCGACCTCAACATCGGTGTCACCCACGCCCCCTACCTGCGGCTGCTCGACGCCATGACCGCCGACGGCATGGACCTGATCATGGCCGGCCACACCCACGGCGGTCAGGTCTGCGTGCCCGGCCACGGCGCACTGGTGACCAACTGCGACCTCGACACCGCCCGCGTGAAGGGCCTCAGCCGCCACACCGCCGGCGGCCGGACCGCCAGCCTGCATGTCTCCGCAGGCCTCGGCACCTCACCGTACGCGCCGTACCGGTTCGCCTGCCGACCCGAGGTGACCTTGCTCACGCTCACCGCCCGGCGCTGACCTCACCATCCACGGGTCGGGTCCCGCCCGGGACGATGGCCCCCATGGCCCGCACCTCCCGGTGAACCTCGAGAACGGGTACCTCCGTGATGTCGCAGCCTGCGGCTGCCGCCAGCGCAGCATTGGCGCCGGCCGCCTGCCCCATCGCCATGCAGGAGGCCTGTACCCGGTAGGCAGAGTTCGCCTCCTGGTCCCCTGACACCGATCGCCCAGCCACCATCAGGTGGCGTGACCCCTTCGGGACCATGGCCGATCTCGGGATGGTGGGCACGGTCCCGAACTCCAGTGGCCGGATCGTGATGCCGTCCCCGTCGGGGCTGTGGACGTCGATCGGGTAGAAGCTGTTGCAGACCGCGTCCTCCCAGTGCCTCCCCGTCGCGTAGTCCTGGGCCGTGATCCTGGCCAGACCGTCGATGGTGAAGGTCTCGCGGATGCCACACTCGACGGCCCACGATTCGATCGTCACCGATTCCAGGCCAGGCTGCCGACGCAGGAACTGGTGAATGCGCAGCAGCGTCCGCCTCGCAGCCACCTCAGCGGCGGTCCGCGTGCGGCTGGTGCCCCCGTCCACGTCGGTCACGTGGATGGTGTTCTCCCCCCTGCTGCGGAGGAACCGTGCCATGGGGTTCCCACTCATGGACAGGTCTGCCGGCAGGAGGTCCCCGGCCGCCACCGCGCGACGGTGTGCCTCGTCGAGTGCAGCGACATCGAGGTCTTCCATCCGGTAACCACCGAGCCGCACCATCAGCGTGCCGGGTTGCAGCGCGGGATTGCGGAGGCGGCTCAGGCCCGCGAGCGCCACCACGTCAGCATCGCCGCTGCAGTCCACGATGCGACGCGCGCGCACGGTGCGGAGCCCTTCCTTGTCGCACAGGGTCACCGACCAGCCGTCCGCGACCGACTCGACGGCGCCGACCATGGTGTGCAGCCTGAGGTCGACGCCTGCGCCCAGGACTGCCTCGTCCAGGACTGCCGCGTACAGCGGGGCGCTGACGGGGACCTGGAGCCTGTAGTGGGGCTGGCGCCAGTCGGTGAAGTCCGGCAGCCGGGCTCCGGCCAGGTCCACCGCTCGGCAGACGAGATCCCAACCGATCCCGGCGATCACCTGCCTGCCCCAGGCGTGGAAGAGCCCGGGCAGGGCGACACCTGCCACCGTGGTCGTACCGCCGAGCGCACCGTTCTTCTCGACCAGCATCGTGCCGGCCCCAGAGGCCGCCGACTGGATGGCGGCACACGTGCCCGCCGCGCCACCTCCGACGACGAGGACGTCGAGATCCTCCACAGCCCGCTCACGCATCGTCGCCTCCTGGTGCGCCGCCGCCGATCAGACCGGACACCTCGGCCGCGGCCGCAACAACGGCCGCCACAAGCTCTCTCTCCCGGTTCGGGCTCCGCCTCGCCGACGGGTAGCCGATGCACACCGCCCCGACCACTGTCCCGGCCGGGCCCAACACGGGCGCGGCAACGCCGCAGACTCCCAGCACCTCCTCCTCCACGTTGACCGCGTGCCCCGCGTCCCGAACCAGGGAGAGCTCCGCCTGCAGCGCCCCCGCATCCTCCTCCGGGAACAGACGGCCCAACTCGACGGCGTCCAGACCCGCCAACAGCACCTTGCCAGCGGCGGTCCTGCCGAGAGCACCCACCGGATCGTCGACCGCTCCCATGTTGGTCGGGTTCACGCCGAGGAGTTGGCGGCTGACCAGGACGGAGAGATCCGCCCTGCGGCCGTTCTGGAGCGTCGCGAGATGGACTGTCTCGTCGGTCCGCTCCCACAGCCCTCGCAGCACAGGAGCCGCCACCGAGGCGAGGTCGTGCTGCAACTGGTGGACACGGTTGAGTTCGAACAGGCGGGGCCCCAGGACGTAGCGCCGTCCCTGACCCACCTGACCGACGAACCCGTTCATGACGAGGGCGATCAGAAGGGTCCGCGCCGTGGATCCGCGCAGGCCCACCTCCGACGCGAGTGGCGTGAGCGCGATCCCGGCAGGACCGGCCGCGGCGATCACGCCCAGCAGCTCGGTGGCTCGGTCGATGCTCTGGATCGGGCTGCGCCTCGCATCGACGGCGGCGTCGGGGTCGGATACCACTGGACTCCTCTGATCGTTCGACATTCCCGAAGTGAGTTCGGTAGCGTTCACGATGGCACCGGTGCCCAGCCGCTGTCAACAACCCACACACAGGGGGGCGCATGGTCACGGTCAGCAGGTTGCGGGTCGAGGCGAAGGACGAGCCCGTGGGGATCGACGTCGCCAGCCCGCGGTTCTCGTGGATCGTGACTTCTGCGGCGGAGGGGGTCCAACAACTCTCATTCCAGGTCAACGTCCGCAGGGTGTGCGACGTCACGGCGGTCGCCGACGAGGTCTGGGCGAGCGGGAGGATCACCTCACGCGATGCTCGCTGGGTGGACTACACAGGGCCGGGACTCGAGCCCAACACCCGCTACCGGTGGGACATCGTCTGCGACACCAACGCGGGCACTACCAGTTCCTGGTCGACGTTCCGAACAGGTCTCCTAACCGAGCGGGACTGGAGCGGCTCCCGATGGATCGCTCGCCACCGCGACGGCGCGCCCGTGCATCTTCCCGCCCCACTGCTGCAGAAGGAGTTCGACCTGGGCCGTCCGATCATGAGCGCACAACTCTTCGTCGCCGCCGGAGGCCTGGCCGACGTCCGGATCAACGGCACATCCCCCTGCCGTGGCGTGCTCGCCCCGGGGTTCGCGGACTACGAATCCGTCGTGCAGTACGACGCCACCGAGGTGGCGCACCTCCTCAACACCGGACGCAACACGATCCGGGCCGAACTCGGACGCGGCTTCTACGGGATCTCCCGCCGAAACACCTGGGGCTGGGAGCGGGCGCCGTGGCACGGTGAGCCGTGCCTCCGGGCGCTCCTGGTGGTGCACCACGCCGACGGTGGCCGCACCGTCATCGCAACGGACGAGGACTGGCTGGTCGCGGACTCGGGGACCGAGTTCGACGACCTCTATGCGGGTGAGACGTTCGACTTCGGCATCGCGGCGGCCCACAGCCGCCCTGACGCGAGATGGTCGAGTGCAGCCGCCGTGGCGGGGCCCCGGGGCAGGTTGGTCCACCAGCGCCAGCCACCGATCGAGGTCACGTCCGTCCTGGATCCGGTCGCGGTCAACTGTCTGGCACCGGGCCGGTACCTGGTGGAGTTCCCACGAGTCGTGGCCGGCTGGGTGAGGTTGTCCCCACCACCTTCGACGGCAGCGACGATTCGGGTGGCGTACTCCGAGACGCTACGACCTGACGGCAGTGCGGACAACGACGATCCCCACGACTACTACGACGGCCGGTTCCAGACCTGCGAGGTGACGTTCACACCGGCGGCCGAGCGGCAGTCCTGGGCTCCCAGGTTCACGTACTACGGATTCCGCTACGTCGAGCTGTCCGGGTGGCCGGAGGACACGCCGCCCACCGCCGCAGACATCGTGGCCGAGTGCGTGCACACCTCGGTGGCGAGAACCGGGGAGTTCCACTGCTCCAGTCCGATCCTCGGGGACATCCACCGGATCGTCGTCGACACGGTCCTGAACAACCTGCACGGGATACCCACGGACACCCCGACCTTTGAGAAGAACGGCTGGACCGGGGACGGCATGGTGGCCGCCGAACTCATGCTGACGAACTTCGACGCGCACGAGCTCCTCGCGAAGTGGGTGGGCGACATCGTCGCCACCACGCGCGGGACGGGCCTGCCGAAGGTGATCGCACCGCACGGTGGCTGGTCGTTCGACTGGGGCCCGACGCCCACGTGGAATGCCGCCATGCCGCTCCTCGCCTGGTGGCTCCACCTGTACACGGGCGACGAGCGCACGATGCAGGAGCACTTCGAGACGCTCGTCCGGCACGCGCGGCTCGAGTTCGCCCGTTCAGACGACGGCATCGCCACCACGACACTCGGGGACTGGGTCTCGCCCGAGACACCTCCCGGCGGCGGGAACCCGCCTGAGGATCCCCGAGTTCCCGCAACTGTGTTCCTCCACGCGATCCTTTCGACGGTGGCGGAAATCGCCGCGCAGCTCGGCCGCGACGAGGTGGCCCGGGAACTGGGCAGCCTGGCAGCCTTGGTTCGGGAAGCGTTCCAGGTCGCGTTCCTGGACGGCGACACCCTCACGGTGCGAGGTGTTGGCGAGGAGGGTTTCCGCCAGTCGCACAACGTGCTCGCGCTGGCGTTCGGTCTCGTGCCCGACGGCGTGCAGCAGGCGGTTGCGGACGCCGTCGCGGCCGACGTCGCTGCCCGCGGCCACCACCTCAACACCGGCGCCCTGGGCACGAAGTACCTGCTGCCGGTGCTCAGCCGACACGGCCACCCAGGGACCGCACTCCGGGTGGCCCAGCAGACCACCTTCCCCAGCTGGGGATTCTGGCTCGCAAACGGGGCCACCACCACCTGGGAGCACTGGGCCCTCGATTCACGATCCCGCGGCCACTACTTCCTGGGCACGGTCGACGACTGGTTGTTCCAGGACGTGGCCGGCATCCGCCCGTTGGAACCGGGACACCGGGTCTTCGAGGTCGCCCCGAAGGTGCCGGACCTGGCCTGGGCGCGAGCGTCCGTGGAGACGACTTACGGCACCGTCCGGGTCCGATGGTCCCGAGGCCCGGGCGGGTTCGAGATCGAGGTCGACGTCCCAGTGGGCGCCGAGGCATGCATCAACCTGCCCTCCGGCCACCGGGAACGCCTGGGCTCGGGGCACCACCGCCTGGCGGATGGTGTCCTAGTGGGTCGGGACGACGACGGATTCGATGCCGAGGACGTCGGCGACCTTTGAGATGGTCGCCGCGTGGTGCCCGATACCCAGGGCGTAGTGGTGGGTGGGGGCCTCCCGGACCCAGCGCTTGAGGAAGGTACGGACGTCGGGTTCGAACCGGCCGAGGGTGTTGGTGTTCCCGGTGGGCGGGACGGGCAGGTGCAGGGACTCGCCCTCCGCGATCACGAACTTGAAGCGCCCGTCAGCGGTGAGGGTGTTTCCGAGCATCGTGATGGGCCCCTCCTTGATGTTGAACTCCACCGACGCACCCGCGCCGGGCTTGCCGTGGTACTTCTTCAGGGAGCGGATCGCCGGACGCCCTTCGGCGATGTTGATGTGGTGCGGTCCGTCGTGGCCGACGAGGACGGCGTCGCGATCGAAGTCGATCGGGTGGAACTCCGCGAAGCTGCCACCGATGTCGAGCCGGTCCATCACCATCATGGCCACACAGGTCTTGATGTCGAACTCGCCACACATCGGGAAGCCGGCGGCCTGCAGCAGTGAGTTGCCGACGGTCAGGTTGGTCATCACCGTGCGGGTCTCCGAGCCCGGTAGGCCCTCGTAGTAATAGGCCAGGCCGTCGAGGCTCTTCTCGCTGATGAACCCGTCGAGGGCCACCGCCGCCCGAGCGGCGGTGTTGAGGTCGGGCTGGGTGAGCTTCATGGTGATCGGGTCGGAGACAGGTGCGGGGGTGTCGAAGAACTCCAGGATCTGTTGCTCCTTGGCCGCCACCGCTGCGGGATCGGGGTCGGCCCAGTGCCGCATGATGTCCTCGGGCTCGCACAACACCACGTGACTGCCGAATGCCGCTGTCAGCGCCGTGGGGTCGGTGTGCATGTCGAGCATCGCCTCCAGGACGTGCCCCATCAGCCCGATCCGAGCCGTCCGCAGCGAGTGGTAGACCTTCGCGATCCGACACCACTCAGCGATCTCGGCATCCGCCGCCGCATCACCCTCGAGCGTGCCCAGGATCACTTCCGGCACAGGCCTGCCCATCCGGACGGCCACCGCGGCGAACTCGGGCACCGAGCAGAAGTCGTCGTTCGCGAGTTGCATCCACGTGGTCGCATTCGCGTAGTCCAGCGCCGAACGCGGTTGCAGCGCCACCATCACCACCGGAACGTCAAGGGACCGGATCAGTGCGCCGAACGTCGACGAGGTGGCGTAGGTGACCATGTCCACCATCAACAGGTCCAGATCTGCGGCCCGGATCCGGGGCAGCGCTGCATATGCGCCCTGCGCCTCGTCCACCAGGCCGAAGTCCACCACCTCGACGCCGTTGCCGGCGACCTTGCCTGCCAACACCGCTGACTTGCGGAGCATCTCGTCCCGCAGACCGTCGAACTGGTCCCAGTACACGTGATGTCCCACTGACACGATCCCGACCTTGGCCGGCAGGGGTTTGCGACGTTCGATCAACATTGTTCCTTCTCCTGCGTCTCTTGGTTGTTCTGAAATTGCTGATGTTCCACCGGGGGCGCGCTCGGTGAGCCGTCCTGGTGAGCGCTCGCGCCGGTGCGTCAGTGTTCCTGCCACATGACTGTGAGCGTGCCCGTGACGCCTGGAACGACGACTTCTCGCGGACGCTCGTCCCCAGGCGACCCCTCGAAAGACTCGGGACGGGGCACACCGTCCACGTCGACGCGCACCTCGCCGAGCTCAGCCGGCAGCAGCAGACGCACTGTCGCATCGACCAGACCACTCACCCTCGTGCCGCGGGTCATGTGGGCGGGGAAGGGCGCGACCTCACGGCAACGGAGCATCCCTGGGGTGGTCTGCTCGACCAGCACCCGACACTCCAGGTGGAAGGACTTGGGCAGTTGGTGGACCGTGGCGCCGTCGGCCCCCAGCCAGCACTCGGTGTGCTGCAGCAGCGGCGCCCCCTGGGGCAGCCGCAGCCGGATGCGGGTGGTGGTGTCGGGCAGGTAGCCACTGAACCAGAACGCGCCGTCGTGCCGGTGGATCGCCTGCACCGCGCGGCCGGAGTCCGCCGTGCGCAGTTCGTGAGACACCCGCAGGCCCGCCTCGGCGACCAGGTCGCGGGCGAGCGCCCCGGCGTCGGCAAGCACTGAACGATCGTGCGGGACGTGGGTGCGCACTCCCCGCCCGTCCGGCTCCGAGTACTCGAACGGCGCGGACCCGCGCACCCAGAGCACCCGGCCGTCCCCGACCGCCCTGCTGGCGGCGAAGACGCGTTCGACGCCGCCGCGCGAGACGGTTGCCAGTGGCCGGACCCCGTCGCCCGCGGCCGGCAGCAACTCCGTGACCGATCCGCCGGAAAGGTGTGCGGTGTGCCTGAGTACCAGCGGCATCTCTGCACCTGGGACGACGTCGCCGGCCAGTTCGGTCCGGAACTGCAGGTCGCCGTCCAGACCGACTTCCGCCACACCGAGTCCCACCAGTTCGCGGCAGCGGTCATCCGCATGGGTCATCGACCCGTAGACCAGGACCGTGCCGCCGCGGTTCGCATGATCGGCGAGGACCCCCGCGAGGGCAGCCCCGATCCCGCCTGCCGGAACGACGAGCACCCGCCCGTCGAGGGCGCCGGAGGCCACGGCTGCGGCAGCATCGTCGGTGGGGACGACGGTGTTCAGGGGGAGGCCGGCGTTGATCGCCGACGTCAGGAACCAGTCCTCGAAGTGTGGCGTGCCGATGCTTGCCGGGTCATTCGCCATGGCCTCGTGGTACTCGCGGAAAGGGTAGACCCACACCAGTGGCCCGGCGGCGTCCGGCAGTGACTCGAGGGAGACCATGATGTGCGTGCCCACCTCGCGGGCGCAGCGCTCGTCGAGCACGCCGTGTGCGGTGTCGATCGCCAGGATGTTGACCTCCGTCGGCGGCTGCACCGTGCCGTCGGCCCGGATGCGCGAGACGGCGAAGGGCAGGTGGATGTCGAACGGTTCGCGATGGTAGAAGTCCCACCAGGGCTGCTGCCAGAACCACGGGTCGTTGGCGTAGAAGCGCATCCGGTAGCCGTCGCACCCGGCAGGCAGCAGCGCGATCCGCGACATGAAGCCGGACAGCTCGATCCCGAAGTCCTCGTTCAGAGGACCCCATGGCGAGTTCGGGGGCGGCGACGAGATGTGGCCGCCCTCGTAGATCTCGAGCGCCGGTACCGAGTCGGCGCCGATGTCGATCCCAGCCGTGTGGTTGGTGCCGCGCACCTGTACGGGGTGGTCGAGGTGCGCCGAGAGGTCTCGCCAGAATTCGAGCGCGCGCCGGCGCAACTCCCCGCTGCGCTCGGCGCGGAACCTGACGCCGTCGAAGGACTCCCCCAGCTCCGACCATGCATACGAACTGAACCCGAACCCGTTCGAGAGCCACAGGTAGTCGAATCCGAGTCGGTCCAGGAAGTCCTGAGACTGGCGACCTAGGAACTCACCGAAACTGGTGCCTTCCGGGATGCCGTCAGGGAAGCCGGCGTACCGTCGGTCGTCGGCCCGTAGCTCCGAGAAGTGGCGCACCATGGCGATGATCGGGCCGATCCCCACTTCCTCGCCCCGGGCCACCACCTCGGGATGGCGTTCGAACTTGAAGCTGGAGGGTGCGAACTCCGGTCCGGGGTCGAAGGTGGCTCCGACGCGGGTGGGGATGCCGCGTGCGGTCCCCTCGGCCCGGAAGGCCGCGACCACCTTCGCGAGGTCCCGATAGGTCACGCGCGGTGCGTCTCGGCGGTACGGGAGAGCCACGCGCTCGGGCTCCTTCTCCTCGCCGTAGGGCCCGTACTCGACGTTGTTGAACCCGATGAAGCGGGCCCACTCGAACTCCTGGTCGAGGTCCCCGGCCCAGTCCAGGATCTCGCTGCCGTCGGACGCCCACAGGAGCAGTGAGCACTCCTCGGCAGCTTCCAGCAGCGTCCTCCACTGGTCGAAGACCTGGCCCACGGTGGCCGCGACGGCCGCGTCCGTGAACGACTCGAAGGGTTTGAGCGACGTCTCGAGGTTGGCGCGGCGCAGGGATCGGGTCATGACTCCAGTCTCCCGGTCAGCATCTCCTGCCGGGCCGGTTCGACACCCACCGGCGGGCGTCCGATCCAGGTGCCGACGGTCCCGAGCGACGCGCCGCGGTCCCGTGCCACCAGGTCGTTGGCGGTTCGCAGTACGGGACGGGCGACGAGCGCCTCGGCCGCGATCTTCTCGGCGCATCGAACCCGCAGTTCGACGGTCTCGCCGGGCAGCAGCGTCACGAGAGCCTCGTCCACGCTTGCGGTGCGGTGCGCCTGGTCCGCGAGCAGGGTGAGGTCCTTGACCAACTCGCGGGCCCTGACC
The DNA here is from genome assembly GCF_054776555.1 of Tessaracoccus terricola. NCBI lineage: Bacteria > Bacillati > Actinomycetota > Actinomycetes > Propionibacteriales > Propionibacteriaceae > Tessaracoccus > Tessaracoccus terricola. Next base: position 394,215 of record NZ_BAAHBS010000004.1, on the reverse strand, counting down.
ATCACGACGTAGCCGTCGTCGCGGGCCTCCGCGGTGGCTTCGAGCGCGTCGTCACCACCCAGGGCCAGGGCAGTGTCCTCCACGAAGTACCACAGCGCCCGCTCACCCGTCCCGAGCTCCGCGACGACGAACTCCCGCGTCGGGTCCGCCGGGTGGACCAACGCTTCGGGGAGCGCCAGCGTCACCGCGCCGCGCGGCAGCACCTCGAGGTCGAGGACTGCGGTGGCGAGTTCCTGACCCTGCAACGTCATGCGCCGCACGGTGGCCGTGCTCTGCCAATGCAGGTCGGTCTCGTTGTGCAACACCAGCGCGGGATCACCGTCGCGGGGTTGGAAGGTTGCGAGCCGGTCGGCGAACGCCGCGCGCAGGGCGAACCACAACGGCTTGCGCAGGCCGAGACCGTCGACGGCGGACCAGGAGATCACCGGCCAGCAGTCGTTCAGCTGCCACACCACCGAGCCGGTGTTGAAGGGACTCAGGGAGCGGAAGTGCTCGATCCCGAACCGGATGGCGCGGGCCTGGTTGAGCTGGGTTGCCCAGTGCCAGTCGACGTAGTCCTCCTGCACGGGCAGGTGATCCCCCAGGCCCCGTTCGAGCTTGAGGTTGCCGTCGGTGGCCTTCTGGTGCGAGAGCATCTGCGGTCCGTACGGTGAGCGGGGCTCGTCCCGGACGACGGATTCGAGCGTCGTCATGGCGGGCGGGCCCTGGAATCCGAACTCGGAGACGAACCGTGGGCGGTACTCGCGGTAGGTGGTGTAGTCGTGGGTGTTCCAGACGTCCCAGATGTGCATCGAGCCGTCCAGGTCGCTGTTCGGGTGCAGGTATCGGTCGAAGGAGAACGGGCTGCCCTCCAGGTAGGGGGTGCCCGGTGCGAGTTCGGCCACCAGCCCCGGGAACAGCCGTGTGTAGTAGCCCTCGCCCCAGGCGGCGCCCTCGAGGGCCGCACGCCATCCCCAGTCCGCCCAGCCCCAGATGTTCTCGTTGCCGCCGTTCCAGATGGCCAGCGAGGGGTGGGCCGAGAGGCGTGTGATGGCCTCGCGCGCCTCCGCCTCGATTTCGTCCCACAGTTCCGGCGCCTCCGAGTAGGCGGCGCAGGCGAGCGTGAAGTCCTGCCAGACGAGCAGGCCGAGTTCGTCGCACACGTCGTAGAACTCGTCGGTCTCGTAGATGCCACCACCCCAGACCCTGATCAGGTTCATGTTCGCCTCGGCGGCATCGGTGAGGGCACGCAGCAGCGATGCCCGGTCCACCCTGGGGAGATAGGTGTCGGCCGGGATCCAGTTCGCGCCACGAACGTGCACCGGTGTGCCGTTGACCGCGACCTGGAATCGGGTCCCGGTCTCGTCGGGCGTGGTGTCCACCGAAACGCTGCGGAACCCGATGCGGCCGGTCCAGGTGTCCACCAGCGCTCCGGTGGCGTCGAGGAGCGAGACCGTGGTCTCGTAGCGCGGCTGGGCGCCGTGAGTGCGTGGCCACCACGGCTCGGCACCGGGCACCTCGAGTTCCATTCGGGTACCCGGTGCCACAGGGACCGAGGCCGAGGTCAGGTCCGCGACGTCGACGCGGACCGTGTGCCCGGCGCCCTGACCGACGACGTCGAGGCGGAGATCGAGTGCCGCACCGGAGGCCTGGCTCCAGCTGGTGAGCGGCCGAACGCCGGCGAGGCGGGCCGTGGTGCGGGCCTCGAGGCTGATCGGCCGCCAGATGCCGGCGGTGACGATCTCCGGGCCCCAGTCCCAACCGAACGAGTAGGCGGGCTTGCGGATGCAGTTGAAGGGGTGGTCGTTGGAGTGCGGGCGCGCCCCCAGGACCGACTCGCGCGCCTCGGCGTGCTCCAGAGCACCTGTGAAGAGGATCCGGATCTCGTTCGTGCCCCGCCGCAGGAGGTCGGCGACGTCGAAGCGGTATGAACGGTGGTGGTTGGCCGAGCTGCCGGCCTCGACGCCGTTGAGGCGAACGGAGGCAATCGTGTCCAGTCCCTCGGCCACCAGTTCGACCGTGGGGTGCTCGTCGTCGTGCCACTCGAACTCGCGGCTGTACTCCCAGTCGGTGCGTCCGATCCAGGTCAGGTCGTGTTCGTTTCGGCCGTCGTAGGGATCGTCTATCAGGCCCGCAGCCAGGAGGTCCAGGTGGACGACGCCCGGGACACTCCCGGGGAAGCCGTCGGCGAGGGCTCGTGCCAGCTCATCGGGTACCGGACCAGCGACTGCCCGGCAACTCCAGCGGCCGCCGAGGTCGAGGCGAACTGCGGGGTGCGCAGGGACACCGCAGGGTGTGGTGTTCACTTGGATAACTCCGTTGTCTTTCGTGGGTTCGATGGGCCGGCCAGGGCTCAGGCGAACCGCCACGGGCATCACAGTAGTCCGTGACCGCCGCCTTGTAAAGCGCTTTAGTAATTGATCTGACCCGACAACACCGTTCCCCCTCCGACACGCGCGGGCAGGTACTGTTTGGCCCATGTCGAGACCTGCCGGCGACCAGCCACCCCGCCGACTCACCATCGCCGAGATCGCTGCCCGCGCCAAGGTCTCGCCTTCTGCGGTCTCCTTCGCCCTCAACGGCCGCCCCGGCGTCTCCCCCGAGACCAGGGAGCGGATTCTCGACGTCGTCCGAGCGGCCAACTGGCGCCCCAACTACGCGGCACAGGCCCTCTCGACCTCGCGCGCGGGCGTGATCGGCGTCGTCACGATCCGGCAACCGGGGAAACCACTGTGGTCCGCCAACTTCGGCGGTCACTTCCTGGCCGGGGTCCAGTCGGAGATCGCCGAGCACGGCGTGCTCCTCATCCTGCACACCGTCGAGAGCCTCGAGGAGGAGGCGGAACTCTACGAGCAGTGGCTGGGCGAGCGCAGGGTTGACGGCGTACTCGTCATCAACGCCCATGCGGATGACCCGCGCCTGGCGGAACTGGAGCGCCTCGACCTTCCCGCAGTCGTGGTCGGGGACACGCGCGGCCTGTCGTCGCTCAGCTGCGCCTGGACCGACGACGAGGAAGCGGCCCGACTCGCGGTGCAACACCTTGCGGACCTCGGCCACCAACACGTGGCACGCGTCAGCGGCAACCCGAAAATGCTGCACTTCGCCATCCGCGAGCAGGCGTTCATGGCCGCGGCGAAGGCCGCGCACGTGCAGATGCACGCCGAGACGCTCTACGAGGGTGCGGACACGGCGGACAGGATCCGCTCCCTGGCCGGAGGACCGAACCCCTTGACCGCGGTCATCGTCGAGGACCTCGAATTCGCGGTCCACCTCACCGGAGCCTTGGCGGGCGCAGGGGTCACGGTGCCGGGCGACGTCTCAGTGCTCGCGTGGGACGACGGCACGAGTGCCACCCTCCTCACGCCGGCCCTCACGGTGCTGAGCCGGGACCTCACGCGCTACGGCAGGCTGGCCGCCAGTGAACTCCTGCACGTCATCGCGACGGGTGAGCGACGCAGCATCGCCGGAACGAGGACGAAGCTGGTGGTCCGCCAGAGCACCGGCCCCGCCCCGGCCCGAGCCATCGTCGACGGACCATAACGATCAGGTCACGACCACCACGCAGCGGCTTGACAACTAAAGCCCTTTAGTTGTGTACTTCGAGGACCGGCCAGGTCTCGGGAAACCACCCGTTCCAACACTCAATGTCGAGAAATCGAGAGGACCCATGATGCTTGCATCACTCCGCCGCCGCACCGCAGCCCTGGCCAGCGCCGGGCTGGCCGTCGCCCTGATGGCCGGTTGCTCCACCACCGGCGCGCAAGAACCCGATACCGGTCCCAGCACCGGTTCGCAGGAAACCACCGCAGAACTCAGCGGCACCCTCACGCTCGCCACCAGCAGCGATCTGGGGCCCAAGCTGTTCATCGACGACTTCACGGCGGAGACCGGCGTCGAGGTCCAGGGGACGTACGCCGAGGCCGGCGCCCTCGGTGAGCAGATCCGTATCCAGGTCACCTCCGGCACCGCGCCCGACCTGTTCCGTTCCGCCCCCGGCTTCGCCGCACCCTCGTCGGTGCTCAACCTCGCCAACGAGGGTGCCCTGCGCGACCTGTCCGACCAACCGTGGGCCCAGTACGTCCCCGAGTCGTTCTCCCGCCTGCAGTCGATCGACGGTGAGACCTACGCGTTCCCCACGTACGGCCAGGCGATGCTGGCGTTCTACAACAAGGACGTGTTCGAGGAGGTCGGCGTCGAGCCCCCGACGACGTGGTCGGAGTTCATCGAGGTCATGGACGAGCTGAAGGCGGCCGGGAAGGTCCCGATCGCACTCGGACTGGCGGACAACTACATCATGCAGTTCCTGCCGTTCGCGCTGGCGGGGACGCTGGTCGACGGACTGGAACCGGACTTCTACGAGAAGCTCGACGCCGGAGAGACCTCTTTCGTGGAGTCCGAGGGCTGGCGCAAGACGTTCGAACTCTTCGTCGGGCTCGTCGAGGACGGCTACACCACCCCGGACCCCCTCGGCATGCCCGGTGACCCGGCCATGCAGTCCGTCGCCAGCGGCGATGCCGCCATCGTCGTGATGCCGTCGGCAGCCTCCCCCGTCCTGGCCGGCCTGATGACCGGTGGCGAAGATCGCATGGGGTCGTTCGCGATCCCGGCGACCGATGATGCCTCGGAGACCATCGTGCCGTTCACCCCGGACTACCTAGTCGTCAATGCCGACGCCAAGAACGGCGACGCCGCCCTCGCCTTCCTCGAGTACATCTCCACCCCGGAGAGGGCCTCACAGTGGGCGGCCGAGGTCGGCGCGATCCCGGCGCTCACGAATGCCGAGCCGATCGACAACGACGTGAACCAGACGATGCAGCCGTTCCTGTCCAGCGGCCAGGTCGCACCATTCTCGAACCACGGCTGGCCGGGCGGCCAGGTCGCAGGGGCGCTCATGGAGGTCGGCCAGCAGGTGGTTGAGGGGTCCAAGTCGATCGACGACCTCCTGGCAGCAATGGACGCGGCCTACCAGGAGGCCATGCAGTGAGTACCGCACTCGCCACGAGGGGGCCCGCGGCCAGCCCGCAGGCCCCCTCCGGGGCGAGCCGGCCGAAGGGACGTCACAGTCGTCGCAGGCTGGTCCCCCAGTGGTTCCTCGTTCCTGCACTTGTCCTCTACACCATCGTTGTGGTCTACCCATCGATCGCCGGCGGTCTGTACGCCTTCACGGACTGGCGTGGCGGAAACGAGGTCACGTTCACGGGGTTGGAGAACTTCCAGAAGTTGCTGGCGGACCAGGCGGCCGTCGCCTCCCTGCGCAACACCTTGTTGATCGCGGTCTCCCTCACGGTGGTCCAGTCAGGCCTCGGCCTGCTGCTGGCGCTGGCCCTCAACTCCGCCATCCGCGCGCGCAACGTCCTTCGCACCCTCTTCTTCGCCCCGATGATGATGCCGCCGGTCATCGTCGGCCTGCTCTGGCAGTACATCTACACACCCAACGGACCGCTGGACACCGCACTCCAGGCACTGGGCCTCGGAAGCCTCGTCCAGAGCTGGCTGGGCAGTTCGTCCGTGGCTCTGTGGTCCGTGATCGCCAGCGTGATCTGGCACCACGTCGGAATGTCCATGGTGATATTCCTGGCGGGCCTGCAGGGCATCCCGGACGAGCTCTACGAGGCCGCGTCGATCGACGGCGCGAGTCCGCTCCGGAAGTTCTTCTCGATCACCTGGCCACTGCTGGGGCAGGCGATCACCATCGCCACCGCCCTGACGATGACCTCGTCCCTGAAGCTCTTCGACCAGGTGTTCATCATGACCGGCGGTGGTCCGGGCGTGTCCACCCAGACGCTCTCCCTGATCATGTACCGCGAGGCCTTCGTCTACGGCGAGTACGGCTACGGCTCAGCGATCGCGCTGGTCCTCACGATGATCGTCGCGTTCATCGTCTTCGTCCAGATGTCCATCACCCGCAGAGGGGAGGTCGAAGCGTGAGCACCACCGCTGCAAGCAGGTCTGCGCAGGGGACCGCAACAAGGCCAGCAGGCCACCGCCGCCGGATGCGGCACGGCTTCGGTCGCCCCGTCCTAGAGGTCGCGATGATCCCGATCACGATCGCGTACCTGTTTCCGCTCTACATCATGGTCTCGATGTCCTTCAAGACGGGCGGCGAGATCGCCGCCTCCACGGTGGCCCCACCCCAGTCACTGCACCTCGGCAACTACGAGACCGCCTGGGTCTCCGCCGACCTCGGCCGCGCAATGCTCAACAGCCTGCTGGTCACGGCCGTGAGCATCACGATCGCCGTGCTGATCGGCGCCATGGCCGCCTACGCCATCGTGCGCGGCAATCGTCGCACCAGCACGGTCAAGCTGATGGCATTCCTGCTGGGAATGATGATCCCCGGCCAACTCGGCATGGTTCCGCTGTACATGCTGATGCGGGACGCCGGCCTGCTGCAGACCCACGCATCGTTGATCATCTACTACGTGGGCAGCCTGATGCCCATGACGGTGTTCCTCTACACGGGGTTCCTCAAGACGCAGTCCCCCACCTTCGAGGAGGCTGCCAAGATCGACGGCGCGGGCTGGTGGAAGGCGTTCTTCCACGTCGTCTTCCCGCTCCTGCGGCCAGTCACCGGCACCGTGATCATCATCAACACCATCAACACCTGGAACGACTTCCTCACCCCGCTGCTCTACCTGGCCGGCACGCCCAACCGGACGCTGCCCGTCGCGGTGTTCTCGTTCCAGGGCGAGTTCGCCAGTGAGTGGGGCCTGATCTTCGCAGGCATGATGATCGCCGCCCTGCCGGTGCTCGTCGTGTACTTCTTCCTGCAGAAGCACGTCATCCAGGGCTTCGCCGGTGGCCTCAAGGGCTGATGCGGTGGACGTCGACCGCCTCGCCCCCGTCGCGACCAACGTCCACCTGCCGGTGCGGGTCGCCCCACCCGACAACATGAGCGACGCCGGTTCGCTCGTCACCCGGATGCGCCACGTCCTCCAGCGTGGCGCATCCGGCATCCGCCTCGTCTACTCGAACTGGTCCAACGTCGACGGCCGCGACGTCCCCGGCCCCGACCCGATCACGGTCTCCGCCAAGGTCGTCACCCACGCCGAGCACGTCGTTTGGTTCTCGGGCTCCCGGTACTTGAGGCTGGAGCCCGGGGAGGCCGGGATCTCGGATCCCGTGGACATCTCGGGCAGGGCGGGCCTTGCGTTCCTCACCGACACCACCGTGGAATCCGACCCGGGCGGCTCAGTCCCGCTGGGATCGCAGACGAACGCCCACGACGGCGAGGGCGTGGCCCCCCGAGGCGGTGCCACCGTGCGACCGGGGACAGCCCACGGCTACGGCCCGTGGCAGGTGCTCGGCGACGTCGGCTCTGCGGCAAGGGACGCGCCGACGGTTCTCGTCACAGGCGACTCGAACGCCGTCGGTTTCGGAGACGTGCGCGGCTCCGCACACCACCTGGGTTGGGTCCAGCGAGCCCTCCAGCCGGAGTTCCCCACGCTGAATCTGGCCGTCAGTGGGGCGACCGCGCGCGGCGCGCTGTCGGTGCCGTCGCGTCGCCGTCGCCGGGTGTTGTTGCAGTGGGTGCAGCCCTGCGTGGCCATCGCCGCGCTCGGCACGAACGACCTACAGCAGGGCGGGCCGGGGCTGGCCGAGATGCAGGATCTGCTGATCGAGCACTGGCGCGACCTGGAGGCCATGGGCAGCAGGGTCCTGGCCTGCACCATCCCGCCGGTCACCACCTCGGGCGACGGCTGGCGCACCCTGGCCGGTCAGACCCCGACGGCCGGCGCACGGGTACGCGCACAGGTCAACGACTGGCTGCGCTCCGTCCCGTCACCCCTGGCAGGGGTCATCGACGTCGCAGCAGCCCTCGGCGCGCCGGCATCGCCGTCGCTGTGGCGGCCCGGATTCACCCACGACGGACTCCACCCGAACGAGACCGGCCACCGCGCCGCCGCCGAGCGCGTTGATCCCGCAATCCTGCGCCCCTAGGAACGGTGGCGCTCCCAGCTCTCCGGCGGACCGGGCACGACGTGGAAAACCGGGTGCGGGTCGGCGGACCCCAGCCGCCCCAGCCACTCCGGGGCTCGGGCGAGCACCTTCGCTCGCAGGTGCTCCAGCTCCAGCTCCAGTTGTCCGCGGGTGACGGCCATCCGGAGCATTGCGGCGGGATCCGCGTCGAGCCGGGTGCGGTCGAAGCGATAGCCGCGGGCATCGGCCTCCTCGGCCACGGCCGACAGGTACGTCGCCACGGCCACCAAGGGGTCGGGACTCGCCCGGAAGCGCTCCAGCTGGGGGTGATTCCGGTATCCACGCGTACGCCCGGCGAGGACCGCCTGCGCCAGGAGACCCTCGCGCCAGCAGGCGACGAGCGCGGCCCTGTCCAGGAGGGCTGGATGGAGACTCCAAAGGCGCATGGGAGCCAGCATGCCAGTGCCCGTCCGGAAGTGCGTGATGAAACGTTCGAAACTCTCTGCGCTGACCCGTTGACGATGATCGGAACATCTGCCTAAGGTTGCACTAAAGCGCTTTAGCAACGAGGCAGCGCATGACAGAGGGAGTTTCACAGTGGAGACACAACCGATCACGAGGCGCAGCCTTCTGATGGGCACCGGTGCCGTGGTGGCGACGTCGGTGGCCACGTCCGTCCTCGCGGGCGGGATGTTCCCGAGCGAGGCAGCGGCAACGCCGACGACCTGGGTGGACGTCGTCGGGCACTTCGAGTCCAAGCACGAACCGTGGGCCGTCCACCTCGGCAACGAGTACGGCGCCGCCGTCGGCGAGTTCACCCGGGACGCCACGCGTGCGGCCGAGGGGAACCAGTCCGGCCGCCTCCTGGGCGACTTCTCCGCCGCCGGCCGGTACGTCGCGCTCCGCAAGACGCTGGACCGCCTGGCGGTGACCAAGGTCACGTTCAAGATCCGTACCGAGGGCGTCTCGCGCGTCCAGGTCCGGCTGGTCAGCGCCACCCAGGGCCAGCGCAACGCGCAGGTCAACGTCACACCCGGTGCTCCCGGTTGGCAGAGCGTGGAGGTGACCCACTGGAACAACGTCGCCGGAATGCAGGACGTCATCCGTCTGGAGCTGCAGGTGTGGAAGGACCACATGGTCCTCGGAGCAGGTTCCGCGATCGCGTGGTTCGACGACGTCAGGGTCGAGCACACCGTCGACCCCGTCGTCCCGTCCGGCCTCGAGACAACCGGTCTACCGCTCGTGCTGGTCGGCGAGCCCGACCTCGTCCCGCTGGTGGTCCGGGCCCGGTACGCAGATGGCGCCCTCAAGGACGTCACACAACACTCAACCCTGTCCTCGGGCGACGAGTCGGTGCTCCGGATCAACGAGTTCGGCTACCTGACCCCCGTGGCCCCGGGGGCGACGTCGATCACGGTCGACCACCTCGGCGCCACGCACGAGTTCCCCATCGAGGTGCGCGCTCCACAGGAACTCCTGCCGCTGCGGGTGGAGGGCGGCAAGCTGATGGAGGGCGACAAGCGCTTCGGCTTCACGGGCTTCAACTACGACCTCATGATGCTCCGCTTCCCCCGCACCGCTGACTGGAGCGGCCTCGACGCCGACATCGCGCTGATGGCTCACTGGGGGCTTCGAGCGGTCCGCGTCCCGATCAACCTTGGCATGGTGCAGCCCGCCCGCGGAGTCTTCCCCGACGATGCGGCCTGGGCCGACGAACTCACCACCCGGGGGATGAATCCCGCATGGCTGGCGATGCTGGACCATTTCGTCACGCAGGCCGGCAGGCACGGCATCCGCCTCGTGCTGGACTGGCACCGCTTCCCCGTCGACCCGTACGACTACTGGTCCGGCGGCAACAACCACGACGCCGGCACGGGGAAGCCCGGGACAGCGTTCAGCTACCTGGCACCCTCGTCCACCGAGCGCGGGGCGCTCGACCTCTCCGACCCCGAGCACCTCGCGGCGCTCCTCGACTCGCATCGCTGGCTCGCGGCGCACTACAAGGGCAACCCCAACGTCATGGGCATCGAGATCCCCCACAACGAGCCGCACGACGCGTTCATGTCCGTGCAGTCGAACTGGAGGCGCATCACCGAGAAGTGCGCGTTCACGATCAAGCAGGCGGACCCGGACCGCCTGGTGTTCGCGATGGTCGGCGCATACGGCCATGACGTGTCCACCTCCGTGGCCACCTGGCAACTGCCCAACCTCGTGGACGGCAACGCCCCGCACCACTACATGCCCAATGCTCCGCTCGAACTGCGCCCCGACGCCCAGGACCGCCACTCTCCGTGGCTGGCCCGTGACGTCGACGATGTCTTCTCCCACGCGATCGCATCGCTGTTCGCCCCCTACTCGACGTCGCCGGTTCCGGTCTACAACGGCGAGGGCGGCAGCTACGGCTGGGACTCCTTCCTGCCGGACATGGACCAGGCCACCGCGGGTGACCTGATGATCGAGGCGGCGCTCGTGCAGTACTACGCGGCCGGCGCGGTCGGGAAGATGCACTGGGCGCTCTGGCACAACGCGAACGACTTCGAACCCTTCCGCGAGTCCTTCGACCGGCACTTCCGTCGTTACTCCCCCGTCTACGCGGCAGGCCCGGTGGACTGGTCCGCAGCCACGGTCGCCCTGGTGCAGAACCCGGCGGCGGCCCCGATCGCCAACGGCCACAACTTCTCGGTGGTGCCCTTCGTCAAGATGGCGCTCGACCTGAACCTCGGCCCGTTCCATTTGCTGACCGACGACGAGATCATCGACCGGTTGCTGACGATGGTGCCGACTGGGCTTGAGCAGGTCGACGGTCTCACCGCGGAGTTCGACTACGACGCCGTCGTCGCTGACCGCCGCAACCTCGACGAGCGGGTCCGCGCGGTACTGGCCTCGGACAGCTTCGAGCTCCCGATCCTCTGGGTGGATGACCTCGAACACCTCAACAAGGGCCGGCTCGCCGACTTCCTGACCGGCGCGGGGGTCCCGGTCGACCGTCGCACCTCACCCGACCACCAGTTGGTCGTCGGCCCGGAGCACCTCGTGGTCTACCGTCGCTCGATGAAGAACCCGGGCCGCGACAAGGTGCACCCGCGCATCAGCCGAGAGGGCAGCTTCCGGCTCGTTGCCGAGAACGGCGACCAGGTCTTCTCGGGCACCTCGGCGCAGTTGCTGTCAGGGGGCCTTCGCGTGCAGCTCGACAAGTGGCGCAGCGCGATCTTCCGCATCGAGTCCTGACCCGTCGAGACCCGAAGTCCGGCTCCGGGGGCGACAGGTGGCCGCCCGTAGCCGGCGAGAGCTCCATTTCGCGCGGTGGCAGCTGATCCGCTAACATGTTCGATGGCTCAAGGGGCCAATCGGGGTGTGGCGCAGCTTGGTAGCGCGCGTCGTTCGGGACGACGAGGCCGCAGGTTCAAATCCTGTCACCCCGACAAAGCAGAAACCGGCTCTGGCAAGCGGAAACGCTCGCCAGAGCCGGTTTTTCGCTTCCCGCCGCAACCTACCAGGCGACAACGTTTCCGGAGGCATCCAGGCAGCTCAGGTCCGGGCTGCCCGGCGGGATGTAGTTGTTCTCGAACTCGGCACAGTCCAGGACCGCCTGCATCTCCAGCACCGTCGCCCAGGAGCCGCCGGCCTTGCTCCAGACCACCATCGAGCCCCCGCAGCCGGGCGCGAACGTGGACCCGGAGGCGAAACCCGCCGGGTGGAAGCCGGTGATGGTGAGCTCAAGGGTGCAGTCGTAGGAGTCGGTGACCCCTGCGATGGAACCCACGAACGCGCGGAAGTCCTCGGGGAGGTCGGCGATGGTGTCGAGGTCGTCGGCGGACTTCACCTCGGCCTCCAGCGCCGTCCACTCCCCCTCCACGGGCCCCATGGTGCTGGGGTCCTCCGTGACGGGCGCCGTCGGCGACTCGGGGGCCTGGGGCGGTGGCGTGGGCCCCTGCTCGGTCTGCTCGGTGGTCGGGCTCTCCCCAGCGGTGCTGGTGTCCGCGTCCGGCGACGCCAGGGTGGGCGTGACCGTCGCCACGTCGCCGGTGGCGGTGGGCGGGGCCGGGTCGGAGCCGTCGGTCTGGCCGCAGCCGGCCACCAGCAGCAGTCCGAGCGCCAGCGCAGGCAGGGTCCGCTTGATTCTCATGCTTGAAGTCTTTCACGCCCACCCAAGTGCCGACGCCAGCGCAACAGTGTTGCGGGAGGGTCCGTGTACGGCTGCGGGCGCAACAGTGTTGCGCTGGGGTCAGTCGACCCGGCCCAGCACCAGCGGCGTCGGCTCCGGCTCGGCGTCGGAGTAGCCGACGGCACCCTCGAGCGCCTCGATCGCCCTGGCGAAGCTGTCCGGCCGGTCCGTGTGGAGGGTGAACAGCGGCTGGCCGGCGGTGACGCGGTCCCCCGGCTTGGCGTGCAGTTGGACGCCGGCACCCGGGTCGATGGTGTCCTCCTTGCGGGCCCGCCCGGCCCCCAGCCGCCAGGCCGCCACACCGACGGGCAGGGCCTCCAGCCGCTCGATCCAGCCGTCACGCTCCGCGCGGACCACCTCGGTGTGCGACGCAACGGCCAGTGGAGCGTCGACGTCGCCGCCCTGCATCGTGATCATCTTGCGCCACAGGTCCATGGCCCGCCCGTCGGCCAGCGCCTCCGCCGGGTCCACGTCCCCCTTGCCGACGGCGCCCAGCAGCTCGCGCGCGATCGTGACGGTGAGCTCGACCACGTCGGAGGGCCCGCCGCCGGCGAGCACCTCCAGCGCCTCGCGCACCTCCAGGGCGTTGCCCGCGGTGAGCCCCAGGGGGGTGTCCATGTTGGTCAGCAGGGCGATGGTGTTGATGCCGGCATCGGTCCCGAGGTCCACCATCACCCGACCCAGTTCGGAGGCGGCCTCGACCGACGTCATGAACGCGCCGTTGCCCACCTTCACGTCCAGGACGAGCGCACCGGGGCCCTCGGCGATCTTCTTGCTCATGATGGAGCTGGCGATCAGTGGTACGGCGGCCACGGTGCCGGTGGTGTCGCGCAGGGCGTAGAGCTTCTTGTCGGCCGGGGCGAGGCCGGAGCCTGCCGCGGCGATGGTGATGCCGATCTCGTCGAGCTGGGCGAAGAGCTCCTCGTTGCTGAGGTTGCCGCGCCAGCCGGGGATGGAGTCGAGCTTGTCCAGGGTGCCGCCGGTGTGGCCGAGGCCGCGGCCGGACAGCTTGGGGACCACGACGTCGTAGACACCGAGCAGGGGCGCCAGCGGGAGGGAGATCTTGTCGCCCACCCCGCCGGAGGAGTGCTTGTGCACCACGGGGCGGCCGAGGGATGAGAAGTCCAGGCGGTCGCCGGAGTTGACCATCGCCATGGTCCAGCGCGCCACCTCCTCGCGGCTCATGCCGTTGAGGTAGATCGCCATCGCGAGCGCCGCCATCTGCTCGTCGGCAACGATGCCCTTGGTGTAGGCGTCGATCACCCAGTCGATCTGCTCCCCGGTGAGGGCGTGCCCGTCGCGCTTGGCGCTGATCACATCAATGACGTCCATGTTCATGCCAGCGATCCTAGTTCTCCGGACCAGCCTCCTGCTGGCGGGGCGGCAGAGCCGCGAGCTTGCGCGCCAGCACGTTGCGCTCGCCCTCGTTCCCGGTGCCCGCGCGGGCGGTCTCCAACTCGGTGCGGGCCTCGTCGGTGCGGCCGAGCCTGGTCAGCAGTTCCCCTCGCACCGCGTGCGGGAGGTGGTGCCCGGCGAGCTCTCCCCTGCCGAGCAGTTCGTCGAGTGTGTCCAGACCGGCCTGCGGTCCGTCGGCGTGGGCCAGCGCCACCACTCGGTTCAGCGCCACCACCGGGGAACCGGTGAGCTGCAGGAGACCGTCGTAGAGGGCCGTGATCCTTGCCCAGTCGGTGCCCGCGACGCTCTCGGCGACGGCGTGGCACTCCGCGATCGAGGCCTGCAGTGCGTAGTTGCCCAGGGCCGGGCCGAGTTCGACGGCGCGGGCGAGGGCGGTGCGGCCGCGGCGGATGGCGTCGCGGTCCCAGCGGCGGCGGTCCTGGTCCTCCAGCAGCACCGGCTCGCCCGCGGCGTCGACGCGGGCCGGGAAGCGGGCTGCGGTCAGTTCCATCAGCGCCAGCAGGGCGTGGGCCTCCGCGCTGTCCGGGAGGAGTCCGGTCAGGACGCGGCCCAGGCGGATGGCCTCGCGGGCGAGGTCGGTGCGCATCCAGGCCTCACCATGGCTGGCGGAGTGGCCCTCGGCGAACAGGAGGTAGATGGTGACCAGCACGCCTCGCAGCCGTTCTGGGAACTCCTCCCGGGGCGGGGTCTCGAAGGCGACCCCCGCGTCGGCGATGCGCTTCTTGGCCCGCACGATGCGTTGCTGGACGGTGGCCACCGGGGCGAGGAAGGCGGCGGCGATCTCCTCTGTGGTCAGGCCCGCCACCACCCGCAGCGTCAGCGCCACCTGCGCCTCGGCCCCGAGCACCGGGTGGCAGGCGATGAACACCAGGCGGAGCACGTCGTCGTCGATGGTGTCGGGGTCCCAGGGCGCGTCGGTGGGTGAGCCCTGCTCGATGCCGAAGGCGAGCTCCGAGAGGCGGTCGCGGTGGCGGACGTCGCGGCGCCACTGGTCGATGGCGCGGCGCTTGGCGACGGCGGTGAGCCAGGCCGCCGGGTTGCTCGGGACCCCCTTGGCGGGCCACGCGAGCAGCGCCTCGCCGAGGGCGTCCTGGGCGAGGTCCTCGGCGAGGGTGAAGTCGCCCGTGATCCGGGTCAGGGTCGCGGTGATGCGGGCCGCCTCGATGCGCCAGACGGCGGCGACCGCGCGCCGGGCGGATTCCTCCGCCGTGCGCGCGGCCCCGTCGTCGATCTGGCTGGAGTTGGTCATCAGTTGGTGCGGGCGGCCTGCTCCTCGCGCCAACCGGCCTCCTTCTCGATCCACTCGTTGTCCGCCGGGAAGTCGGTCTCGTCGGTGACGCGGCGGATCTCGAGCTTGGCACCGGGGCCCAGCGGGCAGCGCTTGCCCCACTCGGCGGCCTCCTCGATGGTGGGCACCTCCAGCATCCAGAACCCGGAGAACAGCTCCTTGGTCTCGCCGTAGGGGCCCTCGGTGACCAGCGGTTGCTCCTCCGAGAAGTCCACCACCAGCCCCGGCTCCTCGGCCAGGCCGTCGCCGGCGATCATGACGCCGGCCTTCAGCAGGGCCTCGTTGTAGCGGCCCATCTGTTCGATGACCTGCTCGAAGGGGACTTCCTTGTAGGCGGCCACGGCTTCGTCGCTGGCTCGCATGATCAGCATGAACTTGGACATTTCGAACTCCTTCTCGCGGGTCGTGTCTCGACCCTCTCACCCATGACGTCGATCGGGAAGAGCGTGGATCGACATCCGTCAGAAAAAAGTTCGGGCGAGTTCAGTCGAGGTTGTGACGCAGGTAGGCGGGTTCGCGCAGGCCGAGCAGTGCCTCGGTCATACGGACGGTCTCGACGGTGCGGGCGACGTCGTGGGCGCGCACGATCCGCGCGCCCCGTTCGATGCACCAAGTGGTGGTGGCGACGGTGCCGGCCAGGCGCTGGTCCTTGGGACGGTCCAGGGTCTCACCGATGAAGTCCTTGTTGGACAGCGCCGCGAGGGTGGGCGGCCCGAGCCGGGTGAACTCGTCGAAGCGGCGGCAGATCTCCAGCGTGTGGAGGGTGTTCTTGTTGAGGTCGGGGCCGGGGTCGACGATCAGCTGTCCCATCCCCACCCCGGCGGCGGTGGCCCGCTCCACCCGGTCCACGAGGAAGGAGACGATCTCCCCCACCACGTCGTCGTAGTGCGGCTTGCGCAGGTGCTTGCGGGGTTCGGCGCGGGAGTGGGTGATGATCAACGTGGCGCCGGTCTCGGCGGCCAGGGGCGCCGTCGCCGGGTCGTGCAGGCCGGAGGTGTCGTTGATGATGGCGGCACCCGCGGCGATGGCGGCGCGTGCCACGCCCGAGCGGAACGTGTCCACGGAGATGGCGACGTCGCTTCGCTTGGCCACCTCCTCGATGAAGGGGCCGATGAGCTCGATCTCCTCGGCCTCGGACACGTCCCGCGCGTCGGGGCTGAACGGGACGCCGCCGATGTCGACGATGTCCGCGCCGGCCTCTGCCGCTGCCAGGGCCGCGTCCACCGCGGGCTGCAGTTCGAAGGTGAGTCCGGCGTCGAAGAAGGAGTCCTTGGTGCGGTTGACGATGGCCATCACGGCCACCCGGTTGTCGAAGTCGAAGTCTCGGCGGCCGATGCGGCGCTGCGCGGCCGTGATGGTGGGTAGGGTCACGGGTCCATTCAACCAGCCCGGCCGCCCCTGTCGCGTCGCCCGGCCCCCGCGACCCGACACGCCGTGAAGAATCGGGCGGGAGGGTACGGGCACCCCTTCCGCCCGATTCTGTCGGCGGGTCGGGTCAGGCCCGATGCGCTCGCCGGGCGGAGCGGGCCCGCGGGAGCTCAGGAGGCGCGGCGGGAGAGCCGCAGCGGAGCCAGGGACCAGTTCAGCGCCAGCATGACCACGCCGCACACGGGGACGACGAACAGCGCCCAGCGCAGGGACGTGGCGTCTCCGATGGCGCCGATCATGGGCGGGCCGACGAGGAACCCGACGCGCAGGAGCCAGGTCACGATGGTCAGGCCCGTACCCGGCCGCATGCCGGGCAACTCGTCGGCGGCGTGCATGGCCGACGGGATCACCGTCGCCACGCCCCAGCCCGCGCAGGCGAAGCCGATGATGGTGCCGACAGCGTTGGGGAACGTGAGCGCGAGGCCCATGCCGACGACGGCGATCACGGCGCCCTGCACCAGCGCGCCGCGGGGGCCGAACCTGTCGACGAGGCCGTCGCCCATGAAGCGCCCCACCATCTGGGTGCCCTGCAACGCGACGAACGCCATGCCGGCCACGAACGGGACGACGACGAACGCTCGGTCCATGTAGATGGCGCCCCAGCTGGCGGCGGTGTCCTCGATCAGGCCGGCGGCGGCCGCCATCACGCCGAGGGCGGCGAGCCGGAGCAGCACGGGGCCGGGGATCCGGCGCGACGGCGCGGCCTCGTCGGCGTGGGTGGTCACGGCCTCGCGGTCGGGTCCGTTCAGCAGCATCCGGCGGCAGCCGACGTCGAGCGCCAGGAAGATGACGGACAGCCCGAGGGCCTGCGCCCAGATGGGGATGCCGAGCTGGGCGGCGGTGGAGCCCAAGAAGCCGCCGCACACGGCGCCGATGGACCACCAGGCGTGGAAGGAGTTCAGGATGGAGCGGCCGTAGCCGCGCTGCACGCGCAGGCCGTGGGCGTTCATGGAGATGTCTGTGATGGCGTCGAAGGCGGCCATCAGGAACAGGCCGGCCGCGAACACCAGTGCGGCGGGGGCGTTGCCGATGACGTTGATCATCACGATGGCCCCCACCTGCGAGATCACCGAGACGTTGGCGGAGTTGAAGCGCCGCATCAGGGCGGCGGTGGCCAGGCCGGCGGCGAGGCCGCCCAGCGGCCCGACCGCGATTGAGAGCCCCCAGAAGGTGTCGGAGAGCTGCAGGGCCTGCTTGATCTCCGGGTAGCGCGGGATCAGCGACGCGTAGGTGGCGCCGTTGAGCCAGAACAGCAGGGCGACGCCCCAGCGGGCGAGCCGCACCTGCGGCGAGGGGGTGGGGGCCATCAGGGCCTTCCTTGCTGGTGGTCCGGCTCTCCCGGCCCGGGACTACTCCGCGGGGGTGGCCGACGAGGTGGCGGGCTCGGGCGCGAACATGGAGCGCCTGCCCTCGAACGCGCGGCCGAGGGTGACCTGGTCCGCGTACTCGAGGTCGCCGCCCACGGGCAGGCCGCTGGCGGGACGGGTGACGCTCACGCCGAAGTCACGCAGCATGCGGCTCAGGTACGCGGCGGTGGCCTCGCCCTGGGTGTCCGGGTCCGTGGCGAGGATCACCTCGGTGACCTCACCGTCGGCGAGGCGGGTGAACAGCTCACGGGTGTGCAGGTCCCCGGGGCCGCGGCCGTCGATCGGCGAGATCGAGCCACCGAGCACGTGGTAAAGCCCACGGAACTCGGACGTGCGCTCGATGGCGATGACGTCCTTGGACTCCTCCACCACGCAGATCATGGAGCGGTCGCGGCGCGGGTCCCGGCAGACCCGGCAGCGGTTCTCCTGCGTGACGTTGAAGCAGACCTCGCAGAACTTGGCGGACTCCTTGACGCGACGGAGGGTGTCGGCGAGCGCGAACACCTCCTCCTCGGGCGCGTCCAACAGGTGGAACGCGATCCGCTGGGCACTGCGGGGGCCAACCCCCGGCAGCCGGCTCAGCGCGTCGATGAGGTCCTGGATGGGGCCTTCGTACACCTCAGAACCCGATGCCCCCGGGAGCGCCGGGCATGCCGGGCATCTGCGGCATCTCGGGCATGCCTGCCTTCATCGCGTCGTCGGCCTGCTCCTTGGCGGTGCGGAACGCGGCGACTACGAGGGCACCGAGGGTCTCGGTGTCATCGGGGTCCCACGCCTCCGGCTTGATCTGCACGTCGGTCAGTTCCCCGGCCCCGGAGACGGTGACCTTGACGAGGCCGCCACCGGCGTTGCCCTCGAAGCTCTTGGCCGCCTGCTCCTGCTGTGCCTTGAGCATGTCCGCCTGGAGCTTCTGTGCCTGCTCCATGAGCGCGTTCATGTCGAGTCCTTCAAACATTCCCACTCCTTCGTTCGACCCTGCGGGCCAAGCTTATGCGCATCTGCTTTCGCCGGGCTTTCACCACGGCGCGGGACTCAGCGTTCGGACTCGCTGACGTCGATGACCTGGGCCCCGAACGCCTCGGTCAGCAAGCCGGCGGCGGTCTCGTCCGCGTCGGCGAGGCTGGCGTCGTCCGGTTCCACGTCCGGGTACGGCTCGGGCTCCGGGGCGGAGGCCGCCGACGCCGCACGCTCGGCCGGCGGGGGCTCGGGCGCGGCCGGCATCTGCCCGGCGGGGCGCTGCGCCGGGTGCTGCGGCTCCTCGGGGCCGCCGCCCGCCACCACGGTGTTGATGCGGAACTCGACGCCGATCACCTCGATGAGGCTGTCGGCGAGCACGTCCAGGCTGCCCGAGGTGCCGAAGTTCTCCTTGGCGCCGGGGTTGGAGAACCCGAGCACGAGCGTGCCGTCGGCGGCGTCCACCACCTGCGCGTGCTGGCTGAGCATCATGTAGGTGAACCGACGGCGCCCCTTCACCTCCGCGAGCACGTCTGGCCACAGGCGCCGCACCTCGGCGGCGGTGAGGCCGTCCTTGGGGCGGGTGGCCTGCGGCCTGGGGGCAGCGGCGGCGGGTGCCTCCACTGCCGAGGCCGAACCAGTCGGCGGCTGACCGGCGGGCCGTTGGCGCAGCGGGTGCCCCATCGACGACGGGTCCTTGGGCGCCTCCGGGGCGCCTCCGCGTTCCCCGTCGGCAGGAGCCTGGGGTGCGGGCTCCGGCGCAGCGGCCTGCTGGGGTGCGGCCGGGGCTCCGGCGGATGCCGCAGAAGCCGCGGCGGGCGCGGTCCGGGCCGGCTCGGACGGTGGCGCAGCGGGCGTTCCCGGCGGCGCCCCGGCGGGACGCTGGCCCTGCCGGGCAGGGGCGGGCGACGCGGACGACTGGGCCGCCGGTCGTGCGGGTGCCTGCGACGTGGCCGCCGGTGCCGCCGCGGGGGCGGGGGCCGCCGCGGACGGCACGTCGGACCAGTTTGCGGGCGCCTCGGTACCGCTGCCGAGCATCCCCACCCGGCGCTCCAGCCGATCCATGCGGGCGTGCAGGCCGCGCTCGTCGGCGTCGGCCCCCGGCAGCAGCACGCGGGCGCACATCAGCTCGAGGTGCAGGCGGGGCGCGGTGGTGCCGCGCATCTCGGTGAGGCCCGTTGCGATCACCTCGGCCGCGCGGGTCAGCTCACCCGAGCCCATCCCGGCCACCT
The DNA here is from genome assembly GCF_054776555.1 of Tessaracoccus terricola. NCBI lineage: Bacteria > Bacillati > Actinomycetota > Actinomycetes > Propionibacteriales > Propionibacteriaceae > Tessaracoccus > Tessaracoccus terricola. Next base: position 374,466 of record NZ_BAAHBS010000004.1, on the reverse strand, counting down.
GGGTGGCGAGGCGCTGCGCCTGGTCATCGGCGACGTCGAGCATGCCGTTGCTGGCGGCCTCGGGCACGGCGGCGAGGATGACGAGGTCCCGTAGGCGTCGCAGCAGGTCCTCGGCGAAGCGGCGCGGGTCCTGGCCGATCTCGACGATCTTGTCGATGGTGCGGAACACCCCGGCGGAGTCCCCGGCGGCGAAGGCGTCCATGATCTCGTCGAGCAGGGCGTCGGGGGTGAATCCCAGCAGCGCGGTGGCCTGCTCGTAGGCCACCCCCTCCTCCCCGGCGCCGCCGAGCAGCTGGTCCAGCACGGACAGCGAGTCACGCACGGACCCGCCGCCGGCCCGCACCACCAGCGGCAGCGCCTTGTGGTCCACCGGCACCCCCTCGGTGGTGCAGATCTGCTCGAGGTAGTCCCCCAGCACCTTGGGCGGCACCAGCCGGAACGGGTAGTGGTGGGTGCGGGAGCGGATGGTGCCGATGACCTTCTCCGGCTCCGTGGTGGCGAACACGAACTTGGCGTGCGGCGGTGGCTCCTCAACCAGCTTCAGCAGCGCGTTGAAGCCGGCCGTGGTGACCATGTGCGCCTCGTCGACGATGTAGATCTTGTAGCGGCTGTGGACCGGTGCGAAGAAGGCGCGCTCGCGCAGGTCACGGGCGTCGTCGACACCGCCGTGCGAGGCGGCGTCGATCTCGATGACGTCGATGCTGCCGGGGCCGCCGCGGGCGAGGTCCACGCAGGAGCGGCACGTGCCGCACGGGTCCGAGGTGGGGCCGGTCTCACAGTTCAGGCAGCGTGCGAGGATGCGCGCGGAGGTGGTCTTGCCGCAGCCCCGGGGCCCGGAGAACAGGTAGGCGTGGTTGACCTTGTTGTTGTCCAGCGCGCGCTGCAGCGGCACCGTGACGTGCTCCTGGCCGATGACCTCGGAGAACTTGTCCGGCCGGTAGCGGCGGTACAGCGCCAGCGGGGCCGCGGGCGCCTCCGGCCGGGCTGTGGACTCCTGCCGCGACGGCGGGGGCGCGAGTTCCTCCCCGCCCTCCTCCTCGACGGCGGCCGTCACCTCCCCCGGTGCGGCGGCTGCCGGTTGCGCAGGGGCGGGCGGCTCATCATCGTCCACGTCCCCGAACAAGTCAGGGCCGTCCTGCACCATCGGCGGCTCGACGGGCTCGTCGAAGAGCCCGGGCCCGTCCTGGGTCCCGAAGTCGAAGCCGTCGGCCGCGTCGTCGTACTCGTAGTCCTCGTCCACACCCACACCCTATTCCAGGCCACCGACAACCCGACGCCACGGACCAATGACCGCATGCAGGCTTTCCGATAGTCTCAGGCGATGGCGGAAGGCCCGGGACAGGGACCGGACGGCAGACCAACGCAGCAGGGGCGCGCAGGCTCCTGGTGCGGAGAGTCCAGGGGGACAAATGATCGAGTCGATCCAGACGCTCTGGTTCCGGATAACCGTGAGCGACGACCCGAAGCGCAAGCTGGTGAACAAGCAGGCGCTGTTCATCGGGCTGCTGCTGATCGTTGCCGTCGTGCTGTCCACCGAGGCCGGCACCATCGCCGCCCCGGACCTGTTCTACGTCTGCCTGGTGCTGGCCGGCATCGCCACCGTCGCCGCGTTCGGCCTCCCCTGGGCCCGGATCCCGGTCGTGTGGTCCGGCCTGATCCCGGTGGCGGACTTCATCGCCGTCGGCCTGCTGCGGGCCTCGGTCAGTTCGGACATGATCGGCGTCTCGCTGCTGTGCTTCCTGCCCGCCCTGTGGCTGGTGACGCTGTACCGGACCCCCGGGATGTTCCTCGCGACCGGTCTGGCACTGGTCTGCGTGGCCATTCCCGTCATCATCAGGGAGGCGAGCGCCCTCAGCCCCGCGGTGGTGCTGCGGGCCATGATGCTGACGCTGGCGGTGTTCCAGGTGTGCTGGTTCACCTCGGGCCTGCAGTTGTGGCTGGAGCGGGCCACCGAACGGGCGCAGCAGGAGGCGGACGAGAAGGACGCGCTGCACCAGCGCACCGCCAGGCAGGAACGGCTGCTGCAGAACATCATCGACACCATCGACGTGGGGCTGGTGGTCCTCGACCGCGACGGCAAGGAGGTGCTGCGCAACGCCGCCCAGTGGGTGTTCCGCGAGCGGTTCCTGCCTGCGGACGAGCCGAACGCCCCCGAGTCCCGGATGTTGACCTACCTGCCCAACACCGAGGTCCTCGTGCCGCCGGAGGGGCGCCCGCTGCGTCGCGCCGCCAATCTGGAGACCTTCAGCAACCAGTTGCTCGCCGCCGGCCCCCTCGGGGACAACCAACTGATCCTGTCCGCCTCCGCCCGGCAGATCACCGACGCCGATGGTGAGCGCGACGGCGCGGTGATCACGTTCTCCGACGTCACGTTCCACATGAAGTCGGCCCACTCGCAGTCCAGGTTCGTCTCGATGGTCTCCCACGAGTTGCGCACGCCCCTCACGTCGATCATCGGCTTCCTGGACCTGACCCTCGACGAGGAACTCACCCCGGCCGCCCGGTCCCACCTCGCCGTGGTGCAGCGCAACGCGGAGCAGCTCCTGGTCATCGTGGAGGACCTGCTGCGCAACCAGCGCCTGGCCAACGAGCGGCTCTCCTTCCGGCTCCTGCCCGGCCGCCTCAGCGAACTCGTGGGCCTGGCCTGTGACTCCATCGAGGCCCAGGCCAACGCGAAGGACGTGGCCATCGTGCGGGACCTCGTCCCCACCCCGGTGGCCCCGCTCGACTCGGCGCGCCTGACACAGGTGGTGGACAACCTGCTCTCGAACGCGGTCAAGTTCACACCGTCGGGCGGCACCGTGACCGTCCGGACGGAGGTGCTGGAGACGACGATGGACGTGGTGGTGGCCGACACCGGGATCGGCATGACACCCGAGGAGCAGTCCCTGCTGTACGCCCAGTTCTACCGGGCCGACGGCGCCCGGGCCCGCAACATCCCCGGGGTGGGGCTGGGGCTGGCCATCACCCGCGACATCGTGCACGGGCACGGCGGCCAGATCTCGGTGACCTCCGAGGCCGGGGTGGGTTCGACGTTCCGGGTGTCGTTGCCGCTGCCCGAACGCGATTGAGGGCATGAAAAGAGCCCCTCGCGCACCCGGAAGAGCTCACTTACCCTTGCTGCCTTCCGACCCTGGGGGAGTTGGGCGAGATCCCGCCGCGCGAGGAGCCTTCGAAGAGTCTACTGCATCCCGGACGCTCCCCCGAATCTGAGAAAACCCAGCGTTGTCTTAGAATGGTGGGGATGCATGTCAACGCGGTTGGACCGCAGGGGGCCGCCAAGGCCTCCCGACGACTCACGTGGATGGACCTCCTCCGAGGCACCGCCGTCCTCCTCGTGATGCTCAACCACACCGTGAACATGGCCCACATCGACGGCTGGCCCATGCCGGGCTGGATGCTCTCGGTGACGCGGCCGTTCGAACCGTTCCGGCTGCCCATGCTGCTGCTGATCTCGGGCCTGTTCCTGCCCCGCGCACTGGCCAAGCCCATCGGCACCTACGTCTCCGGCAAGCTGCGCAACCTCGCCTGGCCGATGCTGCTGTGGGCGCCCATCACCGTGTTCACCCACATCCCCGAGCGCGCCGCGGACCCGCGCGCCTACATCGGCACCTCCCACCTGTGGTACTTGCTCACGCTGCTGTTCTGCTACGCCGTCGGGCTGCTCGCCCACAAGCTGGGGGCCGGCTCCCGCTGGTTCCCGATGTGGCTGCTGCCGGCCGCGTCGCTGCTCGTGCTGTTCCAGTGGCTGCCGGAACAGGTGAACTTCTTCTGGTTCGGCGCCTTCTTCTTCGCCGGCGCCGCCCTCGCCCCCAACGTGAAGCGCCTGCAGGAGGCCCACTGGGGCGTGTTCGCGGCGCTCCTGGCGGCCACCGTCGTCGGATCCTGGCTGCACGTGACCAAGATCACCGAGGGCCAGAGCCTGCTCACGTTCGCGCTGGCCCTGGCGGGCTGCGGGGCGATGGTGTGGCTGGCACCGCGGGTCCCCCGGGTCCGGCTGGTGCGCGGCCTGGAGTCGATCGGCCGTCGCTCGATCATCTACTACGTCGTGCACCTGCCCGTGATCGCGGCGCTGTACAACGTGCTCCAGCCGCTGGGCGTGCCCACCGAGGTGGCCGTGGGCTCTGCCGTCGTGGTTTCGTTCGTGGTGCCGCTGCTGCTGACGCGGGTGCGCGGCATCGACGTGTTGTTCTCCTTCCCCGCCAGCCGCCGCCGGGCCGCCGCACCGTCGACGACGCCAGAGCGCGAGTCCGCCAAGGCACGCTGATCGACCCTCAACCATTTCCTGAGAATTCTTTGCTTTGTTCTCAGAAAGTGTTAGGTTGCTTCGGTCCGAACTCGAACCCCAGACAGAAAGGGGACGGCGATGCTCAAGCGCTCGCTGCACATCTTGCTCCTCGTCATCGTCGGAGCCACGCTCGGGGTCGTCTCCCCCTCACTGGCCAACGCCGACGTCTACACGGAGCCCGGTGACCACGTCGAGAACGGCCGCTACTGGAACACCGACTGCGAGATGTACTCCTCCAACGTGGTGCGGTGCGAGACCGTCATCTGGGCCACCACCGTGGTCGAGCACGACGGCAAGTACTACAACCACGACGCCTGGACGTTCAACAACATGACCTACCTGCCCTCCCCCTCCGGCGTGTGGAGCGGCAACCCGCTGGCCCGCTCCGGCTCCTGGACCGCTGACGACGGCCGCCAGTGGAAGACCGAGTGCAACACCGCCAAGACCGGTGGCAACGCCTGCCGCTCCTACGCCATGTCCAGCGTGCTGACCCCTTCGGGCACCACCACCAAGTGGGTGTTCAACAACATGGTGAACTTCTCCACCAGCACCATCGCCCCGCAGACCACCATCCCGGCCGCACGGCCCGACATCGACGGCATGCCCGTGGACACCGCGTTCGTCCCGCCGGTCAACACCAACCCCGTCAACTCCTGCCGCGCCTCCTACTACGGCCCCGGCTTCCACGGGAACCGCACGGCCAGCGGTGAGCGCTTCAACCAGTACGCGATGACCGCCGCCCACCGCACCCTCGCGTTCGGCACCAAGGTGGAGGTCACCAACCCGGCCACCGGCAAGAGCGTCGTGGTCACCATCAACGACCGCGGCCCCTACTCGGGCAGCCGCTGCCTGGACCTGTCCCTCGGCGCGATGCAGGCCGTCGGCGGCATCAGCTCCGGCGTGATCACCGCCCAGTGGCAGGTCGTCGACTGAGTCACTGGCAGACCCCCCGGCACGCGATGGCAACCCAATCGGGCTGCCATCGCGTGTTGTGGTCGCAAGGAAAGAAAACTGAATCCACAGGCGGGACCGTTCCCGCCCGGGCGGCGCCACCCCCACTTCTTTGGGGAGTGGATCGGCCCGATGTTATCGTCACCGGAGCAATTCTTCATGCACTCGGAAGGCCACGCATGTCAAAACGCACACTGAACCTCCTGCTGGTGGTGGTCGTAGGAGCCGTCCTCGGACTCGTGCCCACCCAGGCGGCCAACGCCGTCGAGCCGACGGTGTACAACCAGCCGGGTGTCCACCTCGTGAACGACCGCTACTGGAAGACGGAGTGCGCCATGTACTCCGAGGACATCGTGCGCTGCACGACCAGCATCTGGGGCACCAAGGTGGTGACCCACGAGGGCAAGCACTACGACCACGAGGGCTGGGTCTTCAACAACCTGACCTACCTGCCGTCCGCCAAGTCGAAGTGGGCCGGCAACCGGCTCGCCGCCACCGGCTCGTGGACCGACGACGCCGGCCGCCAGTGGCGCACCGAATGCCGCTCGGACAACACCTGCCGCAACTACGTGACCACCAACCTGCTGACCAAGGTGGACGGCGCCTACCAGACCATCCGCAAGGAGGTGCTGAACTCGATCGTGCAGTTCTCCTCCTCGTCGGTGGCCCCGGTCACGGAGATCCTCCCCGCGGCCCAGACCCCCGCGGGCGCGCCGGTCGAGAAGGACTTCGTGCCCCCGCTGGCCCCCACCCTGTACACGCAGCCCGGTGACCACTTGGTCAACAACCGCTACTGGCACACCGACTGCGCCATGTACTCCTCCCAGATCGTGCGCTGCAGCACCGACATCTGGGCCACCAAGGTGGTCACCTACGAGGGCAAGTACTTCACCCACAACGGCTGGACGTTCAACAACATGACGTACCTGCCCGCACCCAAGCGAGTCTGGGGCGACAACCCGCTGGCCAACCCCGGCCAGTGGACCGCCGAGGACGGCCGCCAGTGGAAGACCGAGTGCAACACCCCCACCACCGGTGGCAACGCCTGCCGCTCCTACGCGATGGCCCGCGTCGTGGACGCCTCCGGCGGCACCTTCACCGCCAGTGACAAGTGGGTCCTGAACAACATCGTGATGTTCAGCACCTCGACGATCGGCCACCAGGACAGCATCCCGGCCGCGGCCCCCGCACTGTCTGGCGTCCCGGTCGAGCACGAGTTCGCCCCGCCGGCGAGCCTCACCTTCCGCCCCGACGCCCGCTGCATGACCGGCCGCGCCCTGTGCGTCTCGAAGAACCAGCGCCAGATGGCCTGGATGATCAACGGCCAGATCATCAGCGTCTACGACGTCCGCTTCGGCCGTGAGGGCGCATCCACCGAGACCCGCAACGGCACCCACAAGGTGCTGTGGAAGTCCCGCAACCACGTCTCGAGCATCTACCACACGGCCATGCCGTTCGCGATGTTCTTCGACGGCGGCCAGGCCGTGCACTACTCGGACAACTTCCGCCGCACCGGGTACAACGGCAACTCGGGCGGCTGCGTGAACGTGCGCGACTACGAGGGCATCAAGTGGCTGTTCGACACCCAGGTGAAGAACGGCGACAAGGTGATCGTCTACAACTGATCCGATATCGGAGCAGTTCCAGAAGGCTGCGGCGCGTCCCGGGGACGGGGTGCGCCGCAGTTTTTTCCATTGGCGAACATTCTTCCCCGCCAACAGCACCTGACAATGGGTTTCACGAGAATTCCCCCGCCGCCGACTTAATCATCGGTCCTTGTGCCAATGGAATTCACGGCAACTCCTCGCCCCGCTGTCAGTGGGCAGCGATATTGTGTCGCGCATGGTCGAGGAACAGGCTGCACCACCCAACGGCTCGCGGAGTTCCGGCGGAACCCTGAGTTCCGTCATCTACCGGCTGCCCGCGTTCTGGCGGCGCGCCACGCTGATCGGCTGGGACGGGTTGTCCTGGGTGCTGGCCATGCTCGCCTTCCTGCTGGTGCGCTACGACTTCCACCTCACCAGTCCCCAGTGGGCGTGGGTGATCGCCTACACCGTGACGGCCTTCGTCCTGCAGGTGGCGCTGGGTCTGGTCACCCAGATCTACCTCGGGCGCAACCGCATCGGCAGCTTCGCCGAGGCGTCGTGGGTGGGTTTCGTGGTGGTGGTGATCGCCCTGCCGCTGGGCCTCGTGTTCAGTGCGCTGACGGAGAACTTCCCGCGCGGCGTGGCCATCATGCTGCCGCCCACGGCCCTGATGATCATGGCCTCGGCACGCTGGTTGTTCCGCAGCCTGATGGCCTCGCGTCCCCGCCCGGCCGCGCAGGACGCCACGCCAGCGCTGGTCTACGGCGCCGGGGACGCCGGCTACCAGGTGGCCCAGCTCGTGGCCAAGGCCGAGGAGCCGCCCTACCGGATCGTGGGCTTCATCGACGACAACGTGGACAAGCGCAACCTGCGCATCGAGGGCCACCGCGTCCGGGGCACCGGCGCGGACATGGTCACGGTGGCCCGGGAGCGGGGTGCGCGCACCGTCGTGCTGGCCATCTCCAACGCCTCCGCCAAGCTGATCCAGAGCGTCTCTGACCGCTGCCAGGCCCACGGCCTGGAGCTGGTGGTGCTGCCGCCGGTGCGGGAGATGATCGGCGGCCAGGTGACCCTCGGGGCCCTGCGCCAGTTCAACGTCGCGGACCTCCTGGGCCGGCGCCCGATCCGCACGGACCTGAGCGAGATCGCCGACTACATCACGGGCAAGGTGGTGCTGGTCACCGGCGCCGGCGGCTCGATCGGCTCGGAACTCGCCAGCCAGGTGCACAAGCTGGGCCCTGCCAAGCTGCTGCTCCTGGATCGCGACGAGTCAGCGCTGCACGGCGTGCAGCTCAACCTCTACGGCAACGGCCTGCTGGACACCGATGACATGGTCCTCGGGGACATCCGCGATTACCAGGCCCTCCTGACGGTGTTCGAGGAGCACCGCCCCGACGTCGTGTTCCACGCGGCCGCGCTGAAACACCTCCCGATGCTGGAGCGCTTCCCGCTCGAGGGCTGGAAGACCAACGTGCTCGGCAGCCTGAACGTGCTGCGGGCCGCGCATGCCGTGGGGGTCGAGCGGTTCGTCAACGTGTCCACGGACAAGGCCGCCGCCGCGACGAGCGTGCTGGGCCGCACCAAGCGCCTCGCGGAGCGGCTGACGGCCTGGTTCGCCACCGCCCACAACCTGCCCTACCTCTCGGTGCGCTTCGGCAACGTCCTGGGCTCGCGCGGCTCGGTGCTGGTGGCGTTCCGCGCGCAGATCGACAAGGGCGGCCCCATCACCGTCACTCACCCGGACGTGACCCGCTACTTCATGACCATCCCCGAGGCCTGCGAACTGGTGCTGCAGGCCGGCGCCATCGGGACCCCCGGAGACGTGCTGGTGCTGGACATGGGTGAACCGGTCAAGATCGTGGACGTCGCCGAGCGGCTCGTGGCCGAGTCCGGCAAGGACATCGAGATCCACTTCACGGGCCTGCGGCCGGGCGAGAAGATGCACGAGGTGCTGTTCAGCAACCTCGAGGAGGGCTCGGTCACCAGCCACCCGCTGATCAGCGAGGTCTACGTGCCGGCGCTTGATCCTGACCTGGTCCCGGATCAGCCGGACAGCCGCGACGCCGTCCTGGAACTGCTGGACACCGAGCCCACGATCTACCCGGGAACCACCATCGACTCGCTGCGCTGAGCGCGCTCAGCGGGTGGCGGCGGGCGTCTTGGCCTGGCGCTTCCCCCGGGTGGCGGTCTGTGCTCCGGCCTGCTCCGGGCTGTGGCTGGAGTAGTAGTCGCCGTAGGCGGTTTCCTTCGACGCGGGGACGTCGTTGAGCACCATGCCCAGCAGCGTCACGTCGCCGGCCTCCAGCAGCTCGAGCGCAGCGTCCAGCTGGGGGCGGCGCACCTTCCCGGAGCGGGCCACGACGATGGCACCGCCCGTCTGCGCCGAGAGCACGACGGCGTCGGTGACGGGCAGCAGCGGCGGGGCGTCGAACAGCACGTAGTCGTACTGGCGCTCCACGGTGGCCAGCAGGTGCGCCATCGCCTCGGAGCCCAGCAGCTCGGACGGGTTGGGCGGCACGGTGCCGGCGGGCAGCACGGCCAGGTAGCCGGGTGCGACGTCGATGACGAGGTCGGCAAGGGTGCCGCGGCCGGTCAGCACGTCGGAGAGCCCGAGTTCGCTGTCCAGGCGCATGCGGTTCGCGAGCTGGGGGCGACGCAGGTCCGCGTCCACCAGCAGCACGGACTCGCCGGCGTGGGCCAGGACGCGGGCCAGGTTGGTGACGGTCTCGGTCTTGCCCTCACTGGCCAGCGACGAGGTCACCACCATCGAGGAGCGGCGCTCTCCCCCGAGGCCGACGAAGCCGACGTTGGTGCGCAGGCGGCGGTAGGCCTCGGCGTTGGCCCACTGCTGCCCGGTCTGCTCGGAGGCGCGGTCCGCGGAGGTGTCGATGCGGCCGATGGAGGCCAGCACGGGCGCGTCGGTGAGCGCCTCGACGTCCTCCATGGTGCGCAGGCGCGTGTCGAGGACGCTGCGCAGGACCGCCTGGCCCAGGCCGAGGAGGATGCCCAGCAGGCCGCCCAGGGCGAGGTTCATGGCCGGGCGGGGCGCCGTCGGGGAGGTGGGGACCAGCGCGGAGTCGATCACCTGGGCGCTGACGAGGCGGGTGCCGTCGGGTCCGGGCGGTGAGAGCACGTCCACCGCGGACAGGAGGCTCTGCGCGACGGCGTTGGCGATGGTGGCGGCCTGCGCCGGGTCGCCGTGCTGGGCCGCGACGTCGATGATGGAGGTGGAGGCCGGGGACGTCACCGAGAGGCTGCGGGCGAGTTCACGCTGGGACACGTCCAGGCCGAGTTCCTCGATGACGGGCCCGAGGACCAGCTCGGTGGTGGCGACGTTGACGTAGGAGGCCACCTGCCGCTCGGTGTAGGTGGCGCCCTGGGACAGCTCGCCGGCGGTGCCTCCGCTCTCCACGGTCAGGAAGATGGATGCGGACGAGGTGTAGGTGGGGCTCTGCAGCAGCGTGAACCCGGCTGCCAGGACGATTCCCAGCAGGAAGGTCGCGGACGCGCTCCGCCAGTAACGCCGGAAGATCCGTAGGTACTGCTGCAGCTCCATCAATTATCCTTGTCAGAACACGATCCCCGGAACATCCCCCAGAAATCTAGGTATTGGCTGCCAGAGATTCTAGGTCACCCCGTACTCGGATCGCCGCCCCTAGACTAATGTCAAGCGTTCAGGAACAAACATTCGGCAAGAGTGAGCGAGGCTATGAGGGCATCAGGGGACAGCAGCAAGCTGAGCGTCGTCGCGCTATTGGTGCTCGCATTCCTTGCCGTCGGTCTGAGCGCCGCGGCCCTGTTGTCGAACCGCTCCGTACCGGCCGTCCCCGCAGGCACCCCGGACGAGACCACCTCCACCCCGGCGGACCCGGCCACCAGCGAGCAGCCGGGCACCACCGCCCCCGCCACCACCCCGGTGGAGGACCCGAGCACCCCCGCCGCCGGCACCGGCGTCGTCGTGGTGATCGGTGACTCCCACTCCCTCGGGGACCCCTCGGCCACCTGGGTGGGTGCCGCCGCGGAGGCCCTGGGCTGGGGTGAGGTGGTGAACCTGTCCTCGCCCGGCCGCGGCTTCGTCGCCCAGCCCCGCTCCTGCGACTTCGACCCGTGCGCCCCGTTCCGCGGCTCCATCCCCGCCATCGTGGCGGCCGGCCCCGACGTGGTGGTCACCTTCGGCGGCACCGCCGACGGCGACTACGGCCTGTCCGAGGCGGCCACCGCCTACTTCGACGAGTTACGCGCCGAACTCCCCGAGGCCGAACTGGTGGCCATCGCCCCGGTCACCACCGAGGACGCCGCCGAGTACTGGCTGACGATGCACGCGCAGACCATCGGGGCCGCCGTCGAGGCCGTGGGCGGCACCATGGTCAACGCGGGGCAGCCGGGGGTCGGCGACGGCGAGGCGCTGTCCGAGGATGCCCAGGCGGAGATCGCCGACGCCGTCGTGGCCGAGCTCTCCTGACCGGGCGGAGGTTGAGCCGATGACCGAGCCAAGGATCCGCACCACCGAGATCCCCGGCCTGCTGCTGCTGGACCTCGCGCTCCAGCACAACGACGACGGCTGGTTCAAGGAGGGCTGGCACCGGGAGAAGATGACGGCCCTCGGGCTGCCGGACTTCGATCCCGTGCAGCACAACGTCACCCACGTGGTGTCTCGCGGCATCACCCGCGGCTTCCTTGCCGAGCCGTGGGACCGGATCGTCAGCGTGGTGCGGGGCCGCGCCATGGGCGCCTGGGTGGACCTGCGGCCGGGGCCCGGTTTCGGCCGCACCCTCACCCACGACCTGTTCCCCGCCGTCGCGGTCTTCGTGCCCCGGGGCGTCGCGAACGCCCACCAGGTGCTGGAGGACGACACCACCTTCACCTACCTGATGGAGCAGCACTGGACCCCGAAGGGACGCAGCCGGGCCTCGGCCGTCGACCTGTTCGACCCCACCCTCGGCATCGACTGGCCCATCGGACGGGACCGGGCCATCGTCGCCCACCGCGACACCCTCAACCCCGTCCTGGCCAACGCCACCCCCATGGGGCCGCGCCGCACGCTGGTGGCGGGCACCGAGACTCGGCTGGGTCGGGCCCTGCTGGCCGAACTCCCGGGCGCCGACGGCGTGACCACCGCGGACCTGGCGCCCCGCGCTGCGACACCGGTGGACCTTTCCGCCTACGACGTGCTGGTCAACGCCCACGGCGAGACTGCCGACGGCTTCCCCGACTCCTTCGACGCGGAGGAGAGCTGGTCCGGCTCCTCCGAGCGGGCGCTCCGGCTGGCGGACGTGGCCCGGCGGCACCACCTGCGCTACGTGCACGTCTCGGCGGACCCTGTGTTCGAGCGCTCCGCGCCCGTGCACTCCGAGGACGAGCCGCTCAGCCTCGCCCACCCGCACGGGCAGGCCCTCGCGGCCGGTGAGCTCGTCGCGGCCGGGGTGCCGCGCCACCTCGTCGTGCGCACCGGTTGGGTGATGGGGCGCGAGGGGAGCTTCGTGGAACAGGCGGCCACGGCGGCCCGGCGGCGGGAGCGGATCGACGTCGTGGGCGGCCGGTTCGGCCGGCTCACCTTCGCCGACCAGTTGGCCGCCGGCATCACACACCTCCTTGACTCCGGGGCGAGGCCGGGCACCTACAACCTGACCGGCGACGGCAAGGTGGTGGGCTGGACCGACGTCGCGCGGCGGGTGTTCCAGCTCAGCGGCGCGGACCCGAACCTGGTGCGCGAGGTGCCCGCGCAGGCTGCCGGACCCGACGGCGCGACGTTGGACCTGGAGCGCATCAAGGCCGCCGGTTTCCGTCCGGGCAACGCGTGGCTGGAGATCGCCGACCACCTCCCCCGCCCCGCCGAGCACCCGCGCCCGGTGGCCGTCGCTGACGCACCCCCGCAGGCCGCCCCGGCCCGGGGCTCGCGCCCGTACCAGGTGCTGTTCGTGTGCACCGCCAACATCTGCCGCTCGGCCTACGCCGACGTCGTCGCCCGCGCCGCCGGGGTGCCCGGCGTGGAGTTCTCCTCCGCCGGCACCCGGGCGTTGGTGGACCGCGCCATCGACCCGCCGATGGCGGCCAACGTCCGCGCCGGCGAAGCCGCGGCGCACAGCGCTCGCCAGCTGACGCGTGACCTGGTGGCGGACGCGGACCTGATCCTGACCATGGGCGCGGACCACCGTCGCTACATCCTGGACGAGTGGCCCACCCTCGGGCGCAAGGCCTTCGTCATCGGGCACGTGGCCCGGGAACTGGCGCAACTCCCGGAGCATGTGACCCTGGCGGGGTTGACCGAGCACCTGTGGCAGCACCGCTCCTCCAACCCCGACGACGAGGTGGCCGACCCGTACCGCAGGGGCGATGCGGCCGCCTTGGCCGCAGCCACTAGCATTGACGGGTACCTCGAGTCCATCACCGCAGGGCTGAGGGCTCTCCACGACAAGGATCGGAGCTCGGGATGAGCAGCGTCGACGACTTCCTCGACAACGGCGACGGCGGCAAGCGGGCCAAGCCGAAGAAGCGCCGCTGGGTGCTGTTCACGGTGATCGGAGTGCTGGCGGTGGCCCTGGTCGGGGCCGTCGCCCTGGCCGGCTTCTACGGCAAGTCCGCGCTGGACGCGCTGGACGCCATCAAGCGCGAGCCGTCGATGACCCCGACCGAGGGTGCCACCCGGCCCGCGCCGGTGCCGACCAAGGAGGGTGAGACCGAGGCGCCCCTGAACCTCGTGCTGATGGGCTCGGACACCCGCGGCAACGAGCGCGGCCGCTCCGACGTGCTGCAGCTGCTGCACATCCCCGGCGACCGCTCGGGCGCGTACCTGATGAGCATCCCGCGCGACACCTGGGTGGACATCCCGGGCCGCGGCAAGGCCAAGATCAACGCCGCCTACTCCTTCGGCGGCGCCGGCCTGACCATCGAGACGATGGAGTCCCTGCTGGACGTGCCGATGGACCACACCGTCATCATCGACTTCGAGGGCTTCGTGCGGGTGATCGACGCCCTCGGCGGCGTCACCGTGAACAACCGCTACCCCTCCAGCTCCGGTGGCTTCAACTTCCCCGAGGGGGAGATCGAGCTGACCGGCGACAGCGCGCTGCAGTACGTGCGCGAGCGCAAGAACCTGCCCGCCGGTGACTTCAGCCGAGGCGAGCGGCAGCGCGACGTCGTGATGGCCGTGGTGAAGAAGATCGCCTCCGCCGGCACCCTCGCGGACCCGGGCAAGTTCCGCGACGTGGTCACCACCCTCGGCCCCAACTTCACCGTCGACGAGGCCCTCACCAACGACGTCATCATCGACCTCGCCATGGGGATGGGCACCAACGCCACCAACATCCGCTCCTTCCAGTTCCCCGTCACCGGGACCGGCACCTCGAGCGATGGCCAGTCGATCGTGTTGATGGACGAGAACAAGCTGGGCCTCCTGCGCGAGGCCCTGCGCGCCGACGACCTGGCCACCTACTACGAGATCCAGCGCTGACCCCTTCCGGATCCCGACCGAAAGTGTGAGACTGCTCTCGTGCACCTACGCCGTCGTACCCTGATCGCCCTGCTCTCCGGCTGGGCGATCCTCGGGTTGGGCGTGGTGTTCCTGCCGATCGGCCAGCAGATCGGGCAGGGACTGGCGTGGCTGGCGCGCACCGCCAACTCGATCGGGTTCACCGGCCTGGACCTGTACAGCTTCGACTTCATGCTCAACGTCGCCCTGTTCACCGTTCCGGTGATGCTGGCGGCGACGATGTGGCCGCGGGTGCCGCGGTGGGTGTGGGTGCCGGCCGGGGTCGTCGCGTCGTTCTGCATCGAGATGGTGCAGGGCGCGTTCCTGCCGCGCACGTCGTCGCTGCTGGACTGGATAGCGAACTCGCTCGGCGCGCTGCTGGGCGTGGTGGCGGTGCTGTTGCTGGAGCGGTTCCGGCCGGCGCCGTCGGTGGTTCAGTCGCGGCCGTAGATGTCTCGGGTGTAGATCTTGTCCGCCACGTCGTCGAGGACCTCGGTGCGGCGGTTGGCGATGATCACATCAGCCCTGGACTTGAACTCCTCCAGGTCCCTGACCACTTCGGAGTTGAAGAACGAGTCCTCGGCGAGCTCCGGCTCGTAGACGATGACCGGAATGCCCTTGGCCTTGATCCGCTTCATGATCCCCTGGATCGCAGAAGCCCGGAAGTTGTCCGAACCCGACTTCATCACCAACCGATAAACCCCCACCACCTTCGGCTTGCGCTTGATGATGTCGAAAGCGATGAAATCCTTGCGCGTGTGGTTCGCATCCACCACCGCCGCAATGAGGTTCTGCGGCACGTCGGAATAGTTCGCCAACAACTGCTTGGTGTCCTTCGGCAGGCAGTAACCCCCATAACCGAACGACGGGTTGTTGTAGTGCGAACCGATCCGCGGGTCCAACCCCACACCCTCGATGATCTGCGCCGTGTCCAACCCACGCGAAGCCGCATACGTGTCCAACTCGTTGAAGTAGGCCACCCGCAACGCCAGGTACGTGTTGGCGAACAACTTGATCGCCTCGGCCTCCGTCGAGTCCGTCAGCAACACCGGCACGTCCTTCGACTCCGCACCCGCCACCAACAACTCCGCGAACCGGCGGCCGTCCTCGGAACGCTCCCCCACCACGATCCGCGACGGATGCAGGTTGTCATACAACGCCCTGCCCTCCCGCAGGAACTCCGGCGAGAAAATGATCGACGCCCCCGGATGCCGCTCCCGCAACTCCGCCGTGAACCCCACCGGCACCGTCGACTTCACCACGATCGACGCCTCCGGGTTCACCGCCAGCACCGCAGCCACCACCGACTCCACCGACGACGTGTCGAAGTAATTGTGCTGCGGGTCATAGTCGGTCGGGGTCGCCACCACCACGAACTCAGCCTCCGCATACGCCGCCGAACCATCAGTGGTGGCCCTCAGGTCCAGCTCCTTGTTCGTCAGGTAGTCCTGCAACTCCACGTCGATGATCGGCGAGACCCGGTCATTGATCTGCGCCACCTTCCCCGCGTTGATGTCCACGGCCGTCACCTGATTGTGCTGCGCCAGGATCACCGCATTCGACAACCCCACGTACCCGGTACCAACCACGACGATCTTCATCAAGACTCCAGTTCCTAGTGCTGCCTCCAAGCTAGACCACCCCGGCCGCCGGCAGCCACGTCGGGAGCGAAGTCTGAGAGCTTCCTAATTCCTGCCACACCATGCCCTCATCCGCGCGACGGCGGGGCACCGTCGCCGGACCGGCTGCGGTGAGCGGGTGTCATGGTTCGATGGGCCGGTGCACCGCCGAACCAGACATCCCCTCCTGGGCGTCGTCCTGAGCGCCCTGCACAATGCCTTCGTGGCGCCGGTCCGCAGGGGTCGGGTCAGGTTGGCGGGCCTGTCGCGGGCGGCGCGTGGCGTCGTCGTGGCCGCCTACGTCAGCTACGGCCTGCTGGTGGTGGGCGTGCTGGCCTCGCCGGTGGTGACCGCCCTGGCGCCCGCGCGCGACGGTATGGGCGTGGTGGTGCTGGGCTCATCCGTGGTGGCGTCCGGGTTGTGGGTCAGCATGGTGCTGCTGTTCCTGGCGGCGCTGCAGCTGCCGATCTGGTGGCGTCTGGCTGCGTGGCTGGTGCTGCTGGTCAGCCATGGGGTGCTGTGGTTGTTCGTCGTGCTGTCCATCATCACCGTGCAGGGAGCGCTGCTGCCGTTGGCGGCTGCGGCGGCGAGCGTCCTGGCGGGACTGGTGGTGCTCGTCGTGGCTGTGGCCAGGTGGTCGCGGCGCCCACCCACCGTCGCCACCGTCGTGCTGTGCGTGGTCGGTCTGGGGCTGACCGGACTGCTGCCCTACGTGCTGGCCGACCCGGGCGAGGCGACGACGTCGTACGGCATTTCCGCACTGGCGCTGGGATTCACGGTGCTGGCACTGCCCGTGGCGGTGGCCGCGGGCACGGCCTTCGCACAGATCACGGTCAACCTGGCGACGTCGTCGCTGGTGGCGGTCCGGGGTCGGCTCCCCCGCAAGGTCTGGCCGGCGGTGGCGGTGCCCGCAGGCGTGGCGCTGGCCGCATTGAGCGGGTACCGGGCGTCGCTGGTGGGTCCCACCGTGGTGGCGTTCACGGCCGCGCAGACCTTCGGCGGCCTGGGGCTGACCGCGCTGGCGTTGTGGGCGGTGCGGGGCCGCCGGGGCGCGGACGAGGACCCGCCCCGGCCCTACGCCCTCACCGAGGTGCTGGCCGACGTGTCGATGGCGCTGGGACTGGCGATCGGCAGCTGGGGCCTGCCGGTGGTGGTCGGCGCGTTCGTCCAGCTCCCGCCACCCTTCCGCGGGCAGATGTCGGTTTGGTCCGACCTCCTCATGGCGGTCGTGGCACTGGTGCTGCTGGTGCGGGCCATCCTGACCGGACGCACGCTGCTGGTGGTGCTGCTGCCGTCGCTGCTGGTGATGGGCGTGTTCGCCGGGGCCCGGACGCTGGGCGGCTGGCCCAGTCTGTCCACCGGCGTGGCGTCGGGGCTGCTCGGCCTGGTGGTGCTCGGGGCGGCGCTGGCGTGGCGGCGGCGGATGGATCCGCTGCGCTGGTTCCTGGTGAGCCTCGCACTGGTGGTGCTGGTGGTGTTCCCGTTCCGCAGGCAGGTGGCCGAGCCGCTGGGGGCGGTGCTCGGGGACACGCAGCTGCTCGTGCTGCTGTTCGGGCTGGTTTGGCTGCTGTTGACGGAGGCCGAGTTCACCCACACCGCCAGCGACCGGCACGGCCGCGACTCGAGGGTGTTCGTCTTCCTCGCCTACGCGGTCTTCAGCGCCGCGATGGTGGCCGCCATGGCCTACGCCCACCCGGAGTCGGTGCTGACGGAGCTGAACCTGGGTGACCTGTCCAACATCGGCGACTCGATCATCGGGTACGCGTTCGCGTCCGCCGTCGTCGTCGGCATCATCGTGCTGGGCAACCGGGGGCTGGACGTGATCCCGCCGCAGGTCACAGCAGCCGCGCGAACGACGGCCCCAGCAGCCTCGACTGCTCGACGGTGATGTGCAGCCCGTCGCGGAAGCGCGGGTACAGGCCGTCGTGGGTAGAGCACACCCCCTCCTCGCACAGTTCCATCCACGAGTCCCACACCGTCGCCCCGGTGTGGGCCGCCACCTCCTCGACGACGCCGCGGGCCCGGCCCTGCTGCTCGTCGCCCTCGGCGAGGGTCATCTGCTGGCCGCACTCCTGCCGCAGTACGGCGAGCGTGGTGCACTCGCGCGACTCCCAGTGGTTGGCGCCGATCCAAAGCGGCGTGCCCTGGATGATGACCACCTGGTGGCCCAGCTCACGGATCTGCGCCACGGCCGCCTCCAGGCCCTCGCGGGTGGCCTGCAGCTTGGTCTCGAAGTCTCCCTCCGGGTCGCCGTCGCCGGGGCCGAGGCCCACCTCCCGCTGGAACGGGTAGTGCTGGGAGTTGGCGATCACGACGGTGCCCTGCGGAGCGTCGGCCAGGTAGTCGAGGGAGTCGGTGACGTAGGAGTGGCAGTCGTCGTCGAGGGACTGGTCGTGGCGGACGTCGCGGATGGTGACGTCCAGCAGGAACGGGCAGGCGCTGGCGGTGGCGGAGAACACGGGCCGCCCCGCCTCACGACCGGCCTCGATCCAGCCGTCGGTGAAGTGGTCCATGCTGGAGTCGCCCACGAGGTAGACGGGGGCGCCGTCGGCCTCCAGGTTCCAGGCGCAGTCGGTGCCGTGGCCGCCCAGCGGGGTGCGGCCGTCGCAGCCGCTCTCCATGCCGATGTGCTGCGGCTCCACCCGGGCCACGAACGCGGCCACCGCGTCGGAGCCCCAGTTGTTGGCCGCGCCGGCGTAGAGGGCACCGGACACGGCCGCGGGCACCAGGGCGGTGACCGCGGCCAGCCGCACGAACCGGGCGCCGGTGAGCCCGGGCGCCTTCCGGATGGGGTTCTCCAGCAGGTAGTAGGAGGCGACGGCGGGCGTCACGCTGAGCGCCACGGCCACCAGTTTCGCGGTCGAGTTGTTGGGCCACAGCATCTGGGCGAACACCACGGGCGCCCAGTGCCACAGGTACAGCGAGTAGGACCAGTCCCCCACCAGCGTCATCGGTCTGGTCCCGAGCAGCCACGTGACCGGGTTGGCGTGCGGCGCGGAGCCGGCGCCGATCAGCGCCATCGTGCCCAGGACGGGCAGCAGCATCGCCGGCCCCGGCCAGGCCATGGTCTCGTCGATGACGACGAAGGAGATCGCGAGCAGGCCCGCTCCGGCGAGGGCGATCATGACGGTCTGGAAGCGGGTGCGCAGCACCTGCGCGTGCGGCACCAGCGCCAGCAGCGCGCCGGCCCCGAACTCCCACACGCGCGGCAACGGGCTGTAGAAACCGGTCAGGGCGGGCACCCCGGTGGCGACGGTGTTGACCACCACCAGCCCGAGGGACAGCGCGGACATCACCAGCACCGCGGTGAGCGCGGGCCGGGCGTGCGACGTCGGCCCGGAGCGGCGTCGCGCACCCCAGGCGACGGCGCCGATCAGGATGGCGGGGAAGACCAGGTAGAACTGCTCCTCCACGGACAGCGACCACACGTGGAGCAGCGGGTTGAGTTCCGCCTTGGCGCCGAAGTAGCCGCCGCTGGTGCCCATGATCACGAAGTTGGAGGACAGCAGGATGCCGCCCAGCCCGGTCAGGGCCGCGATCTCCTGGTACTGGCCGGGGCTGAGGATGAGCACCGTCGCCAGCAGGGTGACGGCGACGGTGAGCGCGAGCGCCGGGAAGAGTCGTTTGAAGCGGCGCAGGTAGAACCGCTTCAGCCGGATGCGGCCGTGCTGTTCGAACTCGCGCATCAGCATGGCGGTGATGACGAAGCCGGAGATGACGAAGAAGATGTCCACGCCGACGAAGCCGCCGGGCAGGGCGAGGCCTGCGTGGAAGACGAGGACGGCGAGCACCGCGACGGCGCGCATCCCCTGCACGTCGAGCCGGTGTCCCGAGCGGGCGGTCTCCGGGCGCGACGGGGCGGGGCCGGTGCGCTCAGCCATCGAGTTCCTCCTGTGTGGGACAAACCCCCGACCCACAAGATTACCTCCGGCTGGGCCCACCGGCCCCTCACTTTGTCAGCGGCGCCCCTTGCCGGGCTTGCCCTTGCCCGGGTGGCGGTCCACCTGGACCAGCGGGACGTCGTCGAAGTCCATGTCCGAGGCCAGGTAGAAGCCGGTGTAGCTGGGCTGGTTGTAGGTGGTCTGCTGGCGGGCCACCTCGGCGCGGTACTGCACGTCGTGCATCAGGGTGTAGAGCTTGTGGCCCGTCACCTCGGTGCTGATGTAGACGCGCAGTTCGCTGGAGTCGGCCGAGCGGACGACGAGCTCCTCGCGCCAGTCGCCGAGGATGTCGGCCACCAGCGAGGCGTTGCCCTTGGTGCCGTTGTTGGAGCGGGTGCCCTCCGCCGTCAGCACGGTGCCGTCCTGGGCGTCCCACAGGGTGACGTCCTGGTCGCCGCTGCCGCCGACGATCTGGGTGGTGAGGTCGGCGCTGAACCGGATGGTCTGGTTGGTGCCGGGCACCTGGCCCGCGACGTCGTCGCCGCCGGCCGCGCGGAGCCGCCAAGCCCAGGTCTCGATGCCGGGGACGGTCGGGTCGACGTCGCCGATCATGCCGCGGCCGGTGTCCCTGCCGCTGTACTCGCCGTAGATGACCTCGCCGGTGGCGGCGTCGCGCAGGGCGTAGCCGTACGGCGCCCAGACCCCGCCCTCGTGGACGGTGAAGATCTCCAGACCGGGGCGGGACGGGTCGATGTCGGGGAACACGCCCTCGTCGGTGCTGATGGCCACCAGACCGCGGTCCAGGGTCTCGAGCTGCGGGGCTGAGTTGTCCGGCTTCGGGTGGGGGCGGTGCCGGTCTGCGTTGGCCTGCCCCGCCCCAGTCTGACCCCACCGCAACATTGTTGCGAAAGGGGTCGCACTCGGCCCCCGACGCAACACTGTTGCGCTGGGGTCAACGATCCGCCGACTCACTCGTCGTGGGCCGCCACCAACTCCCGCCCGATCCGCGCCAGCTCCGCCCGCACCTCGGGCGGGCCGAGCACCTCGAGCATCGCGCCCCACCCGGCGAGTTGTTCCGCCACGGACTGGGCGGTGTGCGACGCGACGCTCACCTCCACGCGCTCGTCGTCGCGCTCGTCGAGAATCTCCAGGTACTTCCCGAAGTGGTCGCGCAGCACCCCGAGGCGCCGACGGCGGACCACCACCTGCGCGCTGACCACGGAGCGGCGGCCCTCGACGAACTCGCTCACGCGGCGCCACTCGGCGGCCAGGTCGAAGCCGTCGGGCCGGATGGCCTCGCCATCGGTGGCCTCCACCGCGTCCACCCGGTCCACCCGGTAGGTGCGCACGCGTTCGCCGTCGCGGGTGGCGAGCAGGTACCAGGTGCGGTCCTTGCGGACCAGGCCCAGCGGACTGACCTCCCGGACGCCGTTGCCGCTGCGGGACCGGTACTCGATCCGGACGCGACGGCGGTCCACGACGGCGCGACGCAGCGGCTCGAGCGCTGCCGGCTGGTCGGCGTCGAGCTCGCCCCACCCGGCCTCGTCGAGTTCGACGGCGGCGGCCGCGGCCTCGGCGTCGGCCCGGAAGGGTCCGGGCAGGGCGCGCAGCAGCTTTCGCAGTGCCGACGTCGCCTCGGGTGAGGCGCCCGCCGCCGGGCCGAGCAGGGCGAACAGTGCTTGGGACTCGGGCGCGGTGAGGCCGCTGAGATCGGTGCGCGAGCCGCCGACGAGCGACCAGCCGCCGCCCCGGCCGGGCTGCGGGTAGACCGGCACCCCGGCCATGGAGAGCGCCTCGAGGTCGCGCCGGGCCGTGGGCACGGAGACTCCGAGCTCGTCGGCCAGCTCGGCGGCGGTCACGCGGCCGCGGGCCTGAAGCAGGAGCAGGGTGGCGATCATCCGGTCTGCCTTCATGTTTCTGATCTTCTCAAACAAAGTGATCATTTGGTGATCACTTAAGGGTGGAGAGTTGGGTACATGGAAGAGATCACAGTCGAAGACGCCACAGCCTGGGAGCACTGGCTCGAGGCACACCACTCGGACACGGACGAGATCTGGATCCGCGTCGCGAAGAAGTCCACCGGCATCCCGTCGGTCCAGCCCTACGACGCCACCACCGTCGCGCTCTGCTTCGGCTGGATCGACAGCCACCGCCGCGCCGGCGACGCCACCACCTACCTCCAGCGCTACTCGCCCCGCCGGGCGGGCAGCCGCTGGTCAGACATCAACATCGCCCGGGCCGAGCAGCTGATCGCCGCCGGCCGCATGCGCCCCGAAGGCCTCGCGGCCTACCGGGCGGGCACCGGAACCACCAACAGGAAGGCCTGAAATGTTCCGCGGATTCACCACCATCAACTACTTCGTCGACGACGTCCCCGCCGCCGTCGCCTGGTACACCGAGGTGCTCGGCATCGAGCCGTACTTCACCCAGCCGTCGATGGAGAACCCGGCCTACGTCGAGTTCCGCGTCGGCGACAGCCAGGACGAACTCGGCCTGATCAGCAGCGCCTACCGCCCCGCCGGCCATGACCCAGCCACCGCTGCGGGCGCCGTTATGCACTGGCACGTCGACGACGTCGCCGCCGCCCACGCCCGGCTCCTGGAACTGGGCGCCACCTCCCTGGAAGCCCCCATCGCCCGCGGCGACGAGGGCTGGGTCACGGCGTCGGTGGTGGACCCGTTCGGCAACATCATCGGCCTGATGTACAGCCCGCACTACCTCGAGCTGCTCGCGGGCTGAGCCGGCCGCGCTGCCCTCGGCTGATCAGCCCAGGGCAGCGCGGCATGGTTCGGGCGCCGGGCCGGACGCAGGCTTGCCGCATGACAGACGCAATCCCGGCAGCCCTCGACGACCAGCTCGCCGCCCGGCTGCTCCAGCAACGAATCATCGTCTTCGGCACCGAACTCGACGACCGCCTCGGCAACCGCATCTGCACCGAGCTCCTGCTCCTGGCGGCCGAGGACCCGACGGCGGACATCAGCCTGTGGATCAACTCTCCCGGCGGTTCGGTCCCGGCCATGCTCGCCATCGCCGACGTGATGAGGCTCGTCCCCAACGACGTCCGCACCGTCGCCATGGGGATGGCCGCCAGCGCGGGCCAGTTCGTGCTCTCGGGCGGCACCCCGGGCAAGCGGTTCGCGCTGCCGCACTCGCGGATCCTGATGCACCAGGGCTCCTCCGGCATCGGCGGCACGGCGGGGGACATCGAGCTGCAGGCCCAGGACCTGCGCACCCTGCGCGACACCGTGCTCGGGCTGATCGCGGACCACACCGGCCAGCCGTTCGAGAAGATCCTCACCGACTCCCAGCGCGACCGCTGGTGGACCGCCGAACAGGCCCGTGACTACGGCTTCGTCGATGCCGTGGTCAGCAGCGTCGCCGACGTCCACCCGCACCGCGAGCGCATCGTCGGCCTCTCGGCCAAGCAGGAGGTGGCCTCCGCATGAGCAGCTACACCGTCCCCTACGTCACGCAGCAGCGCCCGGGCGGTGAGCGTTCGCTGGACATCTGGAGCCGGCTGCTCTCGGACCGGATCGTCTACCTCGGCACCGAGATCGACGACGGCGTCGCCAACGTCCTCGTGGCCCAGCTGCTGCACCTCAACTCGGAGAACCCGGACGCCGAGATCAGTCTCTACATCAACTCGCCGGGCGGCTCGATGACCGCGATGCTGTCCGTCTACGACACCATGCGCTACATCAACGCACCGGTGGCCACCACCTGCGTCGGCCAGGCGGGTTCCGCGGCCGCGGTGCTGCTGGCCGGTGGCGAGCCGGGGCGGCGGATGATGCTGCCGCACTCCCGGGTGGTGCTCCACCAGCCGTCGGCGCAGGGCCAGGGCGCCATCCCGGACCTGATCGTGCAGGCCGACGAGGTGCTGCGGTTGCGCGGCGAACTGGAGCAGGTCCTCAGCCACCACACCGGCCGCACACCGGAGGCCATCCGCACCGACACCGACCGCGACCTGATCCTCCCCGCCCCCGCCGCCGTCACCTACGGGGTGGCCGACCAGGTCGTCGAGGTCCCGGGCTGATCCTCTGCCCACAGCAGAGAACCGGCCGGATCGTTGCGGCAGCCGCCTAGGATCGGGACATGGGCACCCTGACTCCGCTGCACCATCGTGACGACCCGGCCGGACCGGACCCGCTGCTGCGTGACCTGCTGGGCGCGGAGCTGCGTGCCGAGCGCCTCCAGCAGGGCCGCACCCTCGACGACGTCGCCCGTCGTGCCGGCATCGCCACCCAGTACCTCTCCGAGGTGGAGCGCGGACGCAAGGACCCGTCGTCGGAGGTGCTCGCCGCCGTCACTGGGGCGCTGGACCTGCCGCTGCTGGACCTCACCGTCCGCGCCGCGAGGACGCTGCACAGCCGGACCGTCGCAGCGTTCACCGGACCGGTCGCCCTCGCAGCCTGAGACCACCAGTTCCCCTGGGGTGCGACGACGCAGTCGGCGCCTCGAAGGGCCCCAACTGGAGGACGCAGCCGCACCCCCTCAGGAACGCACCCGCAGGCTCTCACGCGCCTCGGCGTTGGTGGCCGTGACGGTCGTGACCAACTCACGGAGCCGCTCAGTGGCTTGCGCCGGGACCGGCTGGAACGGGGCGCGGCACGGCCCGAGCGGCAGTCCGGTCAGCTCTGCCTCCACCCACTTCGCTGCGGGGAAGACGCCCACGTCCACGAGGGTCTCGATGGCGTCGTTGATCCGTTCCTGGAAGCGTCGGGCCTCATCAAGGCGGCCGGCGCGGTAGTGGGCCCGGACCGCCTTGAAGGTGTCGGTCTGCATGCTGATGGTGGTTCCGATGGAGCCGGTGGCGCCGGCCGCGAGGCTCGGCAGGAAGGCCTCGTCGAAGCCGTTGACCAGCTGCAGCCGTGGGTGGTGACTGGCGATCCGCTCCAGTTGGTACATGCTGTGCGCGGTGTACTTGACCCCGACGACGCGCTCGTCGGAGAGCAGTTCGTCGCCGGCCTGCAGGTCCTGGCCGGTGAACTGGGGGATGTTGTAGATGATCATCGGGATGTCCACGGCATCCATCACCGCACGGTAGTGGCCCGCGACTTCGTCGGAGGAGTACTTGTAGTAGATCGGCGGGATCATGGAGACCGCTACCGCTCCGGTGTCCTGGGCGTGCCGGGCGAGGGTGATCGAGTCCCGTGTGGACAGCGCTCCGACGTGGGCGACTACCGGGATCCGACCCGCAGCACCCTCCGCCACGGCCGCGAGGAGTCGTCGTCGCTCGTCAACGCCCAACAACAGCCCCTCGCCCGACGAGCCCCCGCAGTAGAGCCCCTCCACACCCACCTGCACGTGGTGGGCGGCCAGCTCGCGCGCCATCGCCTCGTCCAGTGCGCCGTCGGCATTCAGGGGCGAGGCGATGGCGCTGAAGAGCAGCCCGAGGTCCGGACTCACCATGCCGTCCAGCCGCCGTCCACCACGAGGTTGGCGCCGGTCATGTATCTGGACGCGTCGGAGGCCAGGAAGATGGCCGCCCCGTTGAACTCGTCCGCCTCGGCCATCCTGCCGATGGGCATCCGGGCGGTGTAGTTGGCCTGGAAGGTGGCGTCCTGGGTGTCCCGCGCCACGCCCGACGGTGTGAGCGTGTTGACGCGGATCCCGTGGCGTCCCCAGTAGGTGGCGCAGTAGCGGGTCAGGTTGTAGAGGCCGGACTTGGCGGCCGAGTAGGCGACCGGCTTGGTGAAGGGCTGGCCCTGCTCGGCGCGGTAGGCGTAGATGTCCTGGACCGGGGACAGCATCCCGTAGATGGAGCCGACGTTGATGATCGAGCCCCCGACCTCCGCACGGCGCATCTCCGCCCCGGCCGCCTGTGTGACGATGAACGTCCCTGTCAGGTTCACGTCCACCACCTCGCGGAAGACGTCGACGGGGAAGTCCTCGAACGGTCCGGAGACCTCCGGGGGTGCGCTCGGCTGGGTGTCGAGGCCGGCGTTGTTGACCACGGTCGTGATTGGCCCACCTCCGTCGGCGATGTCGCGCAGGGCCGCGCGGACGCCGTCGGCGTCGGTCACGTCGAAGCGCACCGGGACGAGCCGGGCCGAGTCACCGAAGTGGGAGTCCAGCTTGGCCTGGGTGACGCTGCGGGAGGCGATGAAGACGGTGGCCCCACGAGCCTGGAAGGCCCGTACGAACTCGGTCCCGATCTGCCCCAGGCCGCCGGTCACGAGGACGCGCTGTCCTGAAATGTCGAACAGTGGGTCGGTCATCACTTCACCTCGTGCTTCTTCAGGAAGTCGCGATCGAACTCCAGCCCGTGCCCGGGGACGTCCCGCGGGATGAACCAGCCGTCGACGATGGGCTGCGGCGCGATCACGCCGAGCTCGGTGAGGGTGCCACCCTCGGTCATCTCGGCCCAGGAGATGTTGGGCACGGCGCACAGCACGTGGGCGCTCAGCTCCATGATGAAGTGCGGGGTCATGGGCAGGTTGAACGCGCGCGCCGTGTCCGCGACGGACATGTAGGAGGTGATGCCACCGACCCGGCCCACGTCAGTCTGGACGAAATCGCAGGTGTCGGTGATGAAGTACTGGTTGAACTGCTGCAGGGTGTACAGGTTCTCGCCGAGTCCGAGCGGGATGTTGGTCCGTTCACGGAGGCGACGGTGGCCCTCGACGTCGTCGGTGCGGAGGGGCTCCTCCAGCCAGAGCAGGTTGAGGTGCTCGAACCGGTTGGCGGCGAGAATGGCCTGCGGCTGCGTCCAGCCCTGGTTGGCGTCGACGGCCAGCGGGAACTGTCCAACACGTTCACGGATCTTCGTGAGCCGCTCGACGTCCTCCTCCACGTCCGGCTTGCCGACCTTGACCTTGGCCGCCCCGTAGCCGGAGTTCTTCCAGTTCTCCACCTGGTCCGCCACCTCGTCGGCGCTCAGGTGGAGGTTGATCCCACTGCCGTAGAGGTGGACGCGGTCACGGACGCGGCCGAGCAGGTCCGCCAGTGGCTGCTTGTGGTGGTGTCCGAGGAGGTCCCAGAGCGCGATGTCGATGGCCGCGAGCGCAAGCGTGGTGACTCCCCCGGGTCCGCTGTCGCGCAGGTAGTGCCAGGCGTCGTGCCACACCGAACGCGGATGGGCAGGCTTGCCCACGAGCTGGGGGCGTAGTTCCTCGAGCATCGCCAGGATGGTGCGGCCGCCCACGCCCGAGGTGTGGGTGAAGCCGACACCCTTGGCCCCGTTGTCCGCCGTGATGTCTGCCGTGATGATCTCGATGTGGGTGACCGTGTGGATCTGGTCGCCCCACGTGCCCCCGGGCAGAGGGATCCGGGACAGTTGGAACGCGACGTCTTGAATCTTCATTGATGCTCCTGTTTCTGGAGGGGTGTGGTTGGGGGTTCGGGGTCAGCCCTTGACCGCTCCGGCGGCAAGGCCTGCGACGAGTCGTCGCTGCACCAGGAGGAATCCGACGACGACGGGCAGCACGGACAGCACGCCGCCGGCCGTGAGCAGGTCCCACCGGATCTGGTACTCGCCGATGAACAGTTGCAGCCCCACGGGCAGCGTCCGGGTGGCCGGCGAGGCGGTGAAGGTGAGTGCGTAGAGGAACTCGTTCCACGTCAGGATGAAGGCGTAGGTCCCTGCGGCGACCATGCCGGGCAGCAGCAGCGGCATCAGCAGCAGCCGGATGATCTGCCAGGTGGAGGCACCGTCGATGGAGCCGGACTCCTCTAGCTCGCGGGGGATGCCGTCGAGGAATCCCTTGAGAAGCCACGTCGCGAACGGGGTGGCGAAGGCGGCGTGGACGAGGGCGAGGCCGAACTTGCTGTCGAGCAGGCCCATCACGTTCAGCTGTCCCTGCAGGGACAGTACGAGCAGGACGGCCGGCAGCATCTGGGCGAGGATCAGGGCAGTCATGATCTGGCGCCGACCGAGGAACTCGAACCGCGACAGCGCGATGGCTGCACCCGTGGCACACACCAGGGTGAGGGGAACCGCCATCAGCGCCACCTGGAAGCTGTTTCCCAGGTAGTTGAGGAACGGGGTGGTGTTCACGAGTTCGAAGTAGGCGTCGAGGGTCAACGCGCTGGGGATCAGGTTCGCCCCGGCGGCGGCGAGTTCGGCCTTGGGGGTCAGCGACGTGATCGCCATCACGAGGTAGGGACCGAGGATCGCCAGGAGAATCAGCGCGAGCGCCAGGTAGCGGGTGCCGTTGCCCAGGACCTGCTTCGCAGTGAGTTTGCGCTTCCTCATCGGTCGGCCTCCTTTCTTGCAGTGAGTCGGAGGTACATGACCACGAAGATCACGAGGATGGCCGCCTGCAGGACCGAGTAGGCCGCGCCCTCACCGAAGCTGGTGGCCTTGTAGGCCGTGAGGTACGACTGCAGGGCCAGGGTCGTCGAGGACACGCCGGGGCCGCCGCCGGTCAGGATGAAGATCAGGTCTACGTAGTTGGCCGTCCAGATGATCCGCAGCAGGACCGTGATGAGGATGGTGGGGATGATCGCGGGGAGGACGACGTGCCGGAACACTCCCACGGGCCCGCAGCCATCGGTGGCGGCGGCTTCCTTGAGGTCTCCGGACACGCTCTGCAGCGCCGCCAGGATCATGACGGTGAACAGCGGGATGCCCTGCCAGGCGTCGATCACGATCAGCGTGGGGAGCGCCAGGCCGGGATCCGAGAGGAACTCGACGGGACGGTCCACCAGCCCCATCCCCTGCAGGGACTTGCTGATGATCCCGTTGTTGGGATCGAGGAGCCATTTCCACATCAGGGCGACGAGGACGCTCGGCGTGGCCCACGGCACCATCACGAGGCCCCGGTACACGCCGCGGAGCGGGAACTTGGTGTTGATCAGCAGCGCGAGGTTGAGCCCACCGATCAGCTGGAGGGAAACGGCCCCACCCACCCACATGGCAGTGCGCCCGAGGTTGCCCCAGAAGTCCGGTTCCTGGCTGATGGCCACGAAGTTGTCGAAGCCGACGAAGGTCATGGTCCCCGTGAAGGCCGAGACCTTGTTGAAGGCCATCCAGATGGAGCGGACCAGCGGGTAACCGGCGAACACCAGGATCAGGATGACTGCAGGCGCGAGCAGTACGTACGGTTCGTAGCTGCGCCTTCCCACCCGAGCCCGGCTGCCCGTGGTCTGCCTACCTGCCAGCATCAGGCGTCGCTCGCAAGCACGTCTGCCATCTTGTCGACGACCTCTTGGCTGGTGAGTTCACCCTGGAAGCCCTGCTGGATGGTGGGGTTCCACTCCTTGCCCGCGAGGGTTGCCACCCCGGGCAGGCCGGGCCATGTGACGGCGTCCGTGATGGCGTCGACAGCCACCTTCAGGTTGGGGTCGGAGGTGAACTCGTCGGTCTCCATGACGGAGGTCAGCACCGGGAGCTGTCCCTGCGGCGAGTTGGACATGGTGGCCATCTGGTCGGTCTCGGAGAGCCAGGAGATCCACTTCCAGGCGGCCTCCTGCTTCTCGGACTGGGCCATGATGATGTTGCCGCTCATGGCGCCGAGGGTCCGCGACGGGCCCGAACCGGTGCCGGGCACGGGGATGACGCCCAGGTCGTCTCCGAAGACCTCCGTCATCTCGGCGAGCGACCCGGGGTGGTGGATCATCGTCGCGGTGAGCCCGGAGGCGAAGTTGGTCTTGACGTCCGCGAAGGCAGCTGTGATTGAGCCCGGAGGGGCAGCCTGCAGTTCGGTGACGATGCTGAGGTACTTCTGGTTGACCTCCACGCCGGTCGCGTCGTTCAGCACGATCTCACCGGCCTCGTTGACCAGGTTGGCCCCGCCCGCATACATCCACGCGAGCCACTGGTCCTGGCCGCCGCCACCGCCGCGGACGTCGAAGCCGTAGCGGTCCCCGGTGGTGAGGGCGTCGATCGCGGCGAGGAAGTCGTCCTGGGTCTTCGGCGCCTCGATGCCGGCCTCGGCGAAGTAGTCCTTGCGGTAGTACATGTAGAGGGTCGTGTACTGGTGCGGGAGCATGTAGATGCTCTGCTCACCCGGGAGTCGACCGGTGTTCCAGAGCCCCTCCACCACGTCGTCCCTGGCCTCCCAGCCGTCGACGAAGGCGGTCAGGTCCGCGGTGGCACCGGCGGGTGCGAACTGGCCGATCCACCAGTCCTTGCAGCGTGCGGCGTCCGGGCCGGTATTGTTCATCGCGGCTGTGGTGATCTTGTTCTGGTACTGGTCCAGCGGGATGGTCTCCAGCGTCACCTTCACGTCTTCCTGCGACGAGTTGAAGCTCTCCGCGAGGTCGGTCCAGGTGGGGTCGGTGGCGTCGTCCTGCCACAGCCAGTAGGTGATCTCGACGGGGCCGCCGCCGGAGTCGCCCTGCTGTCCGTTGCCGTCTGCGGTCTCGCCGTTGCCGCAGGCTGAGAGTGCGAGTCCTGCGGTGCCTCCGAGGGCTCCGGCCAGGAATGAGCGTCGCTTCATGATGGTGTACTCCTTGGTTGGTTCCGTGATGGGTCAGTTCTTGGCGCTGCGGTGCGCCTGCGCTGCAGTTGCTCCAGCGGTGTTGCGTCGGGAGACCCGGCGCCGCACGCCGTAGAAGTGGGTGTCCAGTTCATGGACGGCGAGGTCGTAGTCGCCGTCGACTATGGCCTCGACGATGGCCGTGTGCATCTCTGCCACAACCGGGTCGACGGCCACGGTCCGGCTCTCGTGCTCCACCACGTCGAGCAGGGTCCAGAAGGCTCCGAGGATGCCCTCCAGGGTGCTGTTCCTCAGGGGTGCGAACAGGCCGAGGTGGAACTGCTCGTCGAGGTCCGCGAAGGACTCTCCCTCATGCGCACGGTCCTCCATCCGATGACCGATGCGCATGAGCTCGTCCAGGCTGCTGGGGGTGTGCAGCTGGATCACCTTCGCGAGCATTGAGGTCTCGAGGGCCTGCCGGACGGCCAGCAGTTCGGCGAGCGTCTGCTCCGGTGAGCCGATCAGCTGGGCTGACAGGGACACGAGTTCCCCGAGGTGGACACCACGCCAGCGTCGCCGAGCGCCCTGCCTGGCCTCGACGGCGCCGAATCCCTCGAGCACCCGAAGGGCTTCGCGCAGTTGTTGCCGCCCGAGACCGAGTTCGGACATGAGGCTGGCCTCGCTGGGTAGCGCCATCCCGTCCTTGATGCCGCGGGATCGGAGGTGCTTCACGATCTGCATCACGAGCTGATCGTGACTCAACTTGTCATACATGTTGCACCTCATCTCCTCATTGAGCGACACCTGGGTGCCTTGATGGACCGATTCTGAATCCGACTTGTTCTGCAAGTCAACGCCACTTGTAGGACAGGTGGCGCCCAGAGGACGACGACCGCGTCGACGGCTGGCCCCAACCCACGCCCCGACACCACGACCGACACCAACAACCCCTTGCAATGACACCACTATGGTGTCAGTATTGGCGTCATGGAACTCACCACTTATGTCGAGAGGCTGCGGGCAGAGGTCGCAGCGGCCACGGAACTGGCCGGTCCGGACATCGCGGCAGCGGCACAGCGCGTGCTGGCCGCGATGGACCCGGCGGTCAGGCTCGTGCTGCTGGAGGCGCTCACCGACGCTGCGGCCGAGATCACCACGGAACTCCCGTCCGGCAGCATCGACGCGAGGCTGCGAGGCCGTTCCGTCGAGTTCGTCCTTGACGGGGTCCCTCACACCGAAGACGAGCCGGCCACCTACCCGGAGGACCCGGAACCCGAACCCATCGACGAGGGCGGGGACCAGATCCGCATCACGCTCCGCCTCCCGGAGGGCCTCAAGACCCGCGCGGAGGAACTCGCCACGGACGCGGGCCAGTCGCTCAACAGCTGGCTGGTCGACGCCGTCCGCGACGCCACCAGCACCGGCGTGCGCATCAACCTGCGCGGCCAGGGCTTCAACTTCAACTACCCACCCAGGCCGCCCCGCCCGCCGCACGCCGGCCCGGGACGCCGCATGACCGGCTGGGCCTGAGCCCTCGAGAGGCAGGAATCACCATGGAACACACCTTCAACACCGTGGGCGTCGCCACCATCGCCATCGAGGTGGGCTCGGGCAACGTCGAGGTCGTCACCGGCGAGATCGAGGGCCAGGTCCTCGTCACGGTCGACGGCGACGGCGCGTCCGAGACCACCGTCGAACAACAGGACGGCCTGATCGTCATCACGGGGCCGCGACGCCGCGTCGAGCGCACCGGCAACCCTCTGCGCGTGGGCATCAGCGCCCCCGCGGGCAGCCACCTGCGCGGCCTGCTGGGCGACGCCAACCTGGTGGTCACCGGCAGCCTCGGCGACGTCGCGCTGAACTGCGGATCTGGCGACGTCACACTGGAGGACGTCGGCACGCTCCAGCTCACCACCGGCTCCGGCGGCCTGCACGTCAACGGCGTCGCCGGCCGCGGCTCCGTCCGGGGAGGCTCCGGGGACCTGCGCGTCCGCGAGGTCACCGAGGACCTGCGCGCCAACCTCGGTTCCGGGGACCTGGTGGTCACCACCGTCGGCGGCACCCTCACTGCCAAGAGCGGATCGGGCGACGTGCGCGTGGAGGGTCACCTCGGCGGCGCCGAGATCAACACCGCCAGCGGCGACGTCGCAGTTCGCGAGATGGACAGCGGCTCGCTCGAGGCCAGGACGGCATCAGGGGACATCGCCGTCGGCGTCGCCCCCGGCGTCCCGGTGTGGACCGACATCAGCACCATCACCGGAGACATCAACTCAGCCCTGGCCGAGCTCGGCCGCCCCGAGGAGGGCGCACCCTTCGTCGAACTTCGGCTGCGGACCGTCACCGGCGACATCGCGGTGGCGCACCTCACGGCCGTCGCGATCCCCTGATTCAGCCCAGGCGTTCCTTCAGCAGGGCGGCGTGGTTGCGCTCCTCGTCGTTGGTGGCGTAGACGAGCGTGACCACGTCGCGGTCCGCCAGCTTCTCGCGCAACTCCGCCACGGCGTCGTTGCCGTCCATCTCCACCTCGTAGCGGGCCCGGAAAGACTCCCAACCCATGCCCTCGTGGTGGTAGGCCTTGCGCAGCGACGGGGAGGGCGCCACGTCCTTGAACCAGAGGTCGACGGCGGCGTTGGCCTTGGACAGTCCCCGCGGCCACAGCCGATCCACCAGCACGCGGTAGCCGTCGTCGTCGGACGGCTCCTCGTAGACGCGTTTGATCCGTACCTCCATGGGCACAGTGAACACCGATCGGCGCGGGATTTCATGAGCTCCGCGAAATCGGTACCACCGGCGGCCGCTACTTTGGAGGGGTGAACACTCCACTGACGAGGGCCTCGATCCTCGAGCGCTACGTGCGGATCGCAGACCGGTTCGGCGCCGTCGCCGCCGGAGTCGCGGACTGGGATGCCCCGACCCCGGTGAAGGAGTGGCGCGCCCGCGACGTCGTCGACCACCTCGTCACCTGGTTCCCGGCGATGCTGACCGGCGGCACCTCCATCCGGTTGGCGCCGGGGCGGAAGGTACGGCGCAACCCCGTGGGCGCGTGGGAGGACCTGGACCGGGAGGTGCGGGTGCTGCTGTCGGACAAGGACCTGGCCGCCACGTCGCACACGAACCCCAACACCGGCACCAGACGCGTGGAGCAAGTGGTGGACCAGTACTTCACCACCGACGTGTTCATGCACACCTGGGACCTTGCGCGCTCCAGCGGCCAGGACGACCGGCTCGAGCCCGACTTCCTCGCCGCCCTCGACGCCGGCATGCGTCGCAGCGCCGAGACCATCCGATCCTCGGGTCACTACGGACGGGAACAGCCCGTGCCCGCCGACGCCGACCTGCAGGACCGCTTCATCGCGTTCATCGGTCGCGACCCGCGCTGGCACCCCGCCGACTGAGCCGTCCCGCGTGCGGGCCATCGCCCCACCTGGTGTTTCCGCCCGCCTAATCAGTTCCCGCCCGTCCTATCGATTCCCGCCCGTCCAGTACGGCGGGCGGGAACGGATAGGACGGGCGGGAACCAGAGGCAACCGCACGGCCCTCAGCCCAGGCCGTTGAGCAGCTGCCTCAGGTACTCGCCGTAGCCGGACTTGGCATACCGCTCGGCCAACTCGAGCAGGCGGGCGTCGGTGATGAATCCCTGCCGCCAGGCGGCCTCCTCGGGGCAGCCCACCAGCAGTCCTTGCCGGGCCTGGATGGTGCGCACGAAGTTGGTGGCGTCGTTGAGGGAGTCGAACGTGCCGGTGTCCAGCCAGGCGGTGCCGCGGGGCAGGATGCTGACGTTGAGCTCCCCGCGTTCCATGTAGGTCCGGTTGACGTCGGTGATCTCGAGTTCACCACGCGCCGACGGTTTCAGGTTGCGCGCGATCTCCACCACGTCGTTGTCGTAGAAGTACAGCCCGGGAACGGCGAAGTGGGAGCGGGGCTCGGCCGGCTTCTCCTCGATGGACAACGCCATGCCCGCGTCGTCGACCTCCACGACGCCGTAGGCGGTGGGGTCGGCCACCCAGTAGCCGAAAATGGAGGCGCCCTCGATGTCGTTGAGGGTGGCGAGCTGAGTGCCCAGACCGGGGCCGAAGAAGATGTTGTCGCCGAGCACGAGGCAGACCTTCTCGTCGCCGATGAACCCCTCGCCGATGGTGAACGCCTGGGCCAGGCCGTCGGGGCTGGGCTGGGTGGCCCAGGAGATGTTCACGCCGAACTGGGAGCCGTCCCCCAGCAGGTGGTGGAACACGTCGGCCTCGTGCGGGGTGGTGATCACCAGGATGTCGCGGATGCCGGCGAACATCAGGGTTGAGAGCGGGTAGTAGATCATCGGCTTGTCATAGACCGGCACCAACTGCTTGCTGGTCCCGAGCGTGATCGGATGGAGCCGTGAGCCCGTGCCGCCGGCCAGGATGATTCCCCGCATGACATACCCCCGTAGTCGTCGGGAGCAGCCTCCGTGCCGCTCCCCCATCGGTGGTCCCATGCTAGGCGAGTGGCGACGCCGCGGCTAGGGCTTTCGCACACCGGCAGCGAACCCGAGTGTGACCAGAGCTCGCGACTCGCCGGTGGGTCTGCACTTCTCCGCAGGCCGACCGGCGTGTCGCGAGCCCCTGTCACCCCCGCCGCCCCACACCAGTCCCCGGAACCCGCCCCGACGCCGCCGACTCGTCCATAGACTGCGGGCATGACCGCATTTTTGTGCACCGGGGGGGCCGGCTTCATCGGGAGTGGGTTCGTGCACCGGCTGCTGGCCCGCAATGAGACAGACACCGTGACCGTGCTGGACGCACTCACCTACGCAGGGCACCGTGGCAACCTGCCCGAGGACCCGCGCTGCACGCTGGTGGTGGGGTCTGTGTGCGACGCGGAACTGGTCGACGAGCTGGTGAAGGCCTGCGACGTGGTGGTCCACTTCGCCGCCGAGTCCCACAACGACAACTCGTTGAACGACCCGTCCCCGTTCATCCAGACCAACATCGTGGGCACCTTCACCCTCCTCGAGGCCGTCCGCCGCCACGACAAGCGCCTCCACCACGTCTCCACCGACGAGGTCTACGGAGACCTCGAACTCGACGACCCGAACCGCTTCACCCCCACCACCCCCTACAACCCGTCCAGCCCCTACTCGGCGTCGAAGGCTGCCTCGGACCACCTGGTGCGGGCCTGGGTGCGCTCCTTCGGCATCCACGCCACCCTCTCGAACTGCTCCAACAACTACGGCCCGCGCCAGCACGTGGAGAAGTTCATCCCCCGCCAGGTCACCGGCATCATCGACGGCGTCCGCCCCAAGCTCTACGGCGCCGGCCTGAACGTGCGCGACTGGATCCACGTCGACGACCACAACGACGCCGTCCTCGACATCATCGACCGTGGCACCCCCGGCACCACCTACCTGATCGGCGCCGACGGGGAGATGGACAACAAGTCGGTGATTGAACTGATCCTGGAACTCATGGGCCAGCCCACCGACGCCTACGACCACGTCAACGACCGCGCCGGCCACGACCTGCGCTACGCCATCGACGCCTCCCTCCTGCGCGACGAACTCGGCTGGCAGCCCCGCTACACCAACTTCCGCGACGGCCTGGCCGCCACCATCGACTGGTACCGGAACAACGAGGACTGGTGGCGCCCCATGAAGGCCGCCACCGAGGCCAAGTACGCCGCCAAGGGACAGTGATGACCCAACACACCCTCGAAACCACCGCCATCGACGGCCTCCTGGTCCTGCGCATCCCCCTCCACTCAGACAACCGCGGCTGGTTCAAGGAGAACTGGCAACGCGCGAAGATGACCGCACTGGGCCTGCCCGACTTCGGCCCCGTGCAGCACTCCTTCGCCCACAACCACCGCGCCGGCGTCACCCGCGGCTTCCACGCCGAACCCTGGGACAAACTCGTCAGCCTCGGCGCGGGCCGTGCCTTCGCAGCCTGGGTGGACCTGCGCCCCGGCGACGGCTTCGGACAGACCGTCACCATCGAACTCACCCCCGAAGTGGCAGTGTTCGTGCCCCGCGGCGTCGGCAACTCCTACCAAACCCTCGAGGACGACACCGACTACACCTACCTGGTCAACCAGCACTGGAGCGCCGAAGCCGTCGCCAAGTACACCTACGTCAACCTCTTCGACCCAACCCTCGCCATCGACTGGCCCATCCCCGCCACCGAGTGCGAACTCTCCGACGCCGACCGCAACCACCCTCCGCTGGCCGACGTCACGCCGATGCCACCGAAGCGCCCTCTGGTCATCGGCGCCGGCGGCCAACTCGGCACCGCCCTGATGGCAGCCGTGCCCGACGCCGTGGGCCTCCTGCGTGCCGACCTCGACGTCACGGACCCCGCCGCAGTCGCCGCCCTCGACCTCAGCGAGACCAGCGCCATCATCAACGCCGCCGCCTACACCGCCGTCGACACCGCAGAGACCCCCGAGGGCCGCCGCGAAGCCTGGGCCACCAACGCCACCGCCGTCACCAACCTCGCCGCCGCCTGCAACCGCGCCCGCATCCCCCTGGTCCATGTCTCAACCGACTACGTCTTCGACGGCACCCTCGAGGAGCATCGCGAGGACGAACCCCTCACTCCCCTGGGCGTCTACGGGCAGTCGAAGGCAGCCGGCGAACAGGCGGCCAGCACCGTCGAACAGCACTACATCGTGCGCACCAGCTGGGTTGTCGGCCACGGCAAGAACTTCGTCGCCACCATGGCCCGTCTCGCCGACCAGGGCGCCCGCCCCACCGTCGTCGACGACCAGCACGGCCGCCTCACCTTCGCAAAGGACCTGGCCGCCGGCATCGCCCACCTCCTGGCCGGCAACGCCCCCGCCGGCACCTACAACATCACCAACGCCGGCCCCACCCAGACCTGGGCAGACATCGCCAAGCGAGTCTTCGAACTCCGGGGCCGCGACCCCGACGACGTCGCCACCACCACAACCGATGGCTGGGCCAAGGGCAAGACCGTCTCCCCCCGCCCCCGCCACAGCACACTGACCCTGGACAAGATCCGCGCCACCGGCCACCACCCCACAACCGCCGACGAACGCCTCACCGCATACGTCGCGGAACTCGGATAGGTACCGTGCTGCGCGTCACACTGCTGGCCGACACCCACGTCCCCGTCCGGGCGCGAGAGCTCACGGACCAGGTGTGGGACGCGGTGGCTGCCGCCGACGTCGTCATCCATGCCGGTGACTGGATGGCACCCGCACTCCTGGACGAGTTGGAGCTCCGCTCGAAGCGGCTGGTGGCGGTGTTCGGCAACAACGACGGCGACGAACTGCGCGAGCGGTTGCCGGAGGTGGCTCGCGTCGAACTCGAGGGCATGCGCTGGGGCGTGGTACACGAGACGGGTGCGAAGCAGCGCCGCGAGGAGCGGA
This sequence comes from Tessaracoccus terricola, assembly GCF_054776555.1. Taxonomy (NCBI): domain Bacteria; kingdom Bacillati; phylum Actinomycetota; class Actinomycetes; order Propionibacteriales; family Propionibacteriaceae; genus Tessaracoccus; species Tessaracoccus terricola. The sequence goes on along the minus strand of NZ_BAAHBS010000004.1, from coordinate 336,953 downwards.
TGCGCGCGCAGTACCCGGACCTGGACGTGCTGGTCTTCGGCCACAGCCACATCCCGTGGGACACCGAGCACGAGGGCCTGCGACTGCTGAACCCCGGCTCCCCCACGGACCGACGCCGCCAACCCCACTGCACGTTCATGACCTGCACCGTCGCCGACGGCGCCATCCGGGACCTGGAACTCCACCGCCTGGCCCGGCGCCAGTCCTCCTCCACTGGTTAAGCGCTGCGGGTTTCGACGACGGACTGGCTCGTACCTCGCCGGTCCTGCTCAACCAGCGATGGGTCACGACGGTTGAGCAGCCCCGCGAGCGAAGCGAGCCGGGCGTCGTCGAAACCAGATCTCCGAGTCGCGCCTCCTTGCCCTCATAGTTCTAGTTCAACTAGAATTACTCCATGCTCATCCGAATCGATCCAGCCAGCGAGGAAGCGGTGTTCGCGCAGCTTGCCGGCTCCATTCGCACGGAGATCGCCACCGGCCGCCTCACCGCTGGTGAGAAGCTTCCCGCCGCCAAGGAGGTGGCCGCCTCCCTCGACGTGAACCTGCACACCGTCCTGCGCGCCTACCAGGAACTGCGGGACGAGGGACTCATCGACATCCGGCGGGGCCGTGGCGCCGTCGTCACCGCGGCTGCTGCTGCCGCCACTGAACTGCACGACGAGATCCGCGCGCTGGTCCGGAAGGCCAGTGCGATGGGCATCTCGCGCGCCACCGTCGCGGGGCTGGTCCGTGACGTGCACACCGAAGGAGAAGATCTTGACCTCTGATCGAACCGTCCAACACCGACGAGCGCTCGCACGCTCCCGCCTGCTGGGGCTGTGGCTACCGCTGGCCCTGCTGGCGGTGGTGGTGGCGGTCCAGTTGGTGCTGCTCCCCCGTCTGCCCGACCCGGCTGCCGTCCACTGGGGCACCGGCGGCCAGGTGGACGGCTGGGGCCCGGCCTGGAGCTTCCCACTGCTGACGGCGCTGGTGGGCGGTGGCATCGTGACCCTCACCGCCGTCGCGTCGCAGTCCAGCAGGGCACGCGCGAGCGCGGCCCTGGACCTGCGGTTCGTCTCCGCCATGAACCTGTGGCTGGTGGGCTTCCTGGGGTCGCTGACGCTGCTGCTGGTCGTGATCCAGGTGGACGTGCAGGATGCCTCCAACGTGGACATGCCGTTCTGGATGATGCTCCCGAGCCTCGTCCTCGGCTTCGCGCTCGGTGCGGCGGGTTGGTTCCTGACGCCGCACGTCGAGGCCGACGCCCCCGGGGGCTCCACCCCCGACGCCGTCGACCTGCGTCCCGGCGAGCAGGCGGTCTGGCTCCGGACGGCTGCCATGTCACGTTGGGCGCTGGTCATGATGGTGGTGGCCGTGGTCTCCAGCTTCGCCGTCCTGGCGTTCGCCGTCGTCGCGGTGCGCCCCGGCCCGGAGACGTGGATCGTCGGGCTGAGTGCACTGCTGGTGGGCGCCGCGACCCTGACCATGACCGTGTTCCGTGTCCGCGTCGACGGCAACGGGCTCACCGTGCGCTCTGTCGTCGGCTGGCCGCGTGCCAACATCCCGACGGCCGAGATCGCCTCCGTCGAGGTGGTCCAGGTGAACCCGCTGGGTGACTTCGGCGGCTGGGGATGGCGCTACAACCCCAGCTACGGCCAGGGGGTCGTGATGCGCAGCGGCGACGCACTGCTCGTGACCCGCACCAATGGGAAGAAGCTGACCGTGACGGTCGACGACGCGGCCACGGCCGCGGCGCTGCTCCGCGGCATGAAGAACAGGAGCGAGGCATGACCACGGAGACTCGGGCCAAGGAGCGCAGGACGCTGCCGGCGCCTCAACTGGAGCAGGTGCCGTGGCGGGCGGTGGTGGTGTTCGTCGTCGCCGCCATCGGACTGGCCTGGCTGGTGGCGCTGCCGCTCTGGGTGGAAACCAGCTTCGTGCCCCCGTTCACCCTGGTGGCCATGGCGATGATGTTCACGCCACTGTTGGCGGTGCTCGTCGTCACGTTCGTGATGCGCACACCACGGACGGACCGGGCGCGGTTCCTCGGACTGTGGCCGCTGCGCCCGGCGGCGCGGACGGTGTGGTTGACCGTCGCGGCCATCTTCGTACCGCCGCTGCTGGTGGCAGTCGTGGTGTTCGTCTCCGCCGCGCTGGGGCTGGTGCAGTTGGACCTGGTCGGATTCTCGGGGTTCCGGGACTCGGTCGGCCCCGCGCTGGCCCAGGCCGGCGTCGACCCTGCCACGGTCCCCGTCGAGGCGATGGTGTTCTCGCAGCTGGCGATGATCCCGCTGGCGGCGCTGGTCAACAGCGTGGTGGCATTCGGCGAGGAGATCGGCTGGCGCGGCTGGCTGGTGCCGGCGCTGCGACCCCTCGGCGTGTGGCCCGCACTGGTGCTCTCCGGCGCGGTCTGGGGTCTGTGGCACGCGCCCCTGATCCTGCTGGGCTACAACTTCAACCGCACCGACGTGCTGGGCGTGATCCTGATGGTTGGCGCCTGCATCGCCTGGGGCGTGCTGTTCGGCTGGACCCGGATGCGCACCGGCTCGGTCTGGCCGGCAGTGTTCGGCCACGGTGCGCTCAATGCCGGCGGTGGCATGGTGATGCTGTTCGTCGTCTCGGGCGAGACGCCGGACATGGGAGTCGTCGGTCCCCTGGGGCTGGTCTCGTGGGGCGTGCTGGCCGTGGTGGTGGCCATCCTCGCCGCCACCGGACAGTTCCGACGCGAGGTGCTGGGCTGATGAGTTGGCGCGTCAGTTGTCCGCCGTTTTGCCCGGCCGGGATGGCCTCAGGTAGGGTTCTCCACGGAGGATTCGCCTAGAGGCCTATGGCGCTCGGTTGGAAACCGGGTTGGGTTCACGCCCTCACGAGTTCGAATCTCGTATCCTCCGCCAGCAACGCCCCTCGCACCGCGAGGGGCGTTCTGCCTTCCCGGATCAGTGCAACCGAGGACTTGGCAGTCCAAGCATTCGGTTGCACTGCCCTGCTCAACCTGCGGCCAACCCTCGCGAGGCTCCACGGTCGTCTGAGGAGGTAGCGTGTCCCGCGTGTCACGCATCCGCAAGCGACGATCCATCGCCCTCCGCTACGACGACGGCTTCCGGGGAGCCGTCGCGTCGCTGCCCGTGGTCCTCCTGGTCATTGCCGCGATCGTCATGCCGTTGGTCACGTCGGATCCCTTGAGCCCGATCCTGTTCATCATCGGCTCGTGCGCGGCGCTCACATTGTTCTCGCTCGTCTTCATGGTGTGGACCCACGTCCTCTACACGAGGGCCCCAGGGCGGGAACTGTCGCGGATCGCCGCGCTCCAGCACGAGCGCGGCCCCAGCCGGCTGACGCGTCTGGTGGGGCTGGGCGACACCACCAGCTGGACCATCTCCGGCGCAGCGGTGTCCCTGATCGCTGCCGTGTCCGCCTCCGTGCTGGGCCGTGGCACGGGCGGCATCTGGCTGGCGCTGCTGGTGCTGGCCACCGCCGCCAGCAGTTGGGCGTCCATGGTCTACGCGTTCGCGCTGCGGTACTACCGGCTGCACGCGGCGGGCGAGGAGTTCCGCTTCGAGATCCAGGAGGAGCCGGAGTTCATCGACTTCGTCTCCATGTCCACCATGATCTCCGCCGTCGGCGCCCTGTCCGGCGGCTCGCCGCACTCACGCGCCGGCCTCAACGTCGTGCGCACGCACACCTTCCTGGCGTTCGCGTTCAACGCCCTGGTGGTGGCCATGGTGGTCTCGCTGGTGGCGGGACTGGTGGCCCAGTAGCCCCAGCCTCAGCGCAGCGAACTGGCGCGGACGTGCAGGACCGGGTCCAGCATGATCCGACCATGGTTCATCGTCTGCCCGCGCGAACGCGTCGCCAACAACTGCCCCGCCCACGTGCCGAGCTGCTCGGCGGGCTGCTCCACGACGGTGACCGGCGGCTGCACCATCGTGTTCCAGCGGTGGTCGTCCACCCCCACCAGGCTGACCTGCGGCCCGATCTCCATGCCCAGCGACTGCAGCGCCACGAACGCCTCGGCCGTGAGCGTGTTGGTGGTGCAGAACACGGCGTCGACGCCGGCGCGCTTGCGCAGCAAGTCGCGGATGATGGCCTGCCTGCCGTCGTGGAACGCCAGGTGCGCCACCCACCGCTCGCCGACGGGGTGCCCGGCCTCGGCCATCCGCTGCCGGAACCCGATCTCCCGGTCCCGCATCGGGGACAGTTCGACGGTGTGGCTCAGGATGAGCGCCTTCTCGCGTCCCTGCTCCAGGAGGTGCTCGGCGGCCATCCGGCCGATCAGAGTGTTGTCCACGGTGACGGCGTCGCCGGAGAAGTCGTTGACGCGACGATCGATGGTCACCACGGGGATGCCGTAGCGCTCGAACATCCGCAACCGGGTCTCCGGCGAGGCCGCCGCCACCAGCACCCCCGACACCTGGTGCGCGATCACCGTCTCGATGGACGCCTTCTCACGCGCCAGGTCCTCCTGTGTGTTGCACAGGACCACGGAGAATCCCTCCGCGTTGGCCACCCTCTCGAAGGCGTCGACCACCTTCACGAAGAACGGGTTCTGGATATCCGGCACGATGGCCGCCCACAGGTCGGACTTCTGGCGACGCAGCGCCCGGCCCGCGCCGTTGGGGCGGTAGTTCACCTCGTTGACCGCCTGCTCGACGCGCTTGGCCAGTTCCGGCGCCACCTTCGGGTTGCCGTTGAGAACGCGCGAGACCGTCGCCACGGACACGTTCGACGCCCGCGCGACATCCGCGATCGTCGCCGCCTTGCGTGAGTTGGGCTGGGTCATGTCAGTCACCGGCCCCTTCGAGGCTCGTGCCTCGCACCTCAGGACGGCGCCCTTCGAGGCTCGTACCTCGCGCCTCAGGGCGACTGGGTGTGTGGGTGAGGGTGACCCAGTCGTCGAGTGGGGTCAGGTCGTTGCCGTCGAGGCTCCACTCCCCCGCGGGCGTGTGCACGCGTCGCAGCGGGATGCGGCCGTGGTGGCAGCGCGCGCGCACGGCGTCGTCGTCGACGATGACCTCGCCCCAGCCGGAGCCGGTCAGCAGCGGCACGGAGCTGGCTCGGTGTGGTGAATCTGCCGGTGAAGCATCGGAACCCCCACACTGAGGCGTCGCGCCGACGGTGAACGCCCCCGTCAGCGCGTTCCACGCCAACCCGAGTTCCGCCTCCAGGACGCTCCAACCAGCCATGGCACGAGCGTAGTGGTCCCCGCACTCGGCCTCGTTGAACGGGTTCCGGCGGCTGCCGTCGTGCCTGGCCCACAGCGCCTCCAGGATCGCGACCCCCTCGTCGTGCAGCCCCTCCTGGATGCAGTGCGCCGCCACCTGGTACTCGACCCCGGTCCACACCTCGTCGCAGTAGAGGGTGGGGACCTCGGGTCGGCCGCCGTTGGGCCAGGTGCACATGACCAGGCCCTTCTCCCCCGCGACGGCGTACGGCCGCTGGGTGAAGTCCCCGCTCACCGTCGCACCGGGATCCGCTGCGTCACCGACGACGGGGGCCTGGATCTCGCGGAGGTTCCAGCGCACGATGTTGCGCAGTGCGGTGCGCACGTGGTCCTCGGGCAGCAGGTGTCCCAGCCCGAGGGTGTGGGCCCACCACTGGCCGATCAGTTGGTCGGACAGGCAGCCGATCCCCCACTGGTGCTCGTCGGGCAGGGAGGGGTCGGGCCGTTGGACGTAGTGCTCGCCGTCGAAGCACTCCTCGTCGTAGCGGCGCGACGACAGCTCGAAGCGTTCCCGCCACGCGGTGGCGCGCTCGTCGTCGCCCACCACCAGGGCGAGTTCCTCCGCGGCCCGCAGCGCGGCCAGCCAGTAGGTGCCCATGTAGGTGTTGGTGCCGTGGAGGCCGATGTCGTGGGTGCTGGGCTGGATCCCGGCAAGCAGGCCGGTGCCGTTCGGGTCCCACTGGGCGACGACGTGGTCCATCAGCGCGCAGATGTTGCGCCAGCGCTCCCACACCCACGGCAGGTCGACGGCGCCGCGCAGCAGTTCGCGGTAGGTCTTCAGCACCGCCCCGCACATGCCGTCGAGGGCGGCCTCGACGGGCCCGCCGATGGGGCCGTCGCCGAACTGCTCCAGGTACGGCGGCATGAACACGCGGTGCGGCAGCGCGCCGGAGCGGGCCTGCATGACGTCGAACTCGGTCTCGCGCATGGAGCGCTCCAGCGACGGGAACAGCGCCGAGGCCGCCATCGCGTAGTTCCACACGTGGGTGCAGTTCAGCGGGCAGGAGCCCCCGACGTCGCCCGACCACATCCCCGTCGACGCACCCAACACCCCCTCGAAGCCGTAGAACGCGCCGTCGTGGGTGCGGAAGCTGGTGGGCGTGCGCAACGGGATGGGTTGGGTGGCCAGGTGGGTGCGCCACTGCTCGGGCAGTGGGAGCCCGTCCATGACGTCGGTCCAGGTGGTGGTGGCGTGCCACAGCCGGTCCCAGTCGGTGAGCACCTCGTCGGCCACCGCCACCGCGTCGCCCCAGCGGGAGGCGTAGTGGTTGCCCAGCCAGAACCGCGTGTTGCCCAGCTCCGGCCGGTCCGGGCCGAACTGCACGAAGTCCACCATCCGGTTCGGGAAGTGCCACGCCAGCACGAACCGCACCGTGCGCGCCTGGCGTGGCTCCAGCACCGTGTGCGCCACCAGCGCCCCCAGCCAGGTCTGACCCTGCGGCGAGGGCCCGTACCGCAGCGACGGCGCCGAGTTCTGCGGCACCTGCACCGACGGCGCGGCCGCAGCCCGCGTGTGGTCGCCCCACGGTGCGAGGAGGCGCAGGAAGTCGAACAGCTCCGACGGCGCGGTGTAGCACGGCAGCGCAACCACCTCGTCCGCCATGCAGCCGAGCACCATCTGGCCGGCCCATGGCGAGGAGGGGTCGACGGAGGGGTTGTCGAGGACGAGGTCCACGCGGGTCGCGGCAGCAGCGGTCTCGACACGCGCCCGCTCGTCCCTCGCGGGCGCTACTCGACCATCGTCAGCACCCCGCCGTCTCATCGTGTTGGTGTTGCCGCCGTAGCCGGGTGCGCGGACGCCGTCGGGATTGATGTGGGGGTCGCCGCCGACGGCGTTGTGGACGCTGTGGGCCAGCCACGTCTGGGTGACGGTGTCGGTGTGGTTGGTGAGCGTGACCTCCAGCATGACGACCGGGTAGCCGGAGGCGTCGGCGTCGGTGGGCACCATGGGCGAGGTGGCGCGCACGTCGACGCTGACGGGCCCGCCGGTCTCGTGGACGACCCCGGCCACCGGGTAGGTGCCGGACATCGTCGTGGTGGTGCCGCCGAACTCGGCCACCAGTTCCCGCTGCCAGGCGGGCACCAGGTCGTCGTTGAACATCGGCGTGGCGGGCCTGCCCTGCGAGCCCGGGTCCGTGCGCGCGGCCTGCAGCACCGTCGTCGCGTCGTGGATGGGCTCGTGCTGGGAGGTGCGCAGCGCCATGAACGTGCCGGGCAGGTCGCCGCGGTGGTTGCCGACGCCGGTGAGCTGGATCTGGCGCCAGCCGCCGTCGGACCCCAGCGCCATGGAGCCGGTGCCGATGCCACCCAGCGGCATAGCGACGGCGGGGTGCTCGTCTGGATTCCAGGTCATGGTGAACTCTCCAGGTGGTCTCGACACGCGCCGGCTCGTTCCTCGCAGGCGCTACTCGACCAGCGGTTTGCCGCGCGGCGGCCCCGACACACGCCCGCTCGTACCTCGCAGGCGCTACTCGACCAACGGGGCCTCACTTGAGGCCCGCCATCTTGATGTTGCCGATGATCTGGCGCTGGAAGATGAGGAACAGGATCACGACGGGCGCGGCGGCCAGGGTGGAGCCGGCCATCAGGAGGCCCAACTCGCTGGAGCGCTCGGAACGGAACGTGGTGAGGTACTGCTGCACCACGTACTTCTCCGGGGTGGTGATGGTCATGATGGGCCACACGTAGGAGTTCCAGTACGCCAGGAACGCGGTGATCCCCATGACGACGAACGGCGGCTTGGACAGCGGCAGGAACAGCCGCAGGTAGATCTGGAACCGGCCGCAGCCGTCGAGCATCGCGGCCTCCTCCAACGAGGCGGGGATGTTCAGGTAGAACTGCCGGATGAAGAACACGCTGGCGGCGCTGGCGGCGCCGGGCAGCACCAGCACGGCGAGGGTGTCCAGCATGAACAGGTTGGTCACCACGATGAAGCTGGTCAGCAGGATGGTCATGCCCGGGATGAACATGGTGGTGATGATGATCACCCACATCGTCTTCTTGAACCGGAAGTCCAGCCGCGCGAACGCGTAGGCGGCGAACGAGTTCAGGAACAGGTGCAGCAACGTGAACAGGATGGCGCCCATGAACGTCCAGCCCATGGTGCGCAGGAAGGTGGGGTCCGAGGCGATCTGGATGTAGTTCTCCACCAGCCACACCTCGGGGAAGAACTGGAACGGGGTGGAGATCACCTCGGTCTTGGACTTGAACCCGGCGATCACCATCCAGGCCAGGGGGAACAGCGCCGCCACCAGGAAGACCAGGCCGAAGATCACTTTGAAGACCCCGGCCACCCACCACATCGGGGAGTGGGTCTTGCGACGACGCGTCACCGGCTCGTCGCCTGCCGCGGCCACCACGGCGCGTTCGATGGGTGCGGATGTCGTGGTCATCAGTCCACCAGCTTTTCGGAGTTCAGGACCTTGAAGATCAGGGCGGAGACGGTGCCGAGCACCACGAACAGCAGCAGCGCCGCCGCGATCGAGTACCCGACGGTGATGTCGTTGCGGAAGTGGTTGAAGATGAACAGGTTGGGCAGGTTGGTTGAGTCCAGCGGGCCGCCGCCGGTCATGACCAGGGGCAGCTCGAACTGCTGGATGGCGGCGACGAAGCCGGTGATCAGCAGGTAGAGGAGCACGTTCTTCATCTGCGGGATGGTGATGTAGAGGGTCTTCTGCCACCAGTTGGCACCCTCCATGGCTGCGGCCTCGTAGAACTCCTCGGGGATGTCCACCATGGCGGCCACCATGATCAGCGACGTCAGGCCCATGCCCAGCCAGATGGCGGGGATGGCGATGGCGAACAGCGCCCACGCCGGGTCGCCGATCCACGCGATCGGCTCCACCCCGAACTGTGCCAGCGCAGCGTTGAGGAGCCCGCCGGAGTAGTCGTAGATGAGCACGAACACGATGGATGCGATGACGGCCGAGATGATCGTCGGGATGTAGATGCTGACCTTCAGCGTCGTCGCGAACCGTTTGCCGACGGAGACCACCAGGCTGGCGAAGAAGAACGCCAGCACCAGCATGATGGGCACCGTCATCAGCACGAACACGAAGCCGCGGCGGATGGCGGCGAAGAACAGCGGGTCGCTGAGGACGTTCTTGAAGTTCTGCCAGCCCACGAACTCCGGCGGCTGGTAGAAGCTCCAGTTCTGGAACGAAAGGTACATCGCCCAGATGGCCGGCCAGATGACGAAGATGCCCAGCATGATCGTCACGGGCGCCAGCATCAGGAACGCCAGCTTGGTGTCGCGGTACTTGTGCTTGTTGTGCCGCTTGATCTCCGCCCTGGAGACCGTGTCCGTCATCGTCGACATCTCATCCCTCGCCCTTCGTCTTCACGGGTGGTTGCGCGGGCCCGACACCTGCGTCGTACACCGTCACCTGCGCCATAACGCAGGTGTTGGTGCACGAGGCAGGTGTCGAGCACCTCGGAGCCACCGTCAGTTCGGAGCCTTCTCCGGCAGGCCGTCGCGCTCGATGACCTGGGTGATGGTGTCGGCGGCGGTGCCGAGGGCGACGTCGATGGCGGCGGCACCCTTCATGCCGGCCTCCATCGCGGTGCCGACGGCCAGGGACACGTCCCACGGGTAGGTGGGCTCGGGGATGGCGTCGGGCGCGATCTCGTTGGTGACGATGTCGGACCACGGCGCGTCGGCGGCGGCCTCGTCGTCGGCGACGGCGTCCTGCACGGACTGGCGCACGGAGACCTTCGTGAACTGGGTGTTGACGAAGAACGGCACCAGGTTGGCGGGGTCACCGGCGATGGCCCAGGACAGGAACGCGCCGGCGGCCTCGGCGTTGGCGGTCTTGGCGTCCACCACCCACTTGAAGTTGCCGAGCGTGGTGGCGGTGCGGTCCGAGCCGGGCGCCGTCGGGAACTTGCCGACGCCGGTGCGGCCCAGCAGGTCCGGGTAGTCGGAGCCGATCTCGGACATCATCCAGGAGCCGGACACCTTGAAGGCGCACTTCTCCTCGCCGAAGTCCTTGCCCTCGACGTAGGCGGCCAGGGCCTGCTTGGGCATGTAGTCGTTGTCCCACAGCGTCTTGTACGCCTCGATCAGGCCGGTGTACTCCGCGTTCTGGACGTTGGGTGCGGTCCAGTCGTCGGTGAGTGCGGTGTGGCCGGCGAAGTTGTACTGCTGCCCGACGGTGGACCACGCGAAGGTGACCGCGTCGGAGGCGGGCGAGATGCAGTAGGCGCCGCTGGGCAGGGTGGGCTTGATGGCCTCGCACATGCTGAGCAGCTCGTCCCACGTCTCGGGCCCCACCTCGGGGTCCAGCCCGGCCGCGGACAGCATGTCCTTGTTCCAGAACAGGACGGTCTGGGGCTCGAGCAGCAGCGGGTAGGCGTAGAAGGTGTCGCCGACGGCGGACACGGGCAGGGCGGCGTCGATGATCTCGTCGAGCGCCTCCTGCGGGACGATGCCGTTGAGCTCGTGCAGCTGGCCGGCTCCGACGGCGTCCTGGATGGCGCCGGGGTGGGTGTAGATGTCGGGCGCCTTGCCGGCGGCCTGGGCGGACTTCATCTTCTGGTCCCATGCGTCGGCCGGGACCTCGGTGTCCACCACCTTCACCTCGGACTGGGCCTCGTTGAACTGCTTGACGATGCCCGAGTACCACTCGTTCTCCACGGGCGTGAAGGTGCGGTGCCAGAACTGGATGGTCACGGCCTCCGCGGCGCCGGTGGTCTCGCCGCCGGTGGACGTGGTCTCCCCGCCACCGCCGCCGGTCTCCTCGGGCGCCGGCTCACCGGGCGTGCCGGATCCGCATGCGGTCAGGACTGCGGCGGCTGCGAGGCCGGTGCCCGCGCCGAGGAAGTGTCGCCTCGTTACGTTGAAACCCATTCTGTGCTCCTTTGCTGATGTCCTGCGTCGGTGCAGGATCTCTTGGGTTTGCCCCTGGGGGCTGTTCAGTTGTGGTTGCGGCCCGGCTAGCCGAGCCTGGGGAGGCGCTGCTCGACGGGGGGCAGCGTCAGGGTCTCGTCGACCCGGTCCAGGTACCAGTAGGCCACCGACGAGATGTCGTCGACGCGGTTGTTGTTGTGGCCGTGCTCGATGGTGACGCGGATGGACTCCTGGAACGTGATGGGGTCCTCTACGTGGAACCGGTACATGGAGATCTGCCCGGACCAGTTGTCCCCGCCCGGCATGGTGATGCCGTGGTACATGGAGTTGTACTCCTCCGAGGGGCACCAGGCGGTGTTGAAGTAGTCCTCGGTGCCGGTGCCGTGGATGTCCGGGGGCCAGGTCTCGCCGTCGACGAAGATCATGTCGTCGCCCTCGCCGTACCAGTTCCAGTCCTCGGTGTGGCGCAGGTTGGTCACGTTGAAGGTGCAGCCGACGTAGTGGCCCCGGCCCTTGGTCTCCAGGATGGTGTAGTTGCCGTCGCCGGTGGTGTTGTCACCCTCGAACAGGTACTGCCCATTGGTGCGCTCCCCCTGCTCCTCGCCGTCGGTGGGGTTCTCCCGGCGCCACGACGCGTGGAAGCGGCCGATGCCGTCCTCGAGTTCGTCGAAGGCCTCGTAGTCGATGTAGTAGTAGAACCACACCGTCAGCTCCGAGCACTCGTTGACCAGCTCGAAGCGGGCGCCGTCGGCGAACGGCATGTGGAAGAACGAGTTCAGCGACTTGCCGTCCTGCGGGCTCATCTGTAGCGGCAGCGACGCGAAGTTCTTGGTCTTCGCGTGGCCCACCCCGAAGAAGTCGCCCAGCGGCACCAGCACGCTGGGGTGCTCGTTGCCGTCCCAGTACACGCGCAGGACGAGCTTGCGCAGGAACGCGTTGTCCGGGGTGTTGGGGTCCGGCGGCGCCATGGGGGCGACGGTCATCCAGATGTGGTTGATGTCGCCGGCGCCGCTGATGTCAGCGAGCTCCACCGTCTCCCCCGGCCGCACGGTGAGGCGGTCCTCGTTGCCTCCGCTGCGGTCGTAGGAGGACACGCGCCGACGGCGGGTGCTCCTGAGGCGTGGCAGGTCACGGAGGCTGGATCCGTGGTCCCCGTATGAAGTCATCCTTGACTACCCTTCTTCACCGCCCGGGGCCGCGTTGCACCGGGAAATCTCGTGTAATCGTTTACTCACCGTACGTCCCGACGCGTGGGCTGTCAAGCCATTCGGTAAGACTGTGAAAGAACTTTCTCGTTCACGTCTCGTGGGGCCGGAAACCTGTACATCACGAAGTCCCGGAGTTACAGTCCGAGCAACCAGGCCCGTCACGCCGAAGTGGCGGCCCTATGCGGAACTACCGAAGGAACAGCGATGACGCGCAGCAAAGTGAGTAATCGTTTTATCATCTCCCTAACTTCTGGGGCCCTCGCGGCGACGGGCGTGACGCTCGGCGTCGCCCAGGCCGACGAGGGCGACCTACCGCCCATCTCCCCCGCCGTCCTCATCGACGAGATGACCGGCGCCGCAGCCACCACCGACACCGCCGAGGTCTGGGACATCGGCGCCACGGACCTGGGCGTGATGTGGGACGACGGCGCGGGCAACGTCCTGACCGCCTTCGGCGACACGTTCGCCGTCCCCGGCGGCTCGGGCGCCGGCACCGGCAACTGGCGCAGCAACGTGCTGCTGCGCTCCTCGGACACCGACCTCTCCGACGGCATGGCCTTCGACTGGGCACTCACCGACGAGACGGGCCAGGCGACGGAGATCGTGGGCTCGCTGAAGGTCCCCGGCGAGGAGCACACCACCATCCCCACGGCCGGCATCGAGGTGGACGGCCGCCAGTACATGGCCTACATGTCCGTGCGCGAGTGGGGCCCGCCCGGTGAGTGGTGGACCAACTTCAACCAGCTCGCCTACTCCGACGACGGCGGCGAGACCTGGTCCATCGAGGGCGCCCCGATCTGGGAGAACACCGAGGCCGACGACGACCCGTTCCAGATGGTCGCGTTCACGCAGGCTGACGGCTACGTCTACATGTTCGGCACCCCGAACGGCCGCCTGGGTGCGGCTTCGGTGGGCCGCGTCGTCGAGGACGCCATGCTGGACAAGGACGCCTACGAGTACTGGGACGGCACCGCCTGGACCGACGACTACTCGGCCGTCGCGGAGCTGATCCCGGCCGCCGTGGCCGAGCTGTCCGTGCGCTACGTCGAGGAGACCGGCCAGTGGCACATGGTCTACCTGAACTCGAACGCGGACCTGGTGCTGCGCGTCGGCGACTCCCCCACCTCGTGGGGCGACGAGCAGTTGCTCGCCTCGCAGGCCGAGTACCCGGGCCTCTACGGCGGGTTCATCCACCCGTGGTCCGAGGCCGATGAGCTGTACTTCGCACTGTCCATCTGGAACGAGTACAACGTGGCACTGATGCACGTCAGCCTCGACGACGCGGGCACCGTCACGCGGCCCAACCTGCTGCGCGACGCCTCGTTCGAGATGAGTGACGCGCTCAACGTCGAGGGCGGCTGGGCGCTGCAGGGCCAGGGTGGCATCGACACCAACTCCGCCTGGGCGAAGGTTGGTTTCCGCCAGTTCTGGGTGCGGATGAACGCCGGCACGCAGCAGGTGGTGCAGCCGGTGGCCGTCATCCCGTACACGGACTACCGCCTCACCGGCTGGCTGGTCACCGGCGACTCGGTCGGAGGCGGCGCGGGTGAGGGCTTCCTCGGCGTGCGGCAGACCGGGCCGGGCGGCGTCGTCGTCGCGGAAGAGACCTTCGGAGACCTCGACGGCTACACGAAGTTCACCGTCGAGTTCAACAGCGCCTCCCACACCCTGCTGGAGGTGTTCACCGGTTCGACGATGACCGCCGACCGCTGGGTGCAGGGCGACAACTTCAACCTGGTGGCCATCGGCGACCCGGGCACGCCGCCCACCGAGGAGCCGACGGAGGAACCCACGGAGGAGCCCACGGAGGAACCGACCGAGGAGCCCACCGAGGAGCCCACCGAGGCCCCCGACGAGGACCTGTACGTGACGCCGGGGTTCCACGACGTCAACGGGCGCCGCTGGATGACGGTGTGCGAGCCCTACTCGCAGACCAACCGCTGCTGGACGTTCATCTGGGCCACCCAGATCAAGCAGCTCGACGGCCACTTCCACGCGGTCAACGGCTGGGCGTTCAACAACCTGACCTACATGCCGTCGCCGAAGTCGCTGTGGGTGGGCAACCCGCTGGCCACCCCCGGTGAGTTCACCGGCACCGACGGCCGCAACTGGCGCACCGAGTGCAACACGCCCCAGACCGGGGGCAACGGCTGCCGCAGCTACGCCGAGGCGCAGGTGGTCGAGCGCGTGGGCAACACCTACCGCGTGGTCACCAAGTGGGTGTTCAACAACATCGTCCGCTTCAGCTAGGGCACCCGCGCGGACTTTGCGCCCGTCTTGTTCGTTCCCGCCTGTCCAGTAGGACGGGCGGGAACGGATAGGACGGGCGGGAACGGACAAGGCGGGCGTTCCCACCCCAGTTGTCCTGAGGTGCGAGCGGCAGCGAGCCTCGAAGGGCCCCGAGCCACGTCCTTCGAGGCTCGCTGCCGCTCGCTCCTCAGGACAACTGGCAAGGGAGCCCGACCCACACCACCACCCCCGAGTCGAATCCCCTCCACCACCGGACCTAAGCTGGACCCGATGCGTGCGCTGTGACACGCGTCGCAACCGGAGGACAGATGCCTGAGACCGCAGCCCCGCTCTACTCCCCCGCCCGGCAGGGCGGGACCATCACGTTCGGCCGACCACTGCGCATCCTGGCGTGGCTGTCGTTCCTGGCGGAGGTCATCATCATCGGCACGGGCGGCGCGGTGCGGCTGACGGGTTCGGGCTTGGGCTGCTCGGAGTGGCCCCTGTGCACGCCTGAGTCCTTGGTGCCGACGGCGGAGCAGGGCATCCACGGCGTGATCGAGTTCGGCAACCGGCTGATGACCGGTCTGGTGGGGATCCTCGCCATCGCGGTGCTGCTGCTGGTGCTGCACGCCCTGGGGGGCAGCCGCCCGGTCAAGGCTGCCCTGGGTTTCGCTGCCGGAGCCATCGCGGCAGGTGGCGTGTGCTTCGGCATCGCCTCGGCCATCGGCGTTCCCGGCTTCCCGTTCTTCTCGCTCGGCCTGCTGCTGGTGACCATCGTCGGCGCGTTCCACTCGCTGCGGACGACGCCCGAGCGCAAGGACCTGTCCGCGCTGGCGTGGATCGTCCTGGTCGGCGTCGTGGCCCAGGCGTTCGTCGGCGGCATCACGGTGCTCACGGGCCTGAACCCGTGGATCGTCGGCTTCCACTACGTGTCGTCGCTGCTGCTGGTGTGCGTCACTGCAGCATTCCTGGTGCGCATGTACGCAGTCCCCGGCCCGCGTGAGCGGGCGGTGCCGAAGTGGTTCGCGATCCTCACCCACGTCACCGGCCTGGCGCTGGCGGCCACCATCTTCTTCGGCGTGCTGACCACCGGCTCTGGCCCGCACTCGGGCGATGCGAATGTCATCCGCGACGGCTTCGACGCCACCTTCCTGGCGCACGTGCACTCGTGGCCGGGCTACATCCTTGCCGCACTCCTGGTGGTGCTCACGGTGCTGGCGTGGACGAAGAAGCTGGACCCCAAGGGCTGGCTCCTCGTTCTCGTCGCCGCCGTCATCGTCCAGGTGGTGGTGGGCGTCTGGCAGGCACGCGAGGGGTTGCCGGCGCTGCTGGTCGGCATCCACATGGTGCTGGCGGCACTGTCCGCCGCGGCCTACACCGTCGTCGTCCTCCGCCTGAAGCGCCCGGTCCCCGTCGCCGACTGAGGCTGCCTCACCCCACGGGCAGCGCCAGCTCCAACACCTCGGCGGTAGCGAGGCTGGGCAGGTCGGTGCCCCGGACGGCGAGCTTGCTGCCGCGGATGCCTGAGCCGACGACCACCCAGCCGGACTCGGCCACGCGCTGGTCGACGAGCACGGGCCACTCGGCGGGGAGGCCCACGGGGGTAATGCCGCCGTACTCCATGGCGCTGAGCGACGTGGCAGTGTCCATGTGCGCGAAGGAGATCTTGCGCACGTCAAGGTGCTTCTTGATGGTCTTGTTCACGTCCGCGCGGTCCGTGGCCAGCACCATCACGGCAGCGCGCGTGGTGCGCTCGCCACGTCGGCCCTCCACGATCACGCAGTTCGACGACTCGGCCAGCTCCACGTCGTAGGCCTCGCAGAACGCGGCGGTGTCGGCCAGTTCCGGGTCGATGGGCGCGACGTAGGCTTCGAGCCCCAGCGCGGCGAGGGCCGTGACCACCGGCGACGCCAGCAGGTCCGATCCCTCGGCGGCAGGCTTCCAGTCGAGGTTTCCGGGCAGGTCAGAATTCAGTTCAGTCACGCCTTCCAGCCTAGCCACGGCCCACACCGACCTAGGATGACGCCATGGAGCCCGAGACCCGAGAAGTGGACACGCCCCTCGGGCCGGCGCGCTCCCACCTCCACCGCCCGGAATCGGATCCGACGGCATTGCTGCTGCTCACGCACGGTGCGGGCGGCGGGATCACGGCACCGGACCTGCACGCGGCCACCACAGCAGCACTCACCCAGGGTTGCGCCGTCGCGCTCGTGGAGCAGCCCTACCGGGTGGCGGGCAGGAAACTGCCGGGCCCGATCGCCCAGGCCGATGTTGCGTGGGTGGCCCTCGCCGAAGCCCTGCACGACGGCGAGTTCAAGGACCTCCCGCTGGTCACCGGCGGCCGCTCGTTCGGTGCGCGGGTGGCGTGCCGGACGTCGACGGAGACCGGCAGCGCCGGCGTGCTGTGCCTGGCGTTCCCGACGCATCCGCCGGGCAAGCCGGAGAAGACCAGGCAGCCGGAACTCGACGCCGTCGCCGTGCCCACGCTGATCATCCAGGGCACCTCAGACCCGTTCGGCACACCCACGCCACCACCCGGCGGCCGGCTCGTCACCGTCGCCGGCGACCACTCGCTGAAGAAGGACCACGCCACCATTCGCACCGCGGTGGCCGACTGGCTGCAGTCCCTCCTGCGCTGAGCCGGCCTCAGCCGCGCCGCTCGGCCCGACGCCGGGCCGCCTCGTGCGCCTCGCGCAGCAGCTCGAGCACTAGTCCGTTCGTCCGCTCGCCCGGGTTCACGATGCTGACCCAACCCTGCGCTCGGTACACGGGGTGGGGCGCGACGACGTCGGCGGCGGTGTGGTCGACGTCGGCGGGCTCCTCCTTGGGGTCGGCGCCCGTGAGCTCGATGAACCGCTCCCGGCCGACGTGGATGTTCAGCCGCCACCGGTCGGGGGCATCGAGTCCCGAGCTCGGCTCGTCGGGGTAGTCCTTGGTGACGATGGTGGCGTAGGGCTGTTCGCGCTGCGGCACCTCGCCGTCGGGCGCGTAGTAGAAGAAGTGGTCGCCCCACGCGATCTCGGGGAACGGCCCGCCCTCGGCGGGCGCGAGCTCCAGCACGCCGTCGAAGGTACGGATCTCGGCAAGCAGTTGATCCATAGTCATGGTTCAAGTGTGAACTTGAAGTGCTTGTGGAGGGTTGAGCGGTGGAAGACGGTTTGGGTGTGTCCGGGGTGGCGGCCGCCAGCGGCTACTCGGTCCAGCAGGTGCGCCAGCTCGAGGCGCGCGGCGTGATCGCGCCCGCCACCCGGCAGCCCAACGGGTACAGGGTCTTCACCGCCGAGCACGTGCGGGACCTGCGGGCCTACCGCCAGCTCGCCCACGCCGTCGGCCCCGTGGCGGCGCGGCGAGTGATGCGCGAGGTCCGCACCCTCCCGGCCGGCGAGGCCACCGCTGCCGTTCTCGCCCTCCACACGGGGCTCGCCGCCGAGCGCGAACAGGCGCTGGCCGCACGCGACGCCCTCCGCGCCATCCGCGACGAGGCAGCCACCGACGCCACACCCACCGAAGCCGACTCCATGTCCATCACAGAACTCTCCCAGGCACTCGGTGTCCGGTCCTCCACGCTGCGGTTCTGGGAGCAGCAGGGCCTGGTGCGGCCCGAGCGGATCCCGACCCGGGCGGGGTCGGCCCGCCACTACCCGGTGGCCGCAGCCCGGGAGGCCCGCATCGTCGCGGCACTGCGCGCCGCCGGCTACCGCATCCCCGAGGTGACGCGGGCCATCACCGCGCTGCGGGAACTCGACGACGTGGCCGAGTCCCTGGAGGCTCTCGACGCCCGGTTGGAGCAGATCACGCACCGAACGCTCTTTCTCATGCGGGCATCGGCGACGCTGGCGGACGTCGTCACCCCTTGACCCGCTAACCGTTCGGTCTATAATTAGACCGATCGGTCAACTGCCGCCAAACGGAACGGGAAATCCCATGCCCGAGACAACTGACGCCCTCGCCCGCGCTGTCGAGATCCGGCTCCCGAGACAACGCATCGAGCGACGCACCATCGCGTGGTGGCTGCTGCGGGCGATACTGGCCTGCGGGCTGCCCCTTGCCGGCTTGGTTGCCGCGGCGGCGCTGTGGGAACCGGCCCGAGTCTGGCTGGCGGCACCCATCGTCGCCGTCGGGGTGATCCTGCTGGCCAAGCTCGCGGTGGAGCCGTTCTGGCGCTACGCCGTGCACCGCTGGGAGATCACCGAGCAGGCCACCTACGCGGTGACCGGGTGGCTGGTGAAGGAGTCGCGGGTGGCGCCCAGTTCACGGATCCAGACGGTGGACGCTGTGCGGGGTCCGCTGGAGCAGTTGCTCGGTCTGTCGACGTTGCGGGTGACCACCGCGTCGTCGTACGGGGCGATCAGGATCTCGGGGTTGGACAGGGCGGTGGCCGAGGATGCGGTGGCCCGGTTGTCGGTGGTGGCCGAACTCTCGGAGGGTGATGCCACATGAGCGCAGAATCCAATCCCGCGCCCGTCACCGGTCAACCAGAGTGGCAGCGTCTGAGCGCCCGGGTGATCTGGGTGGACCTGACGAAGAGCCTGGCCTCCCTGCTTCCGGGCGCGCTGGCGGTTTACGCGTTCGGGGTGTCGGTGAGTTGGGCGGCGCTGTGGCCGTTCGTCGTGATCGCGGCGTGGGGCGTGGTCGGCGCAGTTGGCGACGCCGTGCGCTGGGCGTTCACCCGCTACCGGTTGACGCCCACCCACGTGGAGCGCCGCACCGGCATCCTGGTGCGACGGCACCGATCGGCACGGCGTGAACTCATCCGCAGCGTGGACACCCACGCGAAGCTGCGGCACCGGCTCGCGGGCTTGCGGGTGGTGGCGATCGGGGCCGGGCAGCGCAACAGCGCCGGGGAGTCGGTCCTGGAACTCGACTCCCTCACCTGCGAGGACGCGGACGCGCTGCGCCGGGTCCTGCTCCGCGAGGCAGCACCTCCCGTCCCAGCGGCCGCCCTGCCGTCCGGGCACCCGGAGCGCGAGGACGCCGGGCCCCGCGACGTCGAGGTGCTCGCGACGCTGCGCCCGTGGTGGGCGCTCTACAACATGTTCAACATCTGGGCCTACCTGACGGCGGCGGGCCTGCTCTGGGGCGCGTTCTGGGCCGCTGCGACCTTCGGCATCGACCTGTTCGCGCTCTCCGCCCGAATCGTCGACTGGGACGAACTCGGATGGCTCGGGACCGTGGCGGTGGCGCTGGTGGGCGGGGGCGCCCTCGGGGCTGCAGGGATGGGCATCAACTTCCTGGCGACCAACTGGGGCCTCGAACTGGCCCGCGTCCGCACCGCCGACGGCAGCTTCCTGCGCACCCGCCGTGGCCTGTTCAGCACCCGGGAGGTGAACCGCGACGAGGCCAGGATCCGCGGCCTGTCCATCGGCGAGCCGCTGTTGTGGCGGTGGATGAGGATGGCGGACACGAACGTCATCACCACCGGTCTGGGGGTGTGGGACATGTCGGAGCCGACCGCGATCCTGCCGCGCGGCCCCAGAGGCGTGGCGCTCGCCATCGCCGAGCAGGCGCTCGGGACCCCCTCCCCCTTCGCCGCTCCCCTGCGGCCACATCCGCGCACGGCCCTGCGCCGTCGCCTGTGGTGGGCCACGCTGTTCACCCTCGCGGTGGTCGGCGTGCTCGCCCCGCCCGCCGTCACCGGGGCCGTGCCCCTGTGGGTGTTGTGGGCGGCGCTCGGGGTGTGGCCGCTCGCCCTGGCTGGCGCGGTGGTGGCCTACCGGGCACTCGGGCACGCGATCTCGGGTGAGTACCTCGTCGTGCGCTCCGGGTTGCTGAGCCGCACGACGTCGGCGTTGCGCCGCGACGCGGTCAGCACGATCGCGGTCCGCCAGTCAGTGCTGCAGCGCAGGCTCGGCCTCAGCACCGTCTCGGCGCTGACCGCGGCGGGATGGTGCATCTACGAGGCACCCGACGTGGCGGCCGAGGAGGCATTCGGGCTCGCGATGCAAGCGGCACCGGGACTGCTCGAGGAGTTCCTGCCGGCCGGTCCGACGGCTCGCGCGGCCTAGACTCTGCGCATGCCCCCTGCGGAGACCC
Organism: Tessaracoccus terricola; assembly: GCF_054776555.1. NCBI lineage: Bacteria > Bacillati > Actinomycetota > Actinomycetes > Propionibacteriales > Propionibacteriaceae > Tessaracoccus > Tessaracoccus terricola. The sequence continues at coordinate 316,433 of NZ_BAAHBS010000004.1, read as the reverse complement.
AGCCAACCTTCACCGAGGCAGCCCGCCGTGCGCAGATCATCGGGAGCGCCGTCACCACCATCAACGAGATCGGGTACGCCGGCGCCTCGCTGTCCGAGATCGCAGCCCGCGCGGGCGTGGCGAAGAGCGCCATTGTCTACTACTTCGGCTCCAAGGACGCCCTGCTGCTGCAGGTGGCGGACCAGGTCTTCGGTGCCCTCGGCACCGCCGTGTGGGAGGCGGTCCAGCACGGGACGACGCCCGAGGCCCGGCTCCGCGGGTACGCCGAGGCATACCTCGCCCACATCGACACCCACCGCCACGGCGTCGCGGCCGCCGTCGCGATCCTCGTCTCGCACCGAACAGCCGACGGCACCCCCCTGTACCTGATGACCTCCGAGGAGGACAGCGCATTGCTGCGCTCCATCCTCACCGACGGCATGGCCGCGGGCAGCTTCCGGCCCCTGCCGATCGAGGCCGCCGTCACCATCGTCGAGTCCCTGCTGGACATCGCGATCACGGCCGTCCAGCGCGACTTGGATGCCGACATCACCGAGTTGCGGGCCGAGATCCTCGACTACATGTTCCGCGGGCTCGCCTGAGACCAGGACGGGCACAGGCCCTACCGCGGAGCCACCGCGACGAACACCCCCAGCTGGGAGTAGGACGAGACCTTGTGGGAGTAGAGGCTGGTCTCCAGCCCGAGCATGCCCACGACGGCGTCGGTGTCGTCGATGATCTGCAGCGCCTCGTAGACGTGGCCGCCGGGGCGGGCGGGCATGGCGTAGTCGGCGGTGCGGTAGGACTCGTCCATGCAGCGGGCGACGTGCTCGTCGACGGGGGTGCCGGGCTTCCACTCGGTACACAGTTCGTGCCCCTCGGCGACGTGCCAGGCCACCATGTGGTGCCACACCATCCTCCCGTCGTCGGGCAGCGGGCACATGTAGGCGTGCCAGCCGTCGGGGTGGGAGCGGCCGCGGGACTCGGGCGGCGTGACGATGCACCCGGCGCCCGTGGCGATGTACTCGCGCAGGTGGAACCCCTGCCCCACGGGAACCAGTTCTGGGCTGCCGACGGTCTGCACCCACAGCGTGTTGCCCTCACCGCCGGCGTCGGTGGGGAACGGCGACTGGTCCACCTCGTCGGCGTCCACCGAGCGGGGCGAGACCCACGTGACGTTGGCGTCCGCTTGCGGGGCGAGTGAGCGGCCGGCGCCGGGCGCCCGGGTGGAGCCGAACATGAAGCCGATGGCCTCGACAGCGCCAGCGCGGTTCTGCCCCACCAGGCGCAGTTCGCTGTGGGTGGCGTCGGGCTCGGTGGTGTCCAGGTAGGTCTCGGTGGTGCCGCTGCCGTCCCAGTAGAGCTTGATGCGGTTGCCCCCAGCACCGGTGATGGCCTCGTAGGTGCCGGTGCGCACCGTCGGCGACTGCAGGAAGGTCCGGGCGGTGCGGACGTCGCAGGTGCCCTCGCGCAACGGCGGCAGGCCGAGCAGCACCCGGTCGCGTCGGTCCTTGTCGCTCGAGATGCAGCCGGTGGGTTGGTTGGGGATGGGGGTGCGGAACCTGCCGTAGTCCTTCTCGACGGCGTCGTCGAAGGTGTAGTTCCAGTAGCGCTCGCGGAACGTCCCGAGCTTGCCGCCCGGGTCCAGTTCGATGTTGGCGACGCGCGCCGTCCCCTTGGCCTGACCGCCGGGATTGTTCGGCAGGGTCACCACCGTGGCCAGCCGGAAGTGGCGGCGGCCCTCGAGGAACGCGGGCGCCGTCGTCATCGGCGGTGCCTTCGGGTGCACCACGGGCCCCGCCGGTGGGATGGTGAACCGGACCATGTTGTTGAAGACCCACTTGTTCACCCGGCGGTACCCGGTGTCGGTGCGCTCGATCACGTCGGCCCGGGCGAAGGAGCGGCAGCCGTGCCGGCCGGTGAGGGCGGTGTCGCACTCGGTGCGCCACTGGCGGCCGTCGTCGCCGGTCCAGGTCACTGCCCCGCCGACGACGCCGTTCGCGCCGAGCGGGTTGCGCTCCCACAGCGCTCGCGACGACGCGGCGTAGGTGAGGTTGTTGAACACCCAGCCCTGGGTGCTGACGTACCGGCCGCCGGTGAAGGTGATCGTGGTGGCCTTGATCTCGGTGCGGCACCGTTTGGTCTGGGAGTACGGCTCGCAGGTGGTGCGCCACTCGCGGCCGTTGACGTGGTGTGTTCCGGGCGTGGTGTAGATGTCCACCTCGGCCTGCGCCGTCAACGGCTGCGCCAACAGGGCGAGCGGCGCCACCAGCACCGCCACTAGAAGGGCGACCAACAACCGTGTTCGAGACATACCAGGCTCTCCGATGGACCACATACGACGTCGGACCCGAGCCTAACCGGGATCCCCGACAGGATCACGGCAAGGCACGGCGACATGCCTCCCCCGGCGTGCCGATTCGTTGCCAACCACCGCACACTGGTAACATTCATTCGTCGGTCCGCCCAGTCTTGCCTCGGACCGCTGGCGCGCAGGTCAATCCAAATCCTGCAGGTCGCCGCTTTCGCTTCACAGCATTTGCACCCCGGTGAGACAACTCCCGATAGGTACCCACTTGTCTTCAGATTTCGCACGCCTCGGCGTGCCCGCAAACCTCGTCTCCGCCCTCGCGGGACGTGGCATCACCACCCCCACCCCCATTCAGGCCGCGACGCTGCCGGACTCGCTGTCCGGGCGCGACGTCCTGGGCCGTGGCCGCACGGGCTCGGGGAAGTCGTTCGCGTTCCTGCTGCCGCTGGTGGCGCGTCTGGTCGAGTCGAACAAGCCGAAGCAGGCCAAGAAGCCGCGCTCGCTGGTCCTCGCCCCCACGCGTGAGCTGGCCACCCAGCTGCACGAGTCCCTCGTCACCCTCGAGAAGCCCGCGGGCCTCACCTCCACCGTCGTGTTCGGCGGCGTGGGCCAGAACCCGCAGGCCAAGGCGCTGCAGCGCGGCGTCGACGTCCTGATCGCCTGCCCGGGCCGCCTCCTGGACCTGATGGGCCAAGGCCTCGCGGACCTGTCGGCCATCGAGATCACCGTCATCGACGAGGCCGACCACATGGCTGACATGGGCTTCCTGCCCGGCGTCCGCCGCATCCTGCAGGCCACCCCGAACGGCGGGCAGCGCATGCTGTTCTCCGCCACCCTCGACGCGGGCGTCAACACCCTCGTGAAGCAGTTCCTGCACAACCCCATCACGCATGAGGCGGACTCGGAGCACTCCCCCGTCGCGGCCATGGACCACCACGTCCTGCGCATCGACACCGACTCCCGCACCCAGGTGCTGGCCGAGCTGGCCGCCGCCCCGGGCAACACCATCATCTTCACGCGCACCAAGCACGGCGCGAAGAAGCTGGCCAAGCAGCTCATCGGCATGGGCATCCCGACGGTGGACCTGCACGGCAACCTGTCGCAGAACGCCCGCACCCGCAACATGGACGCGTTCCACTCGGGCCGCGTGCAGACCCTCGTCGCCACCGACATCGCCGCCCGCGGCATCCACGTCGACGACGTCGGCCTCGTCGTGCACGCCGACCCGCCCACCGAGCACAAGGCCTACCTGCACCGCTCCGGCCGCACGGCCCGCGCGGGCAACGCCGGCACCGTCGTGACGCTCGAGCTGCCGAGCCAGCGCAACGACGTCCGCTCGCTGCTGCGCCAGGCGAAGATCACGCCCACCTTCACCAACGCCACCCCCGGGCACGAGATCCTCAGCGTCCTCGCCCCCGGCGCCCGCACCTACCTGAGCGCCGACGAGGCGGCCGAGCTGTCCGGCGTCAACAACAAGCCGGCCCAGCTGCAGCCCAGCGGCGGCGGTCGTCGTCGCTCCGGCGGCGGCTCCGGTGGCGGCCGTCGTGGCGGCCAGGGCGGCCGTGGCCAGGGCAACTCCAACCGCGGCCAGAACGGGCACCCCGGCGACGGCGGCCAGCATTCCGGCGGGCAGCGTCCGGCCGGCAGCGGTGGTTCGCGACGTCGTGGCCGTGGCGGCGCGTCGGCCGGTGCGTCCAACGGATCGCGCAGCGGCGCCCCCGCGGGCAGCACCCGCAGCGCGGCTGACTTCTCCAGGAGCTTCCGCTCCCGCTGACAGGCGCAGCCGAGTGGGCGCCGGGCTCGATGAGTCCGGCGCCCCACTTTCAGTTGCCCTGACTCCTTTCAGTTCCCCTGAGGGGCGAGCGCCATCTCAGTTGCCCTGAGGTGCGAGCGGCAGCGAGCAGCCCTCGGCCAACACCCGCCTCAAGACCGCACTGCTGGAGCGCTCGCTGCCCTGGGACCAACTGCTTGAGTTGGTGGGCAACGCTCCGGTCATGTTCGTCCCGTTCCGGGAGCACCGCGACGAGGCGGGCCAACTCGTCGGCGTCTCCACGGTCACGACGACAGACCCGGAGCGCGGGACTGTCACGGTTGCCTGCACCTCACCGGCAGAGGCTTGGGCCTGGGCGCCAGGCATCGGTGCGCAGGCGACGACGTTCGCCCACATCGCCCGCGCAGCATTGGCCGACGGCCACGCCGGAGTCCTGCTGAACCCGGCGGGCGGAACCGTGCTGATCACCGCCGACGAACTCCGCGCCCTGGGCACGGCCACCGCCGCGAACTGAGCACACCCAGGAGCGAGGCGTCACCCGCCACACCCCCGGGCGCGGCCCGTAGGGTGAACGGCATGGACACCCACGCCCTCCGCCAACGCCTGGACCACATCGTGGAGCAGGTCAGGGAACTCGACGACGGCGATAGCCACGAGTTCGAAGCCAGCCGGGGCATCGACCCGGAACTGACCGCACTGGCCCTGGTGGCTGTCGAGGACGAGCACGTCAGCGCAGGCGACGCGGATGTCGCCTTCCCTGTCCAGTCCATGTCGAAGGCATTCACCTACGGCCTGGCGATCGACACCGTCGGCCTGGACGAGGTCTTCCGCCACGTCGATGTCGAACCGTCCGGCGACGCCTTCAACCGGATCTCGCTGGCCGAGGGCGACCGTCCCGACAACCCCATGATCAACGCCGGGGCGCTGACGGTCCACGCGCTGCTGCCCGGAGGGAACTGCGCCCAGAGGTTCCAGTCCCTCCACGAGTTGTTGTCCCGCATGGCGGGGCGCGAGTTGTCCGTCAACGAGGAGCTCTTCGAGGAGGAGCTCGCGGCCGCGGACCGCAACCTCGGCATCGCCCACCTCCTCAAGGCCCTGGGCGTCCTGGACGCGGACCCGCACGACGTCGTCGAGGGCTACACCCGCCAGTGCGCCATCGAGGCCACCACCGTCGACTTCGCCAGGATGGCCGCCACGCTCGCCCACGACGGCGTCGTGCCCGGCACCGACGACCAGGCGTTCACGTCCCAGGCTGCCCGCCAGGTCCTGTCCGTGATGATGACCTGTGGGATGTACGACGATGCGGGTGAGTGGGTGACTGCAGTCGGCCTCCCCGGCAAGAGCGGCGTCTCCGGTGGCATCATCGCGGCCGTCCCCGGCACCTGCGGGATCGCCACCTACTCCCCCAGACTGGACCAGCACGGCAGCTCGGTTCGAGGCATCCGCGCCCTCGAGCTGCTCTCCGACGGGTTGGGACTGCACCTGTTGCGCCCCGGCCTCGCCCAGCTCTGACCAGCGGACGCACCGCTCAGCTCATCCGTTCGGTCCCCAGCCAGCGGTCAAGGAAGTCCGCCACCAGCGCGACGTAGCCGGCGCGGTCCTCGAAGTACCCACCGCAGTGGTCCACCCCGTCGAAGGTGACCAGCTCCACCGGCCCGGGCTCGGCGGCCTGGGCCAACTGCAGCGCGTGCTCGTAGGGGATGATCCGGTCCTCGGTGCCGTGCAGCAGCAGGAGGGGGTGGGGCGAGATGGCGGCGACCCTGTCCAGGGGGCGCACCTCGGCGAAGGCGTAGCCGTAGCGCAGGCGGTTCACGAGGTCGGCGACGGGGATGAGCGGTTCACTCGGCAGGCGATGGCGCCGGTAGCCGGTGGCGACGACGTCGCTGAGGGTCGCGAAGGGGGAATCGGCCACCAGCGCCTCGATCCGCGGATCCTCGGCCGCGGCGAGGATGGCCGTGGACGCGCCCATCGAGAACGAGACCACCGCGATCCGGGCGTCCGGGCGACGCTCGCGCACCAGGTCCACGACGGCTGTGAGGTCCCGCTGCTCGTGGTGGGCCAGGGACTGCGGGCCGTCGCCGGAGTCCCCGTTGCCGCGGAAGTCGAACAGCACCACGCTGTGGCCGGCACGCCACAGGCCGGTGCCGATCCCCAGCATGTCGGACTTGTTCCCGCGATGCCCGTGGGCGCAGATGACGACGGTGGCGGACTCGGGGCGATCCAGCCACCAGCCTGCGAGGTCGACGCCGTCGGATGCGGTGAGCGCAGGTCCTCCGCCGGCACCCCCAGCTCGAACGGGGTGAACGTGTAGTTCGGCCACGGTCGCCTGGGCCCGTTCAGCGTCCAGGCGGTGAAACCGGCCAGCCCGCCGACACCCAGCCCCACGCCCGCCAACAACCAGCCCGCCGCTCCCAACGCCCTCTTCATCCGCATCCACCAACCCTACGGTCAACCGTCGACGTCGACGCGCTCCCGTGCTCGCATCGAGCGCAGCGCCGCCTCCGCCACCCGCACCGACGCGAGACCGGCAGAGCCGTCGAACAGCATCCGTCGTTCCTCGGGCACGGGAGCGCCGCGCAGGACGGCGATGAAGTCGGCCATCTCCTCCTCCAGCGCCCTGCGCACGTAGGCACCGGGCCGGTCGGTTGGACCACCGTAGGCACTGCCGCCGTCGGTGCTGCGGAACAGGGACAGCAGTGACTCCTGGCTCTCGGGGTCGTCGAACAGCGGGAACGTCTCGGGTTCGGCGCTGCCGCGCTTGAGCTGGACGGTGCCGGCCTGGAAGTCCGCCCGGACGGCACCCTCGGTGCCGTTGACCTTGACGAAGTGCTCGCCCCAGCGGAAGCCGGAGCCGTACTGCATGGTGGCGAACCCTCCGCCGGCGAACTCGAGGGTAAGCAGGACCACGTCGTCCTCGTCGCCGTGACCGGTGCCGCGGTGGGCCAAGTTGTCCCCGACAGCGCTGACGGCGGCGACGTCGCCGATGAGCCACAGCATGAGGTCGATCTCGTGGATGTGGTGGAACAGGTGCCCACCGGAGCTGGCCTGTTGCTTCTTCCACGACACCGCCTCGCGCGGCTCCTCCCAGCCGGTGCGCTCGGCGTGCGCCACCAGCGGTCGGCCGATCACACCGTCAGAGATCCACTGCTTCACCCGGCGGATGCCGCTGAAGAAGCGCATGGTGTGCCCGAGCATCAGCCTCACCCCGGAGGCGTCGCAGGCCGCGACCATCGCCTCGCCGTCGGACACCGACAACGCGAACGGCTTCTCGCAGAACACGTGCTTGCCGTTGCGGGCGGCTTGCACCACCGGCTCGCGGTGGAGGTGGTTGGGGGTGGCGACGATGAGCGCGTCGACGTCGTCACGCACCACGAGCTCTTCCAGGGTGTCCGAGACCTCGCAGCCCAACTCGTCGGCCACCCGCCGAGCCCCGACGCCCGAGCCGCTGTGTGCCGCCACGAGTTCAGCGCCCGGATGCGCGGCGACGACGCGGGCCAGCTCAGCGCCGATGTAGCCGCAGCCGGTGATGGCGAATCGGATGGGATGGTCCATGGGCCCTCCAAGGCTCAAGGTTCGTCTGGGACAAGCGGATCCAGTGTCTCGAGTCCCAGGACCTCTGCAACCCGCTTCAGGTTCTCGTCGTGGGACACCACCGTCACGCCGCTCCCCAGTACCAGTGCTGAGGCCAGGTGAATCGAGTCGAGAGTCTTCACGTGTTCGCTGATGGTCTCCGCGATGGTGAGGATGGAGTCATTGAGCGGCACTGTGGCCACGTGGTCCAGAATGAGGTCCCTGTCAGCCACAGGCTGCCGGTCCCGGCGCAGAACCCGTGTCAGTTCCGTCCGAAGGATCCGCGAGGACACGAGTTCCGCCTCCTGCGCATTAGCCGCCTCGTCGAACCAGCGCTCTGCCGCGGGCGTCCCACGCAGCGCGTGCACAGCGACCGAGGTGTCCAAGTAGAGGCGGGTCACCACTCGGAAGCCATCTCGTCGAGAAGGGACTCAGTCTCCTCGTAGGAGTGCAGCGAGGGCCGCGGTCGCGCTGCCAGCTGGGAGGGTGACGGATTCACAGCTGGCTGAATCCTCACGGGTGCATCGTCCTCGGCAGGGACCAGCATCGCCACGGGCCGACGGTGCTTGGTCACGGTCAGGCTGGCTCCGCCAGCCACCGCGTCGAGAGCCGGAGTGGGGTTCTGGCGCAACTCAGCCACCGTGATCGTCTTCATGAAACCATGATACGCCGATTATCTACCAACATCTACCTTCCGCGCGACGTCAGCCAGCAGCCGCCCGCGCGACATTGCGGATTCGGAACCGCCAGTACCGGCGCGGCCAGATACCGGTACGTTCCCGCGCCTCGACGACGTGGCCCTCCGTCTCTGCCCACAGCGGCACCTCCATGGGCGCGAACCGGTCCCGGCTGAGGACTTCGAGGACGTCGCCTTCGGAGAGGGTGCGCATGAGGCGGTCGGCGCGGATCAGTCCGACGGCGCAGGGCGCGGCCCGGTTGTCCAGGAGTGTGACCGCGTCAGTGCGAGGCATGCTCGGCCTCGGGGTTGAGATCGTCGAGGTCGCACACGCCCTGCACCGGGGAGCAGTGCCGGAACAGCGGGCAGGTGATGAACACCACCACGAGGGCGACGATGGCCAGCACCTTGCCGGGGATGAGGACGCCCGGGAACTGGAGCCACCACTCGAGCGGCAGCACGCGGTAGACGCCGGCCATGATCAGGCCGGTGATGATGATGGTGGGCAGCGCGAACCGGACCACCCAGCGGAACCGGTCCAGTTGGTGCGCGCCCGCGACGACGGCGTCGACGTTCGGGTGCCGGCGCCCGGCCGGCATCGCCACCCAGATGTTCCAGACCGCCCCGCCCAGCCAGAGCGTGAAGGCGGCGAGGTGCCCGAGCCGGACCCAGCCCTCCCAGCCGGTGCCCGCGTCGGCGTAGGCCCAGGCGACGACGGTGGCCAGACTGAGCACCCACACGACGTGCCCCGCGGCACGGTGCCGGATCCCGGCCAGCAGCGCAGCCGCGCTGCCGACGATGGCGGCCACCAGTCCCCACCGCAGCAGCGGCTGCGGCTCCAGGTAGGGGGTGAGGACGGGACCGAACGCGCCGAGCAGCACCAGCGGCGCCAGCACCCGACCCACCAGCGTGGCCCGGCTCAGCGCGGTGGCGTTGAGGGCGTCGACGGCGGCTTGCTCGGCATCCGGGTCGGTATCGCGCAGGTAGAACACGCGCCAGACGGCGAACCCGCCGGCCAGCCCGATCACCCAGAGGCTGATCCAGCGCACGGCCACCTGGAACGGGGTGAGCCCCGCGAGCGTGCCCGTCAGGGTGGCGCCCGCGAGTGAGGCGAGCGTGATCAGCGTGAACGCCACCTTGGGCAGGAACGGCGTCTCCTGCTTCACGATCACCTGCATGCCGCTGACGGACCTCAGGTCCGCCAGGTCCCTTGCGTCAGTCGAGCTCATCTCCAGACCCCCAGTCCAGCCGAAGCGGTGTGTTTTCCACACGTTAGGACGCTGCGGCGTGTACAAACCGGGGGTCTCGCGCGGTCGCCTGGGTCCATGTAACCGAGAGCTTCACTGTTGGAGTCCTCGGTTACACCGTCCTTGAACCAATCAACTGGGGCGGGCCGGCAGCAGCATCATGGCCCCAGTAGCCCAAGCGGGGCGATCCAAACCCCGTTCGGCAACTGGACGGCTGGCCCGTCCGGCACCACGACGAGCAGCGCCGTCGGCTCGCGGTTGATCGCCCGCGCAGTACGCAGGAGCCTGTCCGCCGCTTCCTCGGCCGCGGCGTACCCGAGCTTCACTTCCACCCCGAGCCACCGGCCATCGCTGTACTCCACGATGGCGTCGACCTCACTGGCAGCATCATGGGTTCGGTAGTGGAGCACGTTGGCATCACCGGCCTGGGCATAGACCCGGAGGTCACGCACCACCATGGACTCGAAGAGATACCCGAACGTCTCAGGGTCTGACATTAGCCCGTCGGCTGACATACCCATGCTCGCGGCCGCCAGCGACGGGTCAACCAGGTGACGCTTCGGGCTGGCCACCAGCCGCGTACGCGAACGCCTCCCCGGGGACCACGCCGGCTGGTCCTCAACCAGGAACAGCCGGGAGGCGAAATCGTGGAACAGGCCCGGGTAGTCTCTCCCCACGTCCACGCCCTCGTCGGCCAACCTCTTCCCAACCGTGGACAACGGCGCAGGGTGTGCTGTCAGCGACGAGTACGCCCGCACGAAGTCCAGGAGCCTTTCCGGTGCCCGTCGGGAACCCGCGACCAGAGGAAAATCTCGCTGGCTGAGCGCGTTCAGGTACGCCCGAGTGCGATAGGCGGCGTCGGCGGGTTCCAGCTCAAGCCAGCCCGGCCAACCTCCCCGCACCACCTCCTCAGCTGCCCGAGCCACAGTGAGGGACGACACCCCGCCCTGCTGTGGTTCGCCCGCCGCGAAGCCATTCAGAGACAGCTCCCCCGTGGACTGGCCCGACTCCCACAGACTCATGGGCCTCATCCTCAGGTCCACTATCCGCCCAGCGCCTGAGTGCCGCCGAGCATCGTCATCGGGCCAGGCCGATCCCGACATCAGGAATCTTCCGGGACGGTTGTCCCGGTCCACCTCGCGCCTCACCGCACCCCAGAGTTCGGGGACCAATTGCCACTCATCCAGGAGTCGCGGCTCCTCCCCCTCCAGCATCCTTGGCGGACTGAGCCGGGCTTGGGCAAGCGTGTTCGCATCCGAATCGTCCAGCACTAGGCGCGAGGCGGCCACGCGATTGGCGGTGGTCGTCTTGCCGCAGGCCCTGGGTCCTACGATGTTCACAGCCGAGCTGATTCGGAGCGCCCGTGCCAACTCCGCATCCACTACCCGTTCCCTGTAACGTCCCATCATGTCCCCAGCATAGACGAACCACGTCACTTTTCCGGATTTAACCACGTTGCTTTTCTGGACTGAACCACGTCGTTTTTCAGTAGCGAACCACGTCACTTTTCCGGGATCACACCACCAGGGCACTGAACACGGACACGGTCACCAGCGCCAGGACCGTGGAGACGGCGACGACGGCAGCAACCAGATGCCCGTCGCCGTCGAACTCCTGCGAGAGCGTGAACGACGTGGCGCTGGTGGGCATGCAGGCCAGCAGCACGAGGGTGGCGGTGAGGACGCCGGTGGGGTCGGGGATCAGGAAGTGCGCCGCCAGCCACGTCAGCAGCGGTAGGGCGATGACCTTGAGCAGGGAGACGGACAGGATGGCCAGCAGCGACGCTCCCCCGGTCCGCAGCGCCTTGATGGCCGGGCGCAGCGCCAGTCCGATGGCGAACAGCGCCACGGGGATCACCGACTGCGCCAGCAGCGAGATGGGCTCGGCCACCACCTCCGGCACCGCCACACCGAACGCCCTGACGACGATGGCCAGCACGACGACGATGACCGCCGGGTTGTAAGGACCGGCCTTGAGCAGTGCCTGGCGCAGCCTGCCGGGCTCGGCCTGGCCGGCGGAGGCGAGCGCCGGGTAGCCGACCATGAAGATGATGTTGTGCACCATGGAGCCGAGCGCCATCGGCAGCGCGGCCTCGGGCCCGAGCAGGCTGAGGATCAGCGGGAACGCGAAGTAGCCGACGTTGCCGTACCCGGCCGAGAGCGTGAGCTTCCCCGCGATGTTTCGCAGCCCCGTCAGCCGGGCGCCGAACCAAACCAGCGTCGAGAACCCGAACGTGACCAGGAACGTGACGACGAAGAAGGACAGCGGCAACCCGTCTCCCGACGGCGCCTCGACGATGGCGTCGAACAGGAACGCCGGCAGCGCGAACCAGTAGACGAAGGCGTTGAGGCTGACGTCGGCGCCCTGGAACGGCTTCGCCCCGCCGGCCGCGAGGCCCAGCAGGATGAGCACGTAGAGCGGCACCACCACCGCCAACACGTCGAGCATCGCCACCTCCTGACCCATCCTCTCGCATCACGGCACCCACCCCTGCCAGTCGCCCTGCGGTGCTAGTGGCAACGAGCCCCGAAGGGCCCTGCTGACGCTCAAACCCAACTTAGGCAAGCCTGCCTTTTCTTGAATCATTCAAGAAAGTGGAGGAGAATGGGTACCAACGAACCACAAGAGAGATGGGAGCAAAACATCATGACCCAGACACTCAACCGCAAGGACGCCCACACCGCGCACCCGGCCTTCCAGGCTTCGGAGAAGCTGGCGGGCCACCTGCAGCAGATGCTGGTCGACCTCACCGATCTCCACATCCAGGGCAAGCAGCTCCACTGGAACGTCGTCGGCAAGAACTTCCGCGACACCCACCTGGTGCTCGACGAGGTGGTTGACGCCGCCCGCGAGTTCACCGACGTGGTGGCCGAGCGCATGCGCGCGATCTACGCCACCCCGGACGCCCGGATCAAGACGGTCGCCGAGCAGACCAGCCTCCCCCAGCCCACCGCCGACGAGGTGGACACGGCTGACACGGTGGACGCCATCGTCGCCTCGCTGTACGCGGTGGCCGGCACGGCCCGTCGCATCCACGACGAGGTCGACGAAGAGGACCCCACCACGGCGGACATCCTGCACACCATCCTCGAGCGCATCGAACAGCTCGCCTGGATGATCGACGCCGAGAACCGCGTCGCCAACAGCAGCATCCCGCGTCAGGTGTGATCCAGCCGCCTCAGTTGTCCTGAGGTGCGAGCGCCAGCCACCAGTTGTCCTGAGGTGCGAGCGCCAGCGAGCCTCGAAGGACACCTAAAGCAACAGCCCCGGACCAGCTCGGTCCGGGGCTGTTGCATGCCGCCACCGGAGCGCATACTGAGCAACGGAGGCAACCATGAACCAGAATCAGCAGGAACTCCTGGTGGACTTCATCATGTCCCTCGACGGCTACGGCAGCACGGAGGGCTGGCCGGGCTGGTGGGGCTTGCAGGGCCCCGAGTACCTCGCGTGGCTGGACCAGCAACCCAAGGACACCTACACGCTCCTGATGGGCGCCAACACCTACCGACAGTTCGCCGAGTTCGCAGCAGCCGCCGCCGGGCCGGGCGACGACGCCGCCGAGGCCGTGGCCCACAAGAGACCCCCTGGACTACAACCGTCAACAGGGGCGCCGAGCATGCCCGAACAGCCACCGACTAGGGTCGGGCACAGACACCGGTTTCACTGATGGAGGCTCAGATGGCAACGCTGGCAATTGTGGGAGCAGGACCCGGCCTGGGCGCCGCGGTGGCACGGAGGTTCGGGCGCGAGGGGTTCGCTGTTGCGCTGATCTCGCGCGACCAGTCGAAGCTCGACGCGCTGGCAGCTGAACTCGCCGACGACGGCGTGACCGCGCGCGGGTACTCGGCCGACGTGCGCGACGCAGCAGCCCTCGAGCAGGCGCTCGCCTCCGCCGCGGCGGACCTGGGCCCGATCACCGCCCTGCAGTACAGCCCACTCCCGGCACGCGCCTACCTGGAGCCTGTGCTCGACCTGACCCCCGAGCTCGCACTCGACGCGCTGAGTTTCTCGGCCTTGGGACTGATCACGGCGGCCCGCGTGGTGCTGCCTGCCATGCGCGCGGCGGGCGACGGCACGATCATCCTGATCAACGGCGGCACGTCGGTGAAGGCACGTGCGGGTTTCTCCGGCACGTCAGTGGCGTTCCCGGCCGAGAGCGCCTACGGCGAGATGCTCCACGAGGCCCTGGCCGACGAGGGCGTGCGCGTGGTGCAGCTGGTCATCCCGGGATCCATCCCGAAGCTCCAGGTGCCCAACGGCATCGACGGTGTTGCAGAACGCATCTGGCAGCTGCACACCACACCCGGCGAGTTCAGGACGATGCTGATCCCGCTCGAAGAAGGGCGCGAGTAGCGAATCGGTCAGCCGCCACGGCAGGCACGCCAGGCCCATGGTGACAGGGCTCCGCGACACGCCGCTGAGCGGTCCTCCAGAGCCTCGAAATCGCTTTCGTACGGACGCTGGTCACCACGACTGCGGGTGAGACGCCCTTCGAGGCTCGCTTTCGCTCGCACCTCAGGGCAACTGACTGGGTGGGTCTCGACACGGGCGCTGGGCGCCCTACTCGACCAGCGAGGGGCGGGGGCGGCGGGTCACCAAGAGGTAGCCGGCCACCAGCACGATGCCACCCGCCAGGATGACCGCCCACCAGGGGAACGGGACCACGGGAACCGCGCCGGCGGAGTCGAGCACCACCTGCGGCGTGGGGGTGACGCGCTCGGCGGTGACGAGGATGCGGTGGCTGTTGACACCGAGGGGGGTGCAGGTGACGAGGGTGACGAGGTCGGAGCCGACCTCGGGGAAAAGAGTCTCGGTGTCCTCGGGCTGCACCACCTGGGTGGCGCGGACCTGGTAGCTGAGGACCTCGCCGAAGACCTCGATGCTGAACTCGTCGCCGATGCCCAGTTCGTTGAGCCGGTCGAACATGGTGGCAGACGCCAGGCCGCGGTGCGCGGTGAGCACGGAGTGCATCCCCACTCCCCCGACCGGCAGGGCCGTGCCCTCGAGGTGGCCGACACCCATCATGAGGGTCTCGTCGCTGGTGCCGTGGTAGACGGCGCGCTTCAGCAGCAGTCCCCGGTGCCAAGTGGTCACGGGGAGCACCATGTCGGCTCGCAGTGCATGCCTGCCCCTCAGTTGGCGCGAGCTGAAGGCTGGTCGGGGACTCCGCGACGGCGCAACAGCAGGGCCATGCTGTGGTCGATGGGCTCCCCCACCATCGCGTGGGTCCCGGCGCTGGAGGCCTCCCCCCTTCACCAGAGCCGTCCGCGAGGAGTCGCTCGGCGGCTGGGGGACCGGCAGATGTTCGCCGTGCACTCGGTGAGAATTTTGACGCTTCTGCCACCGTGACGGGCCTGTCCCGGGCGCTGGACGCCGCGCTGACCATTCCCCCGAAGTTCAGCGCGGCGTCGTCGGTCCCCCGCACGGGAACCTGGCTGTCATCTTGCTCCTGAACGAGCCGGGGCACCAGATGGCGATACCAAATCGTTATCGAGCGCCAGCGTGCGAGGCCTCGATCCATCCACGCAGCATGGTGTTGGCCTGTCTCGCCAGGGCCATGCCGTCGGACCAGGTGTTGCGCCAGATTGCAAGGTCGTTGCTCAGGGATTGCATGACCACGGCACTCGAGAAGCTCTCGAACGTGATCCCTCCGGTGTAGTCGATGTCCGCCAGTGCGCGGAAGAACGACGCGAAGTCGACGTGGCCCGCACCGAGGTAGCCGCGATGGTTCTCGCCGATGTGCACGTACCCCAACCGGTCCCCCACCAGCTTGACGGGCCTGACGAAGTCCTCCTCCTCGATGTTCATGTGGTAGACGTCCAGGTGGACCATGACGTTGTCGGCGCCGATGTCGTCGGCCAGCACCAGCGCGTCGGCGGCGGTGTTGACAACGTTGGTCTCGTACCGGTTGCACACCTCCAGCCCGAGTGTCATCCCCACCTTGGCGGCCTCCTGCGAGGCCTCCTTCAGGCTGGCGACGATGTTGGCCCGGCCGGCGCTGCTCAGCGGCGCGGTCGCCTTCCCGAAAGCCCCGTACAGCGCCCCGGTGAGCACCTTGGCCCCCAGTTCGTTGCTGATGCGGATGGATTCCATCACCAGTTCCAGGCCACGTTCGACGACGGCCGGGTCCTCGCTGGAGACGTCGGCGTCGGGCGCGAGCCCGCGGGAGCATGCCACCTCGAGACCGGCTTCGGAGACCAGGCGCGCCGCCTCCGCGGTGTCGGCGGCGAAGCCGTCGTGGAGGGAGAACTCCACGAGGTCGAAGCCGGCCTCCTTCGACTTGGCCACGGTCTCGCGGACCGAGTCCAGTTCGGTGTCCCCGGCGAAGACGAGCGAGTGGATCCCGAGCGTGTTCATCCGGGGATCACACGTTCTGCACGAGCTCGACGGGGGTGCCGTCCGGGTCGTTCAGGTAGACCACCCTGTTGCCCGCCCAGGGGCCCATCTCGACGGTCTGGGGCTCGGAGTTGAACTCCACCTCTCCCCTGAGCCGGTTGTAGACCTCGTCGACGTCGTCGACGTTGAGGGCGATGTGCATCGCCCCGGCGTCCCGGTTGGGCTTGGTGTTGGTCTTGGCGCCCTGGGGCGTCTGGTACTCGAGCAGTTCGAGGACGACGTCATCCTGGACGGGCAGGAAGGCGACCCGGATCTCGGCGCCCTCCTCCTGGACGAGCTTGCTCAGCCACTCGCCGCTGATGGGGAAGACCCACTCGGCGGGCGGCTGCTGGATGCCCAGCTTGGTGTAGAACTCGATGGAGCGCTCGAGGTTTGAGACGGTCACTCCGATGTGGTTGAGGAGACCCATGGTCATCTTCCTTTCAGTTCGCCGCGCTCAGGCGGCCTTGGTGGTGGAGCTCTGACGGACTTTGCGCCGCCAGGGAATCTTCAGTGATCCGTTGAGCAGGGATGCGCCCAGCAGCAGGACACCGAGGGCCAGGAGTTGCATCTGGCTGCCCTCGTTCCCGGGGAACAGGAGCAGGATGCCCGCGTTGAGCCAGACCACGACGAGGGTGGCGAGCAGCACACCGCTCACGCGTCCGATGCCACCGGTGATGGCCACTCCTCCCAGCACTGCGATCGTGATGGCGGGCAGGGACATGCCATTGCCCGTGACTCCGGCGTCGGGTCGGGCCGATGCGAACTGGGCCACGACGAACACACCGGTGAGCCCTGCGATGCCACCGGCCAGCGAGTAGCTCAGGCAGCGGGTGCGACGGTTGGGCAGGGCTGCCCACAGGGCGGCCGTGTCATTGGTGCCACTGGCGTAGAGGGTGCGGCCGAAGGTCGTGCGGTTCACGATGAACCAGACCAGCACAGCGACGGGCACCAAGAAGGTCAGCAGCCCCAGCGGCACCAGCGGCAGGTAGGCGCCGACAAGGGGGATCTCCACAGCCTGGGCGGCCGAGTAGAAGTCCTGGATGGGCGGGGTGTTGATGGGCGACTGGTTGCTGACCAACAGCGCCAGGGACTTGAGCGCGTAGAAGGTGGCGAGCGTGGCGATGATGGGCGGGAAGCCGATGTAGGCCACCAGTACGCCGTTCATGGTTCCGCACACCACTCCCACGGCCACGGCCAGCAGGATCGCCAGCCAGAGCGGCCACTCCCAGATCCCATAGGCGAAGCCGAACACGACGCCACTGAGGGAGACCACGGCCCCCACGGAGAGGTCGATCCCTGCGCGGCCGGAGAGGATGACCAGCATCTGCGCGAGGCCGAGCATGGCCAGCGGAACGGCGTTGATGAGCGCCGTGGCCATGTAGTCGGGGTTGTACGCGCCGGAGGTGTAGCCGGCGGCGCTGAAGGCCATCATGGCGGCGACGACCACCCCCAACAGGACCGTCAGGAGCAGGACCCTGTTGGTCCTGACCGTCTCGAGGACGCGGGCGAGGGCATTGGGGTTGTTGTTCATGAGAGGCTCCTGCTCCGACGCTCGCGGAGGATGTCCATGCCGACGGCCGAGACGATGGCGATGCCGACGAACAGGTCGGCGGACTGCGACGGCCAGCCGAGTTGGGTGACGCCCGAGCGGACCGTCTGCACCAGCACGGCCCCCAGCAACGTGCCGAGCACCGAACCACGGCCACCAAGCACGGAGGTGCCGCCGATCACCACTGCCGCGATGACGAGCAGTTCCATGCCGATGCCGACGGACTGGTCAAGGGTGCTGGTCCCCTGGGCGATGACGAAGGTGGCGGCGAACCCGGACAGCGCGCCGACGAGTGCGTAGGAGGACACCGCGAGGCCGGCCACCTTGACACCGGCGCGGACCGCGGCCTGGTTGTTCCCGCCGACGGCGTAGAGGTGCCGCCCGGCACGGAAGTGCCGCAGGTACCACCATGCCAGCGCGACGAGGACCACCGTCAGCGCGAAGCTGTGCGGGACACCCAGTGTGCGCCCGGCCTCACCGCGCCCGAAGACGTCGAAGGTGGAGGGGATGCCGCTGACCGTGTTCGAGTTGAAGGTGCGCAGCGCGATGAACTGGAAGAGGTTGGCGGTACCGAACGTGACGATGATGGGATGGATCCCGCCGTAGGCCACGAACAGGCCGTTGACCAGGCCCAGCAGCGCTCCCACCGCCACGGCCACCAGCAGTGCGAGTGGCCCGGGCAGGCCGCCGTCCACGAGCAGCTTGGCGGCCACGACGGAGGTGACCATCACCATGCCGCCGACGGAGACGTCGATGCCGCCGGTGATCATCACGAAGGTCATGCCGATGCCGATGAGTGCGATCGGCGCCACCGCCACCAGCAGCGGCACCAGGGAGCCCTGCGTCAGGAATGCGGGCGTGGACAGGCCGAGGGCCACCCACAGGGCTGCGATCAGGGCGAGCAGCACCCACTCCTGGCCGGTGACCAGGGCGGGGAGGAGGCCACGGGTGGACTGCTTCGGGGCTGCTGGTTTCGTGGTTGCGGTGGCGGTCATGGCTTCTCGCTGCCTGCGGTGTCGTGGGCCACTCCGGCCGCTGCGGAGAGCAGCTCGGCCTGGGTGAACCCTGGGGTGAACTCGTGGACGATCTCGCCCTCGCGGAAGACCAGCACCCGGTCACACATGCGCATGATCTCGGTGAGGTCGGTGGTGGCCATCAGGACGGCAGCACCGTCGGAGGCCATCTCCTCCACCAACTGATGGATCTCCTCCTTGGCGCCGACGTCGACGCCCTGGGTCGGCTCGGCCAGCACGAGGAGCCGGGGCGCCCCGATCATCTGCCGAGCCATGACGACCTTCTGGGCGTTTCCGCCGGACATGGCGGAGACGGGCTGGCGCGGGCTCGGGGTCTTCACCCGCAGGGAGGTGATGAGTTCCTTGACCCGCTTCAGTTCGTCACGCAGTTTGAGGATCCCGAACCGGCTGACCCGCTGCAGTTCGCGGATGGAGATGTTGAAGCCGATGCTCTGGAAGGAGAAGAGCGCCTGGCCGGCACGGTTGGCGGGGACCATGGCGACGCCGGCGTCCTTGGCGTCGCGAGGGGATGCGACACGAACGGGCTTCCCGTCGATCTCGATGGTGCCGCCGTACTGGGGGCGCATGCCGTAGCAGGCCTCCGCGAACTCGAAGGTGCCCGAGCCGAGTAGTCCGTAGAGGCCGACGATCTCGCCGGCTCGGACGCTGAGGCTGTTGTGCGGTCCGTCGGCGGTGAAGCCGATGTCGGTGGCCCGGAGCACCACGTCGCCCTTCTCCCCCACCTCGCGTGCCCGCGTCTCGACGTCGCCGACCATGGCGTGGATGACGTCGCGCATGTTGGCCTGGCTGGTGGGAAGCGACTGCACCTCGCGCCCATCGCGCAACACCGTGATGGTGTCGCTGATCGCGAACACCTCGTCGAGGCGGTGGGTGATGTAGATGACCGACACACCGCTGGCCGCGAGTCGCCGGACGATGCCGAAGAGCCGCTCGATCTCCGAGTCGGTGAGGATGGCCGACGGCTCGTCGAGGATGAGGATTCGCGCCTCGTCCGCAACCGCCTTCGCGATGGCCACCTGCTGCTGCTCGGCGATGGACAGCCGACGCATCGGCAGCCCGGCGCGCTCGGCCGGGAACTGGATCAGGTCCAGGACCTCGGCGGTGGCTGCGATCTGTTCCGACCAGGAGATCTGTCCCCTGGAGGTCAACTCCCGGCCCAGGAAGATGTTCTCGGTGACGGTCAACTCCGGGACGAGTTCCGGCTCCTGGTAGACCGTGCGGATCCCCAGGTCCATCGCCTCCGCAGGGCTCTGGATTTGGATCTGCTCGCCATCCAGCTCGATGGTGCCGGAGTCGGGGCTCTGCAGCCCGGCGATCATCTTGATCAGGGTGGACTTGCCGGCCCCGTTCTCGCCGATGAGGGCGTGAACGGAGCCGGGCTCCACCCGGAGCGTGGCGCCGCGGAGGGCGTGGACACCACCGAAGGACTTGGTGATGTCCTTGAGTTCGATCCGTGGCGGGGCCGGGGTCGTCATGTCATTGCTCCAGGGTCCGGTACGGCTCAGTAGTCGAAGTCTTCGACGTTGTCCTTGGTGAATACGAACGGCCCACCGAGCAGCATCATCTTCGTCTCGGGGTCGTACTCGACGCCGTCGAGGTCACCGACGCTGATCTGCTCGTCGAACTCGTTCCCCTCGGCGAGCTGCAGGCCGGCCCAACCGGTGAGGTAGCCCAGATCGGAGACGTTCCACAGCACCGAGCCACTGGAGGAGCCGTCGAGGAGGTAGGACCTCATGTCGTTGGGGGTGCCGCCGCCGACGGTGAAGACCTCACCGATCCGGTCGGCGTCCCGGACCGCCTGTGCGACGGCCGGGGCCGCGGAGGCACAGATGCCGATCATCCCTCGCAGTTCCGGATCAGCGTTGAGCAGGTCGGTGGCCATCTGGGTGGCCTTGGCCTGGTCCTCACCGGCGTAGACGGTCTGGGTGAAGGTGATCCCAGGGTAGTCGGCCTCCATCTTCGCCTTCGCCGAGTCGATGTAGGCGTTGAGGTTGGATGCGGTCTCGCCACAGGAGACGATCGCGAAGTTGCCCTCACCGCCCATGGCCTCGGCGAGGGTCTCGGCCAGCGTGGCGCCGTGGTTCTCCGTGGTGGTCTGGTTCACGAAGAGCTCACGGATGGAGTTGGGCGCGTCCGTGTCCGAGGTGGCCACGCGGATGCCCTTGTCCTGCGCCTCCTGGAGCAGCGGGGCGAGGGAGTCCGGATCATTCGGGGCCACGATGAGGGTGTCGACGTCCTGCTGGATGAAGGAGCGCACGATGTCGGCCTGCGCGGCCGCGTCCGAGCTGGTGGGGCCCTGGTACAGCCAGGTGAATCCGAACTCTTCCGCCGCCGCCTCACCACCGCGGTTCATCTCCTCGAAGTACGGGATGCCCTGCAGTTTCGGGACGAAGGCGACGGTGGCGCCGTCCCCGCCGGCGGCCGCGGGTTCCGAGGCGTCCGTTCCGGGATCGTTGCGGTTGGTGCAGGCGGCCGTGAGCAGGAGCGCGGCTGCGGCGACGCCTGCGAGGAGGGACTTCTTGTTCATCTGGGTCTCCAATCGGTTGTGCCGGCGCCCGACCACTGCGGCGGGGTCCGGTTGACGCTTACTCGTCAATGAGGATGGCAAACGATTACATCGCAGAGCGTAACCATCCTGTGCGAAACAAGTCAAGGTCCGCTAAAATGGACGTCATGGTCAGTGGAGATCGATTGCCCGCCCGGCTGTCCGATGTGGCAGAGGCAGCGGGTGTGTCGACGGCGACGGTGTCCCGCGTGCTGGGTGGCAGTGCACACAAGGTGAGCGCCGCCACCACGGAACTGGTGGAGAAGACGGCTGCCCGGCTCGGCTACCGCGTCAACCCCATCGCCCGTGCGCTGCGCAGTTCGCAGACCCGGTCCGTGGGCATGGTGGTGCCCAGCATCCGCAACCCGTTCTTCACCGAGCTGGTGGAGGAGGTGGAGCACGCACTCAGCACGCACGAGCTGAACCTGTTCCTCAGCGACTCGCGCGGCAGCGTCGAGTTGGAGGCCAGGCGCCTGCGCTCGATGTCGGCGGGCACCGTCGACGGGATCCTCATCGTTCCCGCACACGCGGAGGGCAGCGCCCCGGCGATGACTGCGGCCGTCGGCCAGGTGCCGGTGGTGCAACTCGACCGCGAGGTGCCGAGCCTGCGGATCCCGTGGGTGGGCGTCGAGGACCGCACCGGCATCCGCGACGTCATGGCGCACCTCCACGAGCGCGGCGTGCGCAGCATCGCACACGTCACCAGCACCGACGCCTCCCTCTCGGCCTCGGTCCGCACCCTGGAGGTCACCTCGGAGGCCTCCCGCCTGGGCATCACACTTGCACCAGAACACGTCATCGACGTCACCTTCTCCATCGCCGAGGGCCGCGCCGCCGCGGAGCACCTCCTGGCCTCCGGGGAACTCCCCGACGCCGTGGTCTGCACCGACGACCTCCTCGCGCTGGGCGTGGTGGCCGGTTTCCAGGCAGCCGGGCACCACGTCCCCGACGACGTCCTGGTGACGGGCTTCGACGACATCGAACTGGCCTCCCTGATGCTGCCCAGCCTCACCACCGTGCGCCAGCCGATGGAACTGATCGCCACCGAGGCCGTCCGGCTGCTCACCCAGGGCAGGGACTCCACCCGCTCCGGTGCCCGCATCACCATCCCCGGCACCCTCCAGGTCCGGCAGACCACCACCCGTCAACGCTAGCCTCGGGTGCGGAAGGCGCGGACCGGGCTGGGAGGCGCTTCATCATCACTTGGCGATGTACGGCTCGTCGACGAGGATGCCGATGGAGGTGTTCGTCCCAGTACCCATTGGCTGCTGCGGACGTCAGAACACCAGCGACACCAGCCCGGTGGAAACCGAAGGAACCAGCACGAGCAACAGCAGGCAGCCCAGCAACAGGCCGTAGAACGGGACGGCCTCCTTGATGAACTCGCGTGTCGTTGTGCCGGTCACGCTGTTCACCACGAACATCAGGGTGCCCATCGGCGGCGTGAAGGAACCGACCGCGTTGGCAAAGATGAAGATCATTGCGAACTGGATAGGGTCGATCCCCTGCGCCACGGCCACCGGCGCGAACAACGGGGCGAGCACGATCATCGTCGCGTTGCCCTCGATGAACATCCCGATGATCAGCAGGAAGATGCACGCCACCAGCAGGAACAGCCACTTGCTGTCCACCGTGGTCGTCATCCATTCGGTGAACTGCTGCGGGATGCGTTCCTTGGTGAGGATCCAGGAGAACGTCGATGCGGCGGCCACGATGAGCAGCACCGAGGACGACGTCGTCAGGGTTTCCCGGATGCTTGTGAGGGTCTCGCGGAACCGGAGTTCCCGGTAGACCAGCCCCAGGATGATGGCGAACAGGATCGCCACGGCTCCCGCCTCAGTGGCGGTGAACGCACCGATCCGGATGCCTCCGATGATGAGGATGGGCAGGCACAGGGGAAGGATCGCCGGCCGGAACGACTTCCACAGTTCGGACCCCTTCGGACGGTCAGCACGCAGCGGCTTGTAGCCACGCCGGCGGGAGATGAGCGAGACCATCCCCATCATCGAGAGGCACAGCAGCAGGCCCGGCCCGATGCCGGCGACGAACAGCTTTCCGATGGACACGTTGGCGACGACGCCGTAGAGGATCAGCCCGATCCCGGGCGGGATCAACGGGGTGATCATCGCCGAGGCAGCGGTCACGACGCTGGAGAAGGACTTGGACAGGCCCTTCTTTGTCATCTGCGGGACCAGCATCTTGGCTTCCATGGCGGCATCGGCCAGAGCCGAACCGGACAGCCCGCCCATCATCGTGGACAGCAGGACGTTGACCTGGGCCAGACCACCCCACAGGCGCCCGGTCAGGACGGCGCAGAAGTCCATGATCCTGGCCGTCACGCCGGTGTAGTTCATCAGCACCCCGGCGCCGACGAAGAACGGGATGGCAAGCAGCGGGATGCTCTCCGCACCGGTGATGGCCTGTTGCGCGAACAGCGAGATGTTGATCCCGGGGTTCATGAGGAAGTAGACCGCGGATGCACCGAAGACGGCGATGAACACCGGAACCTTCAGGAACAGCAGCACCAGCAGGGCAACGATCATCAGGACGACGGCGGTACTCATGCAGGTTCACCACCTTCGACGGCCGCATTCCGGCGCCCGAACAGGGTACGGAGGGCAGGAACGAAGTATCCGGCCGTGTAACTGATGGCCATCAGCACGCAGGCCACTGGCGCCACCCCGTAGATCAGGTAGTACGGAATCCGGAGGATTGGCGTGCTGCGCCCGGAGGTCACGAAGTTCTGCAGGTACGCGAGGCACGAGTAGAACAGGAATCCGAGTAGTGCGTAGACGATGATTCCGATGACCACTTCGGCCACGGCCTGGGCGCGGGCTGGGAGGAGGTCGATGATGATCTCGATGGCCACGTGCGCCTTGTACCGGAACCCCATCGCTGCGGCGAGGAACGCCACCCACACCATGCCGGCGAGTTGCATCTCGATCAGCCAGGGCAGCGGCTGCCGCAGCACGTAGCGCATCACCACACCGAGGATGGTGATGCCCACGAGCATCACAAGGACGATGCCGGCGAGGACGTTTTCCACCGTGAACAGGGCCCTGAGGGCCCTGTTCCGGGTGGGGGGTTCGTCCGTCCCCAAGATGACCTGGGCCTCTGAGGTCACTTGCTCTTCGCCTCTTGGACGGTGTCGAAGAGGCCCTCGCTCCAGCCCAGTTCGTCGCCCAGGTCATAGAATCCCTGCGCCGCGTCCTCCCACTGCTGGCGCTCCTCGTCGGTCACCTCGGACACGGTCACGCCGTCGTCCTCCAACATCCGTTGGTACTCGGAGTCGGCGGCCTCGGCGAGCTCGTTGTTGTGCAGGCCTGCCTCCTCTGCGGTGCTGATGAGGAGTTCGCGCTGCTCGTCGGTCAGGGTGTCGAGGAAGTCGGTGCTCGTCACCCAAGTGGTGAAGTTCCGGATGTGTGAGGTCTTCAGCAGGTAGGGGGCAACCTCCTGAAAACTCTGCCCGTATAGGGTGGACATCGGGTTCTCGACACCTTCGACGACGCCGGTCTGCAGGCCGGTGTAGACGTCGCCGAGGTCCATCGCCACGGCGTTGGCGCCAATGGCGTTGAAGCCCTCGACGAACACCTTGCTGTTGGCCAGCCGGATGTTCATCCCTGCGATGTCGGCCGGGGTGTGGACCTCCTTGGTGGTCATCAGGTGGCGGTCGCCATAGATCCAGTTGGAGGCCAGAAGGGTCAAGCCCTTGTCGGCCAGCAGTTCGCTCTGCTCGGCGTACCAGTCGCTCTCCACGAGATTCCAGACCTCGTCCCAGGACTGGAAGAAGAACGGTCCGTACAGGATGCCCATGTCCGGTGCGCCGAACTCGGCGTAGAAGCCGCCGTCGGCGATGGTGATGACGCCCTCCCCGGCCACCATCTGGTCGATGAGCTCAGGCTTGCTGCCGAGGGCGCTGTTCGGGTACAGGTCCAGCTTCATCTGGCCGCCGCTCTGCTCCTCCAACTGGTCCGCCCAGTACTGCACCGCCTGGCCGACGGGCTCCTCCATCGTGTTCTCGAAGCCGAGTTCGATGGTGACGACGTCGCCCTCGACGTCTTCACCGCCGCCTCCGGCGGACTCGTTGCTGCAGGCGCCGAGCAGCGCGACGCTGGCGGCGAGTCCGGCTGCGACGATGCAGGTCCTTTTCTTGATGCGCATGTGCTTCCCTTTCCTTTGGATCGTCCGGTTCAGAATCGGAACAGGACTTTGGTGACCACCGCGGACTCGCGATGGAGACGGGTGAAGGCGTCCGGTGCCTCCGCCGCTGGTGTTTCAAACGTGACTAGCCGTGTGAGGTCGACGTCCCCCTCGCGTACGAGGGCGAGGCAGGCGGCGAAGTCGGCTGCCGTGGCGCCCCGGGAGCCCACCATGGTGAGTTCCTTGCGCTGCAGCATCGTCTGGTCGAAGTTGGCGCGCTGGCTGGAAACCCCCACCTCGACGACGCGCCCCAGGGTTGCAGTGTGCTCCACCGCGGCCTCGAAGGCGGCTGCCGCACCGGCGGCCTCGATGGTGACGTCGAAGCCGTCTCCCCCGGTCAGCTCCGCCACCCGTGCGGACATCTCGTCAGCGTTGGCGCTGTTCAGGCCACCGTCCAAGCCGAACTGCTCGACTGCCCGGTCCAACTTCTCCTGTGAGATGTCGGCGATCCAGGCCTCGGCCCCGCGGCTGCGTGCCGCCACGGCCGCGAGGATCCCGATGGCGCCGGCCCCGAACACAAGGACCTTGTCCCCGGGCCCCACCTTCCCCTGGGTGACGGCGTGGTGGCTGATCGCGAACGGCTCCACCAGCGCCAGCGCCCGCGGGTCGATGCCCGTGCCGTCGTAGATCCGCTCGGTGGGCAGGGTGAACCAGGTGGAGAAGGCGCCTTCGCGCTGCACCCCCATCGTCTGGTTGTTGCGGCACGCGTTGGGCTTTCCCAATCGGCATCCCCGGCAGGTGCCGCAGGCGAAGTAGGGCAGAGCCGTCACCAACATGCCGGGGCGGATGCCGTGCGGGTTGTCCCCCACCTCCACGACCTCGGCCGAGAACTCGTGCCCGAGAGTTCTCGGGTAGGAAACGTACGGGGAGACGCCACGGTAGGAAGCCAGGTCGCTGCCGCACACCCCGCCGTAGACCATCTTCAGCAGCGCCTCACCTGCGGCAGGCGTGGGCTTGGGGGTGTCTGCGACCGATACCTGGAACGGCTCGGTCAGGACGATGCTGGGCACTGTTGCCTCCTCAGCTTGCTTTCGCGGTGAGCTGGGACGAGGGCATGTGGACCTCGTTCAGCAGTTCTTGACGGAAGGTGAATCCCCACCCGGCACCTTCGCGTGGGCGGGCCAGTCCGTCCTGGATGACCATCTGGTTGTCAATGAGTCCATCGATCCAGTCAAAGGACTCGGCGCCATAGGCGTTGGACACGGTGGCCAGCAGCGGGACGTCGTAGTCCTTGTAGTAGTGGGGCAGCACCGGGATGCCGTGCGTGGCCGCGAGCGCCGCGGACTCGCGCCAGGCCTCCACCCCGCCGATCCGGATGATGTCGGGCTGCCACAGGTCGATGGCCCGACGGTCCAGGAGCTCGCGCAGGCCGATGCTGTTGTACTCCCGCTCCCCCATCGCGATGGAGATCTGGGTGCGGTGGCGCAGGGTGGCGAAACCTTCGTAGTTGTCGCGCGCAATGGGCTCCTCGAACCAGCGGATGCCCAGCGGTTGGGCGGCGTGGCTCAACTCCAGCGCACCGGGCACGTCCATGCCCTGGTTCGCGTCCATCATGATGCCCAGTTCCGGGCCGACGGCGTCGCGCACGCGGCGCAGGCGCTCGATGTCCCGCCCTGGCTCGGATGACCCGACCTTGATCTTAACCGCCCGGAATCCACGGGCCTTGTAGCCCCGGACCTCCTCGAGCAGTTCGTCGTCGGTGTAGGAGAGCCAACCACCGCTGCCATAGACCGGGATGGGGCGGTTGTGGTTGCCCAGCAGCCGCCACACAGGCTGGCCCAACTGGCGCCCCCAGGCATCCCACATGGCGACGTTGAGCGTCGCCAGCGCCCAGCGCTGCAGCCCCTCGATCCCGAAGTACTCAGACTCGGCCTCGTAGTCCCGCTGGACCTGGAGGGTCTCGTGGACCTTGTAGTCCCGCGGCAACGTGAACTCCACCAGATCCGCGAGGGCGCCCTTGACGGCCTGCTCTGAATAGTGGAAGGACAGCAGGTACCCCTGCCCGGTGACGCCGCCGGCGGTCTCCACCTCGAGCACGAGGAACGCGATCTTCGAGATGTCATGGGTGGCATCCGAGATCGCCCTGGAGATGCTCGAGGTGGCCTCGTAGACCCGTATGTCTATGATCCTGCTTGTGTCCACAGAACGCCTTCGTCCTTCAGTCGGTGATGTGACACGGTTGATGTATCACCAGATACTAAGTACGTCCTGTGATGTGTGTCAACCGATTATTGAAGTAGCTTTGCTCCACACCCCTAGGAGGAGAAGTCGTGAGCACCACGCCCGCCGGGGGCCTGGCAGACCAGGCCTACGAACTACTGCTGGAGCGCATCCAGTCCTGCGCCTACCTCCCCGGCCAGACCATCTCGGAACAGGGCATCAGCGACGAGACCGGGATCGGGCGCACCCCCGTTCGCGAGGCGTTGCAGCGGCTCCGGCGCGAGCGACTGGTGGTGGTGTACCCGCGCAAAGGGATGCAGGTGGCCGCATTCTCGGAGCAGAGCGTCACCGAGCTCTACCAGACCCGCCGCCTGCTGGAGCCCGCCGTGCTGACCCAGTACATCTCCACCTACCCGAAGCGGGAACTCTTCGACCTGCGCCGCCGATTCGAGGAGCTGGGCGACGGCGAAACCGAGGCCCACTACCACCTGGATGTCGAGTTCCACTGCTTCCTGGTTGCGGTGGTGGACAACTCCATCCTCACATCGCTGCACCAGGGCCTGATGCGCCAGCAGTTCCGCCTGGCCATGTATGCGGCGTCGCTCGGCACGTCAGACCCGAAGCACAACCTCCCGGAGCACCTGGCCATCATCGACGCCACGCTGCGCGAGAACGCCACGGCGGCCACTGACGCCCTGATCTACCACCTGAACCACTCCCTGGCAGCCTCCCTGCGGTCGCTCGAGTACGTCAGGCGCAACCCCAACCTGGCCGACCCGCCCGGAAAGAACTGAGACGAATCGCTGGCCACGGCTCGGGGTGAGCGCTATTATCATCAGACCATTGATCACCTTACGAAGGAGTGGTGAAGGTCATGAGTGTTGCCCCTGTGGCACAGGAGAACGCTGAACTGGATGCTGACGGGATGCTGGAGGCGTTGCGCACCAGCCTCTACACCCCGGTGGTGGGCGACATCCTTGACGCACGTGGCCTGGCGCACCAGTTCCTGCCGCCGAGCGTGATGCCGCTCCAGCCCGGGATGAAGGTGGCCGGCCGCGCCATGACGGTGCTGATGATCGACGTGTTCGGGCCGCAGAAGAAGCCCTTCGGCCGCCTCACAGAGGCACTGGATGACCTGCGTCCCAACGAGGTCTACCTGGCTACCGGGGGCACGCAGCGCTGCGCCTACTGGGGAGAGATGCTCACGGCAACGGCCCGCACACGGGGCGCGGTGGGCGCCGTCGTCAACGGCTACCACCGGGACACCCCGCAGGTGCTGGAGCAGGACTGGCCCGTTTTCAGTTGGGGTCCGTGGGCACAGGACTCATCCATCCGCACCCAGGTGGTGGACTTCCGTTGCCGCATCGAGATCGGTGGCGTGCAGATCGACGACGGCGACATCGTCTTCGGCGATCTGGACGGCGTCCTGGTGATTCCCTCGGGCATCGCGCTGTCCGTCGTGGAGGAGGCCATGGAGAAGGCCTCGCAGGAGAAGCTGGTGCGCCGGGCCATCGAGGGCGGCATGACGGCGACGGCCGCCTTCGCCAAGTACGGGATCCTGTGATGCCTGCCAGCGACTGCGTGGCACCCGATCCGTCCGCACCTGCGGCGTATGTGGTCTCCGCGGGGGACACGGTGGCCACTGCCCTGGAGGAGGTCCCACCCGGACCGGTGCGGCTCCGGGGCGCGATGGAGCACGTCGTCACGGCAGGTGAGACGATCCCCCGCGGCCACAAGCTCGCCCTGGTGCCGCACAAGAGCGGAGACCCCGTGGTCAAGTACGGGATCACCATTGCCGAGGCCAGCGCGCAAATCTCCGCTGGCGCCTGGGTCCACCTCCACTGCGCGCGGAGCCTGTTCGACGAGCGTTCCGCATCCCTGGACCCGGTCACCGGAGCACCGCAGGACGTGAACTATGCCTGACCAGAGCGTCGCCGCACCCGAGGAGCTGACGTGGCTCGGCTACCAGCGCCCCGACGGGTCGCTGGGAATCCGCAACCGTGTCCTGGTTGTCTACACGGTTGAGTGTGCCCACTTCGTGGCCGACGAGATCGTCCGCGCCTGCGCCGACAACGACGTCGAGGTGGTGGGCTTCGCAGGCTGCACGGACAACGAGTACGCCATCCGACTGCTGGGAGCGCTCCTGCGACACCCCAACGTCGGCGCGGCGCTACTGGTGGGGCTGGGGTGCGAGTACCTGCAGCCGGACAAGCTGGCAGCCCTGGCCGATGAGACGGGGCGTCCCACCACCTGGTTCCGGATCCAGGACCACGGCGGCACCACCTCCAGCATCGAGCACGGCGTGGCGGCGGTGCGGGAGTTGCAGCAGGCCATCGCAGCCACCCCACGGGTGCCGATGGGACTCACAGATCTGGTGGTGGGCGCCGAGTGCGGCGGCAGCGACTTCACGAGCGGCCTGGCGGGCAACGCTGTCGTAGGCAGCTTCTTCGACGTCCTCGTCGACGCCGGCGGCACAGCCATCTTCGAGGAGATCGTGGAGGCCATCGGCCTGCGCGCGCAACTCCTGGCCCGCGCCCGCGACGAGGACGCCGCGTCGGACATCGGCGCAACCTATGACAAGGCCCTGGAGTACTGCCGCTCCGTCAGGCAGTACTCCGTCAGCCCGGGCAATTTCGCCGGCGGCCTGACCACCATCGAGGAGAAGAGCATGGGTGCCGTGGTCAAGAGCGGCACCCGCCCCATCGAGGGGGTGCTCAAGGTGTCCATGCCCGTCCCCCACCCTGGGCTGTGGCTGCTCGACTCCACCCCGGACCCCCACTTCATGCAGTTCGGCATCACCAACCCGAACGACAGCGAAGGCCTCATCGACCTCATCTCCTGCGGGGCGCACATCCTGCTGTTCATCACCGGCCGGGGTTCCGTGGTGGGTTCACCCGTGGCACCCACCATCAAGATCACCGGCAACTCCCAGACGTTCGAGCGGATGCGTGAGGACATGGACTTCGATGCCAGCATGGTGCTCACGGGGCGGCAGACACAGGCCCAGGCCCGCGATTCCCTGCTCGAGCTGGTGGCCGGAACTGCTGCGGGGCAACTGACTCGAAGCGAGGCGCTGGGCCACAAGGAGTACTGCATCCCGTACAAGTACCAGGTGCCGACGGTGTCCTTCGCGCCCGCCTGCAGTTGACCATCACACCAGGAGTTTGAACATGACAGTTGGATCCCCCTTCTCACTCGACGGCATGACGGCCGTGATCACCGGTGGAGCCACCGGGCTGGGGCTGGGCATGACGGAGGCCTTCGTCTCCGCTGGCGCACGCGTGGTGGTGCTGAGCCGGAACCCCTCGGACGAGTTGGCCCGCTTCGGGGATGCCGTCCACCACATCCCCTTCGACGTCACGGACACCGCTGCAGCCCCCGATGTGGCGGCCATGGTGCAGGAGCGTTTCGGGCCGGTGGACGTGCTTGTGAACAACGCCGGCAACCACCGCAAGAAGCTGGTGGACGAGATGACTGTGGAGGACTTCACAGACGTACTGGACGTCCACCTGGTGGGGGCGTTCGCGTTGAGCAAGGCATTCCTGCCCACCATGCGGTCACGGCGTTCGGGTTCGCTGCTGTTCATCGGCAGCATGACCAGCTACATCGGCATGCCGGCGGTCACCGGCTACTCGGCCGCCAAGTCCGGCATCCTGGGCGTGATGCGGGCCCTCGCCGCAGAGGCGGGCCCGGATGGCGTTCGGGTGAACGCGATCGCACCGGGCTGGATCGACACGGCGATGTTCCGCAAGGCCACCGACGACGACCCGGAGCGGCTGAGAAAGATCCTGGGCCGTACCCCGATGGAGCGCGTGGGCACGCCGTCGGACATCGGCCTGGCCGCGGTCTACCTCTCCAGCCCGGCGGCGAGCTTCGTCACCGGCGTGTGCCTGCCGGTGGACGGCGGCGCCCTGGTGGGATTCTAGGTGGTGGCCTCGGCGCGGGCACTGAAGCCCTGGCGGTCCTGGCCGATGCGCTGCAGCGTGAACCCCACCACCGCGCGCATGGCCGCGGCTGCCTCGTCGGGCAGGCAGCCCGTGATCGCGGCGGCGACGGCGCGGTGAAGCGGGATGCTGCTGGCGACGTCGTCGATGCTGGCGGCCTCGGACCGGAAGCTGTCCTGGAGCACGACGTCGATGGCGTGCCCGAGGGAGCGGAACAACTCGTTGCCACCGGCCCCGAGGATGCCCGTGTGGAATCGGGTGTCCGCCTCGATGAAGCTTGCAAGGTCGCGGTCCCGCACGGCATCCTCCATGCGCAAGTAGTGGTCCCAGATCTCGGAGCGCTCGTCGGCGTTTGCGTGCCGGGCGGCCAACGCCGCGGCAGCCGGCTCGATGGCCTGCCGCAGCTCGTTGAGCTCCACGATGGTCCTCTCCCGGTCCTGGGCGGCGGACCAGCGCAGCACGTCGGGGTCCAGGTTGTTCCACAGGTGCCGGGGCCGGATGCGCGTTCCGACGCGGGGGCGCACCTCGATGAGCCCCTTGGCCGCGATGGACTTCATCGCCTCACGCAGGACGCTGCGGCTCACACCGAACATTTCACACAGCTCCGGCTCGATGGGCAGCACCGGGTTGGCGCTCTCCTGCTGGAGCACCATGCGCCCGACTCCCTCCACCACGTCACTGTGCATCATCCGAGCGCTCCCTCGTCCATTCCTGCATTCGACCGTGGCCGCTGCCACCTGTCAAGCCTGCTGCACCGCACCCCCGCAAGGAGACAAACCCCATGAAGATCACCAAGGTCGAGACCTGGCTCGTGCACCGGGAGGAGAGCCTCTTCGACGCCAGCCGCGAGGGCGGCGCCCCGATGGACTGGGACGTCCTGGTGCTGCAGCTCCACTCGGACACGGGCGTGGTGGGCACTGCCTCCTGTCTCGCCGCGCGTGGCGGCGTGGTGCCGGAGGCGTTGATCCACGACACGATCGCCCCCATCATCCTGGGCCGGGAGGCCACTGACAGGGAGGCCATCTGGCACGACCTGTGGAACGTGAACCGCCACCTCGTCTTCTTCCCGCTGTACCTGCCGGGACCCATCGACGTCGCCCTGTGGGAAATGGCGGCCATCGATGCCGGGCTGCCGCTGTACCGCTACCTCGGAGCCAGGCGTGACCGGTTGCCGGTATATGCCAGCGGTCTGTTCCACACCTCTGTCGACGAGTACGTCACCGAGGCCCTGCACTATCAGTCCCGGGGCATTCGCGCCTACAAGGCACACCCCCCTGGCCCCTGGGAGACTGACATGGAGGTGCACGAGGCCCTTCGTGACGCCGTTGGACCGGACATGGTCCTGATGAGCGACCCCGTGGGCGAGTACACGCTGGATGATGCGCTAAGGGTTGGCCGGCACCTTGAAAAGCTCAACTACCGGTGGCTCGAGGAGCCCTTCCGGGACGTCGAGACCTACAAGTACACCGAGCTGTGCCGGCAGCTGGACATCCCGATCGCGGCCACCGAGACCACTGCTGGCGCACACTGGGGCGTTGCCCAGGTGATCGCCCAGCGGGCCGCAGACATCGTGCGCGCAGACGTCAGCTGGAAAGCCGGGATCACGGGCACGATGAAGATCGCCCACCTCGCAGAAGCCTTCGGCCTGAACTGTGAGATCCACACCACCACCATGGGGCTGATGGACATGGTCAACGTCCACGTGTCCTGCGCCATCGGCAACTGCGACTGGTTCGAGTACTTCGTCCCCGAGAAGGCCTTCCAGTTCCCTGCCAAGCATCCTCTGCCAGTGACTGAGGACGGTTTCATCTCTCCGTCCGAGGCCCCGGGGATAGGGGTCGAGGTTGACTGGGATGCGGTGGACAAGGGCTGCGTCTCACACCGGGTTACCCACCCCTGAGCTTGACCTCAGTCTCGTCCGTAGATGTCTCGGGTGTAGATCTTCTCCGCCACGTCGTCGAGCACCTCGATACGCCGGTTGGCGATGATCACATCAGCGCGAGCCTTGAACTCCTCCAGATCACGCACCACCTCAGAGTTGTAGAACGTGTCCTCGGCCAGCTCCGGCTCATACACGATCACCGGGATCCCCTTCGCCTTGATCCGCTTCATGATCCCCTGGATCGCTGAGGCCCTGAAGTTGTCCGAACCCGACTTCATCACCAACCGGTACACCCCAACCACCCGCGGCTGACGCTTGATGATGTCAAAAGCGATGAAGTCCTTGCGCGTGTGGTTCGCATCCACCACCGCCGCAATGAGGTTCTGCGGCACGTCGGAGTAGTTCGCCAACAACTGCTTGGTGTCCTTCGGCAAGCAGTAGCCCCCGTACCCGAACGACGGGTTGTTGTAGTGCGAACCGATCCGCGGATCCAAACCAACACCCTCAATGATCTGAGCCGTGTCCAACCCACGCGAGGCCGCATAGGTGTCCAACTCGTTGAAGTACGCCACCCGCAACGCCAGATACGTGTTCGCGAACAACTTGATCGCCTCGGCCTCCGTCGCATCAGTCAACAACACCGGCACATCCCTGGCCTCGGCACCCTCAACCAACAGGTCCGCAAACCCACGACCCGCCTCCGAGCGCTCCCCCACCACGATCCGCGACGGGTACAAGTTGTCATACAACGCCCGACCCTCACGCAGGAACTCCGGCGAGAAAATGATCGACGCACCCTCGTGCCGCTGCTTCAGCTCGGCCGTGAACCCCACCGGCACCGTCGACTTCACCACCACCACAGCCGCCGGATTCACCGCCAACACCGCAGCCACCACCGACTCCACCGACGACGTGTCGAAGTAATTGTGCTGCGGGTCATAATCGGTCGGCGTCGCCACCACCACGAAGTCGGCCTCCGCATACGCCGAAGCACCATCAGTGGTCGCCCTCAGGTCCAGGTCCTTGTTCGTCAGGTAGTCCTGCAACTCCACATCGATGATCGGCGAGACCCGGTCATTGATCTGCGCCACCTTCGCCGCATTGATGTCCACGGCCGTCACCTGATTGTGCTGCGCCAGGATCACCGCATTCGACAACCCCACGTACCCAGTACCAACCACGACGATCTTCATCAAAGACTCCAGTTCCTAGTGCTGACCCAAAACAAGACTGCCGTCGACAGTGGATAGACCCTCCGGTTGACCGTACCGGCGGTGCCTGACGGTTCATTGTCCCTGACAACTGCCACCTCCACAGACAGATCAAAGGTCTGCTGCCCGAAGTGGGATACATCGGAACTGACCCTCATTGTGACGGGGGGCCGCTGAGAGAAGGCCAAGACACCCCACTCTGTCCCACCTGAACCCCGAGTGCACGGTGGGTATCAAAACGCAACGAGGAGGTGTCCCTCGGTCGAGGTGGACGACCATACTGGTTCCTCCTATTAGGACCGCATGAGAGTGACCGAAGCTTCCCTTGTCCGAGTTGACTTTCGCTCGCGTGGCGCCTTCCGCGGTCTAGAAACCCAGAAAGCTGCTGCTGCCGCGATGACAGGGAATATAATGCTTGCCTGAGCGATGGGACTCCGATAAGACATAAACGCGAATACAGTGATCAGCGCCACCTTGATCGCACGCCCCTCCAACGAGACTGCTGGCACATAGTGCAACACGACAAGTCCCATCATTAACACAGCAGGAATTATCATCGCCGCCACTAGGCCAAAGTTCAGGTACGCCTCGGTATAGAGGTCGGGTGACGCAGTGAATCCGCGGCTCTGACCTGTGATCACTCGATGAAACTCAACCGGAAAACTCGCTCCACTACCCGGCAGGTAAGCCTGAAAGGAAACCCAATAGCTATAACCACCCATGCCCCTAAACACTTCGCCCGCTGGTCCATAACTAGCGGCTGGGACCTCCACCTGCCCGAGGACAATACGCTCGATAAGGTTGAGGAAACCAAACCACACCGCCGAGACAAAGGACGAAACGTCCTCTTGGCTACGTGCTTGTAGAGCGCTCAGCACTGCACCGGCTGCTACTCCAACCCACACAAAACGAAAGACGAGCTTCCTTGGCACTTCCTTCCCTGCCTGCCCCAATGCGACTATCCCAGCCAACAGAACGTACATCAGAGGCCACCGTTGGCCGGCCGCAAGCGAGGTCACGATCGCAGCAACCATCGCTACGTCAGTTGCCCTCGATCGCCCATTGACTAACCGCTGGAGGAGCGCGTACGCAAAAACGAGTGGTGCACCGAAATTCCTGAATGTTTCCCATAGGCCCTGGAGGGGGATATATGAGGCCCCCGCCGTGACATATGGATCCCGAGCCAAGCGTGCGGCCTGCAAGGACCCCAAGCCCTCGAGGCCCCCAGACGCCACATCTCGAACTGCTTGAAAAAGTGGGATGCTACCCAGCAGAGCGAAGTAGATCCATGCAGGTCCCAAAACGCAAACACACAAGATCGCTATTCGGAAAGTTGGACCAGAGGCATCCCCACCCACCTCTTCTTCGATCTCCGCAGGGGCAGCCAAGCGCGAAGAGGGGGTCCGACGGGTGCCCGCTTTCCACACCCTGAGCCCTTGGTTCATCACGAGATGACCAAGAAAGGCCACAGAAGTAGCAACGAATAGCCCAAGCGAGGTAACCAACAGTCCTTCACTCGCGGGAGTGCCATCACGCCATCCATCCCGGTGGTAGAACAACAAGTACCCGAGATTCAGAAAGGCCACACTGATCAACAGGAACCATCCCGCTGGGTTGGCAATTGAATACTTCACCAACAGTCGCGCTGCGACAATCACGGCAAACGCGATCGCGACGATGGCGAAGATGCCAACCATCAGACCCTCCCTACTGGCCCAGTTCGTCGTTGCGCTGCCTTCGACGAGACACGAGAGGCAGCAAAACGCCTTCCGTCTCCTCCACCACACGCCCCCAAGACAGATGCTCTGCGGCCCAGCTGGACAGTTCCACACGCTTCTCAAGAGGCACCGTGACCGAGCGCTTCAGGCAATCATTCAACTGCTCAGGATCGTCGTCAGAGTACACCCACCCTGCCGGACATTCCCGAACCGTCCGACGCTGCCCGGCGGTGTCCGATGCTACTACAGGCACCCCCAGCATGAGGCTCTCAGTGACCTTGAACGGCAAACCGGCGTATCGGTTGCGCTCCAAAAGGCTGCTCTGCGCACTCACTGTGACCGACGCTTCGGCCAGTAGAGAATGCAGGCTTTCCCGTTCCAATCTCCCCTTGTAGGTCAGGAGCCCCTTAGCCGCTGCTGCTTCAACCTCTGGGGTCATTCTCCCATCTCCTACGACCACCAGATCGTACTCAGAAGGCCAACTTTCTAGCGCTCTGGCACGTAGGAGCACATCGATTCCTTGCCAAGAAGAGAAGTCCCCAAAGTAGAGCACAAAGCGATCACCGTTCGCTGGCCTGACGTTTCTTGACAGTCTGGCAGGCGCCCCATTTCGTATCACCCGGACATCCGTGCGGCCCGACAATTCCTCAAGGTATCCGGCCAGCCCATCCCCCACCGCTATGATTCCCGAAGCTGCCCTCATATGCCGCTTCGCTATCCACGTGAAGATCCTCCGCGCCGGTCGTAGCAGCCTATGCGCCGCAACAATATCGGAGGGCGGCCCATTGACCTCCAGCACGAAAGGAGTCTTGAGGATCCGGCACCACACTATAAGAAGTGAGTCAAGTACGTGCCAACGAAAGTAGACCACGTCCGAGCCCTTGATCGACTTCAAGGCCGCAATGTTCGATCGCACTAACCGCGCGATCCCCTTCGGGCCGTCGTGCGATGCCCACCGGCGTGTGACAGACCACCCACGCTTGGAGAGGCCCTCCGCGATGGCCGTGAGGTGCATTTCTGCTGCTGAACCAGGGCGCGGCGGCTCCGTGCTGATCGAGAGCAGCTGGCGCTTCTTATCGTAGGCTGCGCCCGAACTACCTGCCATCTCTGAACCTCCGGAAGACCTCCACGAATTTCTGCCTTGAGCCCAAACTCTCGATGACCGCGCGCCGCAGCGTCTCTAGATCTTCCTGGGCCGACGCGAGGTGGCCCTCGCCCCCTTCCCTCGGTCGTGCACTGTCACTGAGCTCTTCACAGATTTGTGACTCCGACATACCCGACGCATCCTTAGACACCCCTCGCCATCCAATGGCTTCAAAGTGCTTCGAGAGCTTTCCGGTAGGGGCCGCCACCAGTTCGACAGGTACTGCCCCAGCAAGTACGCCGAGAACCAGCACGTGTAGACGATCTGATAGCACCATCCTTGCCCGTCCATACTCCTCAGTACACGAGAGCTCCTGCGCCCTTGGGCTTGAATCGTCCCACGCCACATGTCGTCCACCGAGTCGCTCGGCCATTTCGATGCTCCGCGCCTCATCATCCAAAACCTGAGCGACCGTGACTATTTCAAGACCACTCTGGCGCGCGTAGGCCCTAACACCGCCCTGCCAGGCTTCGGATGGGAACGGCCGATCGCCCCGGAGACTGACCACCAGTTGAGTCCGATGTCGACCCGGCATGCCAGGGTCGACCTTCTCGGAGAATCCTAGGTCGGGCGTGACAACCCCCACCCGGAAGAGATCACGGCTCTCTTGGTTTCGCCACAAGACGATCGAACTCAAGCGGCACGACAAGCGATGCAGCCAGAGCGCAATCGGGTTGACCCTCTGTTGGCTACGCACCGCCCGCGGAGCACGGACTACAGCGCCACCAGCAATCCTCGTGGACAAAGTCATCACCAGAAAGGCAATCTCGTTCAATACGTCCCGCGTAGTCAAAGACACCTCCCCAGGGTCAAAGACCAGAATGCGCCCGCGTGGACCCAAACAGACTTCGAAGAGCCATCCCTTAAGCCTAGGGGCCTTGTAAAGGGTGTCGGTCGCCCTGAGGCCACATTGGGCGACCCAAGCATCAGACCCCCTGCCCACATAAGCACGCAGCGGCCCGACTTCACGCATCCATCGGATGATGATTCGCCGAATCACCTGATCACCGATGTTTCCGAAGTCTCCGAGTGCAGATAGATACACCGGCCGAGGCTTATTAACCACCGCTTTCACCTTCCCGTCGAGCATCAAACTTCTTGGCACAACGCCATAGGACTATGAGCATATAAAGGTACGTCAAGGTCATCGCCAAAGCTACCAGCACGCCTAGGAAGAGGACTCCGCCATCAACGAGATACCCAGTGACAGCACCGGCACCAACGGCTGCCACGCGAATCAACTGGGTTCGTAGAAGCAAGCCCTCTTGGCGGAGCACGGAGAATACAGGCAGGGCCGGGACGGTAACGAATTGCATGGCAAACGGTATCGCGAAGATCGCGGTCAGCGAGCCAGCCAATTCCCAGCCGTCCCCTAGGAATATTGGAATGACGATGGGCCCAAGTGTCAGTAGTCCCACTCCGACTGCTGCGGCCAGAACCGACAACTTTAGAAACATGGAGCGAAGGACTGGGGTAACCTCTGCACCCTGCCGAACCGAGTCAGATACCCGGGCCATGACCAGCTGCGCCATCGCTTGTCCCATGAACGTTGACGGCGCCCCAGCGGCCCGTTGCGCCGCAGCCGCTTGGCCTGCCGGAGCGCTCCCGTACGTCAAGTTTGTGGCCACCACAAGCATCTGAGTGGACGTGTTCGAGACAACACCGGAAATCACAGCATGCAGGGTCCTCCGCCGATCCCTATGTTCCGGCATAGATCTCCCGCTCTCGGGCCGCCCTATCGGGCGGGTCGTTATCAAGACCGAAGCGAGACGCCCAAACGCAAACCCACCGGCCAATACAATGCTGGAAGGTGCCACAGCCGCGCCCAGTAGTTGCAGCAACATGGCTATCAATCCACCCAGAGCATTTCGCCAGGCCAGGAGACGAAGTCGCCCCTGACGTATCAACATTGCGTTGTCAACTGAGATCCACGAATAGGCCCAAAGGAGCAGGGCCAGCTCCGGCAAGGCGTCACACGTCTGTGGGATGAGCAGCGCGCCCGCAAGGACGGCACCGCACACGCCGGATGTCACGATGTTAGCCAACCTGGTTCGCTTCTTAGCTTCCGCCAAATCCGCGTACGCCGGGATTACGTGCTCGACGCGGAGAGTAAGGACCGGCTGCAGGATGAGCGCAAGCGCCATAGCGGTTCCGTATACACCGAAGGCCTCGGGTCCGTATGCCCGCGTGATGACCGGTAATGAGGCCAGCAACGCCAGCTGCCCAACTACGTTTCCGATCACTACCTTGGAGGAGTCCGACTTTGCAAAATTCCGCAGCCATTGTAGAACCCGATTGTTGGCACCGTGTTCACTCATGGTTGTCGCGATCCTACGCTTTGCCAATGTTTCAGGAGCAAGTTCCGACGCGCGAGGGCGGCCGCGGGCGAACGGTAGCTAGTCAGCACAATCTAGAACCTTCGCAACATCTGCCCAAACATCCTCTTGCCGGAAGTTATTCTCCACGTGTCGGCGCGCAGCACGCCCCATTTCTCGCGTGCGTGCACGATCTTCGGACATACGCCGCAACGAATCAGCCAGGGCCTGAGCGCAGCCCGTCCGAACTATGACACCAGTGACTCGGTCAACGACAGAATCGACCGTACCAGTGCTGTCAGACACCACCGCAGGGACGCCCATCGCCGCCGCTTCCAACACCACATTGGGAAATCCCTCTCGCCGGCTAGGAAGAACCAGGACGTCCATGACCTGATAGTAAGCTCGAGGATCAGCCACGTGCCCTACCAAATGGCTTACTGCCGCCAATGGGGGATCCAACGTGATCGGCGCGCCTTCATCTTCACCGATTAGGAGTAGAGAGAACTTCAGCCCGTCCCGGAGGCATATTCTCAAGGCTTCGAGGAGCGTGTCGATACCCTTGTCAGGATGCAGTCGACCCACAAACCCTACAACAAAGTCAGGCGACTTAGACATGAAACCCGCCGACTTGGGGTCCAGCGGAGGAACGTCCGCCCCAACTTTGAATCTCTCGAGATCCACACCGTGGGAAGACCCCATCCCCAGCACCTCCACCTTACGCCGAGAGTTCAGCTTTGCCGCGACATAAGACTCGGCCAAGCTTGGACTATTGGCTATGATACGGGTAGAGGCAAAGCTAGTAAGCCTTTCCGTGAAGGCTAGGATCATTCTCTGAACACCAACCGTGGTCTCCAACCGAAGGCCCCAGAGCTGATACACCCTTACAGGGACACGCAATACCCAAGAGGCAACGCTCGCGAGGAGCGATGCCTTTGGTGTGGCATAGGTTATTACATCCGGACGATAGCGCTTGATCAGGATTCCAATTGAGATTAATGATCGAGCATCTCTGAGGATGCGCGGATTGCGCTCCATTCGTATAGAGACGACTTGCAGGAATCCACTGCCAACGGCATCTGATGAGGCGGGGAGGCCATCCGCAACGACCGTTACGTGGCACCCAGCGGATGCTAGATAGTTGGCGAACCCCTTGACGAAAGTATTTGCAGTTACAGCGGACGTTACGATAATGAGTATTCGACGACCATCGACGTCGGCTCTAGCCATTATCGATATCCCATCTACCCGGTACGCCCTTGACAGTTACCCCTGCGGGTGCATCCTTAGTTAGGAGTGCCGCTGCTCCAACGATGGTTCCCACCCCAACAACGAGATTCTGCAAGACAATGGCCCCCGCCCCAATAAGGGCTTGGGACTGGACCCGAACCTCACCCGATACAACCGCGCCTGGGTTGACGGAGACGAAGTCTTCGAGGATGGAATCATGCCCAATTGTTACCGCCGGATTGATGTGGACATGCATGCCAAGTGTCACGTTGGTTGAAATGGTGGCTCCTGCACAGATCACCGACCCTTCGCCTACGGAAATCAGAGATCCATAGGTCGCAGATGGGTGAATTGCTGTGAAGGCGGCGCGACCAGTACGTTGGAATCTCTCCACTAGTCGCCGACGAACTCGTGGGCTGCCTATCCCAAGGACATATCGAGTAGAATTTGGCCCGCTCAACCACTCGTCGGACGTGCCCAGATATTCGATACCGCGCAGATGAAGCCGCTCCAAACTCTGCTCGGAAGGCTGATCATCCACGACGCCGATCACCCGGACGTGCGAACCAGCATGGCGCATGGCATTGACGACATCAAGCGCTTCTCTTCCGAACCCGGAAGCGCCTACCATGACAAGAGGCTCAAGAGTCACTGACTGCCCCCATCGTTCGGCGTTCCGGTGAACTCGGGACTTGTCGAGTGACCTTCACTGCTGATTCCTGTGCGATGGACCACCGATCGGATCGTTGCCACCAAGATCTTTGCATCCATCACTAGGCTCATTCCATCAACGTAGCGGACATCGAGACGGAGCTTTTCTTCCCAACTGATGGCATTTCTACCGTTCACTTGAGCGAGACCGGTAATTCCTGGCTTGACTTCATGCCGTCGCGCCTGTTGGACAGAGTACAGCGACAAATACTTGACCAAAAGGGGACGTGGACCCACCAGACTCATGTCGCCCTTCAGCACGTTCCAGAGGCTCGGCAGTTCATCAAGACTGCTGGACCGTAGCAATCTTCCTAGCGGCGTGAGCCGTTCTTCGTCGGTCCGGTGGGTTGCATCAAGATGACGCATGGATCGAAACTTGGCCAGCTTGAAGATGGCCGCGTCCTTTCCAGGTCGATCCTGCTTAAAAAGGATGGGCCTCCCGTGACAGGCAAGGACAAGCAGCGCTACAACTATTTGCACCGGCGCAGTGATGACGAGTCCAACCGCACTCAGTAGTATGTCGAGGGCACGCTTGACGTAAACGTACGGTCTCGCCCTACGAGGCAACGCAATCACCATTTAGGAAACCAGCCATTACGCGGTGCACACGGGCGACCTCGGGAGGCTGTAGGGCTGAACCGCTTGGGAGCGAGATTCCGGCACGGAAGAGTCGTTCGCTAGTACCATTCACAAACGCTTTAGCCTTCGCGAAGATCGGTTGCAGGTGCATGGGCTTCCAGAGCGGGCGCGCTTCAATGTCCTCAGCCGCGAGCGCCATTCGAAGAGCGTCGGCCGAGAATCCCGCAAGCTGTGGTTCGATAAGGACTGAGGTGAGCCAGAAATTGTCTTGGGTGTCACCGCCGTCGACACCCGATGGTTCGCCAAAGACGACTGCACCGGGAACCTGGGAAAAGAACTCACGGTATGCGAGCCTGTGCTGTCGGCGTCGTTCGATCATCTCCTCAAGCCTCGAGAGTTGCGCACGTCCCAGCCCAGCGAGAATGTTGGAAAGCCGGTAGTTGTAGCCGATGTCCGTGTGTTCGTAATGGCTTACCGGCTGACGTGCCTGAGTGGCGAGGTACCGCACACGCTTGGCCATGGCTTCATCGTCGGTAAGGAGTGCTCCTCCACCTGAGGTTGTCATGATCTTGTTGCCGTTGAAGGACACCGCGGCAGCCACACCGAAGGATCCGGAGGATCTCCCATTTCGGGTTGCGCCTAGTGACTCTGCGGCATCGGAGAGCACCACAGCGCCGTGACGCTCTACAATCTCACCGATGCGTTCTTGATTGGCCACCTTGCCCAAGAGGTCCACAGGGACGACCACCTTGACCTTGTGGCCCTCGCGTTCGAGGGTCTGGAAGGCTTCCTCCAGCAGGTCGGGGTTCATGTTTCCGGTTTCGTCAGCGTCGACGAACACTGGTTCCGCACCCGTGTAGACGATGGCGTTGGCCGTGGCAGCAAAAGTCATGGTGGAGGTGAGGACCAGGTCCCCCGGACCAACGCCAAGGGTCAGGAGCGCCAAGTGCAGGGCAGCAGTACCGGAGGACAGCGCCACGGCGTGGGCGCGGCCTGTGTAGGCAGCGAGCTCCTCCTCGAACGCGTCTACCTCCGGTCCGAGTGGCGCGATCCAGCCGGACCGCATCGCGCGGACGACTGCATCCTCTTCCAATTGGGTCACGTCGGGAGACGAGAGGAAGATGCGACCTGTCATACGGTCATCCTCTCATCATCTGGCGTCGAGATCCCCCCGGGTTCCCCAGATTGCCCTTGGGCCAGTAGCTCCTCCACGTTGTCGAGCTCAGGACGGTCGACGGGCACTCCGGCCGGATCAACAGGTTCCACCCTCACTTGGCTGATCAGCGGGTGGACGCTCTGGGCACCGTCCTCGAGGCCGCTGAAGAGGACCTCGTGCAGCTTCTCACCGTGGCGCAGGCCCGTGAACTTGATCTCGATGTCCTTCCCGGACTCCGCGATCAGGCGCTCTGCGACGTCGACAATCTTGATGGGCTCGCCCATGTCCAACACCATAACCGCACCCGGCTGGCCGATGGCACCGGCCTGGAGAACCAGCTCGCAGGCCTCCGGGATGGTCATGAAGTAGCGGGTGACGTCCGGGTCGGTGACGGTGATGGGTCCGCCGCGTTCGATCTGGGCGCGGAACGTGTGCAGCACCGAGCCACGCGACCCGAGGACGTTGCCGAACCGGACCGACACATACGGCAGCACCAGCTCCTCCGCATACCAAGCGGTCAGCCGCTCGGCCACGCGCTTGGTGCGGCCCAGCACGCTGGAGGCGTCGGCCGCCTTGTCCGTGGAGACGTTGACGAAGTTGGCCACGCCCACGGCCTTGGCGCACCGGAGCACGTTGAGGGAGCCGAGGACGTTGGTCTTCCACCCCTCCTCCGGGTAGCGCTCCAGCATCGGGAGGTGCTTCAAGGCAGCGGCGTGGAAGACCACCTCGGGGCGGTGGGTCTCGAACACTTTGGCCAGGGCCGCCTCGTCGCGGATGTCACACAGCACCATGTCGTCGGTGTCCAGCAGGCCGACACCGTAGAGGGAGAGCTGGACCGAGTGGAGGGCGGACTCGTCACGGTCGAGCAGCACCAGCTTCGCGGGTCCGAGGCCGTGGACCTGTCGGGCCAGTTCGGAGCCGATGGAGCCGCCGGCGCCCGTGACGAGGACCACCTTGCCGGCCACGTAGTCGGCGATGGCGGCCAGGTCGGTCTTGATGGGGCGGCGGCCGAGGAGGTCCTCGACGTTGAACTCGCGCAGCGTGTCCAGGGTGATGCGGCCGCCGATCATCTCCCGCACGGGCGGGACGACGACGAACTCGAGCCCGGCCTCCGCGCAGGCGTCGGCC
Source organism: Tessaracoccus terricola (assembly GCF_054776555.1). Lineage (NCBI taxonomy): Bacteria > Bacillati > Actinomycetota > Actinomycetes > Propionibacteriales > Propionibacteriaceae > Tessaracoccus > Tessaracoccus terricola. Next base: position 271,995 of record NZ_BAAHBS010000004.1, on the reverse strand, counting down.
AGTTGCTGCAGGAGCTGCGGGTCCGGGTTGGTCATGGCAAGGATGAGAGTCTCGGCCTGCTGGTCGTGCGCCACCTTGGCGAGGTCGGAGCGGGTTCCGAGGACGCGGTGGCCGCCGACGCGGAGGAACCGCTTGGCGCGGTCGTCGTCGAGGTAGCCGACGATGTCGTAGTGGGGCTCCTGGGCGAGGGAGACGAGCCGGGCCACCTCGTGGCCGGCGTAGCCGGCGCCGAAGACCAGGGTGCGGACCTTGCCATCGACGCGCTGCCACTGGGACAGCACCAGGGCTCGGAACACCCAGCGGCCGGCGGCCATCAGGGTGAGGGCCATCGGGGGCAGCAGGAACGCCATGGAGTTGGGGAAGTTGTTGGCGCTGAGCACCAGGACCAGTCCGAAGGGCACTGCGGCGAAGAACACCAGAGAGCCCATCATGAAGGCGTCTGAGAAGCTGCCCACCTGGCTGCGGCCCCGATAGACGTGGGTCAGGTAGCCGAGGCCCACCTGGATGGCGATGGCGCCGAAGAGGTAGATGGCCACCCAGTCCCAGGCGACGTTCTGGAGGCGCAGGCCGTACCGGACCAGAACGAACGCGGCCATGGCCACCAGCCACGATGCGCAGTCCCACCCCACGAGGAGGATCCTGCGAACCATTGCGGGCAACCGCAGTGCCGCGGTTGCGATCCGAGCCCCTACACCCAACGTCTCTCCGTCCGTCCTGACTGGGCGTGCGCCCAACCTCCCGCCCCCGAAAAGGCTAAGTTCTGATACAAATTGCTACGGCGAACCATATTGCGAAATAACGCGCCGTCGCCACCCGAAAGAGGGCACTGCTCCGACTTGACAAGGGCGATTTCCCCAATGGGGAAAGTCACCAAAATACAAACACTGGGTGAACGCCGCAGTGAGACGCGCATTGGGAGCAGGCACCTGTGCCTCAGGCCGACGCATTCGTCGATGGGGCGTGCGCCGTCGATTTCGCTGATGGCCGAGCCGGTCCTGTCGGGAGTGAGACGACGTTCCCGGGCAGTACGACCTCGGCTGCCTGCCCGAGCTCCGGGGTGGCTTCGACGGGACCACGGTCGCGTTCGGTGCCCAGATCGTCGATGGAGAACACGCCCAGCAACCGTCCGTCCTCGACGATGGGGACGGTGCCGATTTGGCGCTCCCGCATCACGTCCAGCACGTCCAAGAGCGAGTCCGAGGGGCTGGCCGTCACCGGTTCCCGCGTGCACACCTGGTCTATCCGCATGTCCCCGGTGCCGCTGGGCGCGAGCACGCGGGTGGCAAGGTCGTGCGGCGTGACCACCCCCACCACGTTCTCGCCGTCCAGCACCACAAGGAACTCAGTCTGCTTGTCACGCATCAGCTTCGCAGCGGCACGGGCGCTCTGCGCCGCCCTGATGGTGACAGGGTTTCCGCTGATGAATTCGGCGACACTCACACGCATGGCACTTCTCCTGTTGAGAGGTCCTTGAGCCGACGGGGATGTCGGCCTCGAGCAACGAGGATTGGTTGTTCAGTTGTAAGGCCGCGAAGGGGCTCTGTATTCCGCAGACCCCGTTCGCCGTCATTCGGGGAAGTGGGCAGCTTTCATTCGAGGGTCCGCTCGTGCTTGCCTGTGCGGTCCAGGAACACGTCCCCGTAGTAGGCACCCAGCGCGTCCCGGTACTCCGCGTCGTCGGGCATGGCGTCGCCCAGCTCCGGGGAGGCCTTGATCTGTTCCTTCGTGAGGGAGACGTGGATCTCCTCCGCCTTCGAGTCGATCCGTTCGATGCAGCCGGCGGGGAGCAACACGGTGCGGCCGAAGATCCACGGGCCGGTGTCCACGACGATCTGCGAGTTGTCGACGTCGTCGTTGGCTGCGTCCACCTTGCCGATGTGGCCGTCGGTGGCGTGGACCTCGAATCCCACCAGGCGGCTGGCACCCGCCTCGCGAGGGATGTCCTTGCGGTAGTTCCACGCGTCCCAATCCGTCGGGTTCACCTCTGCCTCCTCCACTCTCGGACCAACTGTTCGGTGCGGATCAGGTGATGCCGGGTGCTTCCCTGCTGCTCCGGTCACCTCAGCGTCCCTCTTGGGAGGCTCAGTTTCAAGGCATTCTGCGAGAACTCTCTCCCAATTCGGACAACAAGAGGGGCTCCCATGTCGGGAGCCCCTCTTGTTCTCGGTGGTCCGGTCAGAGGACGCCGGGTCCTCCCAAGCGGTCGCGGTAGACGTCGCCGTAGTAGGTGCCCAACTTGTCGCGGTAGTCCGGGTCATCGGGGGCGGCGGTCTCGTCGAGTTCCGGGGAGGCCTTGATCTGGTCCTTGGTGAGGGCCACGTGGATCTCCTGGGCCTGGTCATCCACCCGTTCGATCACACCTGCTGGAAGGATCACCTTCCTGCCGAAGATCCAGGGCCCGGTGTCGACGACGATCTGGGCGTTGCCCAACTCCTCGTTGGCCTCGTCCACCTTGCCGATGTCACCGTCGCTGGCGTGGACCTTGTAGCCCACCATGCCGTCGCCGCTGATGTCGCGGGTGACGGATTCGCGGTAGTTCCACGGATCCCACTGTGTTGCGTTCATCTCCACTACCTCCTTGTGTGCGGGCTGACCGCGGTGCGGAGGGCAGGGCGCCCGCGTCGCAGTCATGGGTTCATCGTTTCTGCTCCGGTACTTCCACCATCACCCGCAGGAGGGTCAGTTTGAAGGATTCCCGCAGATGATTCACCCGGCAGGCACGGGCGCCGGACTCGTGTTGGACGAACCATCGCCCACCGTCTGAGTATTCGTACTCAAACCCGTCCGAGTACCTGAATTCATCCTGGGCCAGAAACCGCATATGGCGTTCCGACAGCGAGCAAACTTGAGGAAACAGCGTCGAAGGAGAAACTGCGATGCCCCAAAGATTCAGGCCCCGCGCCAAGTGTGAAGAGTTCCCCCAACTCTTCCAGCACCCGCTCCTGGAGGGCGGGGAGAAGGTGGTGACACTGGCCGAGCGCCGCGAGCGCGACCTGCTGCGCACCAAGGCTCGGACCCTGTGCGGCGAATGCCCCCTGTTCGTCGCGTGCCTGACCGATTCCGTCGTCAAGTTCGAGGTCTCCGGCTTCGTCGCCGGCACCACCGCCACCCAGCGACGGCAGATCCGAAAGCTGCTGGGGATCGGGCCGGTCAAGGACAACCTGGACTTCTGGGCCGGCACCCGCTCCGGCGGAGCCGTGGACGCCGAACAAGTGGCACAGATCCGGCGGGACAACCCCAGCACGCCTGTCGCGAGCATCGCGGCCCGGCTCAACTGCTCGGTATCGACTGTGAAGCGGCACCTCCGCGACGCGCGGAACAACGCCGGGAAGAAGCCCGCCCGCAATCGCAAGGAGGTCACGCCCCAGCAGGTGGTGGCCGCCGCCGCCAGCGTGACCGCCACCGAGTGGATGGAGGAGGCCGCAGCCTGACACCGCAGCGATCCGACTGGACCCGCAACACAACTCCCCCCAGCGACCCCTCTGCAGCAGAGCCGCAGAGGGGTCCACCCATCCGAAGGATGCAGCCATGATTCAGTTGACCGTTCCCCCCGCAGACCCCAGCCCGTCCACCACCGGTGGCCAGATCCAGAACCCCGCGCAGGTGGTGGCCCGCGCCCTAACCATCAACCCCGACGACGAAACCACGCTCGAGGACTGGGCGGCGCGGACGCAGGTCTCCCCCGAAGCCCTCGACGACGACTTCCGCAAGGAGTTCGGCACGTCGTTCGCCAAGGTGCGTGACCTCCTCCAGCACAGGGTCGCGGGGCCGAGACATGGCGCCGTCAGGATGACGATGACGCAGGCAGATCCCGGCGCACCCGCCTCCCCCGCCACACCTTCCTCCGAGCTCTCACCGGAATCGCCCCGCACACCTTGGTGAGCCCACATCGAAATCGCCACCACGTCACGCCGCGAGGGTCCAAAATGAAGCAACGACAGCCTCCTAGGAGACGACAATGGCCGAGCAAGCCACCCCAAGCAGTCCCCAATCGCCCGCCACCCAGGAGGAGGAGCGCAGCCCCGAACCGTTGGGCAACCCCCGCTCCCCCGCCAGCCCCGAGAACCCCGGCGCGCCCGCACCGTCGGACTGACCAGGCTCGATGCCGCCACCACTCGTACAGAGCTCATCGCAGCGGCGCGTCCGGCCCGGTTCGGCCGCGGTGAGGAGACGGTGCTGGACTCCTCGGTCCGCAACACTTGGGAACTCGCGCCGTCGCAGGTGACGCTCGGCGGCCACCACTGGACGGGGCGCTGGCGATCGCCCTGGAGGATCTGAGCACCCGGCTCGGGGTCACAGGTACGCTCCGCGCCGAACTCCACTCGATGCTCGTCTACGGCAAGGGACAGTTCTTCGCCCCACACCAGGACTCGGAGAAGCATGGCGACATGCTCGCCACCCTCGTCGTTTCCCTCCCCTCCCCGCACACGGGCGGGGAACTCGTCGTAGACGACCAAGGGGAACTGAAGTCCTACAAGGGCTCACACGAGGACCTGGAACTCGTGGCCTTCTACTCGGACCGTCGCCACGAGGTCCTGCCCGTCCGCAGCGGCACGCGGGTCACGCTGACGTTCAACCTCTTGCTGGACCAGAGTTCCAGCGAGCCAGCCACCGGCCCTGTCGAGCATGCGGCGGGGCTGCTGAGGAGTCACTTCGCAGGTGCCGGCCCAGACGCCGGACGTGGGTTCGAGTCGCCCCTGGCCTTCCTGCTGGACCACGAGTACAGCCAGAAGTCGATGCGGGCAGGACGCCTCAAGGGCGCCGACGCCGAGCGCACCTCACTCCTGCGGGCCGCCGCCGACGCCGCCGGTTTCGAGTGCGTTCTGGCACTGGCCGAGGTGCAGGAGACCCGGGAGTCGTCGTCGGACTACTACCCCCATGAAGACTTCTACGACGAGGAGGAGATCGAGGCACCCGTCCGGGGCGAAGCCCTCGAGGACGACGGTGCGCTGCTCGACGGCAGCATCGAACTGACCTGGTGGGACGACGCCGAACTCCCGGGAGCCATAGCCCTCAGCCTCTCCGAGCAGGACGTGTGCGCGGTGAGCCCTCCCGGCTGCTGAAGCCGTACTCCTCGGAGTACGAGGGCTACATGGGCAACTACGGCAACACCGTCGGCCACTGGTACCGGCGGGCGGCGGTGGTGATGTTGCCCCGCGAGTACGCGTTCGAGGCACGTGCTGCAGCCAGCAACTCGTGGGCGCTGCAGGCCGTCGCCGAATCTCTCAGGGCGGGCGCTCTGGAACGAGCCCGGGCGCGGGCGACGGCGCTGGTCGAGTCGTGGTGGCGCCCGGTGCCCGCGGACTCGCTGAACACCGCGCTGATCGTCGCAGCAGGACTCGACGACGCCGCCCTCGCCCTGGCGCTCCTCGCCCCCTATCAGCCCGAGATGCTGACCCCTGACTCGTCCAAACCCCTCGCCAACCTCTGGTCCGCCTACCCGGCGTCCTGGTGGTCGAGTCTCCGGGCCGGCTGGGACGGGCCCCCTCGGCGAGCTGCACCCGGGCGCGAGGACTGGATCGCGAGCACGCTCGATACGCTGGCGCGCCGGCTCCGCGCCACCGGTACGGATGCCGCTGCGGACTGGCTCGTGTCGTGGGCCCGGGACTGGCTCACGGAGTCAGTTCACGGCGTCCTCGAGCTGCAGAATGTGAGCCGACGCGACGAGCAACTGATCCAACTCGGCCCCGCCGTGGCCGCCACGCTCGCCGCCGCGGACACGCAGGACCCCTCGGACTTGGGCACCGCGGTCTCTGCGGCCGGAGCGAGCGGGGTGCCACTGATGCTGTCGGTTCTCCGGAGCGCCGCCCCCGAATCCACTGCTCCCGTCCTGGAGAGGATCGCTCGTGTGGCGCGGGAACAGCTGGAACGCGTCGTCGCAACACCGCAACGAGCCACCGACGACTGGTCCATCACATGGACCAGCCCGGGCGGGGACGACGCCGACCACCTGGCAGAGTTCCTGAACTCATCCAGCCGACGAACGTTCGCGTGGCCGCTCGCGGCACCCCGCCGTCGGTGCATCCACTACCTGATCGACGACGCCGGGCTGCCAGTCACCCACACCACCCGGCGCGAAGGGCGGCCCTACGCGTTGGTCCTGACCAAGACCAAGGCGCTGCACACCCAGGCGCGGGAGGCCCGCCGTCGCGCGGAGCAGGATTTGGCCTGGCTGCAGACCTCCTGGCCGCGGTAGTCACCAGGTGCCGACCTCGTTCAGTGGGGGCGCCTGTTGGGGGACCAGCGCAGCGTCACTGTGGATCCCGCCACGGCAAGTGCGCTCGCAGGCGCGTCAGGAAACCTCGCCGCTCGGGTTCCTCGGGACGCAGGTCTTCGGGTGCGTTGTCCAGGATGCGCGAGAACGCTGGATCGATGTGGAACGGCATCCCGGGGCGTCCCTGGTCGTCGAAGATCCGTCGCCCGGTGAACCTCGCGAGGTTCCGCCCCAAGGCTTCGGCCGAACGTATCCCGGTCAACCGCATCAGCACGTAGATGTCAGCTAGGTCCTTGTCACGCTGCGCCAAGGTCTTCAACGCCAGCATCATCTCGGGCGACGCCAACTCCAGCGTCAGGGCATCACCCGCGTACCCAACAGCCGGAGTGTCCGCCGCTGCTTCGTCCATCCAGGACCAAGCAATGCCCCCATCCGGGGTACCCCCGGTGAAGTCGGAGTTGAGCCAGTCCAGCGGGACCCCAGATTCACGGGAAGCCACGGCCTCGGCAGCATCGAAGACCACGCCCCAGCCCTCCTTCACGACACTGTCCACGTCCGCCGTCGTGCGGGTCTCATCTATGGCCAAAGCCATGTTCGCTCCACCCACGACGTAGAGCCGGGCTCGCTGGCCCCGTTGGAGAAGCTCCTTGTCGAGCTCCTCCAGCAACCACATCAACCGCGCACGATCCAGTTCGGGACCGGTCACAGCACCTCCAGGTCACGGGCAGGCAGCACGACGCCGCGGTGGAGCAACTCTGCCGGGGTCGTCATCACGTCGAGCGCGTACCACGCGTTCGACCGGACAACCTCTCCATAAGGCGCCCATGCCTCGTCCAGGCGCGTGCGGTTGGCCCAGGCTGGCGGATTGCGATGCCTCAGGTGGTGCACGCGAGCCACCAGACCTTCAATGAGTGCATCCCAGCGCTCGGTTCCCGTATCCACTGCCTGTCGGAACAGATCTGAGAGACTGGCGTCGTCGACGCGCCTCCAACGGTTGAACTCGGTGACGACTACCCGTGCGGCATGGACCTCGTCGGCCCGTCCCGCCAGTTCGGAACGGATCCACCGCCCCAACGCCTCCGCCGAGATCCCCACAGCCACTGCGCCGTCCGCCGTCATCAGTCACCTCCCTGCGCCCGAATGATGACGCCAAGGCTACCCGCGCGATCACAAAGGTCACCCGTTCGCCAGGGATTCCCAATTCGACTCCCTCACAAACACTCTCGGCCGCCGCCGTCGTCGCAGCTCGGTGGGGCAGTTCTGCGCGACGACGAGCAGCACGACCCCACTGGGTTGGCGAGCCATTGCCAGGACCCCGTCGCTGGAGCGCCCAGCACCGTAGACGGAGCCGTCCGCTCCCCCGAGATGACCACCGCCGTCGCCACGGCGGCGACCGGTGCGGGGCCGGGTCCTCGGATGGGGTGGTGATCAGAAGCAACCGCCCGGACAGGACCTCCTCCAATACGGTGGCTGCGTGGATACCTTCACCAAGACTGCCGATCCGGGCAGGGAGTGGGCGCTCGGTGTAGAGGCCGCGGGGCTGCGGTGGCTCACCGAGGCCGGCGGTGTGCGTGTGGTTCGCGTCCTCGAGGAGCATCCCGACCGGCTGCTGCTGGAAGGGCTCCACGAGCGCTCCCCCACCGTCGAGGAGGCTGAGGAGTTCGGACGCGCACTGGCTGTGACCCATGCCGCTGGGGCGCCGGCGTTCGGCTCCCCGCCGCCGGGCTGCGGAGAGCGGCTGACAATCGGGGCGCTGGCCCTGGCGATGCGGCCCCACGAGACCTTCGGCGAGTACGCCGCAGCGCAACTGGTGGAGCCGTTCGCCCGGAGCGCTCCCCTGCCCGAGGGAGGACCGGCGGTGATGGCACGGCTGGCCGAGCGGCTCGCCGGCGGGGACTTCGACGATGACCTCCCACCAGCCCGGCTGCACGGCGACCTGTGGGCAGGCAACGTCATGTGGACCGACGCCGGCGCCGTCGTCATCGACCCCGCCGCCCACGGCGGTCACCCCGTCACAGACCTCGCGATGCTGGCCCTGTTCGGCTGCCCGCACCTGGAACGCATCCACGCCGCCTACGCCGAGGCCGCCGGCCTGCCGTCGGGCTGGGAGGACCTAATCGCGTTGCACCAGCTGTGGCCGCTGTTGGTGCACGCCAACCTGTTCGGCGGCGGGTACGGGGCACAGGCTGCCACCGCTGCCAGACGATACGTCTGAGATCACTTCAGTGCATGGCCCGCTGACAGCCGTGAGCGCACAGTGGTGACCAACCCGGTCAGTTGCCCCGCACCGTCGCGAACAGCGCCAGCTGGGACTGGGACGAGGCCTTGTGGGAGTAGAGGCTGGTCTCCAGCCCGATGATGCCCACGAGGCGGTTGTTGTCATCGACTGCCTGCAGCGCCTCGAACACGTGGCCGCCGCCCCGGGCGGGGATGGTGTGGTTGGCGGCGTTTGGGGCCTGGGCGAGGCAGCGCTGCCAGTGCTCCTGGGCATCGCCGCCCACGTACTCGGGGCACAGGCCGTTGCCGTCGGCCACCAGCGCACCCACCATGTGGTGCCACACCATCTTGCCGTTGCTGGTGAGGGGGCACATGTAGGAGTGCCAGTGGTTGCTGGACGATCGGCGCGTCGACGGCGGCGTCACGATGCAGCCGCTGTTGCCGGCGGCGGCCTGGTAGTGCTCGAACTGGAACGCCTGCCGGGTCGATTTCAGGTTCTCGGAGCCGACGCTCTGGTACCAGAACGTCCTGTCCGCGCCGCCGGCGGCGTACGGGAACTGGGACTGGGAGATGTTGTTCGGGTTCACCGAGCGCGGCGGCTGCCACACCGGCTGGCTGATCTCGGGCACCAGCGAGCGGCCGGCGCCGGTGGCCCTGATGGAGCCGAACATGAAGCCGATGGCGTCGACAGCGCTCGGGTGGGTGTGCGCGGACAGGCGCAGCTCGCTGTAGGACTGGCCTGGCGCCGTCGCGTCGACGAAGGTCTCGGTGACGTGGGTGCCGCGCCAGTAGAGCTTGATGCGGTTGCCGGAGAGGGCCTCGTAGGTGCCGGTTCGGACGGTGGGGGCTGCTAGGAAGGAGCGGGCGGTGCGGACGTCGCAGGCACCGGCGCGCAGCGGGGGCAGGCCGAGGAGCTTGCGGTCGGAGACGTCCTTGGCGCCCTGGACGCAGCCGGTGGGAAGGTTGGGGATGGAGGTGCGGAACTGGCCGTAGTCGCTCTCCACCGCCATGTCGAAGGTGTAGGCCCAGTAGCTCTCCTTGAACGTGCCGAGCGCACCGCCCGGGTCCAGCTCGATGTTGGAGATGCGGCCGATGCCCTTCGACTGCGAGCCGGCGTTGTTCTGGGTGACCAGCGTGCCGAGGGTGAAGTGGCGACGCCCCTGCAGGAACTCCGGCGCCTTCGTCATAGGCGGGGCCGACGGGAACGGCACCGCCGAGCCCGGGTTGAACCGCACCATGTTGTTGAAGATCCACTTCGTCACCCACTGGTAGCCGCGGGTGCCGTTGCGGTTGAGGTAGGAGTCCACCACGCGGGCCTCGACGTAGGAGCGGCAGCCGTTGCGGCCCGTGGTCGCCGTGTCGCACTCCGTGCGCCACTTGCGGCCGTCGTCGGCGGTCCACGAGACGCTGCCGTTCTGGATGCCGTTCGCGCCGAGCGGGTTCGTGCGCCACAGGGAGCGGTCCGAGGCGGCGTAGGTGAGGTTGTTGAACAGCCACTCGTTGCTCTGCACGAACCGGCCACCCACGTCCTTGACCGTGGTGCCCCAGATCTGCGTGGTGCAGCGCTTGGTCTGCGAGTACGGCTCGCACGCCGTGTGCCACCTGCGGCCGTTGACGTCGTGGTAGCCGGGCGTCGTGTAGATGTCCACGTCCGCCCGGGCCTGCGGGGCCACCAGCATCAGTGGCGCGATCACCATCGCCAGCAGGACAGGGACCAGCAACCTCAGCTTGCGCATTCTCGGACTCCCGGGTGGACAGCTACTCGGGTCGGAGCCTAGCTGCTCCACGTCCGGGCAGTGCGGTCGGCTGGGAACTCGTCCCTTGTCACGCCTTCGGCGAACCCTTGAATGGCCCGTCGACCGGCAGATATCCCCTACGTGACCCACGCCCGTGCCAGATACTGTTCCTCGGGCACTGAGCGTGCCACAACGCGACGAAGCGGAGGAACCATGTCATTCCAGGCCTACCTCGACGCCATCGAGGACAAGACCGGACTCACACCGCGCCAGTTGGTGGACGCCGCCAAGGAACGCGGCTTCGACGCCGACGACGTCAAGGCGGGCACCATCCTGGAGTGGCTGAAGGACGACTACGGACTCGGCCGCGGCCACGGCATGGCGCTGGTGCACGTCATCAAGAAAGGGCCCAGGATCGACGCCAAGCACGTCGGGTCCGACGGCAGCCACCGTGACGAGTCGGACACGCTTTGGCTCGACGGCAAGGCGAACCGGCCGGGCTGATGCCGCGTTCGGGGTGACCCCAGTGCAACAGTGTTGCGGGCGGGTGCGTAGTCGGACCCTGACGCAACACTGTTGCTTGGGCTCAGCGGCCGGGGCGCCACTGGCCCTGACCCCAGCGCAACAGTGTTGTGCAAGGGTGCGTAGTCGGGCCTTGGCGCAACAGTGTTGCGTTGGCGTCAGCGGACGCGGATGGCTCCCGGCTGGATGCTGATGCTGATCTCGGTGGTCTCGCCCACTTCGTCGCCGTCGACCTCGAACAGGCGCGGCTCGGAAAGCTCGATGCGCAGGTCGGTCACGCGGCTGTGGGTGGAACTGGAGTTGCTCTCCGCCTCTTCCCCGCGGCCGAACAGCCGCTTGACGCCGTTGTCCCAAGCGAGGTTCCGCAGTGTTTCCAGCCAGCCGCCCAGGCCGTCGGCGTTCAGGACCAGCAGGTCGAGTTCACCGTCGGAGGGGTTTGCGTCCGGTAGCAGCGTGACGCTGCCGGTGAGGGTGCCGCAGTTGCCGACGAGGACGGTGTGGGCCTCGTCGCGGGAGACCTTTCCGCCGGCCGTGAGCGTGACGTCGATCACCTCGCTGGCCGAGATGGCACGGCCGAGGGACTCGACGTAGGCGAGCCAGCCCGCCTTGTCCTTCAGCTCGTCCTTGGTCTCCGAGATCATGTGTGCGTCGACGCCGAAGCCGGCCATCACCGCGAACGCGTGCCGCTTGGCCTCCCCCTCGACGGTGAGTTCGGCCCAGCCCACGTCCACCGGCTGCGCCTCCCCCTCAAGGGCGCGCCTGAACGCGCCCTTGAGGTCGTCGATCGGGATCTCAAGGTTGCGGGCAAGCAGGTTGCCGGTGCCCAGCGGGATGATGCCCAGGTCGACGTCGGCGCCCGTTTGGGCCAGGTGCTCGGCCACCGCCCTGACCGTCCCGTCGCCGCCCACTGCGAGTACGAGGCCAGCTCCGGTTGCCAGCGCCTGCTCCGTGGCGCCGCGTCCCGGATCGTCTTCAGCGGTCTCGAACCAGGAGACCTCCAGGTCCGCATCCGGCAGGGCTTCCGCCAGTTCTTCCTGGCTGGTGTCCTTCGACGGATTCCACACGATCGCGATGCGCTGACTGCTCATTGCCTGTTCCTCCCACTGGTTGGCAAGAGCGTAGTGGCGCCGTGGGGCCACCACCTGGTTTCGATACGCCGGCTCGTTCCTCGCCGACTACTCAACCGACGGGTTCCGCCGATACTCGGCCAGGGTGACGCCGGAGCCGAAGGCTTGCGTACCGGTGCGCTCCCACGTCGTCGGGGCGTAGTCGCGGGGGCCGAACAGGGGGATGCCGTCGCCGAGCAGCACGGGGTTGAGCTTCAGCGCGAGGCGGTCGATCTCGTCGGCGAGGATGGCAGCCAGCGCTCCCCCGCCGCACAGCCAGATGCCCCTGCCCTCCTCCTGCTTCAGCCTCCGGACGGTCTCCACCGGGTCCGCGTCGGTGAATTCGACGCCGTCGCTTCCGGCCGGCGGCTCGTGGTTGCGCGTGAAGACCACCTGCCGCAGGTGCTCGTACGGGCTGGCCAGGTGCTGGTCCGGCCTCCCGACGGCGTAGGTGTTCCAGCCCATGAGGACTGTGTCGAACGGCCCGCCGGTCACGTCGAACCCCACCGTCTCGGCCAGCCGCGTGGGCGCCGTGCCGCGGTAGCGCTCCCAGATGGGAGCCATGTGGTCACCCTCGGCGAGGAAGCTGTCGAACTCCCCGCCGGGGCCGGCGATGTAACCGTCGAGACTGACGGCGGCGTAGTAGGTGAGTTCTCGCATGGTTCACTCCAATCACAACAGGTGCAGTGGTTCGAAACTACAACAGATGTTGTGGTTGCGCTAGTGTTCCCGCATGGCCAGGAACGATTCACGCAGACGGACGCTCGCCGACGTGGGCATCTCAATCCTCGCCCGCGAGGGCTCGCGGGGTCTCACCCACCGCGCCATCGACGACGAGGCCGAGGTCCCCACCGGCACCACGTCGAACTACTTCCGCAGCCGCGACGCACTGGTCACCGGACTGTTCGACCGGATCGGTGAGCGCCTGGCCCCCACGCCGGAGGACCTCGCCCGCCGGGCCCAGCAGCCACCCAGTCGTGCGCTGTTCGCCGACTACGTCAAGGACATCGTGCGCCGCCTCACCGCCGAGCCCGACGTCACCCGCGCGCTGTTCGAGCTCCGCCTCGACTCCGCCCGCCGCCCCGAACTCGCCGCCGTGCTCACCCCCTGGCTGCGCGCCGGCTTCGACGCCGACGTCGCCTTCAACGAGCGCGCAGGATTGCCCGGGGGGCGGACCGAGATCGCCGTGTTCCACTACGCCATCGAGGGTCTGCTGTTCGACCAACTCACCACGCCGATCGACCCGGACGTCTCGGCGGACGACGTCGTGGACCGGCTGGTTTCAGGGTTGTTGCCCGAGGAATAGGGGCGGTTGGGCTGTCCGTCTGGCAAGGGTCCTACGAAAGGGTCGGTAGACCGACCCGTTTGCAAGGGTCTTGCGTTGGGGTCGGCTGGGCGGTCGGCTTCCGAGGGTTTCGACACGCCGGCTCGTCCCTCGCCGGCTGCTCAACCGACGGGGTGGGGTGTCGAAACTGACCGCCGGGGAGGGGTCAGTCCACGGATGGGAGTGGTTTCGTAGCGGGTCCTTCGAGGACGGTGCCGTCGGGCGCGAAGCGGGACCCGTGCAGGGGGCAGTCCCAGCTCTCCTCGGCGTCGTTCCACTCCACCACGCCACCGAGATGCGTGCAGACGCCGGAGACGTGGCAGGTGCGGCCGCCGGAGGTGGTGGACGCGACGAGGCGGGTGCCGTCGCGGCCGACGTCGCCGCCGCCGACGGGCGGGTCGGCGGGGTTGGCGAGTCCCTTGGTCCAGCCGCCGGCCAGGTGGGCGGCCACGCCGGCGTTGGTGCGCAGCGCCTCCAGGACGCCGGCGGGTTTGGTGATGCGGCTGCCGAGTTTCTCCGCCCACTCCATGTGGCCGCCGAGGATCTGGCCGGACAGGTTCAGGGCGGCGGCGACGGCGTTGGCCAGGCCCCACTTGTTGAAGCCGGTGGCCAGCCAGATGTGGCCGCCGCCGCGGGGCAGCTTCCCGACGAACGGCACCCGGTTCAGGGTCCGGTAGTCCTGCGCGGACCACGCGTGCGTTCGGCGAGCACCGGGGAAGTTCAACTGCGTCCAGTGCACCAGGTCGTCGACGCGGCGCTTGGTGGAGCCGCCCCGGCCGACGACGTGGCCGCTGCCGCCCACCAGCAGGAGCTCACCGTCGCCCACGTCGGCGGTGCGGAGGCTGCGCGTGGTCTTGTCGACGGACAGGTACATGCCCTGCGGGAGGTCGGCGTCGGGGACGCGGAAGGCCAGCAGGTAGGAGCGCAGCGGCAGCAGCTTGGCGAAGTACGCGCCGCGGTCCAGCACGGGCGTGCCAGTGGCGAGGACGAGGTGCTCGGCGGACACCTTCCCGGCGGTGGTCTCGATCTGCACGGGAAACCCGCTGGAGGCGTCGGTGAGCCGGACCCCCTCGTACACCGCACCCCCGCGTTCCCGCAGTTCGCGGAGCAGCGCTTCGAGGGCGGTCATGGGGTCGATCTGCAGTTGGCCGGGCAGCTCGAGGGCGCTGTGGACGGCGAACGGGAGCTCGGTCTCGCCGGCCCAGCGCGCGTCGAGGCCGGCGATGCGGCAGGCGGTGAGCTCGTCGCGGAGGCGGGCACTGCCCTCGGGTGTGGTGGCGTAGCTGTAGGCGGTGCGCTCCTGCGCCTCGACGCCGTGCTGCTCGAGGTGGTGGCGCAGCCACGCCTGGCCCTCGAGGTTGGCCTGCACGTAGGCCCGCAGCACGTCGTCGGAGTGGAAGCGACGGATCTGGCTCAGCACCGTGCCCTGCAACAGCGAGACCTTGCCGGTGGTGCCGCCGGTGGTCACCGCGCCCACGCGTCGGGCCTCCAGCACCGCCACCCGTTGGCCGGAGCGGGCGAGCAGCACCGCCGTCGCCACTCCGGTGATGCCGGCGCCGGCGACGACGGTGTCGAAGTGGTCTCCGGGGGTGAGTTCGTCCGGGGACGCGTCCAGCGGATTGGTGGCCTGCCACAAGGAGTCCATTCCTCAGCCTAACCCCGCGTCCGCCCGCATTCAGGCAAGCCTGCAAACATCACCCCACAAGCTTCTACGCAGCTATTCGCAGAGATGAACCCAAGCCATGGTTGTGTGGGCACAGGAGGTAACACCATGAAGGCTGTGACCTGGCAGGGCATCGAGTCCGTGAGCGTCGAGGACGTGCCCGAGCCCACCATCCAAGAACCCACCGACGCGATCATCGAGGTCACCTCCACGGCCATCTGCGGCTCTGACCTGCACCTGTACAAGGTGCTCGCCCCGTTCCTCACCCCCGGCGACATCATCGGGCACGAGTTCATGGGGATCGTGCGCGAGGTGGGGGCCAACGTGACCCAGATCTCCCCGGGCGACCGCGTCGTCGTCCCGTTCACCGTCTCCTGCGGCCGCTGCTGGATGTGCGGGCGGGGGCTGTTCGCGCAGTGCGAGACCACGCAGGTGAAGTCGCAGGGCAAGGGCGCCACCCTGTTCGGCTACACCCAGCTCTACGGGCAACTGCCCGGCGGGCAGGCCGAGTTCGTGCGCGTTCCCCACGCAGACTTCGGCCCGGTGAAGGTCCCCGAGGGTCTGCCCGACGAGCGGTTCCTGTTCCTGTCCGACATCCTGCCCACCGCCTGGCAGGGCGTGAAGTTCGCAGACCTCGAGCCCGGCGGCACCATCGCCATCCTGGGCCTCGGCCCCGTCGGGCAGCTCGCCGTCACGTCGGCGCTGCGGCAGGGCGCGGGCCGGGTGCTCGCCGTCGACAGGGTCCCCGAGCGGCTCGAGCGCGCCCGCAGCCTGGGCGCCGAGACCGTCAACCTCGACGACACCGACGACGTGGCCGCCGCCCTGCACGACCTCACCTCGGGCCGTGGCCCGGACAGCGTCGTCGACGCCGTCGGCATGGAGGCGCACGGCAGCCCCGTCGCCGGAGCGGTGATCGGGGCCGCGACCCGGCTGCCGAAACCCATCGCAAAGGCCGCCATCGAACACGCCGGCATCGACAGGCTGCACGCACTCCACACCGCCCTCGCATCCGTGCGGCGCGGCGGCACCGTGTCCCTGTCCGGGGTCTACGGCGGCGCCGTGGACCCGATGCCGATGATGGACATGTTCGACAAGGGCATCACCCTGCGCATGGGCCAGTGCCACGTGAAGCGCTGGACCGACGACCTGCTCGAGATCCTCACCGACCACGACCCGTTCGGTGTCGACGACCTGGTCACCCACCACCTGCCGCTGAGCGAGGCGCCGGGCGCGTACGAGATGTTCCAGAAGAAGACCGACGGCTGCATCAAGGTCGTCATGCACCCCAACAACTGACCCCTTGTCCTGCCCCCGGACCGGGGTAGCGTGGACAGCCAACCTGAGGAGGCAGCAGTGACCCAGTCAGAGCACTCCGACGACGCGTCGCGTGAGACCACGGACCAGCTCGTCATGCAGGACCCCACCAAGCGATACCCCGTGATCGAGCCACCCAAGCAGGACCAGCCGGAGCCGGGGCTCGACGCCGAACTCGTCCCCCAGACCGACCGCGGCGAGTACTCCTACCGCGGCACCGGACGCCTCGAGGGCCGCAAGGCACTGGTGACCGGCGGCGACTCGGGGATCGGCGCCGCCGTCGCCATCGCCTATGCCCGTGAGGGTGCCGACGTGGCCCTCAACTACCTCCCTGAAGAGGAGGAGGACGCGCAGTGGGTCAAGGGCGTGATCGAGGCCGATGGTCGCAAGTGCGCCCTCATCCCCGGCGACTTGGCCGACGCCGCGTTCTGCGCCTCGCTGCCCGACGAGGCGGCCGAGGCGCTGGGCGGGTTGGACATCCTGGTCAACAACGCTGGCAGGCAGATCGCCGTCGGCAAGCTCGAGGACATCAGCGACGAGCAGGTCACCGAGACCTTCGACGTCAACATCATCGCCATGTTCCGCGTCACCAAGGCCGCGCTGAAGCACCTGCCGCCGGGGGCCACCATCATCAACACCACCTCCATCCAGGCCTACAACCCGTCGCCCACACTGGTGGACTACGCCGCCACCAAGGCGGCCATCAACAACTTCACCAAGGGCCTCGCCCAGCAGGTGGCCGAGCGCGGGATCCGCGTCAACGCCGTCGCGCCGGGCCCGTTCTGGACCCCGCTGCAGGTCAGCGACGGGCAGCCGAAGGAGAAGCTGCCGGAGTTCGGCAAGGACACCGCCATCGGACGCGCCGGGCAGCCCACCGAGTTGGCGCCCGCGTACGTGTTCCTGGCCTCGCCCGAATCGAGCTACGTCCTCGGCGAGACCCTCAACGTCAACGGCGGCACACCCACGCCCTGACGCACATCCCCAGAGCCCCGGCGCTCGTCCGAGATCCCCCGCTCGGGCGGGCGTCGGCCTTTTCCGGAGCGGCCGGAGCGAGGACGCGGCACAACCCTTCGCACCGGATCTCAAGGAAAGGATATGCACCCATCCTTTCGTCACAGGCGTACGACCCCCTTCCCCGGCGTGTAAACCGCACCCTCCCCAAAACGCGTTGAACCGGGAGTAGTGTCCGTGGCACGCCGACGCTCGCAAGAGCCCTTCCCGGGGAGGCCCAATGCGCATCATGCGCTTCCTGATCGTGCTGTTCGCAGCGCTCGTGGTGCTCCCCCTTGCGGCCCTCTCCCCCGCCGCGGCCGACGTCGACGTCTACACCACCGAGGGCACCCACCACGTCAACGGCCGCGACTGGCGCACCCGCTGCGAGCCGTACTCCGCCACCCGACGGTGCTGGACGGAGATCATCGCCACCACCGTCACCCACACCGACGGCCGCTACGTCCGCAGCACCGATTGGACGTTCAACAACCTCACCTACACCGCGGCGCCGCGCTCGCTGTGGAGGGACAACCCGCTGGCAGCGTTCGGACGGGTGGGCGACACCCACGAGTGGACCGCCGACGACGGGCGCCAGTGGCGCACCGAGTGCGACACCGCCACCACCGGCGGGAACGGCTGCCGCAGCTACGTGTTCGCCAGCGTCGTGGAGGCCGACGGCGCGGGCCCGGCCGCCCGGTTCCACACCGTGAGCAAGTGGGTGTTCAACTCGATGGTGCGGTTCCTGCCCGCTCCGCCGAAGGTCGGCGACCCGCTGGACCGCATCGTCGACCCAGGGCTGCGCGGCTGCGTCGCGGAGGCGATGGTGAGCTACGGGTCCTTGGATGCCATCCCCGCGCTGTGGTGCGACTCGCGCGGGATCAAGACGCTGCGCGGCTTCCCAGCCATGCCGCGGCTCACCGACCTCGACCTGGCCGACAACGCCCTCACCAGCCTCTCCGGGCTGCCGACCCTGCCGCGGCTGGAGTCCCTGAGCGTCAACGACAACGGCCTCACCACCCTCACCGGGATGCCGTCACTGCCCGCGCTCACCTGGCTGGACGCCAGTGCCAACTCGCTGACCAGCCTCACCGGACTGGCCGCCGCCCCGCGGCTGGAGGCGCTCGACGCGTGGCGGAACCGCTTGGCCGGCGTCCTCGACCTCAGCACTCTCCCCCGCGGTGTGAAGGAACTGAACCTCTCCCGCAACGCCCTCACCCGCGTCGCCGGCTCCCTCCCGGGGCTGGACCGGCTGCTGCTGGAGCACAACCGCATCGGCGACGCCGCGAGCATCGTCGCGGCCGCTCCCCGGCTGACCATCCTGGACCTGGGCGGCAACCTCGTGGCCGACGCGTCGCCCCTGGCCAGGCTCGGTTCGCTGCAGTACCTGAACCTGCACGCCAACAAGCTCACCTCGGTCACCGGCCTGACGAAACTGCCGAAGCTGGCGTTCCTGTACCTGCACGAGAACCAGATCACCAGCGTCAACGGCCTGCAGCACCTCCCCGTGCTGGACGAACTCTTCCTGGCGAAGAACAACGTCCAGGACCTCCGCGTGCTGAAGCCGCTGCACGACCGCGGCTGCACCATCGACATCTGGCCCTGACCCAGCCGCCCAGAGGTGCGAGCGACAGCGAGCCTCGAAGGGCCCAGTTCCCCGTCGGTCGAGTAGCGCCCGCGAGGAACGAGCAGGCGCGTGTCGAGACCATGGCGAGCCCCGAAGGGCTCGCCCCACCCCAGTCGCCCAGAGGTGCGAGCGACAGCGAGCCTCGAAGGGCCCAGTTCCCCGTCGGTCGAGTAGCGCCCGCGAGGAACGAGCAGGCGCGTGTCGAGACCATGGCGAGCCCCGAAGGGCCCCCGCGAGCCAGCCCGCCAAACTTTCAGTGGCTGAAACCACCACTCGGCGCGTTGCGACCCCCGGTGCTTGCAGGACGGTCACGCGGCTGTAGTCTCCTCTCACTTCATGCTCGAGAGAGCCCATCCGGGGGAGGAAACATGCGCATCTCGCGCACCATCATCGCTGCGCTCGCAGCACTCACACTCGTACCTGTGGCGGTCACGCCGACACAGGCTGCAGCCGACGACGTGTACACCACAGAAGGCACCCACGTCGTCAACGGCCGGGAGTGGCGGACGGCGTGCGAGCCGTACTCGCAGACGAGGCGCTGCCGCACGGACATCAAGGCCACGGTGGTCACCTACCAGTCCGGCCGGTTCGTCAGCACCTACGACTGGACGTTCAACAGCTTGACCTACGCACCGTCGCCGCGGTCGCTGTGGCAGACCAACCCCCTCGGCGGCTACGGCAAGGTCGGCGGCACTGCCGCCTGGACCGGGACCGACGGCAGGGCGTGGACCACCGAGTGCGACACGGCCACCACCGGCCGGGGCGGCTGCCGCAGCTACACTGCGGCCGACGTCATCGAGGCCGACAAGACCCCCTCCGGCGCCACCGCCTACCGCACGGTCACCAAGAACGTGTTCAACGGCATCGTCCGGTTCAGCGCCGCACCCGCTGCGACGACGCCGAAGCCGGTCACGCCCAAGCCGGCCGACCCGCTCGCCGCGATCACCGACGCCCGCCTGCGTGCTTGCGTCCGCGACGCCGTCGCAGAGTTCGGCAGCGTCGCCCGGATCGAGGTCCTCTACTGCGACGCCATGGACATCACGACGTTGAAGGGCTTCCCAGCGATGCCGCGGTTGGTCGACCTCAGCCTGATGCAGAACAACCTCACCAGCCTGCAGGGACTGCCTCAGTTGCCCGCCTTGGAGTACCTGACGGTCAACGACAATGCGATCACCAGCTTGAAGGGCATGCCTGCGCTGCCCGCCCTGCTGTGGCTCGACATCAGCTCCAACACGCTCACCAACCTCACCGGATTGTCGACGTTGCCCGCACTCGAGGCCTTCGACGCCTGGTCAAACCGGTTCTCGGGCACGTTCGACCTGTCGCGCCTGCCGGCGAACGTCTGGTACGCCGACCTCTCCGACAACGCCCTGACCCGCGTCACCGGCGCCGGCGCCCTGGAGGTGCTGTTCCTCGGTTCCAACCGGCTCACCAGCGTCACCGACGTCGCCGCGGCCACCAACCTCACCGCACTGGACCTCAGCTTCAATCAGATCACCCGCGTCGCCGGGCTGCAGAACCTGAAGTTCCTGGAGATGCTGTTCCTCGAAGGCAACGACGTGACGGACTTGCAGGTGCTGCAACCGCTCGTCGAGGACGGCTGCTACGTCGACATCTGGCCCGAGCCCGTGCCCGGCACCCCGGCCCCGTACGGTGCCGACGTCGACGTGGACCGGTACCGCGACGTCGCGGAGCTGTTGGGACGGTAGCCGACGCTCCGGCGTGGCTCCCCACTCGGCGGGCCACGCCGGGCCGCAATCTGGGCGGGTGCTCCGATCGCCCGAACTGGCCCCGAACGACGCGGACCCGGTGGTAGAACGAGTTCATGAACGCGTCACCTTGGGACAACGCTCGGCTCGCGCAGGGCAACGACATCCGCTTCTTCATCGACTCGGCGGACCGCGCGGCCGCCGAACCGTGGCTGCAGATCGGCATGTTCTCGGGCCTCACCACCAACCCGCAACTGATGCGGGAGGCGGGGCAGAAGATCTCTGACATCGAGGCCATCTACACGTGGGCGCGCTCCGCGGGTGCGCGTGAGGTGTGCTTCCAGGTGTGGGGCGAGACGCCGGAGGAGAAGTACCGCTCGGCGATGGAGATCCGCGAGATCGCTCCCGGTGCCACCATCAAGGTGCCGTGCACCGTCAGCGGCGCCCAGGCCATCTCCCGCCTGCGCGACCAGGACATCCCAGTCCTGCTCACCGCCGTCTACTCCGCCAAGCAGGCGCTGATCGGCTCGGCGCTCGGCGTGAAGTACATCGCGCCGTACTTCAACCGGATGTTCCGCGCCGGCCTGGACGGCACCGAGGAGATCGAGCACATGGTGCGCGCCATCCCGCAGGACGGCTCCGGCCCCATGATCATGGCCGCCTCCATCAAGTCCGCCAAGCACCTCGTCACGCTGACCGACATCGGCGTCCGCACCTTCACCGTCTCCCCCGGCGTCCTCGACGACCTGTTCACCGACGACCTCACCGCCAAGGCCGTGCGCGACTTCGAGGACTTCATGGTCGACGTCCGCTGACGGCGGCCAGGGGCCCACTCACGACGCAGCTGTCACCTTCGGCACCGGAGACGGAGCATAGTGCGCCACCTTGTTTGACTGGCGCACTTGGCTGGCGCACTCGGCTCCGTCTCCGGTGCCAAGTGCGCCACCCAACCGGGGTTCAATCGACGACCACCCCGGGGGATGTCTCAAGTTGGTCAGCCACTTGCTCCCAGGTGTCCGCGAACTGCCCATAGGCGGTCTTGATCAGTACACCCACCGGAAGCTCGGGGCACTCGTTCTCGCCGTTGCTCCCCCAGTTCACCCACCCGGACTGCCTGCGCTGGACGATCTGGAACTGTCCTGAGGGTTCGGAGGTCCACCAGACCATTGCCCTGCCGAGTGTTGAGTTGAACTCGACGGACTTCTGGACAGCCCCGGTGAAGATCGTCTCGTGAGGCACCTGCTGCACGTCGACAGCTTCGTCCGCGATGATCCAGGGCCGGTCTGGAAGGTCTGCGGCGACGTGGGACTCTGCCCTCACCCGCGCGAGCCTCGCTCGGATCTCATCCTCTGACAGGGCTCCCTCCCAGGAGCAGAACAGTCGCCAGTAGAGATCCCAGTGGGCCGACTCGAGGTCTCCGTCCAGGGCTGCCTTGAACGCGTCGAACTTCTGCGGCCGGTCGCCCTCGGACGCCAGCGTCTCCGCGACCATGTCCGCGAGCCTGCCTGCATAGGGATCACCGGCCCTGTACCGGACACCGCCGGGGCAGTCGAAGCGGTCGAAGACGAGTTCACCCCGACCACCCTCGAACTCGTCCCCCACGGTGATCTTGTTCGTGATGGAGCGGCCGTTGATGACCGTCTGGAAGTCATCGACGAGGTAGCGACGAGAGAACCATGGAGTGCCGTGCGTGAACCGCCATTCGATGGAGAACTCCTTGCCCCGAAGTTCAGCGAGGAGACCGTCGGGTACCTGCCCGCGCATGCGCAGTGCCACCAGGACGGGCCCCCACTCGAGGACGTCGATCTCCACCGTGGTGTGCTCGGGAGGGTTGATCAACCCGTTCTCCGGAGTGAAGAAGGGCCCGTAGAACCCGCCGATGGCGTTGTTGCCGGATGGCAGCAGATCCACTCCCTCGTGGAGGGCGGAGAAGTGACGGATTCCCCACTTCGAGGACCCCTCTCCTTGGGCGGTGCCGGTGCAGAGCTCGAGGTCGAAGTAGCCGGTGTCGAGTCTGGCGAACGCATCCGCCTCACGAGGCTCCAGCTTCCTGATTCCGACGACTTCGCTGCCGGAGAGCGGCCCCACCATGTTGAACTCGAGCCCGCCGTCGAACGTTGCGACAGTGGTGAACGCCGTGCGCCCCGGTTCGGGCTGGTCGTTCATTCGCTGGCAGACCAGGGCCTGCCCGTCCGTCGTGGTGGCGGACCATAGGTCCTCAGAGATCTCCCCCGGAACGGAGAAGGTGATCGGTTCACTGATTCTGGGTCCGTGAAGGTCAGTGATGGTGATCGTGGTGTTCGTGTTCACAGTGTTCACCAGCCCGGGTACTCGCCGACGTTGTCGCGCGTGACGATGACGCTGGGGATCAGCACGGTGGTCTCGTCGAGTGTCTCGCCATCGACGATCTTCTGGGCGATCTCGACGGCCTGCCGGACCATCTCTGCCGGGTTCTGCGTGGCGGACGCGATGAACGGCGAACCATCCTGCTGAAGTTCCCCAACAGCCTCAGGGCTGCCGTCGATGCCCACAACCTGGATCTCATCGCCGCGCCCCGCCTGCATCACGGCCAGAACGGCACCCAGCGCAGAGGGATCGTTCATTCCGAAGATGCCTTGGACGTCGCCATTGGCGGTCAGCATGTCGGTGGTCACGTCGAGTCCGCTGGCGCGGTCGTTGTTGGACGACTGGTGGCCGACGACGTTGATGTCCGGGTAGTTCTCCAGGACGTTCTCGCAGCCAGTGATCCGGTCGATGATGGTCTGGATCGGAGTGCCATCCACGATGAGGATGTTGCCCGATCCACCCATGGCCTCGAACAGGTAGCTGCAAGCGACCTCGCCAGCCTCGATCGCGTCGGTCATGACGACGGCATCAGCGCCGACAGCGGGGGTGTCGACGGCAATGACGATCATCCCGGCGGCATGCGCACGCTCAATGGAGGGTGCGATGCCGTCCTCGTCCACGGCTGAGATGACCACGAGGTCCACGCCCTGCTGGATGAACGCATCGATCTGGTCGCTCTGGTTGGCCAGGTCAAGCTGGGCATCTTGCACGTTCAGCGTTGCTCCCAGCTCGGCGGCCGCGTCCTCGGCTCCCTTGGACATGGCTGCGAAGAACGGGTTGGACATGTCCTGGACCATGAGCCCGATGGACTCGATCTTGTCGGGCATTTCAGCTGGGGCCCCGGTGGTCCCTGGTTCTTGGTCGCCGGTTGTGCAAGCTCCTACGGCGAACGCCAGGGAGGCGAACAACGAGCAGGTGATGAGCTTCTTGACGAGTTTCATGGGTTTCCCTTCTTCGGTTTCTGGCCCCATCGCCCTGTTTTCGGGCGCACTGGGTAGAGGTGGGGTGGGTTTGGAGTTGTCGAGCGCGGCGCTCAGGCGCATCCGCAGGACTTGCGGACCAGGAGGTTGGCTGCCACCTCCTTCACGTCCTCGTCGATGTAGCGGATGCCAGCGGCCGGTGCCTCCGGGCCACTGTTGCGGTGGATGACCTGTCTGAGGGTCTTGGCGGCGAGCTCACCAATCGCCCTCGAATCCTCGTCGACCACCGTCATGGGCGGATCAACGAGGGGGGCCCACTCGAACTCATCGAACGAGAGAAGGCAGATGTCACGAGGAACAGCCAGTTCTTGCTCCCTGATGGCCGTCAGGGCCCCCAAGAGGATCGGGTTGTCCCCGGCGATGAACGCGAAGGGTTTGCCGGAGGTCCGCTCCTCCAACATCCGCCTCGTGGCTTCCTTGGCGGAGGCGGGATCGTTGGCACACTCGACGACGCTCAAGGTGGCCCCGTGACGTTCTGCGGCAGTCTTGAGGCCTGCCTCGCGGCTCGCGCGCGTGCTCCACAGATGCGGATAGATCAGAAGAACCCAGTCATCTTGACCATGTTGAGCCAGGTGCGCGCCCACCTGCGAAGCAGCAGAGACGTTGTCGGTCGTGACCGAGGCTGCGCCGTGCGCGGAATCCGGTGGGTGGGAGTCCACGAAGACGACGGGGATGCCCCACTCAGTCAACTTCTCGTAGTTCGAAGCGCTCAGCGTGAGAGCAGACACGATCCCTGCGGCCCTCGACTGCATGGCATCGTTGACAGCTGCATCCTCCAGGGCTGCGTCGAAGACACCATTCGGTGCGAGGTCAACGGTCCGCATGCCAAGACCGGCGGAGCGTAGTCCCGCCTGGATGCCGAGCACCATGTCGATGTAGTAGGCGTTCGCTGTTGATGCCGTCATGACCAGAACGGGACCTGGGGTCTGGTTCCTGAGTGCCCGGGCTGCAGTGTTGGGGACATAGCCGATCTGCCGGGCAGCCTCGAGCACCTTCTCCCGGCTGGCCTTGGAGACCCCTTCGGCTCCGTTGAGGGCGCGCGAGACTGTGTAGATGGAGAGCCCTGTGGCCCCCACAACATCATTGAGTGTGGGTCTACGCTTCGTCATCGTTGATCCTAAACGTTTAGGGTTGGTGGCGAACGATACAGTTCTCAGCTAAACGATTAGGAGAATCTAGCACCGCCCGGCCGGAGCGGTCAAGACCCTCCGGTCTTCAGCAAACCGGGAACGTCGGAGCGCCCACCGAGACGCGACGCCCACACCACAACAGCCGCAACTGCGGTGATCACCACCGCAATGGCCACCACGTAGAGCGCGACGGACAGGTATCCGCTCTCGGCGAGGTTCGGGTTGAGGAACGGGTACGGGTACCAGTGGTCGTCGCCGGTCACCTCGTTGGGCGTGAAGGGGCCGCGGACGAGGGTGTAGACCACCCACACGACGGGGAACGCGAGCACCACCCAGATGGCCGACCACCCCAGGCGACGGCGCCCGGGCGCGAACAACCAGTCCAAGAGGGCGGCCAACGGGACGACGACGTGGAGCACCTCGTTGGACCAGCCCACCGTGCTGCCCTGTGGGAGCTCGATCCCCCGGAGCAGCAGGTTGTAGACGATGCCGGTGACGACGGCGTAGGTGGTGACGGCGGCGCGGGCGCGGGTGAACCAGACCGGATCATCGCCCGTACGTGTCAGCAGCAGGACCGCGCCCAGCAGCATCGCGACGATGACGCCGACGTTGGACAAGATGGTGAAGAAGCTGAAGAAGTTCAGCACCGACAACCCGATGTGCTCCACACCCGTGTCCGTCCAGAACCCCAGGCTGACCACCAGTTGCGCAGCCACGGCGGCGATCCCGAGTGCGGCCACCACCAGTCGTGCCGCAGCAAACCCCAACCTCATGCGGTGTCCCCTTCGCCTCGTCGCCCGGTGAGCAGATCCTACGGTTCCGGAGCGCCCGAAGCGTGATCTGAGCGAGATGCAATCAGCAACTCCCGGAGGCAAAAGAAACCCCCTGGCTTTCGTTTGCGCAAGCTCCTGACAAGTGTCGACGGTTATCACCGAATGCCTTCCCCAGCGGGATCTCCCATACCTAGGCTCCTGATCTGACAGCCGGTCGGCCGTCCATGCCATCGAAGCCAACGGAGGAGAACAAGGATGTTTTCTCGCCACGCACGCACTACCATCGTCGCCCTCGCACTCGGGGGCCTCGCCCTGACGGGCTGCGCTGGCGCAGCCACGACGGAGGAACCCGCCAGCCCCACGAACGGGAACACCGAAGCGACGTCCACCGAGGGAACGGGCGACCTCTCGGGCTCCGTGTCGTTCCGATCCTGGAGCCCCATCGCGCAGACCACGGAACAGATGGTCGCCGCCTTCCAGGACGCCAACCCGGGCACCACGATCGACGCCACCATCTTCAACTACCCGGAGTACCTGGTGGATCTCCAGACCCGAGCGAGCTCAAACACGTTCCCCGACATCGTCGGCCTCCAGCCCGGTGCGCTGACCCAGCAATACCGGAGCAACCTGATGCCGCTGCAGGAGTGTGCTGCATCCACCTGGGGCGAGGACTGGCAGGACATGTTCTACCCCATCGGCATCGAGCAGGCTAGGGCCGGCAACCCCGAGGGGGACGAGAACTTCTACTCCCTCCCGATCCTGGTCCAGACCGTGAACCTGTGGGCAAACACCCAACTGTTCGAGGAGGCCGGCCAGGAGATCCCGACCACCTGGGACGAGCTGAAGTCAGTCGTCGAAGCCATGGAGGGCAACGGCTACGCACCCTTCATGCTGCCGGCCAAGGACAGCTGGCTGCGCAACGTCGTGTTCCTCCAGATCGCCAACAACATCGAGCCCGGCCTCGTCTACCAGGCCGAGGACGGTGAAGCAGCGTGGACCGATCCCGCCATCGTCGAGGCCTTCGACTACTTCGGACGGCTCTTCAGCGAGGGCATCGCCCAAGAGGGCGCCATCGGTCTGGACGCCTACCCGTCAGCCGCCAACCAGTTCGAGGCGGGCAACGCCGCCATGATCCCGCTGGGCGCCTGGTGGATTCAGCAGTCCGACCCCACCAAGGACCAGTCGACCATCCCGGCCCTGTCCGTCGGCATGGAGGGCTACGAGCCCTTCCTCTTCCCGACGATCCCGGGCGGCGCCGCTGAGTCGCAGTTCGTCGGTGGCATCGACGTCTCGCTCGGCATCTCCGCCAACAGCGAGAACCCCGACCTCGCCTGTGCCGTGCTGACCGACTGGATCGCCGGTGACGGTGGGCAGAAGCTCATTGACACCATGAACGACATCCCGGCGGTCAAGGGCCTGAACCCGAGCGAGTTCACCTCCGAGAAGCAGGAAGCCATCTGGAACACGTTCGTGAACGACTGGCTCCCCGAGGTCCAGTACTCACGCTACTTCGACAATCCCCAGCTGGACCAGGCCGTCGCCGACGCGCTCGCGGCTGTCGCCACAGGCCAGCAGACCCCCGAAGAAGCTGCCGCCGCCGTCCAGTCCGTCTCGGACTCCCTCAACAGCTGACCGCAGGCGTGCCCCGGACCGGATCCGAGGCACGCCCCCAGGACCGACCAAACATGAAATCACGAGTCAGAGCGTCGCTCCCGGGCCTGCTGTTCCTGGCCCCGGCGATCATCCTCTTCGCCCTCTTCGTCGTCTACCCGATCGTCTACAACGTGCAGTCCTCCCTCCTCGAGTGGGACGGCGTGAACGCCGGCATCTTCGTCGGCCTGGAGAACTACACGCGCCTGTTCGGCGACCCGGTGTTCCACACCACCATCCGCAACTCCGCGTTCTGGATCCCGCTCACGATCATCCCGCAGGCGGTCATCGGCCTCCTGCTGGCCCTGGCCCTCAACCAGAAGATCGCAGGATCCACCGTCTACCGCGCACTGTTCTTCATCCCTGCGATTCTGTCCCCCATCGTCGTGGGCATCGTCTGGCAGCGGATCATGGATCCGTTCAACGGGGTGCTCGTCTCGGTGGGCAACGCAACCGGAATCGAGTGGTTGGGAGGCAATTTCCTGGCCAACCCGGACACCGCAATCTTCGCCGTGATCTTCGTGAACGTGTGGATGTGGACCGGCTTCTCGATGCTGTTCTACCTGGCCGGGCTCCAACTGATCGACGCCTCCCTGCTGGAGGCAGCGAAGGTAGACGGCGCCAACTGGTGGCAGTCGGTCACGAGGATCGTCTTCCCGCTCCTCAAGCACACCCACCTCTCCCTGCTGATGCTGGGCATCATCGGCTCGCTCAAGACGTTCGAACTGGTCTACGTCCTGACCGAGGGTGGCCCCAACCACGCGTCGGAGATGCTGCCGACGTTCGCCTTCCAGCAGGCCTTCCAACTGCAGAGCGTCGGCTACGCCTCAGCCATCAGCGTCGTGCTCATCGTCATCGCCGTCGCCGCGTCACTGTCCATGGTGCGTGTGTTCGGGGCGGGCTTCATCACAGGAGAGGAGAAGGCGAAGTGAGCATCGACCCCGCCACCACCCAGCAGTCGGTCCGACGTCGACGCCGCCCCCAGAGCTGGCTGCACCTCGGGCTCATCCCGCTGGCAGCCATCTGGATGATCCCGGTGATCATGGTCGTCGGCCTCTCGCTGATGCCGTCGAACAATCCCCAGACAACGTTCTTCGGCCTGCTGCCCGAGACGCCGGCGCTGTCCAACTACTCACTGGTATTCGAGCAGAACCCGATCCTGAGGCACCTCGCCAACAGCCTGATGATCACCGTCCCGTCGGTGCTGATCGTGGTAGTGGCGGGTTCCATGGCGGCCTTCGCCCTCGCCCGCCTCCGGGTGCCGTTCAAGGCGCTGGTATTCAGCCTCCTGATCCTCGGCCTCGTCCTCCCGATGCCGGGCATCGTGGTGGCTGCGTTCAAGATCCTGCAGGCCATCGGCCTCTACAACTCCATCCTCGGCGTCGTCCTCGTCTACTCGGCTCTGGGCATGCCGTTCGCGGTCATCATCCTCCGCACCGCCTACCTCGCCATCCCGGACGAGACCTATGAGGCGGGACGCATCGACGGCGCCAGCTCTTGGACGATCTTCTGGAGGCTGTACTTCCCGCTCGGCCGCCCAGCCCTGTCGGTGGTGGTCATCTGGCAGGTCATGATGAGCTGGAACGACTTCCTGCTCCCGCTGGTGTCCCTCAGTGACAACGAGCTGAAGCCGCTGACGCTGGTGCCGCTCGCCTACCGAGGCGTGTTCCTGAGCCAGCCCGGTGCCCTGTTCGCGGTGCTGGTGCTGATTTCGATCCCCGTCGTGATCGTGTTCATCTCGGTCCAGCGCTACCTCGTCCACGGGCTTGCGGGGGCGGTGAAATGAGCCTCATCGGAATTGACCTGGGCACCAGTGGTGTCAGGGCCGGCCTCTACGGGCTGGAGGGCGAGGAGCTGGCGAGCCACAGCGTCGACGTGGCACTGATCCGCGTCGGCGACTTGGTGGAGCACGACGTCGGAGCCGTGCTGGGCGCAGTCGAAGACTGCATCAGCAACATCATGGCCAGTGCCGCCTCGCAGCACGACCCGCCGCAGGGACTGTCCTTCAGCGTCCTGGGCGAGGCGATCGTGCCGCTGGATGCCGACCTGCACCCACTCGCCCTCGGGCCAGTGAGCATGGACCCACGCGGCCGGCGAGTTGCACAGGCCATCCGCGAATCCCTGGGCGAGGCTCGCTTCCAGGAGATCACCGGTCAGCCGCTCCACCCCATGTTCTCCATCTTCAAGATCGCCGCTGACCTCGACGGCAGCTGGGCTGGGGATCACGTCCGCCACGCGACGTTCGACGCGTTCGTCGCCGCCCGCTTCGGTGCCCGCTTCGCGACAGACCTGTCCATGGCGGCACGGACCGGCGCTTACGACGTCGAGGACCGTCGATGGTCCCGGGAGATCCTCGACGCCGTGGCCGACTCGAGCGGAGTGCGCATCGCCCCGGAACAGCTTCCCGAAGTGGTGGAGGCCGGCACGGTCATCGGCGGGGTGAACGCGACGGCGGCCGCGCGGCTCGGGCTCCCCGTCGGATTGCCGATCGTCGCGGGAGCGCACGACCAGGCCGCCAGTTGGGTGGGGGTCGGAGGTGCGCCGGGCTCGGTCTCGGCGTTCGCGCTGGGCAGCTCCGACTGCCTCACCTTCGGCAACGTCGGCAGACCCGCAGGACTCGAGGGCACCGGACTGGCCACCTATCCCCTGCTGGCGGGCCAGTGGGTGACCCTGGCGGGAACGGCCGCGGGCGGCTGGGCCCTCGAGTGGTTCGCTAAGCTCGTCGGAGCCCCGGTTGCCGAAGTGTTCACCGACCTCCCGGAGCACCCGTCCCCGCTGCTGGTGCTCCCCTACCTCGTCGGCTCCGGAACGCTGGACAACGATCCGGCCGCCACCGGGGTGATCGCCGGCCTGACGCTGGGTGCCGGCCGCCGGGAAGTGGCCTCAGCGCTCGTGGAGGCGGCGGGGCTCGAACTCGCCAAGATCCTGTCCGCCCTGGACGAGCGCGGTCTGACCACCGGGCGCATCGTCGCCACCGGTGGCGGCTCTGGCAACGTCTCCGCCCTGAGGTCCCGGGCCAATGCGGCAGGGGTGCCACTCACCCCCTATCCGGGGCATGCGTCACTGCGCGGGGCGGCGATGCTCGCAGGCATCGGCGTCGGCCTAGTGCAGGAAGTGCCATCAGTCACCGGCCCCGACACGGGTCCGCCCGAGTACCAGGAGTGGTTCACGAAACGCAGGCGCGCCTACCAAGACCTCTACACATCCGTTCGTCCCCTTTCCCTCTGACCCCACCCGCAACACCACAACCAAGGAGAAACCCCATGACCACGTTCGACATCGATGCCGCCAAGCAGGACATCCTCGACTACTGCCTGCGCTCCATGGAGTACGGACTCAACTTCAACACCCAGGGCAACATCAGCATGCGTGTGCCCGACCAGGAGGATCGCTTCCTCATCACCCCCACCGACATGGAGTACGACAGGATGACGGCCGACGACATCGTGCTCGTCGACTCGAACTCCAAGCTCATCGAGGGCAAGCACGAGCCGTCCTCCGAGGTCACGGTGCACATGGCGGTCTACCGTCGCCGCCCCGACGTCAACGCCATCGTCCACACCGAGCCGATCTTCGCCAACGTCTGGGGCTCCATCGGGGAACCCATCACGGGCACGCTCGTGAACATGGTCATCTACACCAAGGGCGCCGTCCCGATCATGCCGTTCGAGCTGTCGAACAACACCGAGTTCGGTGACTCGATGTGCGACGTCATGGGTGACCTGAACGCGGTGGTCTGGGCCAACCACGGCCTGCTCACCGTCGGCGACAACCTTCGTGACGCCTTCAAGACCTCCGTGGCTGTGGAGTCCGCAGCGAAGGTGCTGCTCTACGCCCGATCGGTCACCGACAACCCCATCGTCCTCGACTACGACAAGCTGGGCATCACCTCGGCCCTGTGAGGAGCTACCAATGACGACCAAGACCCTCAGGCAGGTTCTGGGCGAGGCGGAGACCGGCGGCTACGGCGTCGGGGCCTTCAACGTCTCGGACCTGAACCAGGCCGTCGCAGTGCTCGACGCTGCCCAAGCCGAGTCCTCCCCCGTGATCGTGCAGGCAATCGCCGGCATGCACCCCTATCAGGACGAAAGTCGGTGGTGGAAGCAGCTGAGGGCCTTGGTCGACAGCTACCCGGACGTGTCCGTGGCACTCCACCTGGACCATGGTCGGACCCTCGAAGACTGCAGGAGGGCCATCGACACCGGCTTCACCAGCGTCATGATCGACGCCAGCCGGCGCGTCGAGGACGACGAACCCGCCACCCTCGAGGACAACATCCGGCGCACAGCGGAAGTGGTCCAGATCGCCCAGCGCTACGGGGTCAGCACCGAGGGTGAACTCGGAACGGTCGGCGGAGCCGAAGCGGGGCAGGGCGCCAGTTCCGAGGACATCGTCTTCGCCGATCCAGACGAGGCCGCCCACTTCGTCGAGGCCACGGGGGTGGACGCTCTCGCGGTGGCCGTCGGCACCAGCCACGGGGCCGTGAAGTTCACCACTCCCGAGGGCGGTCAGACGCTGCGGATGTCGTTGATCTCGGCCATCAAGGAACGGCTCCCCGAGACGTACCTGGTTCTCCACGGCAGCTCGTCGATCCCCGAGGAGCACGTTCGCACGATCAACGCCCACGGGGGCCGGCTGCCCGACTCCTACGGGGTTTCCGCCCCGCAGAAGCAGGCGGCGATCGCGCATGGGATCCGCAAGATCAACCAGGGCACGGACTCCCACCTCGCCTGGACCGCCGCCCTCCGGGAGTTCCTCGCCAACGAGCCGGCCGTGATGGAACCTAGCGAGGCGATCGCGGTGGCGATGCGCTCGATGCAGGCCATCGTTGCGCTCCGGATGCGTGAGTTCGGCTCGATTGGGAAGAACGGCAGGGGTTGACCCCCACCGCAGGATGAGGGGCGGGCGGCAAGGGCCATGCCCCCGCCCCTCAGTCCCATCTCAGGCGAGGACGACCTCCACGCCGGCATCCCGCACCGCACGGAGCGTCACGGGATCGGCGGCGCTGTCAGTCACCAGCACCGTGACCTCGTCCAGCTTGCAGATGCGGCTGGCCCGGACCAGCCCCAGCTTCGAGGAGTCGGCCACCAGGACGGTACGGGTCGCGTTCTGGATGATCTGGCGCTTGACGTCGGCCTCACCCAGGGAGATGTTCGTGACCCCCGCCGTGACGTCCACACCGTTGCAACCGACGAACGCGATGTCCGCGCGGATCCGGTTCAGGACCGTACCCGCGAGCGGGTCGACCAGGCAGTGGAGCGCCGGGCGCAGGGTCCCGCCGGTCACGATCACGGTGACCCTCGGAATGGCTGCCTCCAGTTCGAGCGCGATGTTGAGGGCGTTGGTGACGACGGTGATGTCGCGCAGCTCGGTCCTCTGGACCAGCGCACGTGCGATCGCCATGGAGGTCGTGCCCGCGTCGATGGCCAGCACCTGGTGGCTCTCCACCAGCCCCGCGGCCGCATGCCCGATCAGTTCCTTCTCCCGTGCGCGTTCCTGCGCGGCCTCGTCGAAACTGGTCTGGTGGCCGTGGACGTAACCGATGCTCATCGCACCGCCATGGACCCGGCGAACAGACTCCTCCTCCGCGAGGGCATCCAGGTCCGCCCGGACCGTGACCTCCGAGATCTCGAAGAGCTTGGCCAAGTCGGTGACAAGCGCAAATCCGCGCTTGTCCACCAGAGAACGCATTCGTGAGCGGCGCGCGGCCGCCGGGAGACCACCGAGGTTGCCGGGCATCTTCAAATCCTATCCCGCGGGCCACGTCCGCCACCCCCGCGGTCCACCTGGCTGGCGCACTTGGCTCCGTCTCCGCTGCGCAATGCGCCACCTTGTTTGGGTGCGCACTTGGCTGGCGAGCTGGGCTCCGCCTGCGGGTGCTGAATGGCACCATCGAACTCGGGCAGCGTAGGATCAGTTTCTCGGCATCGCGTGGTGCAAGCGTCCCAGGATGAGAGGTCAGTGCCCATGACCACAACTGAGAGCAACTCCCCCAGCCAGCCCAGCCTCCAGGACGTCGCCGCCCAGCTGGAGGTCCTCACCGGCAGGTTGCGGGCCGCGGGTGACAAGCCCATGGCCCACGCCGTCGCGGATGCGGCGATGGCGATGGTCCCGGGCGCGACGTGGTGCTCGATCACCATCAGGGAGAAGGGCCGGTACCGCTCGCTGGTGGCCTCGGACGAGCACGCGCTGCGCATCGACCACGTCCAGTACGACGCCGGCACTGGCCCATGTCTGGAGGCGATCGACACCGAGCGCGTCATCGTCGCCGACGACCTCCGCGCGGGCAACCGTTGGCCCGGCTACTCGGGCCCGGCGGCGGACCTGGGTGTGCGCAGCGTGTTCGCGCACCCGCTGCACCTGCTCGACGACGACCGCTCCACCGCCGGCCTGAACCTCTACTCCGACGAGGTGGGCGCGTTCGACTCGGCCACCACTCCGATGACCACGGTGCTGGCCACCTACGCAGCGCTCGGCGTCTCCACCGCCGTCAGCCGCGCCCGCAGCGAGCAACTGGAGAAGGCGCTGCGCACCAACCGCGAGATCGCCATGGCCATGGGCGTGCTGATGAGCGCCCACGGCGTCGACAAGGAGGACGCCTTCGCCCTGCTCCGGCTGGCCAGCCAGACCGCCAACCGGCGGATCTCGGACATCGCCGACGAGGTCATCACCACCAGGCAGCTGCCGCTGGAGCGTCGCCTCCCCTGAGCGGTCACGCGGTCAGGCGTCCCAACGAAGTCGGGGTGTCCGGCGGCTGCTCGCCGTGGGTGAGCCGGACCGCGGCGGCGGCGACGTCGTGCAGGCTGCCACGCCGCGCGAATGTCGCGCGCTGGGTGCTGCTGCCGGTGCCGCCGTCGACGATGCGGGCGACGGCGGTGGCCACGTGATCGGCCTCCCCGGCCTCCTCGAGTTCGGGCGTCACGAAGTCCAGGAGCTGCGCGACCACCTCGGGCGCCGGCAGCTGGGCGCCGCCGTGCGGGGTGCCGAGCGTCTCCGCCAAGCCATGGCGGGCGGCGTGCCAGGACCAGGCCCGAAGCTGGGCGGTGCTGGCCTGCGACGGTGACTCCCCCATCGACCACTGCCGGGCAGCCGCCGTGACCAGCGCCCGGGTCAGGGCCGCGACGGCGGCGGCGTGCTGCGCGTCGAGGCACACGTCGGCGATGCGGACCTCCACCGTCGGGCAGTGGTCGGAGAGGCGGGCGTCGAAGTAGAGCATGCCCGTGTCGATGGCGGCGCCGGCGCGCAGCATGGCGCGGGTGCGGCAGTCGTAGGCGAGCACCGAGCCCAGCACGTCGGAGGGGCCCGCCGTCGGCCAGCGGCTCCAGGACAGGTGCCGGTAGCTGGCGAACTCGGAGTCGCGCCCGAACCAGAACGGCGAGTTGGCGCTCAGCGCCAGCAGCACGTGCAGCCACGGCCGGATCCGGTCCAGCACCTGCACGCCCTCCTGCCGCGAGTCCACCTCCACGTGCACGTGCATGCCGCAGCTGAGCTGCTCGGCGGCGAGCAGGCCGTAGTCGGCGCCGACCTCCCGGGCGCGGTCGCCGTGGGTCAGGCGGGGCGCATCCGGCCACAGCGACGATCCCAGCGCCACCACCCTCGCCCCGTGCTCACGAGCCGCCGCGTCCGCGAGCGCACGACCCTGCCGGATCGCGGCGAGTTGCTGCTCGAATGTCAGCACTGGCGGCCCCGCCACCTCGAGCTGCTCCTGGTGGAGTTCGGACTCCAGTTCGTGCTGGGAGCGGGCCATCCAGCGGTCAAGCAGGCCGCGGGCCACGCCGGCCCCGGAGATGTCGATGGGGCCGCGGCGACGGTGCCGCGTCGCGATCTCCTCCCCGAGCGGGGTGATGGCGAGACTGTCGGCAGCCACCACCAGGAATTCTTCTTCGACGCCGAATCGACGCATGGTCACCTCATCTGGACGGGGACACCAGCGCTGGCGTCCCGACGGACCGTGGAGGCTTTGGGCGCACCGCGGCAGGGGTGAGCCAGCTTCTCGACTCGTAGGGTTCAACAGTACGTGCACCGAGGGTCAGGTGAGGCATGACAAGCAGCGGCTACCTGGCCAATCCCTGCATATGCCGCACTGTCCCCGTGCTGGAACCGGTTTCTGGGTGATCAAACCCATCGAGTGCTCTGATATCAGGGAACTGCGGTGTTCCCGTAACCACGGCCGGGGCCCCGTACCGAAACTGCCCAACAGGACAGCAGAGGTTCGCGGATGGCGGCAGCGACCGCATGCCCGCCCACGGATCCCCGCCGGGAGGGGCGAGCAGGCACACTGCCCTGATATCCGAGCACTCGACGCAGTCGTCGTGCCTGCAAGCGCTCCCAATGGGCACACATTGCGCCATTCGCAGGGAAGACGCCCGGAGACTCACCGGCCATAGACAGGGCGAAGGACACCCAGAGCCCTACCTTGGGCACGTGGGAATCAGCCATCTCTCCGAGGACCAGTTCCAGGCGCTCTACGGACGCTGGGCGCCGCGCACCCCCGCCGACGTCGCCCGGCTCTTCGACGGCTACGACGGACTGTGGTGGGTGGCGGGCGGCTGGGCGCTGGAGGCGTTCACCGGGATCTCGCGCCACCACGACGACATCGACCCGGAAGCCCTGCGCGAACAACTCCCCCTCCTGCAGGCGCACCTGGCGGGCCGGTTCCACATGTGGACGGCCTCCTCAGGCGCGCTCAAGCCGCTGCTGCCCGACGACGAGCCGGTCCTCCCCGACGGCTGCGGCCAGATG
Source organism: Tessaracoccus terricola (assembly GCF_054776555.1). NCBI lineage: Bacteria > Bacillati > Actinomycetota > Actinomycetes > Propionibacteriales > Propionibacteriaceae > Tessaracoccus > Tessaracoccus terricola. Next base: position 235,952 of record NZ_BAAHBS010000004.1, on the reverse strand, counting down.
TGGTTGCGCCGGGATGCCTCGAACGACTGGGAGTTCGACCTCCTGCTGTCCACCAGCACCACCACCGAGTGGGTCTACAAACGCGACCCCAGCATCCGCATGCCCATCGACGACGCCCTCTGGGAGCGCGACGGCATCCGGTACCTGCAGCCGGAGTTGCAGCTGCTGCTCAAGGCCAAGGGCCTGCGCCCCAAGGACCAGGCTGACTTCGACGCCACCGTCCCCACCTCGATGCCCGACGGCGGACGTGGCTGGCCGACGCCCTCGCCGTCGCGCACCCGGGCCATCCGTGGCTGGCGGCACTGGCCTGACCCGGCCGGTGCGTACGGTTTGCCACCGCTGGGTCAGTTCGCCACCGCTGCAGCGGAAGCAAAGTGACCGAGCGGTGGCGAGATTCCGGGGTGCTGAACCCGGGCCCGAGCAGGCCGCCAACCAGTAGCATTGGCCCCGTCATCCCGGCCGAGGCGAAGGAGCCCGAAATGCGCCCTGACTACGTTCCTACCTCTGCGGTCCACCTGCACCCGTCGATGTTCTCCGACGCCGAGCGCGTGCTCGTCAGCACCGACCACACCCTGGTCAGCACGTTCCGCTACGAGTCGGGCGTGGAGGCGCTGCGCATCACGACGGATCGGACGGAGGTGGTGGTGCTCCCGTACCGCGGACAGCAGGTCTGGCGCTACACCGTCGACGGCGAACCCCTCACCATGGTCACCCACTTCGAGGAGCCGGCCGCCTCCACCACCTTCGGCGAGACCTACGGCGCGTTCCTGCTCCACTGCGGCCTGACGGGCATCGGCCATCCGTCCCCGGAGGACACCCACGCGCACCACGGCGAGCTCCCGAACGGTCGGTTCAATGAGGCCGAACTCCTCCTCGGCGAGGGACCCGATGGCACCTGGGTGGCCGTCACCGGCAGCTTCCGCCACCGCGTCAGCCACGGCATCGACGTCGTGTTCAAGCCGTTCCTCGCCCTCCGCCCGGGCGGCACCGCGCTGGACCTCGACGTCCGCATCACCAACCAGCGCACCAACCCTCTGCGCTACTCCTACCTGTGCCACGTGAACTGGCCCATCTTCGACGGCGCACGCCTGGCCCAGACCGTCCCCCTGGACGCCGAGCACTTCGAACTGGCGCCCGACCCGAACCAGGACGACGAGACCGCCGAGTACACCGCCCGGATGGCCGCCGACCTCGGCGCCGGCGACGTCTTGTCCGAGTCCCAACCCATCGTCCCCGAGTACTGCGCCGTGCTGACCCCCGTCTCCGACGACGACGGCTGGGCACACTTCCTGCAGGTCCGCCCCGACGGTCGGGCCGCGTCGGTCAGTTACGACACGGAGCACCTAACCCATGCCATCCGCTGGGTCTCCAACACCGGCGACGAGCAGGCCGCCGGCTTCTGCCTGCCCTCCACCGCCCACCACCGCGGATTCCTGGCCGCCGAGCGCGACGGCATGGTTCGCGAGATCGACGGACTGGGCAGCATCGAGATGAGTTTCGAGATCGACTTGCTGTCCGAGGCGGACGCCGCCCGCCGGCTGCAGCTGATCGAGCAGGTGCTGGCACTGGAGTGACCCCGCGTCTGGCGCCACTGTCGGGACTCTCCAAGCTGGCGGTCCTCGACCTGAGCGACAACGCCGTGACGCGCGTGGCTCCCCTGGCCGCTGATTACTCCCAGTAGCCCGGGGTCGAGTAGAACGCCATGTTCGGTTGGCGGACGTCGAGGCGACCGTACTGCGCGACGACGCCCACGTCCGAGGACAGCCCGATGGCGTACTGCACCTCCAGCGGGATCTCGTGCCCGCCCATGTCCGAGAGCACGTTGGTGCGCAGGCAGCGAACGGTCTCGGCAGCCACCTCGACGGTGAACCTGTCCGGCGATCCGGTGGTCCAATAGAGGATGACCTCCACCGTCGCCGGCTCGGGGTTGGGGTTGAGGATGATGACTGACTCGTGGCCCTGGAGTTCGCCGTCGCCCGGGGGCGGGAGTTCGGCGTCGGGGAAGAACCACGTCCTGCGGCCGGTCATGAGTTTGCGCCCTTCGAGGCTCGCTGCCGCTCACACCCCAGGGCAACTGGGCTGCCGGTCATGCCGCACGCTCCTGGAGGAGGGCGGGCACGTCCTTCGACTGCATGAACACCGCTCCGGCGTCCTTGAGGCCCTGGATCAGGATGCGCATCTCGTCGATGGCGGCGGGGCCGGTGTTCTTGGTGATGAACTCCTCAGGGATGACCGTGGCCTCGCCGAAGTTGTAGCTGGGCTCCATCGGCCAGAACTCCCACGGGTGGATGTAGAAGCACAAGAATGTGTCGATGCCCTTCTCACCACAGAACTCGTGGAACGCCAGGGAACGCTCCAGCATGTACTGGCCGCCCTTGGTACGGAACAGGGGCCACTGGTCCCGGTCACGCTCCAGACCGGGGTCCTTGGATTCCATCACCATGTCCGCGAAGTTCGGGATCTCCAGCACCTTGGAGTCCCCCTGCTTGGTCCAGTCCTCCCGGTCCGGGTGGTAGGGGCCGAACTGCTCGCGGTAGTAGTACATGGGGTAGGTGAGGTCCGCGACGTAGCCGAGTTCCTCCAGCGCATTGACCACCTCGGTGGACCCCCAGAGCCGCGGGCAGCGGAAGGAGACCGGCCGCACTCCCGTGGCCTGCTCCACCAGTTGCGTGTTCAATTCGATCCGGGGCAGCACCTCGTGCGGCAGGATCGGCTTGGTGCCCGGCAGGTCGAACAGCGGGTCGCCGACGGTCTCGTGCTGGTACGAGTGGGAGCCCACCTCGTGGCCCCGGTCCAGGCACTCCTTCGCCACGTCCGGGTTGTCCCGCGCCGCCTCGCCCGTGAACAGGAACGTGGTGGTCACGTCCAGTTCGTCGAACAGGTCCAGCAGCAGCGGGGTGCCGCCGCGCAGGCCCTCGTAGTACGGGGTGAAGCTACCGACGTCGGTCTCCATGTCGATGCCGATGATGACTGTGATCGGGTTCTGGTTCATTGGTGTTCCTTGATGTTCGGGGGTGGTTTCGACACGCCCCGCTCGCTTCGCTCGCGGGGCTGCTCAACCGACGGTGGAAGGGGTTCGACACCCGCTGCTCAACCAACGGGGTGGGCTCAGGTGGTTTCGCCGAGTTGGAAGGTGGCGTCGAAGCGGTGCAGCGTGTGGGGTGAGTCTCCTGCGATCCCGGCCTGCAGCAGCTCCCACGCCTTGGCGGCGATCTGGTCCAGCGGCTGCACCATGCTGGTGATCACGGGCCGCATGAAGCCGTAGGTGTCCAGGTGGTCGAAGCAGGCGACGGCGAGGTCCCGCGGCACCCGCATCGCCCGGGTCCTCGCCACGCGGATGGTGGCGTAGGCGAGCACGTTGTTCTGGGCGATGATCGCCGTGGGCGGGTCGTCGCGTTCGAGCAGCGCCTTGGCCTTCGCGTAGCCATCGGCGTACTGGAAGTTGGTGCGCGCGATCCAGTCCTGCGGCAGTGACAGCTCGTTGTCCGCGAGGCACTGTTCCATGCCCTCGAGCCGCTCCAGGGCCGACGACTCCCCCGCCGGCCCCACCACCGTCGCGATCCGGGTGTGGCCGCGGTCCACCAGGTGCTGGGTCAGCTCGTAGGATGACTTCACGTTGTCCGCGCCGACGTAGCTGCACTCCGGGCTGCCGGTGGGCAGGTTGTCGACGAACACGATGCGCTGCATGGTGGATTCCGGCAGCTCCCGGTAGGCGTCGCTTCCCGAAGTCGCCACCACCAGACCGTCCACCGTGTGGGAGCGCAGCTGGGACAGGAACGCCTCCTCGCGCTCGGCGTCGTCGCCTATGTCGAACAGGATCGGCGTGTAGCCCTCGAGGCTGACGAGGCGGTCGATCTCCTTGAACAGCAGGGCGTAGAACTCGTTGCTGATGTCCGGGACCACCACTCCCAGGGAATTGGCCGACTGCATCTTCAACGACTTGGCCATCTGGTTGGGGTGGTACTGGACCTTGTCCGCGTAGGCGAGGACCTTCTTCTTGGTGGCTTCGCCGACGCGGCCCTTGTTGTTCAGGACGCGAGAGACCGTCGACTCCGCGATCCCCAGTTCCTGGGCGATGTCACGCAGCGTCGTCACGGATCCAACCTCCCTGGCCACGCAATGACCGTACCGCCTGCCAAGGGCCCTTCCCCTGCGAGTGAGCGACACCGCATGGTCATCGCCGCTTCGAGTTGACGTCGATGATGACCACCGTGATCAGGATGGCGCCCTTGACGATCCACTGGAAGTACGTGTCGATGCCCATCAGCACCATTGCGTTGGAGATGACACCGGTCAGGAAGGCCGCCAGCACCACGCCGAGCACGTTGCCCTTGCCCCCGAACAGCGACGTGCCGCCCAGGACGACGACGGTCATCACGTCGAACAGCATCGCGTCGCCGAGCGTGGCGGAGCCGGACATGGTGCGGGCGGTCAGGCCGATGGACCCGATGGTGGCCAGCAGCGAGCACAGCACGAAGGCGAGCACCCCGATGAACTTCACGTTGATGCCGGAGAGCCGGGCGGCCTCCTTGTTGCCGCCGACGGCGAAGAAGCTGCGCCCCAGCTCCGTGTGCATGGTGAACACGTAGCAGAACACGGTGACGATGATCATCAGGTAGACGGGGACGGGGATGGAGTAGAAGTAGCCCATCCCGAGGTAGTTCAGCCAGCTGGGCAGGCCGCTGATGGGCAGGCCTCGGGAGTACAGGAACGCGATGCCCGTGAGCACGTTCATGGTGACCAGGGTGGCGATGAACGACGGCACATTGCCGTGGATCACCAGCAGCCCGTTCACCAACCCGATGACGACGGCGGTCACCAGGACCAGCGCGAGCGAGGCCCAGATGGAGAATCCGGAGTTGGCGACGAATCCCGCCAGCAGCACCGACTGCAGGCCGATGCTGGACCCGATGGACAGGTCCAGTTCGGCGGTGAGGATCACGAAGAACTGCCCGAGTGCCACGATCGCCAGGAACGAGATCTGGCGGGCGATGTTCATCAGGTTGCCCAGGTCCAGGAAGCGGTCGATCGTGATCGAGCAGATCGCGAACAGGGCGAGGAACAGGAACAGGATCATCCACTCGTTCACGAAGGCCCGGAAGCCGCCTGAGAAGCGCGTGGCCTTGGCTGCGTAGCTGGATGTTGCGGTTGCGGTGCTCACTTCTCGGCTCCCAACAGGCTGGTCATGATTTCGGACTGGTTCTTGCGATCACCCGCGAACTCGTCGCGGATGCGGCCCTCGTAGAGGACGTAGATTCGGTTCGCCAGGCCGAGGAGTTCCTCGATCTCCGGCGAAACGAGGACCACGGACTTGCCCCTCGCGGTGAGCGCCGTGATGAGTTTGTAGATCTCGGACTTGGCCCCGACGTCGATGCCGCGGGTGGGCTCGTCCATCAGGAAGATGTCGGTGTCCGCGATCAGCCACTTGGCGATCACGATCTTCTGCTGGTTGCCGCCCGAGAGCTTGGTGGTGGTCTGCCACAGCGAGTTGTAGCGCAGGTGCAGCTTGTCGAGGGTCTCGTAGGCCTGCTCGAGCTCGGCGCGGTCATCCATGAATACGCCCCACTTCTTGAACTTGCGCATCGACGGCAGCGTGGTGTTCTTGCGGACGTCGAGGGCGTTGTTCAGGCCGAGCCGCTTGCGCTCGTCGGGCACGAACCCGAGCCCGTTGGCGATCGCCTTGCGCGGCGAGGACATCGAGATGCCCCGGCCGTTGACGCTGATGGTTCCCGAAGTGACCTTGTAGTCGCCGAAGATGGCGCGCAGCAGTTCGGTCTTGCCGGCGCCGACGAGGCCCGCGATCCCCACCACCTCGCCGCGCCGGACCGTCAGGTCGACGTCGGTGAAGGCGTCGCTGGTTAGTCCCTCCACCTGCAGCACGACCTCGTCCTGCGGCTCGCTGATCTCCGGGAACACCTGGCTCAGTTCGCGGCCGGCGATGTACTCCACCAGCTTGGGCTTGGTCAGGGTGGCGACGTCGCCGGTCTTCACGTGGCGGCCGTCACGCAGGACCGTGTAGCGGTCGCAGACCTGGAAGATCTCGTCGAGCCGGTGCGAGACGTAGATGATGCCCTTGCCGTCGGCGCGCAGGAGGTTGACGATGCGGAAAATGTTCTCGATGTCGTTCTCCGGCAGCACCGCGGTGAGCTCGTCGAGGATGATGGTCTGCGCGTCCTGGGAGAGCGCCCGTGCCAGCTGCACCAGCTGCTTCTCGGCGGTGCGCAGGTACTTGACCGGTACGTCGAGGTGGATGTCGACGCCGAGGTAGTCGAGCAGTTCCCGCGCCCGCGCCCGCTGGGCGCGACGGTCGATGAACGGTCCCCGCTTCTCGTAGTGGCCCATGTAGATGTTCTCGAGCGCGGTGAGCTCGTCCATGAGCTGGAACTCCTGGTGCACGACGGCGATGCCCAGCCGCTGCGAGGCCCGCGAGTCGTACCCCTTGGGAATCGGCCTGCCGCCCACCAGGATCTCGCCGCGGGTGAGGGTGTTCTCCCCCGCGATGGCCTTGGCCAGCGTCGACTTGCCGGCGCCGTTCTCCCCCACCAGGGCGTGGCACTCGCCGGGGCGCAGGTCGAAGGCGACGTCGTCGAGCGCGACGACGCCGGGGAACTCCATCATGGCGCCCCGCACCTCCACCAGCGGGGTGGCTCCGGCGTCGTCTCCGGTTGCCATGCTGCGCTCCTCTTCTCGGGCCGGGGTGGCGATGCTCATCGGGACTCCTTGTCCGCCAGCCACAGCCAGCCGAGGGCTTCGATGCCGGAGCAGATGATGTCGTCGTCCGGGGACTCCGGGTGCCTGATGTTGTGGATGAGCCGTTTCAGCTCGTGGTAGGGCATCATGCAGCTCCTCACGCCCGTCCAACCCACCGGGTTGACGTCGAAGAACATCTCCTTCGCGATGGCGAAGTCACGTTCGTTGTGGTGCAGCACCTCGTCGAGGAGGGCGTCACTGCGGACCGGGTCGGACTCGCGTTCGTAGGCGAGGGCGGCCAGGACGAGGTCGTAGATGACGCGGTTGCGCCGCTGGGCGTTCTCGAGCCGGTCGAAGTGCTTGGACCAGACCCGGAACCGCGGGTGCTGGTCGAGTTCGTCCCGGATGTCACGGATCTCGGCTAGGAGCGCGTCGTGGCCCTCGATCGCCTGCATGATGCGCGGGATGTCGGCGTCGGTCATTCTGTTGGACTGGAACGGGAACGGCGTGCTGTACAGCGGGATCTGGGACTCGTGGATGGTGAGGATGTCTCGCATCACGCGCAGCACCCGGCCCCCGAGCGCGTCACCGAAGGTGATGGCGCAAACTCGTTGAAAAAACTCGTCCTGCTCCATCCGGGAGCCCCAGCCGTAGTTGCCGTGGGCGAACAGGTGCAGGAACAATCCGTTCCATTCGAAGATGTAGCCGTTGATGCCGTGCACGTCGGCCTCGACGCTGGTGAGGTGCTGTTCGATGTCGCGTTCGATCACCTGCACGTTCGGCTCGTCGTCGTAGCGGATCATGTTGGACTCGAACGTGCGGTAGAGCCTGCCCATGGTTGAGGTGATGGAGTTGGACTCGGAGTCCCGGCCCCAGATGCGTTCCTTGCCGAACGCGGCCACCCACTTCTCGAACTCGGTGGGCGGGACGTAGAGCGCCGGCGCCCAGAACAGGACGACGTCGTCGGGCAGCGCCTCCGCGGTGGCCTGCAGCCAGGCCGGGTCCTTCTCCAGCGGCGGCTGGCGGTAGGCGCGGATTCCGATGATGGCGTCGGGGTTGACGGCGCGCACCTCCTCGCGGATGCGCATCAGCAGTTCGGTGTTGGCCTGGTGCTTCGCCTCCCCGGGCGACGACGCGTGCCTGCCCCAGCGCTCGGTGCAGCGTTCGCAGTTGCAGAACCAGAACCCCTCCTCGGACTCCTCGAGGGTGTAGCCGTCGAAGCCCAGTTCTGCGATGCGGCGCATGGAGGCGAGGATGTAGTTCACCGAGTCCTCGTCGGACAGGCACACGGAGTCGAAGTCGTTGAGGAAGTCCGAGCCGGCGGGTGGGACCATCCGCTTCTCCGGGTGCGCGATGCTCCAGCCGCCGTTGTAGGAGTTGAGGCCCACGTACGCCAGTACCTTCACGCCCATCCGGTGCGCCAGCTCCAGGAATCGGGGCAGGTAGTTGTCCACCACGTTGGGGTGGGAGTAGGCGACGTCGATGAAGCGGCCGTTCTCCTGGTTCCACACCTTGACGGGGATGTTGCTGAAGGTGGTCTCCGGGTACTCGGGGAACTCGAAGGGCCAGTACCCGTACATCACCATGTTGAGCTGGTTGACCTTCTGGTCCACGCACTGGTGCAGGAACTGCTCCCACTCGTCGTAGCCCCACAGCTGCATGTCGAAGCCGATCCGGCCGTAGCCGGCGTACCAGCTGAAGGTGGGGGCGACGGCGCGCACCGGGATGGACGGGTGGTCGACGATGCGGCACGTGGGCAGGTGCAATTCACCGGCCGTCGCCTGGGCGGCCTCCTGCTCGGTGATGAGCTGCTTGAGGGTGGTCAGGCCGTTGACGAGGCCGTCGCGGGTCCTGACGTGCAGCGTCGCTCCACTCTCGTCGATGTCCAGGACATAGCCCTGCGCCTCGAACAGGTCGGGCTTGGCCACATCGGTGGCGCCGCCGTCGCCCTGCCGGATCCGAAGGGGGAACGAGTCCGCTACGGGCTCGTCAGCGAACACCCCGGGGAAGTTCCAGAAGCGTATTCCCGCGAGGGCCAGCACTTCCTCGGCGGGCAGGTCGCCGATGGCCGCCGCCTGGGCGTGCAGTTGGGTGAAAGTACGGGTCAGGGCCCCGCTGTCGGTGAGTTGCTTGGGCTCGGGGAGCATGCGGATCATCGTCGGTTCTACCTTCCAGGGTCGCGGTGAGTCGGGCGGGACTGGGGTCGGATGGCACCGCGTGGGGTGCGGTGCCATCCAAACCGCCGTGGCATCAGCCCAGCCAGGTCCAGTTCTGCCAGTCGTACTCGGAGATGTTGTCCGGGGTGATGGCCTCGGGCTCCGGCAGGTCATAGGTCTCGGGCAGTTCCTCACCCTCGGCCATTGACTGCCACAGGGCATCCATGGCGGTGTAGCCCAGAACGACAGGATCCTGGAGGACCTCGCCGATCCAGGCCTCGTTGCCGTCCTGGATGTGCTGGAGCACCTCCTTGTCACCGGCGATACCGATGAACTTCATCTCGCCGTCACGCCCTGCACCGACGGCCGCGTTGTAGGCACCGATGACCTCGGCGTCATTGTGTCCGGCCACGACGTCAATCGTCGCCTCGCGCTGCAACACGTTCTCCATCAGACTCTGCGCCGAGTTGCGGTCGGCCGCACCCGAGTCACCCTCCTCGAGGATCGTGGCGTTCGGATAGGCCTCCATGACCACGTCACTGAAGCCGTTGAACCTGTCGGCACTGACCTGGCCCGAGGTCGGGACAGTGATGAACAGCAGCGTCGGGTCGTCCTTGCCGAGGGTGTCGAGGTAGTCGACGGCCACCTGGCCCGCGGCCTCGCCGAGCGCCGTCATGTCGTGGCCGACGAAGGTGTTCCACACAGCGTCCTCGGGGTTGTCCGGCTGCTGCGGGTAGTCACCCACCACGAACTGCGTCCCGGTGCGGTTGTTCAGGTCCACCATCGTCGGGATGATGGCCTTTGCGTCCGTCGGGAACACGACGATTCCCTTGGCCCCTGCCGAGACCAGGTTCTCGAGGTTCTCGATGTTGGTCTGGATGTCCTGCTGGGAGTCCTCGAACTGGAACTTCACGTTCGCCTCGGGGTGCTCCTCGCCCCATTGCTCCATGCCTTCCTGGGCTCCGAGGAACCAGGCGTACTGCAGCGTGAAGATGCTGCCGCCGATCAGGGTCTCGTCCTCACCGAAGACGTGTCCGTCACTGGTGCCCTCGGTCTGGTTGTGGTCACCGCCACCGGTGGTCTCGCCGGCCAACGGGTCGTCCGTTGCGCCCGAGCATCCCACCAGCATCATTGCCGCCGACAGCAGGGCTGCGACTGCTCCTGTCTTGATACGCATTTGTCTTGCTCCAATCGGGTTGTTGAACACCGGGTCCGGTTGTCCGGACCCGCATCGGGACGTCGGTGCAGCGCTGCAACGGCGCCTTGTGTGGGGGACTGGGTTGGTGGGTGTGCGGCCCCACATGGATCACTCGTAGAGGTTGGTGGAGTGGGCGCGGCGACCGAGGCCGCGCCCACGTCGAATCAGAAGTCGAGCTCGTAGATGTGGCCGATCTGGTCAGCCAGGAAGTCAACCCCGCCGTCGCGGACGACCACAGGCTTCTCCCAGCGCACACCAAAGTCCGAACCGATCCCGAAGGTGTCGATCTGGAAGGTCATGTTCGGCTTGAGTTCGTACTCAGAGCTGGTCTCCATCCATGGCGCCTCCACCTCGGTGAGACCCAGTCCATGGCACGGGCCGTAGACGTAGGCGTCCTTGCGGCCGGCGTCGATGAACTTCTGCTCGTAGTCACGGGCGATCTCGCCGGAGACACGGCCTGCACGGAGCTCGGCCTCGGTCCACATGTGCATCTCGAGGATGAAGTCCACGATGTCCTTCTTCTCCCCCTCCAGCTTCCCGACCGAGACCGGGATACCGACGGCCGGGCTGTACCCGTCAACGGCGGCGGAGAGGTTCAGCTGGACGATGTCCCCCTTGGAGATGGTGCGGTACGAGGAGCGGGAGATGGCATGCCTGGTGCTGGCCTGGCTGAAGCAGTACTGGGGGAGGCCCTCGTACTCGGCGCCGTTCTCGTACATGGACTTCTGGGCGACGCCGACCAGCTGGAGTTCCGTGATGCCGGGACGGATGGCCGCCACGACGTCCTTGATGGCCAGGTCAGTGATGCGGCCGGCCTCCTTGAGGCAGGCCACCTCCGCGTCGGACTTGACGGAACGAAGCGTCACCATGATGTCGCGGGCGTCCACCAGCTCTGCGTTGGGGAACGCCTCCTGGAGGCCCTGCCAGATGACCACGTTCGTGTCCAGTACGGACGCGACGCCGATGCGCAGGCGGTCCCCGCTGATGCCGAGGTGCTGGAAGACCTCGCCAAACTTCGGGAGCTTGAGGTGGGGGTAGGCGGGGTCCGCCGATTCCCGGTACTCCGCCATTGCGAACACGTCCTCGATGTGACCGGTGTCCTTGGCGAACAGGTCGGACTCAGGTCCGACGAGCAGCGCGCCCTTGCCGTCCGGGTTGAGCAGCACGCCTGCCCGCTCGAACACTGGCCAGAAGCCACTGAAGTAGCGGGTGTTGGCGTAGTCCGCCTCGTTGCCGTTCAACAGCAGGGCATCCAGGCCCTTCTCACGCATCAATTCACCTGCCCGCCTGGCGCGCTCCGCGTACTCATGGGCAGGGATCATTACTCGGTCCATGGTGTTCTCCTTTGACGACCATTCGACGGGTGACGAACATCTACGTCCGCTGCGCAATCGTTTGCGCTATGGAGACGATAAGGGGGGTGGAGGCAACTGTCAATGGGTTTACCAGAAGCATTTGCCCTAGAGGCATCGATTGCGCGTACCCAGACGGCGGTGTCGCCCGGCGAGAGTTCCATAAGGTTCATGGCAACGATCCAACCGGGCCTGCGTTTCGGTTCCGCCGGCGTCAGGTAACGAACGGGGCGGCCGTCGTTGCTGTTGGGTTGCGGCCGGTTACCGATGCGCTACGGCTGGTCACACCGGGCGTCCGGGGTGGGTGTGTGCGTCTGCGCTCCTACCTGACGGCAGGAGCGGACGGCTCCCTCTTCGGTGCTGTCCGCTCCAACGAGAAGCCGGTGGGATCCGTCAGGGAGGAAGGTCAGCGGGTCGGCAGGCCAGGCGTCGAGTGGCGCGGTACCGGCCGTGGTGCACGTCGCCCGTGGCCTCCGCGGTGAAGATCCGCGCAGCCTCCGGCGAACTCTGGACCCGCTTCAGCGCATCGTTCAACCGGGCCACCTGCTGCTGGAGCGTCTCGATGTGCTCCTCCAACTGCAGGATCCGACGGATGCCCTCCAGGTTGATCCCCTCGTCCTGGTTGAGGCGCTGGATGTGGCGCAGCCGCGCGATGTCCCGCAGCGAGTTACGCCGACCCCGTCCCCGGGCGCGCCGCGGGATGACCAGACCGAGCCGGTCGTAGCCGCGCAGTGTCTGCGGGTGCATGTCAGCCAGGGACGCGGCCACGGACACCGGGAACACCGGTGCGTCGTGGTCGAACGGCTGCGGGAGGTTGGTGGTCATGGGGCGGATCAGCTCCCGAACAGGGCAGCCCGCGGGTTTTCCTGCCCAGACTTCTCGGAGTACTCCAGCAGCGCCGCCTTCGCAGCTTCACTGAGCTGTTCCGGCACCTGCACCTCGATGGTGACCAGCAGGTCACCCATGGTGCCGTCGGACCGGCGGGCCCCCTTGCCGCGGACGCGCATGTTGCGACCGTTGGGTGTGTTCGGGGGGGGGACGCGGAGCTTCAGCGTGGAGCCGTTGAGCGTAGGAATGGTGATCTCGGCACCCAGCGACGCCTCCGCGAACGTGACGGGCACGTTCAGGGTGAGGTTGCTGCCTTCTCGACCCGACGGCGCAGATGCTGCGCACCGTCCCCATCATGGGCCTGGTGCCACTGTTCATCGTCTGGTTCGGGCTGGGCGAGGTGCCCAAGATCATCCTGATCGCGTTCGCCACGTTCTTCCAAGTCTACATCCAGATGTTCGCCGGCATCCGCAACATCGACCGCAAGCTGATCGAGGTGGGCCGGATGTACGAACTGTCCCGCACCCAGATGCTGCGCCGCATCATCATCCCCGGCGCGCTGCCCAGTATCCTGCAGGGCATCCGCCTGGGTCTGGGCATGGCATGGCTGGCGCTGGTGATCGCCGAACTGACCGGCGCCAACTCCGGCGTCGGCTACTGGATGCAGATGGGCCGCGAGTACATGCGCGTGGACATCGTGCTGGCCGCGCTGCTGATCTTCGCCGGCGTCGGCAAGGCCGTCGACTCGCTGGTGCGGCTCATGGAGCGCAAGTTCCTGTCCTGGCGCGACAACAACGGGACCGGCTCCAAGTTGCCGTCCCTTTCCGGGTATCCCAGCTCCTGCGCTCAAGACCCCTCAGGTCTTCGGCAAACCGGGAACGTCGGAGCGCACACCGAGACGCGACACCCACACCACAACAGCCGCAACTGCGGTGATCACCACCGCAATGGCCACCACGTAGAGCGCCACGGACAGGTACCCGCTCTCGGCGAGGTTGGGGTTGAGAAACGGGTACGGGTACCAGTGCTCGTCGCCGGTAACCTCATTGGGCGTGAACGGGCCGCGGGCGAGGGTGTAGACCACCCAAACGACGGGGAACGCGAGCACCGCCCAGATGGCAGACCACCCGAGCCGACGGCGTCCGGGCGCGAACACCCAGTCCAGGAGGGCGGCCAGCGGGACGACGACGTGGAGCACCTCGTTGGACCAGGCCAGCGTGCTGCCCTGCGGCAGTTCGATCCCCAGCGCTGGCATCCCGACGGACCGTGGAGGCTTGGGGGCGCACCGCGGAAGGGGTGAGCCAGCTTCTCGACTCGTAGGGGGCAATCGTACGTGCCTGGAGGGGTCAGAGCACCAATTGTCACTCGTCGGATCGCGACGTCCACGGCTGCTGATTGAATGTTGTTGATTTGCTGTGTCAGTCAGTCTGCGGTCCTGTAATCTCCGGATAATTCCACACCCCAGGGAGACGACGTGCGCACCAGGCCTCTGCTCATCGCAATGTTCAGCGTCATAGTGATGCTGTCGATGGCCGTCGCCCCTCAGGGGGCACGGGCTGAAGTCGACATCTACACCACCGAGGGAACCCATCAGGTCAACGGGCGCGAGTGGCGCACGACATGCGAGCCCTACTCCGCCGTCGAGCGCTGCCGGACGGAGATCGTCGCCACGGTGGTGCACTGGCGCAACAACGAGTTCGTGACCGTCACCGACTGGACGTTCAACAACCTCACGTACACCCCGGGCCCGCGCTCGATCTGGGCGAAAAACCCGCTGGGGGCCTACGGCAAGGTCGGCGGCACCGCCCGCTGGGAGGGAACCGACCGTCAGTGGCGCACCGAGTGCGACACCGCCATCACCGGCCAGGGCGGCTGCCGCAGCTACACCACCGCGCGAGTCGTCGAGCCCTACCGCACCAGCTCCGGCGCCACCTCCCACCGCATGGTCACGAAGTGGGTGTTCAACTCCATGGTCAGGTTCTCTCCAACGCCCGCGCCCGTCCGGCCGCCGGTGAAGCCCCTGGATCCGACCGCGGGAGTCGTGGACCCGAACCTGCGGGACTGCCTCAAGCATGTCATCGACTCTGTGGGCGGAATCAGCAACGTGACCGGTCTCAGTTGCGACGGCAGTTACATCAGCACCCTCAAGGGTTTCCCAGTCCTGCCGAACCTCACGAGCCTGAGCCTGAACCACAACCACCTGACCACGCTGGCCGAGCTGCCCGTGCTCCCGGAGCTGACCAGCCTCACTGCATGGAACAACCAGATCAGCACCTTCTCAGGCCTCGAGAAACACCCGAAGCTGGCCGATATCAACCTTTACCAGAACAAACTGACAACGCTGGCCACCTTCCCCACGCTGCCGGCCCTCTCGGACCTTGGCCTCTTGGGCAACCCGATCTCCGGCCCGGTCGACCTGAGCCACCTCTCGTCGGGCACCTCGCCCCTGACCGTGAATCTGGTCGGGACGGCGGTCACCCGAGTGACCGGTGCCGGCGCGAACCTGGGGTCCTTGGAGCTGACGGGCAGCCCAGTGACCGACATCAGCGGTCTCGCCGGGGCCACCAACCTGACCTGGCTGTCGATGGCTGGCAGTAAGGTCACCGACGCCGGCCCACTGACCCAGTTGGCGAGGCTCACGCACGTCGACATGACCGACAACCAGCTCACCGACGTCACAGCCTTCTCCGGCCTTCCAGCCCTGACGCGGCTATTCCTCGCAGGGAACAACACCCCCGCTCCCGTACTGGACGACCTGCCCGAGTTGACGCAGCTGGACCTTCGCCGTAGCCACGTCGTCGACGCCTCCGGGCTGACCAACCTCCCCAAACTCGTACAGCTCAGGCTCGAGGACAATGAGATCGTCGACACCAGCACCATGGCACCGCTGCCCGCGCTGGAAACGCTGATGCTGGGTACGAATCGGCTGAGTGGGAACATCGCCCTGAGCGGATTCCCCCAGCTGCGCCTCCTTTCGCTGAAGGGCAATCAGATAACCAGTCTCTCCGGGATGCAGGATCTCCCGAAGTTGACCCGACTGGACGCGAGCCAGAACCGTCTGACCGACGCAGCAGGGCTGTCAGGCTTCCCGGCCCTGATCTTTGTGAACATGGGCGAGAACCAGGTCAGCGACGTCTCCGGCTTCACGTCCCTGTCCGGGCTCACCGAGCTCGAGAGCATCATCCTCCGCGACAACCAGATCACGAGCGTCGCCGGTCTGGAGGGCCTGGCACAGCTCAACAACCTCGCGCTCAGGGGCAATGAGATCGTCGACCTCGAACTCCTGCAGCCGCTCGTCGACGCCGGCCTCCAGGTCGACATCTGGCCGGCCTGAGCGCATATCGTCGGGGCGTGGGAATCAACGACCTCTCGGAGGAACAGTTCCAGGCGCTCTACGGACGCTGGGCGCCGGGCACGCCCGCCGACATCGCCCGGCTCTTCGACGGCTACGAGGGCTTGTGGTGGGTGGCGGGCGGTTGGGCGCTGGAGGCGTTCACCGGGATCTCACGACACCACGACGACATCGACCCCGAAGCCCTCCGCGAGCAGTTGCCCCTCCTCCAGGCTCACCTGGCCGGCCGGTTCCACACGTGGGC
Source organism: Tessaracoccus terricola (assembly GCF_054776555.1). Classification (NCBI taxonomy): domain Bacteria; kingdom Bacillati; phylum Actinomycetota; class Actinomycetes; order Propionibacteriales; family Propionibacteriaceae; genus Tessaracoccus; species Tessaracoccus terricola. Next base: position 220,132 of record NZ_BAAHBS010000004.1, on the reverse strand, counting down.
TGCCTCCTCCGGCGCGCTCAAACCGCTGCTGCCCGACGACGAGCCGGTCCTCCCCGACGGCTGCGGGCAACTCTGGCTCCGCCAGGACGCCTCGAGCGACTGGGAGTTCGACCTCCTGCTGTCCACCAGCACCACCACCGAGTGGGTCTACAAGCGCGACCCCCGCATCCGGATGCCCATCGACGACGCCCTCTGGGAGCGCGACGGCATCCGCTACCTGCAGCCCGAGCTGCAGCTCCTGCTCAAGGCCAAGGGCCTGCGCCCCAAGGACCAGGCCGACTTCGACGCCACCGTCCCCCGGCTGGATGCCCGACGGCGGACGTGGCTGGCCGACGCCCTCGCCGTCGCGCATCCGGGGCATCCGTGGCTGGCGGCGCTTGCCTGACCGGCCGAGGCTTGCGGTTCGCCACCGCTCGGTCAGCTCGCCACCGCTGTAGCGGAAGCAAACTTACCCAGCGGTGGCAAAGTTCCCGTGGTGCTGCCCGGATTGATCCATGCCACAATCCGGCCATGGAGCCCGGCATATACAGTCCCGACCCGCAGCCCGCGGGCCAGCGACCCCACGTGCCGCCTCGTCAGGCCAAGCCGCTCTCCCGGAAGTCGAAGATCGCACTGACGGTGTTCGCTTCGATCCTGGCGCTGCTAGTGGTGCGCGGCGGCTGGGTGCTGGCCGTCGGGCTGGCTGGTGTGGTGCTGGTCCCCACCGGGTTCTGGCAGCTGTTGTCGGGTCGGTCGTGGATCCCGGCCGTGTTCCGCTCCCGGAGGACGCACGGCCGCAAGGCGGGCGCCGTGGTCGCGCTCGCCGGCGTGGCGATGGCAGGGTTCACCAACCTGCTCATGGACCCCACGGACACGGGCAGGGAGGCAGCCGCGGAACCCTCCGTGAGCGCCACCCCCACACTGACGCCCTCCCCGACTCCGGAGCCCACGCCCGAGCCCACCCCCACGCCGTCGCCGAGTCCCTCCCCCGAGCCCAGTCCGACGCCATCGCCCAGCACCCTGAGCGGCAGCGCGCTGGCGGTGCTGGGGACGTTGGAGGTGAAGGGTCGGGCACCGAAGACGGGATACGACCGCGCCCAGTTCGGGCAGCGCTGGGCCGACGTCGACCGCAACGGCTGCGACACGCGCAACGACATCCTCGCCCGCGACCTCACCGAAAAGACGTTCAAGCCCGGCACCCGCGACTGCGTGGTCCTCACCGGCACGCTGGCCGACCCGTTCACCGCCACCCTCATCCCGTTCGTGCGCGGCGAGACGACGTCCAACGACGTGCAGATCGACCACGTCGTCGCCCTCTCCGACGCCTGGCAGAAGGGCGCGCAGCAACTCTCGCTCGAGACCCGCACCGCGTTCGCCAACGACCCGCTCAACCTGCTCGCCGTCGACGGCCCCACCAACCAGCAGAAGGGCGACGGCGACGCCGCCACCTGGTTGCCGCCCAACAAGTCATTCCGCTGCGACTACGTGGCCCGGCAGGTGGCGGTCAAGGCCAAGTACCAACTGTGGGTGACCGTGGCCGAGTCCGACGCCATCATCCGCGTGCTCACCGACTGCATGGACCAGACCGTCCCGGGCGACGACGACGCCACCGTCGCCCCGAGCGTCACCGTCACCACCGCGAGCCCGAACCCGCCGACGTCTACTACAAGAACTGCGACGCCGTCCGCGCCGCCGGTGCCGACCCCATCCACGTGGGCGAGCCCGGCTACGCCAAGCACCTCGACCGCGACGGCGTTAACTGCAGGTGAGACCTGATCTTCCGGAAGTTGTCTAGGAGCTTCGGCACTTGGACATGTCCACCGTGTCTGTCCAGGCCGCGACAGTCTGTTAGTATCGGCGCATGACGATGTTAACGGATTTTGCAGATGAGTCTTTGGCCGCTGGGTTGCCGGTTGCTGCGGCACTGTTCCATGGCTTGTCCGATCCGTCGAGGTTGGCGATTCTGCAGCACCTGACGTTGGGTGAGCACCGGGTCCGTGACCTGACTGAGCACCTGGGGTTGGCGCAATCGACGGTGAGTGGCCATTTGGCGTGCTTGCGGGAGTGCGGCCTGGTGGAGTCGCGGCCGGAGGGTCGGGCGTCGGTGTTCTCGCTGACCAGCGTCGCGGAAGTGTTGCAGGTGTTGACTGCGGCGGAACAGTTGCTTGAGGCGACTGGCCATCGAGTGGCACTGTGCCCCAACTACGGCGTGGGAACCACCACGCCACCTGGTGCTGAGCAGTTGCAGGTCCATGAGCCCAAGGGTGGGCAGCGATGATGGGCCGCGACGTTCTGGAGCCTGTCGCGGCAGAGAGCGCCTGCGGCTGCGACGCACCGACACCCGGGCCCGCAGGCGGCAGCGGCGATGAGGGCGTGGAGCGTTGGTGGCAGGTGAGAGACATCCAGTTCGGGCTAGTTTCGGGCGCGTTCCTGCTGGCGGGGTTCGTCTCGGGATGGTTGGGTTGGGAGACAGCCGCCCTGGTGCTGAGCGTCGTGGCTTTGATTGTTGGCGCCTGGACTTTCGTTCCGGGGGCACTGAAGAAGTTGGTCCGCGGCAAGGTCGGTGTCGGGCTCCTGATGACCATCGGGGCGGTGGGTGCCACCCTGCTGGGCCAGGTCGAGGAGGCGGCCATGTTGGGCTTCCTTTTCTCACTGGCCGAGGGCTTGGAGGACTACTCGGTCGCCAAGACCCGTCACGGGTTGCGCGCGTTGCTGGACCTGGTACCGCGCCAGGCCACGGTTCGCCGCGGGGGGCCCGACGTGGTGGTCGGTGTCGACAACCTGGCGGTTGGTGACCTGCTGATCGTGAGGCCGGGTGAGCGGCTCGCGACGGACGGGACAGTGCGCGTTGGCCGCACCGCTCTGGACACGTCGGCGATCACCGGTGAGTCGATGCCGGTTGAGGTCGGTCCCGGGCAGGAGGTGTTTGCCGGTTCGATCAACGGCTCGGGTGCCTTGGAGGTGGAGGTCACCGCCGGCGCGCAGGACAACTCCCTGGCCCGGATCGTTCACATCGTTGAGGCTGAGCAGTCCCGCAAGGGCGAGACCCAGCGTCTGGCTGATCGGATCGCCAAGCCCTTGGTGCCGGGCATCCTTGTCGCTGCGGCACTCACGGCCCTACTGGGATCCCTGCTCGGAGATCCTTCGGTGTGGCTTGCACGGGCATTGGTGATGGTGGTGGCCGCCTCGCCCTGCGCGTTGGCGATCTCGGTTCCCGTGACGGTGGTGTCCTCGATCGGAGCCGCAAGCCGTCGCGGCATCCTGGTCAAGGGCGGCGCCGCCATGGAGACCCTCGGCAAGGTGCGGACCGTCGCCCTGGACAAGACCGGCACCCTCACCCGCAACCAACCCGCCGTGATCGACGTCGTCGCCATCCCCGACCACACCCAAGGCCAGGTCCTGGGCCTCGCCGCAGCGCTCGAGGCACGTAGCGAACACCCACTTGCCAGGGCGATCTTGGCCGAGGTCGATGAGGTGCAAGCCGCAGAAGACGTCACAGCGGAGGTCGGGGCCGGTCTGATAGGCCAGATCGATGGTCGTCGCGTGCGGTTGGGGCGTCCGGGTTGGATCGATTCCAAATCACTGGCCGACGACGTGTCGCGGATGCAGAAGGCTGGGGCGACGGCAATACTGGTCGAGCTCGAGGGGCGAGTGGTGGGGGCGATCGCCGTGCGAGACGAGCTGCGGCCAGAAGCACCCGGGGTGGTGGCTCAACTGCGGGCTGCTGGATACTCGGTTGCGATGCTCACCGGCGACAACGAACTCACTGCCAAGGCATTGGCGCAGGAGGCCGGTATCGATCAGGTGCACGCCGAACTGCGGCCAGAGGACAAGTCGACCAGCATCGAGAGGCTCCGCGGCTTGGGGCATGCGACGGCGATGGTCGGCGACGGCGTCAATGATGCTCCGGCGTTGGCCACTGCCGACCTGGGCGTGGCGATCGGCGCCATGGGTACCGACGTGGCCATCGAGACCGCCGACGTCGCACTCATGGGAGACGACCTGCGGCTGCTGCCGCAAGCGTTCAACCACGCCCGCCGAACCCGTCGGATCATGCTGCAGAACGTGATCTTGTCCATCGCACTCATCGCCATACTCATCCCACTGGCACTGTTCGGCGTCCTGGGCCTGGCAGCTGTGGTCCTGGTGCACGAACTGGCCGAGGTGGTCGTCATCGGCAACGGCATGCGCGCCGGACGGCGCACCGCACTGCGTCCCCAATCGACGTCCATGGAATAGGTGATCGAGTAGAGAGTCGTTGCATGAGGGAGAACCGACTCAAGGACAAGGGGGATCTGGGTCAAAGGGTGGTCGGTTACCGGCGCAGTGATCCTAGGATGCGTTCCAAGTGATGGCGCAGTGCCTTGTTCTCGTCATGCATTTCCTTCAGGCGCTGCCGCAGTGCCTGGTTCTGTGCTCGCAGTGAGGCTTCTGAAGCCGCTTCTCGAACCGGTCGTTGGGCGGTGCTGGCCGAGGACAGGTGACGTGCGCGCAGAACCTCGATCTCCGCGCGAAAGGTACTGTTGTAGAGCCACTGGCGGGAGGCGCCAGCCGCGGCTGCGACACGGCTGATGTTGATGGGCGTCCCGGCTTGTTCCATGTTGCGCATGGCACGTGTCACTGCCACCAGCATCTCAGCCTGCCGGATCTGTCGGTAACGCTCAAGAGCTTCGCTCATCGGAACTCCTCAATGAAGCAATCAGTGTTTCGAGCTTCACGAGAACGCTCCTGTTCTTCTCGGCGATGCGGGTTTGGCCTGCGGCCGCAGCAGCGTCGATGAGTTCGATGGTGTGGTCGCGTTGAGCTTCATGGGCTGGGAGGAAGTCGGGGGTGGTGACGAAGTAGTCGTGACAGTCGAGGCAGGCGTTTTGGACTTCGCAGGTTTGTTGTAGGGGCAGGGCGCAGTAGCCATTGGGTAGGGTCACTTTCGCTCGGTTGAGGCGTTCCTTCATCCAGGCAAGGTCGGACAGGGGGCTGTCGGGCAGGAGAGAGTCGAGCCGCTCACCCGCGGCGGAGAACCGGGCGGCCGCGGTGAACTGTTCGCGGAGTCGCTGTCCGCTGAGACGCGCGTAGCCTCGAGTCATGCCCGGGTCGTCGTGGTCGAGTAGTTCCTGGACGACTTCCTGGGGAGCGCCGTTGTTGAGTTCGCGTGTGCCGAATGTGTGTCTGAACTGGTGCGGCCTGATGTGAACCGGACGGCCGTCGGGGTCGATCGGGTTGATTCGGCGCAGGTAGTCGTTGAAGGCCACGCGCACTGCTGACGTGGTGATGTGGCGTTGGCCGAGCGCGTTGCCGACCACTGGCGTGAACAGCCATTGGGTTCCGGGGTGGCGCTCGCGGGTTCGTCGCTGTTGCTCACGGATGGCGTCGACGACTTCGGGGTTCCGAATCGGATGGAGCCGTTCTCGACGTCGTTTCGTGTTGCGGTAACGAAGAGTGGGAAAGCCATCGCCGTCTTCACCGAGACAGTCGATGCTGAGTTCGACGACGCTGCCGATGCGCAGGCCATGGCCGTCGAGAATCAGCAGTTGTGTGCGTAGGTCCGGACGGGCGAGGGCAAGGTTCGATGGTGCCAGGATTTGGCGCAGCACATAGTCGTCGATGGGGCGGGGCAGCATCTCCTCTCGTCTGGGGAGTTCGCCATGCCGGATGATCGCGGACTCGGGAATCGCTGGTTCCCAGTCGTTCAGCCGATGGTCTTCAATGAGTACCTTCAACGTGCTGACAAGGCCTTGCCGCTGGCTCGGTGCCGCATCTGGAACGCGCTTGATCCAAGCTACGTAGTCGAGAAGCACCTCCCGGGACAGGCGGCTGGGTCCGGTGATCTCGGGATGCTCGTCGGCCAGGAATCTGGAGAAGTAGAGCAGCCGGCTCGCATGGGCCACGGCTGTGCTGAAGTTCCAGTTCCCAGCAAGACGCGTCTTGACCCAGGTCTTGGCCCACTCCTTCAACCACGGCTGCCGATATCCGGTCCAGGTGATCGTCTTGCCCCGGCCGGAGGCGGCGTTGAAGTCGCCGGCATACCAGCGCTCGCGCTCCATGAGTGGGACCGGCCAACCAAGATCTGCCACATTCGAGATCGCGAAGCGTAGATGCGCCCGGACCTGTCCAGAGTTGTTCTTGAACGCCTCTGGGATGGGGGTCGTCGGAAGCCACCTGTCCTCCACCATCAGTTCCGGAACCAGCAGCGACCGCAATCCAGCGTCCAGGGCTGTCTGCTTGATTCTGGCGAACTCTTGGCGGCGTAGATAGGTCTGTTGCTGCAGGGAGCGTGCTTGGACGAGCAGTCGCAGTTCGAACTCCAACGGTTGGGGCATGCCCGTGAAGTCGAAGCCGGGATGATCGTTCTGGAAGGGGCCACCATTGGCCGTCGGATCGTTGGCGAACTGCTCGCGCGTCAAGTCTTCGCCACTACCCGTGCCTGCGCTCAGCGTCAGGCTCGTGCGACCGTAGCGGAGTCGGCGGCGGTGTTTGGCGCACAGAGGCTGCGTCCCGTGGGAATCCCATCCGCAACAACCTTTCACGGAACACCGTCGACCCCATAGGGCAACATCCTCAGGACCGGGCACGTGCATGGGCTGGGTGAACTGCGGCAGGAGCGCCTCGAAGATCCGCTCGTAAGGCTTCCGACCGGCCGGGGCGGACGGGACTGAACGAAGCGCTGGCTGACTCATCTCGGACTCACTCGTGTATGAATCCGGTCCAGGTTGCGCCGGAGATCTTCGACAGTCGTGTGCACATAGGTCGAGCGGGTGGTGTCGACGCTCGCATGCCCCAGCAACTCACTGACGGCCTCCATCTCCACGCCACCACATCGGAGCAAGGTCGCGAACGTGTGCCTCAGGACATGGGCGGTGAAGACGATTCCGGTGACCCGGCTGGTTCTGGCCACAAGAGCACGCACGCTGTCGTAGGCCATGGGTGCCCCGATGTCACCGGCCCACAGGTTGATGAAGACGTAGTCACTGTCCCAGTCGCCATACTCCTCATCGAGATACCGCGCATACAGTCCGGCAGGAGCCTCGTGCAGGGGCAGCATCAACGGCGACCGCCGTTTCGCGCGAGCACCATTGGCATTGTCCTCACGCGGCTGGATCCGCAACTCTCGTCTGCGCAGACTGATGTCCTCGTGGCGCAGTCCGAGCACCGCTCCCACGCGCAGCCCATTCAGGCCCATCAGCGCCAGGAGCAACCTGTCTCGCCACCGACCCGGAGCCTGGAGGACAGTAGAAAGTTCCTCGCCGGTCAAGCTGGGCTTGATCATCGACGGCACTTTCACCGCCACCAGCTTCCGTGGGTCTCGTCCCACTTGGTGGCGTACCCCCACGCGGCGTTGCTGACTACGGATCAACACCTGTCCCATGGTGGTGTCGGCATGGAAGTCGTATAGCCCGAACACGGCTGTGATCGACCGCTGGACGGACGCAGGTGAGCGACGTGGGGATGCACTCGACAGCAGGACAACATTCGGTGTGGGATGTGCACGATTCGTCCCACGTAGGTGAGCGGAGAACGCCGCCAGATCCTGCATGCCCACTCGATCCCAGACCAGACCGCGATGACCGAGGAAGTCGAAGAAGATGGCCAGATCACTGGCGTAGGCGCGAACGGTGTTGAACGACCGTCCTAGGTCCTGCAGGAAGGCCAGGTACTCTTCGGCCGCAGCGACCACACCGTCCGGCCCCAGCAGCGTTGCGCTGAGCCGCCCGTCATCAGTGATCAGGCGCTGTGCCCGATAGATTGACACCCCTGAAACCTAAGACGACATACAGATACCGGCCGGGATCCCCCGTCCCTCCGGCGTGTTGTCGGTGCTAGCTGACAAGATGGCCACCGATCCAGGAGCTACAGATAATCGGCGACGGCATCGGCTGCGAGTGACGACTGGCATGGCCTCCGAGCTCCAGGAGCGTGCTCCTCAGTCTCGGGTGTTGGTGAGGTCGGCAAGGAGCGCTTGGACGCGGGTGTCGATGTCGTCGCGGACCAGGCGCATCCGCTCGACGCCTTCGATGCCGCGAGTGGAAGGTTCGTCGATGGGCCAGGTTTCGATGGTGCCGGTCATGTCATCTGCGGGGTCGAGTTGGGCTTCGTCACCCAGCAGGATGACGCGGTCCACCCTGGCCAGCAGTTCGAGGTCGATCCGTGTGGGTTTCCCCTCAGACATGTCCGCACCCACCTCGGCGATCACCTCGGCTGAGAGGGCGTTGATCGCCGCCCCTGGTGCAGTGCCGGCCGAGTGGACCTCGACGGCGTCGGCGGCGTGCTGCCTCATGAGGGCTTCGGCCATCTGGGACTTGCCGCCGTTCTTGACGCAGACGAACAGCACGGAGGGTTTGCCGGTGGTTTCGGGGCTCATGATGGTGTCCGTTCTCCTGGATGTGGATTGGTGGTCAGCGGTGGTTGGTGTTTGGGCCGGTTGGTTCGGGGAGGGTTGGGTCTCCGGGGAAGAGTTTGCGTCCGGCCCGGAGGCAGACGTAGATGAGTCCGACGAGGACCGGGACCTCGATGAGTGGCCCTACCACGCCGGCCAGGGCTTGCCCGGAGGTGACTCCGAAGGTGCCGATGGCCACGGCGATCGCCAACTCGAAGTTGTTCCCGGCGGCGGTGAACGCGACGGTGGTGGACTTGGCATAGTTCAGCCCGGCTGCGCGAGCGGCCAGGAGACTGATGCCGAACATCAGGGTGAAGTAGGCCAGTAGGGGCAACGCAATCCGGGCAACGTCCCAGGGTTTCGAAGTGATCGCGTCGCCTTGTAGCGCGAAAAGCAACACGATGGTGAACAACAACCCGTACAGAGCCCACGGGCCGATGCGTGGCAGGAACGTCCCCTCGTACCAAACCCTGCCCTTGGCCTTCTCTCCCAGGGTGCGGGTCAGGAAGCCTGCCAGTAGTGGGATCCCGAGGAATACCAGGACGCTCAAGACGATGGACCACAGTGAGAAGTCGGCGCTGGTGGTGGGCAGACCGAGCCATGAGGGCAGGACCTGGAGGTAGAACCAGCCCAGCGCGCCGAAGGCGAGGACCTGGAACACCGAGTTGATCGCCACCAGCACGGCAGCGGCTTCCCGGTCCCCGCAGGCCAGGTCGTTCCAGATGAACACCATCGCGATGCAGCGGGCCAGACCGACGATGATCAATCCGGTGCGGTACTCGGGGAGGTCTGGCAGCAGCAGCCAAGCCAGCGCGAACATCAACGCCGGCCCAACAAGCCAGTTCAACACGAGCGAAGTGACGAGTAGTCGCCGGTCAGCGGTCACCCGGCGGGTCTCGTCGTAGCGCACCTTGGCCAGCACCGGATACATCATCACCAGTAGGCCGATCGCGATCGGCAACGAAACCTCACCGATCTTGACCGCCTCCAAAGCAGTGTTCAGGCCGGGGATGAGCCGGCCCAGCGCCAGGCCCAGGACCATGGCCGTGAGGATCCAGGCCGGCAGCCACCGGTCGAGGAAGGACATCTCCTTCATCAGACGAGGCGAAGCTGCAGTCGGTGCAGCGGTGGTGGTGCGCATCCAGCATCCTTTACATAGACCAGTATCGATACGAACCCTACGGAAGATATCGATGAGCGTCAATGTATGCTGGGGGAATGGTTCAGACGGTATCCCTCACCCATCCCGCCGACCTGGAGCCCGTCGGGATGGGCGCAGGTGCGGTGGCGTGCTGTTCCCTGTCGGATGGCCCGATCAGCGCCGAGGCGGCCCAGCGTGCTGCTGGGATGCTGAAGGCCCTGGCTGATCCCATGCGGCTGCGGTTGCTGTCCCACGTGGCCGCCCAGGGGTGCGAAGCAGTTTGTGCCTGTGACCTCACCGAGGAACTCGGCATCAGCCAACCAACGGTGAGCCACCACATGAAGAAGCTCGTCGAGGCTGGTCTCCTGACCCGGGAGCAGCGCGGAAAGTGGGCGCACTACACCGTCATCCCGGCAGCCTTCGCTGATCTGCGCACGATGCTGGAACTCGGTTAGAGGCACTGAGTCGCTCGTCAGCCTTCGGACTGGGAAAGCCGTCTCCTGAGCTGCAGATTCTCGCCGTGGGCAGCTGCCAACGCTTTCTGAAGTGCGTCGACCTCACCGCGATGTTGACGGCGCTGCTGTCTCAGCTGTGCGGCGAGTGCCCGCACCGCGGAACTGGTGGACCCGTCCTCCTGCTCCACCGTCGCGGCGTCGTCGTGTTTGCGTGATGGGCTTGCGCGCAGGTCGGCTATCCGTGCCCGCAGCGTCGGGGTCTTGTAGAGGAAGTCGGTGGACACGCCCGCGTGCCGCGCGACAGCGGCGAACGTGATCGAGGAACCTGCTGCTGCCATGTCCTGCAGCGCCTTGTTCGCTCGGGCCAGTGACTTGTCGTGGCGGTCCTTCGCCGCGCGGATCAGGTGTTCGGTCATGGGACTGTCCCTCCGTCGGGCATTTGGAGCTCGTGGCTGCGGTCGGCAGCACCTGCTCCACGCACCGCGCGGTTGTCGTCGGTGACTACTTCCAGTGCGAGCAGGATCCGCCGCAGTGAGTCGCCCTCGGACCTTCGTCCTTGGAGCCAGGCGTTGTCGTCGTCCATCGCAGTGCCGTATCTGCCCAGGAAGGCTGTCTGGCGCTGGGCGATGAGGTTCTCAGTGTTGGCGAGTTGGCGTCGCAACTCCGGAGCATGGCTGGCGTCTGTGACGAACTTGTCGCAGGACAAGCAAGCGTTGCCGCGGTTGCACACCTGCTTCGGTGGCAGCATGCACCAGCCGTTGGGCAGGATGCGGTCGGCTCGCTGGTCGAGTTGCAGGACGTCGTAGAGGTCCCCAGCCTCCATCCCGAGCTCGCGTCCATCGGTTGTGACCTTCTTGAACCGCAGGAACTCGCGTTCTGCGGTCTGGGCCAGCGTGACGGCGTAGTGCATGGTCATCTCGGGGCTGACGTGTCCGAAGTACCGCATGACCACGTGCAGGGGGACCCCAGCGTTGAGCAGGTTGGTCGCGGCAGTGTGGCGGAAGCGGTGAGTCCTGCTGATGTTCACCAGTCGACCTTGGCTGTCGTGATGCCCAGGCGTTGGGTCAACTTTTCGAGGACGGAGTGCAGGCTCGCCCCCGAGTAGGGGTGCATGCCATTCCGGTTCTGCGTCGGCCGCGGGAACAGGTACTTGGGATCCCGTCCGCTCCAGCCCATCTTGGCCATGTGCGCTCGGGCGGCATCCTGCTGGGCTCGGACGATGGCGACGACCTCGGCGTCGACGGGGATCGAGTTGGGCTGGTTGGTTTGGACCTTGGTTTGCTGGTACCGCATCCGGGCCACCAGCCCAGATCCATCCGAGGCCTGCGCCCCGACCAGTGGGAGCAACGGATCAAAGTCCATCATGAGGATCTCGTTGACCCGGCGGCCCGTTCGGATCAGCAACATCAGCACGTGGAATGCGGCCAGGTCACCGAAGCCTCCCTCCTGCTTCGGTTTGGCCAGCAACTCGGCACCCTCGGCGATCCGGGCCACGACAGCGTCTTCGAGGACCATGTCCTCGCTGCGCTGATTCGTCAGTCGGGGTTTGTCCCCGGGCCGGAACAGCACGCTATGGGCCTGCCCGAGCCGCAGCCAGCGCGGTTCAGCCAAGGTGGTAGCCGCGGCAGCCCGATTGTCGTACATCCACGCGTAGAACTGTTCGACGGTGGTCAGGATCTGCCGACGAGGGTTACCAGCCAGTGGCAGCCCTGCGCGAGGACCAGAGGCGATCACGTGGGTACGCAGGGCCGTCAGGAACCCTTGCACGAAGGAGCGCAACCCGTCGGGGTCGTAACCGGCCACAGGTACGGGACAAGCAGGAGCCCCTGCGGCCCCAGCCCCTTGCGCAGGGTCGCGAGCGTGCGACGCAGAACACCGGTGAAGTCCACCGGCTCCCCGACGGCGAACAGAGTTACCTCCGCCAGCACGAAACTCGTGGCCACCACCATGACCACCAGCAGCACGAGCAGGCCGAGGACTGAGGTGAAGACCGTGTCGAACATGTACAGGTTCAGCCCGTCGATGCCGAGACTTCGCAGCAGCCACTCCACAAGCGAGACCAACAGTGGCAGCACCCACACCAACGCACCCTGCAGCCCCGCTATCGCCACCAGGACCGCGAACCATCGTGCCCGCAGCAGTCCGGCCGAGGTGCGCAGCGCGTGCCGGATCCGGGATCGGGTGCCGCGGTGCGTGACCTCGTCCATGGCAACCGACCCTAGGTTTACCGGCATCGGTGATCAACCGGTGACTCCCGCCGGGGAGCCGGGCAGAGACGCAGGCGGAGCAGTTCGCCACCGCTGTGTCACTTCGCCACCGCTGTAGCGGAAGCAAAGTTACCGAGCGGTGGCGAAGGTCACGGGCCCCCAATCGATCAGCTGGCCCAGCCCAGCTCGGCCCAGACGTCGGCTGGCACCAACTCGTCGATCCGCTCGAGCACGTAGCTGGGCCGGTCCACGGGATCGGCGGCGGCGACGTCGTCGAGCGTGGAGTCGCCGGTGAGCGTCATCGCCGACGGCATGCCGGCCCGCACCGCCATCTGGATGTCGGTGGCCAGGCGGTCTCCAACCATCACGCAGCGCGCTGGGTCGACGTCGAGGCCGCGCAACGCCTCGGCCACCATGCTCGGGTCCGGTTTGCCGACGGTCTGCACGCACTTGGTGCCGGTGCAGGCCTCGATGGCGGCGACGATGGCCGCGCAGTCCGGCTCGCCGCGGCCGCCGGGGAACGGGCAGTACTTGTCCGGGTTGGTGGCCACGAGGATGGCCCGGCGGTGGAACCAGATGGCGTCGAAGGCGATCTGGAGTTTGCGGTAGTCGAAGCCACGGTCGTAGGAGGCGACGACGACGTCGATCTCGGCCGGGTCGTCACTCATGGCGATCCCCGCCTGCCGGAACGCGTCGACGATGGGCTGTTCCGCGATGGGGAACACCACCTTGCCGGGATGGTTGGCGAGCAGCCACCGGGTCATGGTGGCGACGGTGTTGGCGATGTCGGCGACGTCGGTGGGCAGCCCGAGACGGGTCAGCTTCTCCGCGTACTGCTCGGGCGCCTTGGTGGCATTGTTGGACAGGAACCGCACCGGGATGCGCCGTCGCCGCAGTTCCCCGACCAGACGCGCAGCGCCGGGGAGCAGTTCGTCGCCCAGGAAGATCGTGCCGTCGAGATCGAACAGGTAGGCGTCGAAGAACTGCGTCGGTCTTTCCATGCCAACCTCCTCGTTGCGCCCGCAACGATAGCCGCCCCTCGCCCACCCCCGCCGGGGCTGAAACGAATCATCAAGTGGTTGTGAGCCCGTTAACGGGCCCAGAACCACTTATCGAGTTCCTGCGCGACTGCCCAACCCCAGCTGAAACGAATCAACTCTGGATTGTTGGACCATAGACGGGCCAACAATCCAGAGTCGACATTTCGGACAGCGCCGGCTCCCGCACCGGCCGCCGAATCAGCGCCACCGCCGATCCGTGAGAACATCGAAGGCATGGACCAAATCGACGAGCTGATCCTCCGCGAATCCCCCACCGAGGCCTCGGCCATCGCCGTCATCGACGCACCGGGACTGGTGGAGCAGGCACTGGAGATCACCAGTGACGTGCGCGTTTGGTGCGACGACGTGCGGGACGCGGAGCTCGTGGACGAGGACCTGCTCATCGAGCACCCGGATGACCTCGCCGGCGTCGACCTCGCATGGGGCCACCTCCCCAAATCGCTGGCCGCGCTGGACCAGCAGTGCGCCAGCATCCAGGGTGCGCAGGACGTCACGTTCATCACGGGCGGCCGCGTCAAGCACATGAACAAGTCCATGAACGAGGTCCTCGGCAAGCACTTCACGGCGGTCAACGCCACGCTCGGCCACAAGAAGTCCCGCGCCCTGCGCGCCTGGGGACCGGCCGGCCTGCCGTCGGACTGGCCCAAGGCCCGGCTGAACGACGCGCTGGGCCTCACTCTCGTCGCCCACGGCGCAACGTTCTCCGGCACCAAGCTGGACCCCGGCACGCGGCTGCTGCTGGACAACCTCGCCGTCGAGGGCACCCGGGTGCTGGACTTCGGGTCCGGCAACGGCGTGATCTCCGCGTTCCTCGCCCGCCTCGGGCTCGAGGTGGAGGCCCGCGACGTGTCCTGGTCCGCCGTCGCCTCCACGCTGGAGACCGCCCAGGCCAACGACGTCGACGTGCAGGCCGCCTGGGTGGCCGGCATCGAGGACTACGACGACGACGCGCTCGACGCCATCGTCACCAACCCGCCCTTCCACCAGGGCACCACCAAGGACTCCACCGACACCCTGGACATGTTCATCGAGGCCAAGCGCGTCCTGCGTCCCGGCGGACAGCTGTGGTGCGTCTACAACTCGCACCTGCCCTACCGCCGGTTCCTGAACGAGCACCTCGGCGCCACCCGCGTCGTCGCGCAGGACCGCGCCTACACCGTCGTCGTCAGCACCCGCGACTGACTCACTCCTCCGACGGCTCACCCGCCGCCAACCGCGCACCGGGCAGCCCCTTGGCCGTGCCCTTGAGGCTGCGGTAGGACCAAACGGTCATCACCAGCACGACGGCCCACGCCGCCACCACCACCGCCCCGCGGGCCACCGACGGCGACGCCAGGAACGCGCCGATGGCCACCAGCGACACCTGCCCGGGGATGGCGGCCAGGCCGCTGGCGACGACGAAGTCGCGCTGCCTCACGCCGAACGCCCCGCTGCCGTAGTTGACCGGCCAGTAGGGCAGCCCCGGCATCAGCCGGAGCAGGAAGACCGCCTCGAACGCGTTGTCGTCCAGCCGACGCTCGATCCCCACCGCGCGCTTGCCCAACAGCCGCTCCACCGTCGCACGGCCGACGGCGCGGGCCAGCCAGTACGCCAGCCAACAGCCCAGCAGCACCCCCAGCACCGAGACCACGCTGCCCAGGATGGTGCCGAACAGGATGCCGGCGGCCACGGCCATGATGGTCACCGGGATGGGCGTCACCGCCACCAGCGCGTAGGCGCCGGCGAACACGGGCAGCGCCCACCAGCCGAACCCGGCGATCCGGGCGCGGACGTCGTCGATGGTCTCGCGGAGTTCGGAGATCGACGGCACCTTGACGTGCAGCACCAGCCACAGCATCCCCAGCGCCACCGCCACCAGCAGCCCGGTCTGCGCCACGTTGCGCCAGCGGAACCACTCGGTGGACTCCGCGGCGTCGCGCTGCTGTTGGTCACTCACGCCCCACAGTCTGGCACCCCGACCCGCCACCCATGAGAACATCTTCCGATGAGCGACTCCCCCGAGTTCACGGACAGGGCCGTCACCGTCCGCGGCCTCGAACTGCGGGTGCTGGACTCCGGTCCCGACGGCGACCCCTCCGCGCGCACCTTCGTCCTGGTCCACGGGCTGGGGGTGTCGTCGCTGTACTACCGCGAACTCGCCGAGGCCCTCTCCCCGCACGGCCGCGTCATCGCCGTCGACCTGCCCGGCTTCGGCCGCACCGACAAACCCGGACGGGCACTTCGGATGTCCCACTTCGCGATGGTGGTGGAGGACACCCTCGAAGACCTCGGCCTCGGCGACGCCGTGCTGATCGGCCACTCGATGGGCACCCAGGTGGTGGTCGAGACCCTCGCGCGCCGACCCGGCATCGCCAGTTCCGCCGTGCTCATCGGCCCCGTGGTGAACGAGCGGGAGCGTCGGGTCCCGTTGCTGGTGTGGCGGTTCCTGCAGTCGGTGCTCGCCGAGACGCCCGCGTCCGTGGCGCCGTCGATCCTGGCGTGGTTGCGCTGCGGGCCGCGGATGCTGCTGGACACGGTGCCCCCGATGGTGGACTACCGGCTCGAGGACCGCCTTGCCGAGGTCGACGTGCCAGTGGTGCTGCTGGCCGGCGCGAAGGACCGACTGGCGCCGCGCACCTGGCTCGACCGGCTCGCCCGAGCCGCCGGCGGCACTGCCCTGGTGGAGGTGGTGGCCGACGCCTCCCACCAGGTGATGGTCACCCACCCCGAACGGGTCACCGCCGCCATCCTGGGCCTCGCCCGCCGGGACGACGGATGACCCGGCCCAACAAGCTGCGCCGGGCCCGCGACGCCGCCGTCGACTGGGGCCTGGCGGCCACCGACCTCGCCACTGCCGTGTGGCGACGCGTCCGCCCGGGCCCCACCACCGTCGGCGAGGGAGAGCCCGACTGCCGCGAGATCCCCGTCGTGGTGCTGCCCGGAATCCTCGAGCCCTGGACCTACCTCGCGCCGCTGGGCAACTGGTTCGCCGCCCGCGGCCACCCCGTGCACTACGTCGAGACCCTCGGCTGGAACCTCGCCGACGTCGAACGCTCCGCCCGGCGCTGCCTCGCAGTCCTGCACGAGCGGGAACTCGAAGGCGCGGTCCTCGTCGCCCACTCCAAGGGCGGCCTGATCGGCAAGGCGGTGCTGGCACTCAGCGAAGCACCGGTGGGCATGGTCACCGTCGCCACCCCGTTCGGCGGCTCGACGCTGGGCGGCCGGCTGCAGCGGCTGCCGGGTCTGGGCCGCAGCCCGCTGGGGATGTTCCTGCCCGGCTCGGCGCAGCTGACCTCCTTGGCGGCCGAACAGCGGGTGAACGAACAGATCGTGTCCCTGGCGCCCGCGTGGGACCAGGTGATCCCCGAGGGCTCCCGCCTCGACGGCGCCACCAACGTCACCCTCGACGTCGCCGGACACTTCCGACCCGTGCGCGACGAACGGGTCTGGCGCACCATCCACGAGCACGTCCACCTGCTGGCGGGCCCGGGTCACCGACCCGGGGTGTGACCAGCGCTCGCGACACACCGGTCGGGCTGCACAGCTGAGCAGGCCCAGAGGCGTGTCCCGAGCGCTCGTCACGGCCCCTCGGAACACTTCGTTCCAGGTCACAGTCAAGGTTCAGGGCGTTCACAGCGAACTCACAGGCTCGGGAGGTTGATTTGGGTCAACGCCACAAGGAGATGACTGAGATGACCAACCCCAGCACCCCGGGACCGCAGTTCCAGCCCTCGTCCAACACGCACTGGAACCCCACCTTCGCCACGACGGCGAACCAGCCCGGCTACGCCGCCACCCCCACCCAGCCGACGATGCCCACGGTCCCTCGCGAGCTGGGCACGCCGTCGGCCCCGCCGCCCCGGGGCGAGGCCTCCTACGGCACCGCCCAGGCGTTCAGCACCAAGCCCCGCAAGCGCTCCGCCATCGCGGGTGTGCTGGCCGCGGCGCTGCTGGTGGTGGGCGGATCCGGCGCGGTGGGAGCCGCCACCGCGCTGTCCCTGGCAGGACCCGACGGCGGCACCACCGTCGCTGCCGGCTCCACCCAGGTGGTGCAGGCCGACCCCTCCAACCCGGACTGGGCCGCCACCGCCGCAGCCGTCGAGGACGCCGTCGTGGCCATCGAGGTCACCGGCATGAGCGGCAGCGGGCAGGGCTCCGGCGTCATCCTGGACTCGGCCGGCAACATCGTCACCAACAACCACGTGATCGCCGGCGGCGGCGCGCAGACGCAGATCACCGTCGTCATCGGCACCCGCGCCTACGAGGCGGAAGTGGTTGGGACCGACCCCTCCACGGACCTGGCCGTGATCCGCCTGCTGGACCCGCCGTCGGACCTGCAGACCATCGGCTTCGCGGACATCTCCGACCTCGCCGTCGGTGATCCCGTCATGGCCGTCGGCAACCCCCTCGGGCTGGCGGACACGGTCACCACCGGAATCGTCTCCGCCCTGGACCGCCCCGTCTCCACCCGCGCCGTGTCCAACAACGTCAGCAACTACGGCGACGGCGTGGTGGTCACCCCCGCCATCCAGACCAACGCCGCCATCAACCCCGGCAACTCCGGCGGCGCGCTGGTCAACTCCGCCGGTGAACTGGTGGGCATCACCAGCTCCATCGCCACCCTGACCTCGGGCAACAGCGAGTCCGGCAACATCGGCATCGGCTTCGCCATCCCAGTCACCCAGGTGAAGTACGTGGTGGACCAACTGCTCACCACCGGCGTCGCCCAGCACGCGCAGCTGGGGATCAGCGCCTCCGACGTCGAGGGCTCCAGCCAACTGGGCGCCCAGGTGGCCGAGGTGGTCTCCGGGTCCCCTGCGGACAAGGCCGGCCTGCGCACCGGCGACGTCATCAACGCCCTCGACGGCCGCCCGATCACCTCGTCCGAGTCGCTCGTCGCACTGATCCGCGCCTCCGAGGTGGGGCAGACCGTGACCCTGAACGTCATCCGCAACGGGTCCGAGGAGCAGGTGGAGGCGACCCTGACAGCCGCTGCGGGGTAGTCGACACGCCCGCCGCGCACCCACCCCGCCGGTCGAGTAGCTCGCACAGCGAGCGTGTCGAGACCCACCGAACGGGTCTCGACACGGGCGCGGGGCGCCCTACTCGACCAACGAGCGCGACACGGGCGCGAGGCACCCCACTCGACCAACGAGCGCGACCACGGGCGCCGGGCGCTCCACTCGACCAACGGGCGGGACCCGATAGCCTGACCCCCATGGAGACCCGCGTCGTTTTCGTCTCACCCACCCCGATCCTCGGTGAGCTGGTGGCCCTCGTCCCGGACCCGGGCGAGCGCGCCACCAGCAGCACCGAGCACTGGCACTCCATCACCGTGCTCTGCGACCACCCGGATCCCGACGCCCTCCGCACCCAACTCCGCGCGGCCGCGGGCGACGTCGCGGTGGCCGTCATCACCGGCCCGCTGGCCACGCAACCGGCGCGGCTCATCCTGTGCGACGTCGACTCCACCTTCACCACCACCGAGGCAGTCGACCTCCTCGCCGCCCACGCCGGCAGCGGCCCCCAGGTGGCCGAGATCACCGAGCGCGCCATGCGCGGCGAACTGGACTTCGAGGCCTCGCTCCGGGCCCGCGTCGCCACCCTCAAAGGCCTCCCCACAACGGTGTTCGACGCCGTGGGCCCGGCAATGACCCTCTCCCCCGGCGCCCTGGACATGGTGGCCGCGGCGCACGCGGTCGGCGCACTGGTGGGCGTGACGTCGGGCGGGTTCACCCAACTGGTCGACCCCATGGCGGCGGCCGCCGGCCTGGACTTCACCAACGCCAACGTGCTGGAGACCGAGGTGACCGACGGCGTCGAGGTGCTTACCGGGAACGTGACGGGCACCGTCGTGGACCGGGCTCAGAAGGCCCGCGACCTGGCCCGCTTCGCCGCCGCCCACGACGTCGACCCGGCACTGACCGTGTGCGTCGGGGACGGTGCCAACGACCTGGACATGCTGGAGGCGGCCGGGCTGGGAGTCGCCTACTGCGCCAAGCCCATCACCGCCGAGCGCGCCGACGTGGCCGTCGCCTTCCCCAGGTTGGACGCGATTGTACCCATCGCCCTCCAGCGCTGAGGTGGGGGGTGGCCTGAAATCCTCCGGTGGCGCCTCCCTAGGGTGAGGTCACAGGATCGGATTCCAGGAGGAAGAAATGTCGGCTCGCATCCGGAACGAGGCGCTGCGTTCCAAGGTCATGACCGCTGCCGAGGCCGCGGCGCTCGTGCAGGACGGCTGGACCATCGGGTTCTCCGGCTTCACCGGCGCCGGCTACCCCAAGGCTTTTCCCGGTGCGCTGGCCGAGCGGATCAACGCCGCCCACGACGCCGGTGACCCCTTCCGCGTCAACGTCCTGACCGGGGCCTCCACCGCGCCCGAACTCGACGGCGCACTCGCCCGCACCGGCGGCGTCGGCATCCGGGTGCCGTACCAGTCGGACCCGGACATGCGCGGGGCCATCAACGACGGCACCAGCGACTACCTGGACGTCCACCTGTCCCACGTCGGGCAGCAGGTGCGGCGCGGCTACTTCGGCAACCTGGACCTCGCCGTCGTCGAGGTCACCGCCATCACCTCCGACGGCAAGCTCGTGCCCTCGTCGTCGGTGGGCGCCAACCGCACCTACCTGGAGTGCGCCGAGCGGATCATCCTCGAGGTCAACTCGTGGCAGTCCGAGGACCTGCGCGGCATGCACGACATCTTCTACGACGTCGGCAACCTGCCCCCCAACCGGGTGCCGCTGCCCATCCGCAGCGCCGCCGACCGGATCGGCCAGCCCGTCTTCGACGTCGACCCGGCCAAGGTGGTGGGCATCATCGAGACCGACAGTGCGGACCGCAACACGCCGTTCAAGCCCATCGACGACGGCTCGAAGGCGATCGCCGGCTACCTGCTGGACTTCCTCGGCGACGAGGTGCGGCGTGGGCGGCTGCCGGAGAACCTGCTGCCGCTGCAGTCGGGTGTGGGCAACATCGCCAACGCGGTGCTGGCCGGGCTGGCCGAGGGGCCGTTCGAGAACCTCACCTCCTACACCGAGGTGATCCAGGACGGGATGGTGGACCTGCTGGACTCGGGCAAGCTGACCGTGGCCTCGGCCACGGCGTTCTCGCTGAGCCCGGAGTACGCGGAGCGGATGAACCGCGAGGCCGCGACCTACCGGGACAAGATCATCCTGCGGCCGCAGGACGTGTCCAACAACCCGGAGGCGGTGCGACGGCTGGGCGTGATCGCGTGCAACGGGCTGATCGAGGCAGACATCTACGGCAACGTGAACTCCACCCACATCATGGGTTCGAGGATGCAGAACGGGATCGGCGGCTCGGCCGATTTCGCCCGCAACGCCTACCACTCCATCTTCGTGACGCCGTCGACGGCCAAGCGGGGCGCCATCTCGTGCATCGTGCCGATGGTGAGCCACGTGGACCACTCGGAGCACTCCACCTCGATGTTCATCACGGAGCAGGGCATCGCGGACCTCCGCGGCCTGGCCCCGCGCAAGCGCGCCAAGGCCATCATCGAGAACTGCGCCCACCCGGACTTCAAGGAGCCCCTGAGGGAGTACGTGAAGCTGGCGGAGAAGAAGGCCAACGGCATGCACACGCCGCACGACCTCGCCTCCGCGCTCGGCTGGCACGTGCGCTTCCTCGAGACGGGTTCCATGCGGGTCTGAGCTGCGGTCTACTCGGCGAGACTCTGCTGGTGTAGCGATGTGTACCCGTTGTGACCGGTTACCGCCGGCTCAAGTCCAACGAGTGCTCTGATATCAGAGCAATGTGCCTGCCGGGAGGCCAGACCCCAGCCGAACATCCGGACCGGCCCCTGGCCTCTGGCGGGGCGTGTGTAAGGATGAGGTCGTGAGCATCCTGGACTTCACCCGCAGCATCGACGCCGAACTCGTGGCCCTGCGCCGCGAGCTCCACCAGATCCCGGAGGTGGGGCTGCAGCTGCCGCAGACCCAGGCCCGGATCCTGGAGGCGCTGGAGGGCCTGCCGCTGGAGATCACGCTCGGCAAGACCGTCACCAGCGTGGTGGCCGTGCTCCGCGGCGCGATCCCCACCGACGGCAAGCGCCCCGTCGTCCTGCTGCGCGGCGACATGGACGCGCTCCCCGTCGAGGAGGCAACCGGTCTGGACTTCGCCTCCACCAACGGCGCCATGCACGCCTGCGGCCACGACCTCCACATGAGCATCCTCGTCGGCGCGGTGCGCGCGCTGTGCGAGGTGCAGGACCAGCTCGCCGGCGACGTGATCTTCATGTTCCAGCCCGGCGAGGAGGGCGTGGACGGTTGCCGCTACATGCTCGAGGAGGGCCTGCTCGACGTCGCGGGTTCGCGTCCCGACCACGCCTACGCCATCCACGTGTGGAGCGCCACCGAGCCCTACGGCACGTTCTCCACCAAGCCCGGCACCGTGATGGCGTCCTCCGACGTGGCGCGGGTCCGCGTCGTCGGCTCCGGCACCCATGGCTCCACCCCGCACCTGGGCAAGGACCCGGTGCCGGCGCTGGCCGAGATGGTCACCGCCACCCACGCGATGGTGACGCGCGAGTTCAGCATCCACGACCCGGTGGTGGTCACCACCGGTCTCCTGCAGGCCGGCACCATCGCCAACGTCATCCCAGAGGACGGCCGCCTCGAGGCCACGCTGCGGACGTTCTCCGACGAGGCCCACACCAAGCTGCTCGAGCGCATCCCCCAGCTGTTCGAGGGCATCGCCCAGGCCCACGGCGTCAAGGCCGAGTACAGCCTGCTGGAGCAGTACCCCGTCACCGTCAACGACCCGGCCGAGGCGGACCACGTCGCCGCCACCATCACCGAGATGTTCGGTGCCGAGCGCCACAACCGCTGGGACAAGCCCCTCGCCGGCGCGGAGGACTTCTCCCGCATCCTGCAGGAGGCACCCGGGTGCTTCATCGGGCTCGCCGCCACCCCGCCCGACGCCGACCCCGCCACCGCGCCCTTCAACCACTCCGCCTACGCCAACTTCGACGACGGCGTGGTGGCCGACGGGGCCGCGCTGCTGGCGCAGCTGGCCTTCGGCCGCCTGACCTGAGCCCAGCGGCTGGGGCCTGCCGGATCAGCCCTTCACGGCGCCGCTGACCATGCCGGAGGTCATCCGGTTCTGCACGAAGGCGAAGATCAGCATGACGGGCAGGGCGATCAGGGTGGAGCCGGCCATCACGCCGCCCCAGTCGGAGCCGCGCAGGCCCTGCTGGAACGACTGCAGCCACAGCGGCAGTGTCTGCGCGGTGTCCCGCGACAGGACGATCAGGGCGAGGGTGTACTCGTTCCAGGAGTGCAGGAACCCGAAGACGCTGGTGGAGACCAGTCCGGGGGCCAGCAGCGGGAGCGTCACCTTGATGAAGGCCTGGGTGCGGGTGCAGCCGTCCACCATGGCGGCCTGCTCGAGCTCCTCGGGGATGCCCTGCACGAAGCCGCGCAGCATCCAGATCACGAACGGCAGGATGCCGCCGATGTAGAGCAGCGAGAGGCCGGCGACCGAGTTCAGGAGGTTCCAGCCATCCAGCATCCGGTACTGGGAGATGAACAGTGCCTCGGCCGGGATCATCTGGATCACCAGGATGGCGATCACCAGGTAGCGGCGGGAGCCGAACCCGAACCGGGTGAGTGCGAGCGCGGCCAGTAGCGAGGCCACCGTCGTGACGGTGACGACGATCACCGCGGTCCCGAGCGACATGCCCAGCGATGACCAGAACGTCGGATCCGTCAGCACGCCGTGGAAGTGTTCCAGTGTTGGCGGTGTGGGCAGGAGGTTGGGCGGCGCGGCCAGCAGGTTGCGTTCCTCCTGGAACGCCGAGTTCAGCATCCAGTAGACGGGCAGCAGCCAGACCAGGGCCCCGAGGACGAGGATCGTGTTGATGACGATCCGGGCGTAGAGCTTGGGGCGCATCAGATTTCTCCCTGCTGCTTGAAGAGCATCTGGATGTAGCGCGCGGTGATGGCCAGGGTCACCAGCAGGATGACCGTCGCGATCGCCGAGGCGCTGCCGTAGTTACCCTGCGAGATGCCCACCTGGTAGACGTAGGTGCCCAGCAGGTTGGTCTCGCTGGAGATGCCGCCCGACTGCTGGAGGACGTGGATCTGGGTGAACACCCGCAGGTCCCAGATGACCTGCAGCACGCCGATCAGGGAGACCACGGGCATGATCGTGGGCATGATCACGTGCTGGAGTCGCTTCAGGTAGCCGGCGCCGTCGAGCGACGCGGCCTCCAGCTGCGCGTCGTCCACCTGCGTCAGCGCGGCGTAGATGGAGATGGTGGCCAGCGGCATGGAGGCCCAGATGATGGTGGCCGAGGCCACCAGGTAGAACGTCCAGAAGCTGCTCGCGAGCCAGGAGAAGCCCTGGAACTGGGTGAGCCCGATGCTGGACAGGATGAAGTTCACGAGCCCGAAGTTCGGGTCCACCAGCCACTGCCACACGGTCAGCGCCGCCAGCAGCGGCATCGCCCAGACGATGACGAGGGCGACGTTCATGATGCCCCGGGCCACCCCGCTGGCCTCGCGCATCAGGAGTGCGAAGCCCACCGCGAACAGCATGGTCAGGCCCGCGGTCCACACGCAGAAGGCCAACGACTTGGCCAGCACCGTCCAGAAGTACGGGTCCCGGAGGATCTCGAGGTAGTTGCCGAATCCCACCCACTCGGGCGGCTGGCCGAACTGCTGGGCCAGCCCGAACTCCTGGAAGGACATGACGAACTGGCGCGCCATCGGGTAGCCCAGGACCACCAGCACCAGGATGATCGCGGGCGCCAGCAGGGCGTAGGGGGCGAGCCGGTGCGTCAGGGGCGAGCGCCGTTGTGCCGCGGGTGCCGACATGGTTGGATCCTCACAGTCAGTGGCTGGGTGGGCGCGGAGTGAGGCCCCGCACCCACCCGGGGGGATGGGTCAGGAGTTCAGGACGTCCTGGACCTGGCTGCCGTAGTCGGCGGCCACGGAGGCGACGTCGCCGCCCTGGGCGATCGCGGTCCAGAAGTCGCGGATCAGGTTGTTGCCGGAGGCCACGCCCCACTGCGGGGTGTTCGGGGTGGTCTTGGAGTTCTTCACGACGTCGGCCGCGATCTCGCCGAAGGCGCCGGCGACGGTGTCCCCGTAGGAGGTGTTGCCGGAGACCCAGCCGGCCTCGCCGAGGAGGGTCTGGAACTCCTCGCCGAAGATGATCTTCAGCGCCTCGCGGGCGAGCTCGGGGTTCTTCGCCTTGGCCGCGAGGGAGATGTGCGAACCGCCGGCGAAGGTCTGGCCCACCTCGCCCTCCTCGAGACCCGGGATGGGCATGACTCCCACCTTGTCCGCGTCCCACAGGGCCTGGTCGATCTTGGTACCGATGTTGCCGGTACCGATGAGCATGCCCACCTTGTTCTCGTTGAAGTACTTCTCGAACGCCTTCTGTGAGGCCTGGGAGTCCAGTGCGTAGGCGGTGCCGTAGGCGAAGACCCGGCTGATCCGCTCCAGCGCCTCCTGCGACTTCGGGTCGGTGAGCTTCTCCTGCCAGGCGTCGCCCTCGAGGGTGGCCCAGTCGCCGCCACCGGCGAAGAGCATGGAGTTGGCGCCGTGGACGTCGACGGCGGCGAGGTACATGCCGGAGAAGCCCTCGACGCCCTCCGGGTTCGCGGCACCCAGGTCGATCGCGGCCTGCGCGAACTCCTCGATGGTGCCCGGGACCTCGATGCCTGCGGCCTCGAGCAGGTCCTTGCGGTAGAAGACGCCGCGGGCACCGGCGTACAGGGGCAGCGAGTAGAGCGCACCCTCCCAGCTGCCGGACTCGATGAAGCTCGGGATCAGGTCGTCGCCGCCGAGCTCGTCGTACATGTCGTCGACGGGGGCGAACGCACCGACGCTGCCGAAGGTGGAGGACTGGGTGTTGCCGGTCTCGACGAGGTCGGGGCTCTCCGAGTCGGATGCGAGCGAGGTCTGCAGCTTGGAGACGATGCCGTCCCAGGGCTGGATCTCGACGGTCAGGGTATTGCCGGGGTTGGCGTCGGCGAACGCGGTCTCCAGGTACTCGATCGCCTCGTCGGCGATTGAGCCCTCCATGAACCAGACGCGGACGTTCTGGCCGGTGACCTCGCCTCCGGCGGTGCTTCCACCGTCGGCGGTCTGGCCCGGTGTGGTCTCTCCCGAGCAGGCCACCAGTGGCACGACGGCGGCGGCGCTGATGCCGGACAGGGCCAGCAGGCGGCGGCGGGAAATCGTGTACGACATCATCGTCTCCTCATGTGCGACGGGCATGAACCCTCATGCCTTTCCAGTGGGAACAGTCTGCGCGACGACTCTCGCAAGTGTCAAGATGCGTGACACTTCTGTTATATCAGACCCCAGCGGCCCGGACGATGTCCTCGACCAGGCCCTCGTCCGCCCGCAGGATGTGCAGACCCGCGCGGGCGACGGCCGACGGGTCCTGGGACTCGACGGCGGTCAGGACGCGCAGCCCACGCGTGGCCAGCGGCAGCGCGCGGTTGCGCACGGTGCGGGCGACGGGCTCGGTGAGGATCTCCCCGGAGCCGGCCAGCTCGCCGCCCACCACCACGACGTCGGGATCCACCAGGTTGAAGACCCCGACCATCGCGCGCCCCAGGAAGACGCCGATGTCGGCCACCAGCGCGCGGCACGCGTGCGAGCCCTCCAACGCCTTGCTCACGAGTTCGGCGATGGTCGCACCCGGGCCGAGGATCGCACTCGCACGGGCCTCGACGGCGCGCTGACCCACGTACTGCATGAGGCAGCCCTGGTTGGCGCACGAGCACGGGATGCCGTCGGGCTCGATGCTGACGTGGCCGAGCTCACCGGCACCACCGTGACCGCCCTGCACGATCCGACCCTCCAGCACCTGACCCATCGCGACGCCGTGCGAGAGGTGCACGTAGACCAGGTTCCTGGGCCGCTGCCCGCTCACGGCAAGGTGTTCCACCAGGCTCATGAGGCGGGCAGTGTTCTCCAGCAGCACCGGGACACCACCCAGGAGCTCCTCGAACGCCTCACGCGGATTGGTGCCCGCCCACATGCTGGAGGCCTCACCACCGATGACCTCGCCGGAGCGGACGTCCATCTGGGTGTTGACGGCCACGTGGGCCGCGTGCACCCGCGGGTCGCCGAGTTCCGCGAGCAGCTTCCGCACCAGCCGGGCAGCGTCGGCGAGCCGCACGGAACCGGGCTCGTTGACGCCCTCGACGGAGTGGTCCTCGCGCAGCACCCGGCCATCGGCACCGCCAATGGCCACCACGGTGCCACTGATCCGGAACACCACCGAGACCAAGACCCCGAGGCCGTCGGTCACTGAGACCTTGGACTTCAGCCCGCCGCCGGTCTCCTCCGCCACCAGGCCCGCTTCCAGCAGGCCGGAGACGACGTTGGTGACGGTGGTCCGGGACACCGAGAGCACCCGGGCGAGGTCCGCCCGGTGCATCGGCCCCTGGGAGATGAGCGCGGCGACGGCACGCTCCCTGTTGGTACTGAGCACGACTACCTCCAATCCTCCACCCATCTTGACATGTCTCACCTCCAGTTCGACCATTAACCCAGAACTGTTTAGAATCGTGACACTCGCTTGAAAGGGTGTTCCCACCATGTCGACGACCAGATGCTGCGACGACGCGGCATGCCCGGCCCCCCTCATCCCGGGTCCGGACGCGCCCCTGGAACCGCGCCACACCTGGCGCGGTCTCATGCTGGACTCGGCTCGCACGTTCTGGTCCGTGACCGAGGTCTGCGAGCTGCTCGCGGTGATGGCCCGCTACCGGCTCAACGTCCTGCACTGGCACCTGACCGACGACGCCGGCTGGCGGTTCGCCGTCCCGGGCTACCCACGCCTGCTCGACGTCGCGGCGCAGCTGCCGCGCGAACCGTTCGAGTGGTACGACAACGTGGACCACGACAAGCGCCGTGCCGCACTCGACTCCGCACCGTCGGGGTCATCGCACGGCTGGTACAGCGATGACGACATCCGCACGGTCCTGCAGTGCGCGGCCGGCCACGGGATCAGCGTGCTGCCGGAAGTGGACCTGCCCGGCCACATGGGCGCCGTGATCCGGGCCTACCCGAACCTGGGCGACCCGGCTCTTGCCGGGCGCCCGCCGCAGGAGTGGACCCACCGCAACGACCTGTTGTGGCCCGGCGACGAGGCCGAGGCGTTCGTCGTCGCAGCGCTGGATCGGGTCGTCGAGTTGTTCGACCATCCCCTGGTGCACATCGGCGGCGACGAGTGCGACTACCGCGTTTGGGAGGCGGACGCGTCGCTCATGGCCCGCATGGCAGAACTCGGGACCCCCGACGCCCGGGCCATCCAGGGACGGTTCACGGAACTGGCCCGCCGCCGGCTGGCCTCACACGGCCGCGGGATCGCCGCCTGGGACGAGGTCACCGAGACCCCGATCCGGGGCGACGAGGTGGTCATCGGATGGCGCGACGACGTCGGTGTGCCGGCCGCGCGGGACAGCGGCAACCCCTGGGTGTTCGCGGACGCCGCGCTGCTGTACCTGAACCGGCTGGCCGGGCCCGTCGAGACCGAGCCGGCCGGGATGTTCGGCGTCATCTCCCCCGCGGACATCGCGCGGGCGCCTGTCCCCGAGCACCCGAAACTGCTGGGCGTCCAGGCTGCGGTCTGGTGCGAGTTCCTCCCGGACCGTGCGCGCCTGCACTACCACCTGTTCCCCCGTCTCCTCGCGGTTGCCGAGCTGGCCTGGAGTGGACCGCTGCCCGACGACGCGCTGCCGGACTTCGAGGAGAGGCTGCGCGCCGAGGCCGACTGGCTCGAGCGCCACGGCCTGGTGGGCCGTCCGATGGACCCCGTGGCGGCGACGGCGTCCCGCTGACACTGTGGGGCGGGCCGTCCGTGGGCTCACGTGGGCCGTCGTGGAGCGGGGATTCGGGGTCCTCGGTGTGGTGATCCGGATGCTTCACCAGCAGTAACGCCACACCCAAGCGCCCCCGCCTGATTCACCGGTCAACCGCCGATGCGACGCTCCAGTTCCGCTGCGTAGCGCTGGGTCGCGAGCTGGCTCGCCGCCGCCTGCACCACCTCGTCGAAGGGCACCAGGTCCCCGTCGGTGC
Source organism: Tessaracoccus terricola (assembly GCF_054776555.1). NCBI lineage: Bacteria > Bacillati > Actinomycetota > Actinomycetes > Propionibacteriales > Propionibacteriaceae > Tessaracoccus > Tessaracoccus terricola. The sequence goes on along the minus strand of NZ_BAAHBS010000004.1, from coordinate 191,874 downwards.
GGCTTTCACAGGTGACCTGCAGCTGCGTCCCGTCGGGGAGGTCCACCACCACCTGCTCGCCCTCCTCGAGTTCCAGGGCCGCGGCCACCAGGAGGTCGTTGGCCTCCTGCAGGCGGCGGACGCTGTCCTCGTCGATGGTGAGGGAATAGCTGTCCCCCGCCCTGCCGTCGCGCCAGGGGACGACGGTGACGACGATGCGGTCCTGGCGCTCGAACTGCTCGGGGTTCTCGTCGTAGAAGGCCCGCACCTCGTCCGGCCCCAAGGAGTCCCTCACGTCGGAGCGCAGGTCCTCCTCGATCGCGGCCAGCCACTCCTGGTAGAAGTTCCAGAAGGACAGGGACGTGGGTCCGTAGGGGTCGCTGCCCTCGGCCTGCAAGGCCCGCAACTCGTCCACGGTCACCGGCTCCTGGTGACCCGCCTCGGACGCCCACTCGAGCACCGCGACGTCGTGGGCCTCCCGCGCGGCGCGCGCGTCGCCCGGGACACCCTCGGCCTCGTCGTGCACCGCGTGCACCGTCTGGCGGATCACCTCCGCGTCCGACGGTGCACCGCAGCCCACGAGCAGGGCCGACAGGGCGGTGAGCACGAGCACCACCGCCCTGCCGGCCACGGACATGGTCACGCCTTGAAGCGGACGATGTTGTTCAGCACCCAGGCCTCGTCGTGCCGGTGGGACCAGTTGCCCGAGGCGTCCTGCGTCGAGGAGATGACGTCAGCCCGGACCCAGGAGCGGCAGCCGTTGCGCCCGGTGACGGGGGTGTCGCACTCGGTGCGCCACTGGCGTCCGTCCGCGGCGGTCCACTCCCCCGTGTTGGCCAGCGGGTTGTCTCCCCAGGCGGCCCTGGTCATGCGTGACAGGTAGGTGAGGTTGTTGAAGACCCAGCCGTTCGCCTGGACGAACCGCTCGCCGGTCCACTCCACCTGCGTCGCCCAGATCTCCGTGCGGCAGCGAGTGGTCTGTGAGTACGGCTCGCACTCGGTGTACCACCAGCGGCCGTTGACAATGTGGAAGCCAGGCGTGGAGTAGACGTCCACCTCGACGGGGACCGTCACGGTGGCAGTCGCGCTGGGGCTCGGTGCCACGGTGGGCTCCTGCGAGGGCTCCTCGCTGGGCTCCTCCGACGGCTCCTCACTGGGCTCCTCACTGGGCTCCTCCGACGGCTCCTCACTGGGCTCCTCCGACGGCTCCGGCGAGGGCTCCGGCGTGGGGCCGTCCTCGGCGACGTACTGCACGGCACCGACGGTGATGCCCTCCGAGGCCGACCCGCTCCAGTCCGGCAGGGGGCTGCCGAGGAAGTCGGTGTCGTAGGAGACGCCGTCGATCTCGGGCATGACGCGTCCGGCCGCGAAGTCGATGCTCTCGCCCTCGAGCGCCAGTGCGTGGATCTCGGTGGGGCTCAGGTGGCGGCGGTCGGTGCTGGTGCCACCGAAGTGGTCGAGCACCTCCTCGATGCTGACGCCCGCGCCACGCAGGGCGGAGTCCTCGCCGGGGACGTAGCCCGCGAACAGCTCGGGGGCGGTGCTGCCTGTGCGGGGGCCGGCCGTGTCGTCCACGGGCACGGTGCCCAGGCCGGGCAGTTGCGGCTCTCCGGTGATGGCCTGCTCCTCCTCGGCGGGCACCGTGATGCCGCCGAAGTAGGAGTTGTTGAACAGCTTCGCCTTGGTCTTCATCGTCTCCGCCTCACCCACGTAGAACGGCTGTCCGGCCGGGTAGTGGAAGACGTTGTTGAACAGGAAGATCTCACGGTTCCCGGTTCCGGCGGCGGAGTTGGCGAGGTCCAGGACGCCGCCACGCGGCCCCACGAGCTTGGTGTCCGAGTAGATCGTGTTGTTGTAGATCATGGTGCCGGCGGCGGTGCCGCGGGCGAACTCGAACGTCTTGTCCGCGTCATTCTGGCTGATGTTGTAGCGGATGGTGGGCGCGGTGTGCGGGAAGCCGTTCATGATCAGCATGAACCCGCCCTCGTTGTTGTGCGAGTAGTTGTACTGCGCCACCGTGTAGGCGGACACGTGGTCGGTGTCCATGCCCTGCCCGTCCTGCACGCCGTGGGTGTGCGACACCTCGTTGAACTGCATCACGGTGTTGGTGGTCTCGAACGGCCAGATGCCCGCGTTGTAGCCGGTGTTCTGGTAGCGCGAGTGACGGGCAAGGTTGTGCTCGATCAGGGTGCCGTCGGTGTCGCGCACCGTGATGGCGTCGCCACCCATCCAGCGGGTCACGTTCTCCCGGATCACGACGTTGGTGGAGGGGTACCAGTTCAGCGGCACGTTGGGCGAGTTGATGGCGGACTGGTTGGCCCACACGGAGCTGACCAGCTTGATGCCGGAGCGGTCGACGCGCTCCAGCACGTTGCCCTCGATGAGGACGTCGTCGTACTTGGTGGGCACGCCCAGCAGTTCGTGGTCCACGATGGTGCCGCGGACGTCGAAGAAGATGCCGCCGTTCCACTTGGCCGCGAGGTTGCCGTTGACGTCGTGGATGTAGAGGTCACGGACCTTGAGTCCGCGCGCCACCCCGAAGTCCTCGGCGAACACGTTGACCGCGCGCAGCATCTTGGAGCGGTTGTCGTTGCCGTTGAGATCGAAACCGTCCTCGAAGCCGGGGTCGGTGTTGGTGATCTCCAGGTCCTGCAGGTGGACGTACTCCTGGTTGTACAGCTCGACGACGTTCTCGACGGCGCCGGCGGCGTTCAGCTGGGGGCGCTCACCCTCGCCGTAGGCGCCGACGACGATCGGCTCCTCGGCGGTGCCCGAGCCGCGGAAGCGCAGGGCTGCGGCAGCGCCCTCGAGCGAGGTGCCGCGCTTCAGCAGGATCTGGTCGCCGGGGTTGAACGTGCGGTCCAGGTTTTCCAGGCTCACCCAGGCCTCCTCCGGCGAGAGGCCGGAGTTGGCGTCGTCACCCGAGGCGGGGTCGACGTGGTAGGTGCGACCCTCAGTCTCGACGGACACGAAGTTGGCCACAAGGGTGACGTCGGTCTCGGTGCCCTCCGGGACGACGAAGCGGCCGTCGGTGATGGCCTGCCCGTCGAAGGACATGGACTCGAACTCGTAGCCGCCCTTGGGGTGGACGGTCCAGGTGAGCACGGCACCGGCGGAGGTGCGGTACTCCGAGAGCACCACGGCACCGCTGGCGAGGTCAGGGTCCGCGACGCCGTCGGCGCTCACCTGCACGGTGGCGTCCACCAGGACCGGGTTGCGGCGCACGATGACGTTGTCCACCGCTACGGCGGCACCCTGGGTCATGTTGACCACGGCGAAGCCCGGCGCGGTGCCGGACCACTCCGACGGGTCAGGGTTGCTCCAGCTCAGCAGGGGCGCGCCGTTGGAGGTGACGGAGACCACGCCGTCGGTGACGTCGATGAGGATGGTCTGCGCCGTCTGGTTGAAGGCGTGGTTGACGGCGGCGAGCTCCACGTTGCCGCCCTCGGAATCGAGGTGGCGCAACAGCGCACGGCTGCCGTTGAGCGCCAGCACGTAGCGGTCCGCGAGGCGCTCCCCGACCTGGAAGGCGATCTGGACGGTGCCCGCGACGGCGTTCGTCTTGCGGATGTCGAGCTGCACCTGGTGACTGCTGGGCTCGCCCCACTCCGAGTTGTCCACCAGCGCCGAGGCCGGGGTGGCGTCGGGGGTGATCACCAGCTCGCCGTCGGTGACGGTGAACTCGCTCTCGTCGGTGAGGGTGTAGTGGCCGTGCTCGTTGAGCTCGCCGGTGAAGTAGTCCTTGAACAGGGTGTCGGGGTCGGACGGCTCGTCGACGAACTTGGCGACGATGGTCACGCTGCCCGTCTTGGGGTCCAGCGTGAAGCGGTTGTCGGTGATGGTGAGCAGCCCGTCGGTGCTGGTGCCGGTTTCAGTGACGAAAGACTCGTAGCCGTCGAAGACGTAGCCGGGGTTGACGGTGTGGCTGAGGGTGACCTCGTCGCCGGTGTCGCCGCTGAGGCGGTTGGCGGTGAGGGTTCCACCGGCGGTTGCGGGGTCGGTGTCCTCCACCCCGTTGGTGGTGGTCTTCAGCGTCACCTCGAACTCACCGGTGGGTTCGGGCTCGGTGGTGGTGACCACGACGTTGTCGATGCTCCAGTCCTGCGCCGGGTACTGACTGGCGAAGACCAGGCGCCCCTGCGGTGCGGCCGCAGTGCCGGCGTCGGCGACGTCGATCACCTGCGTGCCGTTGATGCTCGCCGTCACATGGTCGCCTGCGACGGAGATGCTCATGTGGTGCGGCTCACCGTCGGTGTTGGTGGGCAGGGAGTAGTCCTCCACGACTGCGATCCTGCTGCTCGTTCCACCGGAGACCTGCTCGAGGAAGAGCTGCTCCTGGACAGGGTTGTAGGTGACCTGGAAGCGGTCGGATCCCTGCGCATCGGCGAAGAAGCCGAACTTGTTGTGGGCATTGGTGTTGCCCTGGTGCAGCCAGAAGTCGACATCGAGGGTGAAGTCGTCAGCAAGGATGTCCTGGTTCGAGAGGATCCGGTTCTCCGGACCGCCACCGCGAATGGTGGCGACACCGCCGGCGAACGAGACCTCGGAGGCGACGTTCGCCGTGGTGGGGATCCACCCGGCCCCGTCGGCGTTGGAGAAGTCCTCCGAGAACACCACGCGCGCCTCCTCGGCACTCGCCGGGGTCACGGGGCCCATCACGAAGCCGGTCAGCAGGAGGGTTACGGCGCTCAGCGCCGCCAAGAGACGTTTGGTCATAGTCATCCCCATCGATGAAGGTGTTATGTTTCGTGACACTTTAGGACGCGACGCATGCCATGGCAACTCCTCACCTCACGGTTTGTGACAGAGTTGCGCACCAGCTTGGCGGCCCGGGCATGGAAAGGTGGGGATCGGGAACCGGGCCCCGACCCCACCCCTCCAATCCGGTCAGGCCTTGAAGCGGACGATGTTGTTGAAAACCCAGCCCCATTCCTGCGTGTAGGCGTAGTTGCCGCCGCCGAGGGACTCAGGCTGGATGACCTTGGTCCAGATGTAGCTGCGGCAGCCGTTGCGGCCGGTGGCGGCGGTGTCGCACTCGGTCCGCCAGGTCCGGCCCTGCGTCGACTTCCAAGAACCCTCGTACCCGAGCGGGTTGTCCGCCCACGCCTGCCGTGCCATCAACGGCAGGTAGGTGAGGTTGTTGAAGTGCCAGCCCTGCCGGTGCACGTACCGGCCACCCTCGAAGACCACTTGCGTGCCCCAGATGTCAGTGGTGCAGCGCACCGTCTGGGAGTACGGCTCACACTTGGTGAACCAGTCCCGACCGTTGACGAAGTGGTGCCCGGGCGTGGTGTAGAGGTCACCCGGAGGCAGCGGTTGCGAGGGCGACGTGGTGGGCTCGGTCGTCGGTCCGGTCGGCTCCTGCGTCGGCTCGCCGGTTGGTCCGTCCGTGGGCTCCTCGGTCGGCTCCTCCGTCGGCTCCTCAGTCGGCTCCTCCGTCGGCTCCTCCGTCGGCTCCTCAGTCGGCTCCTCCGTCGGCTCCTCAGTCGGCTCCTCCGTCGGCTCCTCAGTCGGCTCCTCAGTCGGGTCGGTGCCTGGCTCGAGGTCCACCACCCAGCCCTGCTCGGTGTAGTCGGCGAACCGGTCGGCGAGGGGTTCGCCGCCGATGGTCGGTGCGGCACCGTCGCCCCAGGCGACCACCTCGACCGGGTCCTCACCGGTCCCGTAGCCCCACAACGTCAGGGCGGCATCGGCACAGTCCGTCCCGGCGCGCACGTGCACGGTGGCGCCGACGGCCAGTTCTGTCTTGCGGAACTGCTCCAGCGAGTTGAACGGCCGCGCCTCCGAGCCGTCGCCGGCGCGCTCCGCCGAGCAGTCCAGGTACACGTCGGAGGGCTTGCCGGGATCGGTCGCCAGCTGCTCCCACAGGTTGACCGCGGAGATCGTGTAGGGGCCCCGGGCGTCCGTGACGGTCACCCGCCACTCGGACGCGGTCACGGCGTCGGGCAGCACGATGATGCGCTGGGCGCCGACGTTGCCGGCGCTGCCCACCACCTCCCAGGCCCCGTCCACGCGTGCCTCCACCTGGAACTCGCGCACGGTCATGCCTGCACCCATGATGTCCTCGGAGATGCCGACCCGCTTCACGGTGGCGGCGTCGTCGAGGGTGATCTCGATCGACGAGTGGTCGTCGGAGGTGAAGATGTGGCCGTCGCGGGTGTTGCCGTTGGTGAGGCTCGTAACCTGCTCCCCCTCGACCACCGCCGGGACACCCAGGGCGTGGTCCACCGAGAAGGCCTTGCGGCGCTCGGCGGCGAACCCGTCGATGGCCGAGACCGACGACGGCGCGAACTGCCCCGTGGTGGTGGGAGGCACGTTCAGCAGCATCACGGAGTTGCGGCCTACGGTGCGCTCGTAGTGACCCAGCAGCGCTGCAGGCGTCTTCGGCACGTCGTTCGGGTGCGCGAACCAGCCCGGGGTGAGCTTCATGTCCGCCTCGGCCGGCCACCAGTGCAGCCGGTTGGCCGAACCGTTCTGGACGGCGGTGACGAGTTGGGAGTCGGAGCCCAGGTCCTGGTTGAAGGGGCCACCTGGCTGGACCACGCCGATCTTGCCGGGACCGTTGTCCTGGATGGGCAGCGGCGACCACTCGTTGACGCGCGCCTCGCCGTGCTCGTTGCCGATCCAACGGATGTCCCGGCCGCCGACGGCGATGTTGACCTCCGGCTGCAGCGAGTAGATGAGGTCGTAGTAGGCGTCGTAGTCGAACACCTCGGTGGCGCCCGTGTTGCCGGCAGCGCCGTCGAACCAGACCTCGGAGACCTCGCCGTACTGGGTCAGCACCTCGTACAGGGTGTTGAGGAAGAAGGCGCCGTAGTCGGTGGCCTCGTAGGTGAACGTGGGCAGCGACTCGTCTCCAGCGCGGTCGTCGCCCTCGACAAGAGTAGGGATGGTGCGCGCGGACCGCGCCGAGCCGTTGCCGTAGATGCCCTCGAGCTCCGCGTGCGAGTCCGCCGGGGACAGGTAGAAGCCCACCTTCATGCCGTACTTGCGCGCGGCGTCGGAGAGTTCCTTGGCGATGTCGCCCTCACCGTCCTTCCAGGGGGAGGAGGCGATGGAGTAGTCGGAGTAGCGGGTGGGCCACAGCATGAACCCGTCGTGGTGCTTCAGGGTGATCACGACGGTGCGGTAGCCGGCGTCGCGCAGCTGGCGGACCCAGACCTCGGGGTCCAGGTCACCGGTCGGGTCGACGCGGGCCGGGTCCTCGGTGCCGTGGCCCCACTCCTGGTCGTAGAAGGTGTTGACGCCGAAGTGGATGAACGCCGTCAGGCCCTCCTCGTGCCAATTCGCCTGCTCGAGGGTGGGGCGCAGCGCCGCGGCCTTGTCGATGATGGTCTGGGCACAGTCGTCGATCGAGACGTCCTGGTAGTTGCCGGGGACGATCTCGCCGGAATGGTCCTCGCAGTCCTCGACGGGCAGCAGCGTCTGCAGCTGGAAGGCGCGGGAGGAGAACGGCTCTTCCAGCAGCCCGAACCGCGACTCCCCCAGGCTGCCGCTGAAGCCGCGCGCCAGGCCCTGCGGGTGCACGTCGTTGCCAAGGCCCACCTGCCCCGCCGCGTCGGCCGACTGACGCACGTCCACGTCGCCGGTCAGTTCAGGCAGTGCGACGCCGTCGAGCCAGACCACCATGCGCCCGCCCTCGGACTCGGGGCGGGGTTCCCACGCCACGGACAGGACGTGCTCTTCCTCCGAGGCCGGCAGCGGCCAGGAACCGACGACGTCGCTCCAGGCGTCGCCGTCGACGGGGGTGCCGGAGTAGCCGTAGCGCAGCTCGTCGCCCTGGTAGCGGACGAAGAAGTTGCCGCCCACCGCGACGACAGTGGCCAGCTCGGCCTGCTCCGCCGACGGCGTGAACGTGGTCTCGACGACGAACCCGCGCTCACCGAGCCACAGGTCCGGGAACGGGTTGGGTTCACCGGTGAACACGACGGCGTCGGTCCCGCCGGAGAGCACCAGGGAACCGTCGGCGAGGGCGGCATCGCCACGTGCCTCCGCGGTGCCGTCGGCGACCTCGCCGTCGCCGGGCGCATAGCTCTCCCCGAGGGAGCCGGTCCAGGAGGTGCGCAGCAGCTCGGTTGTGGCGGCAGCCGGTTGGTACTGGAACGCCGTGGGGCCGGGCGTCCCTTCGGTGCCCGTGACCCTGACCGCGGACAGCGTGCCCCGGAAGCCCCGCTCGAGTCCTGCCGGGTGGACGTCGTTGCCGAACCCGAACGCGGACGCGAGCCCGTTGCTCAACCGCGCCGAGGCGGGTGCCTCGACGGTGGGCAGAGCCTCGCCGTCGAGCATGGCCTCCACGTCCACCGTGCCGTCGTCGGCCGCGATGAAGTGCAACGACAGTGCGTGCTCCTCACCCGCCGCGGGGACGGGGACGCTCTGGCGGTGCTTGGTCCAGGAGCCGGTGGCATTGGAGTCGAAGCCGTAATTGAGCTCACCGGCCTCATAGCGTGCGAAGAAGTTGCCGCCGGCGGAGATGATGGGTGCCATCTCCGCCTGGGCGCCGGCAGCCGGGGTGAACACGGCTTCGGCGACGAAGCTCTGCGTGACGAGGCCGCCGTCGTCCCCGAGTGTCAGGTCCGCCGCGTCGAAGCGGATGCCCTGGGAGCCACCGGACAGGACGACGCCCTCGCCGGGCACCTGTTCCTCTCCGCCGGCGACGCGGTGCAGGACGCCCTGCATCTGCTCGCCCTCGGTGGTGGTGTAGGCGGTGGTTCCGACCAGCGACCCGCCGAACCGGACGTCGAGGTCATCCCCAGGGACCGCCTGCGCAGCCGGGATGGCGTAGAAGGAGGTGGCGACGACGCTGCCCGCCGCCGCGATCACAAGGAGGCGGAAACATCCGCGTCCACCATTGAATCTGGCCATGTCTGAAACTCCGTCGTTCAGGATCAGGTACTCCCCGGACGCTATATGTCAGCGCTGACAATGCGACAGGCTACGCCTGACAGTGGGCAACTTCGTTGCACGGTTTTCGTCTGGGCGGGTTGCTCGGCCGACCAGATAGGCTGGCCGCTGCAGGAGGTGAGATGACCCAGCAGACACCCGCGCCGCAGCCCTCGGCGCCCAGGCGGCAGGCGCCGTCGGACGTCCCGGCCCAGCCGGAGGTCGCCACGCGCGTCCAGTCACCCCCACTGGCGCCGCCGTCGCCCTCCCACCAAGCGACGCCGCAGCACTCGCAGCGTCCCGCCCCGGCTCAGGCCCAGCGATTCTCGACGCCGCCCACCGCGCAGCCTCCCGCCCAGCTGCAGCAGTCCCAGCGTCCGCGGGTCAAGGAGATCGCGACGCTGCCGCCGCTGCAGCACCTGAGCGACGAGGTGCCGCCCAGCCCTCGCACGGGTGAGCCGCGCCGCCCGGCGCTGGTCCTCGTCGCGATGCTGGTCTTCCTGCTGTCCGCCGCCGCCACCGCCGTCACCTACGGCCACCACTGGTGGCTGGCAGTGCACCCGGACAGCTATGCGTCCTCTGCTCGGCTGATCCAGTGGCTGGAGCCCCAGCCGGGCAAGTGGCTGGCGTTGACCCTCGAGGGCGTGCTCGCCGTCGTGGCCGCGCTCGTGGCGGGTGTGACCGGCGCCGTCGGGTTCCAGGCCTGGAACGGTTGGCGCTGGAGCAAGTGGGCCGGCCCCGTGGCAGTTGCCCTGTCCGGCGCGGTGGCCCTGTTGTTCGACTGGGTGGGGTTCGTCGCCGTGGGCCTCGCCGCCGTCGGTGCGGTGCTGCTGTTCATGCCTCCGATCACCGAGTTCTTCACCCGGTTCGAGGTGCACCGCGGCAAGCGCCCGCCGCCCTACCGGCGCCCGGAGCGCGTGTTCTACGGTCGGCTGCCCCGCTACCGCTGAGTAGACTCCCCTGCCATGGCCCGCAACCAGCTGATCAACGCCGGACTCCGACTCGTCCAGGACGTGGTGTCCAAGGCGCTCAAGCAGCAGCAGCGCAAGAACCGTCGCGACGACGGCGGCAACCGTCGTGACGACCGCCGCAACGGCCGCGACCGCCGCGAGCACGACACCTCCGGCGCTTACCCCGGGGATTTCACCGGCAGGCCCAACATCGTCTACACCCCGCGCAAGGACGGCGAGCCGGACCCGGGCGAAGTGGTGTGGACGTGGGTCCCCTACGAGGAGGACCACTCGCAGGGCAAGGACCGCCCGGCGCTGGTGATCGGCCGTGACGGGAACTGGCTGCTGGTGCTGCAGGTCACCTCGCAGGACCACGACCGCGACGCCGCCCAGGAGGCGTCCGTGGGCCGCTACTGGACCGACATCGGCACCGGCGAGTGGGACAACCAGGGCCGTCCCAGTGAGGTGCGCGTCAACCGCATCATCAGGATCGACCCCGAAAAGGTGCGACGCATCGGCGCCATCCTCGACGAGGGCACCTTCAACCACGTCCGCCGCGAGGTTCTCAAGTACTACTGAGCCGTGCCCGGCCCACGCGCGAGCGGCCCCCTCGCCTCCTAGGATGCTGCCGTGTCCCTGATCCGCGAGTTCGTCGCCCTCACCCGCAGCATGCTGGGGTTGTGGGCGCGCTACCTCCCGCGCATCGGCACGTGGCTGCTGCTCAGCTGGCTGCTGTACTCCCTGTGCCTGCTGACCTCCGCGCTGATCGGCACCACGTGGGCGCCGCTGGGCGCGATCGTGTTCGTCGTCGGCGTCACGTTCAACGTGCTGGGTGTGATCTTCGCCATCCACGAACTCAAACCCGGCGTCCGCAGCATCCGCCAACTGCGGGAGCGGGGCCGGGGCGAACTCGAGCACATCCCCGAGCCGGTGTTCGCCGACGAGCGCCGGGTGGACGTGGCGGTGCTGACCATCGGTCCGGTGCTGGCCGTCTACGCGGTCTGGGGTCTCATCGACGGCATGATCCGCGACGGGTTCCTGTGGAACTCTGTGATCCGGACCATGTGGAACGCCACCGAATGGTCCATCAGCCGGCACTCGGACCGGTTCTGGACCTACCTCTGGATGGGCGTCGTGGCCCTGGTGGGGCGGATGGTGTGGGCGCGGCTGTTCCGCAACCGGAGATCACCGTGGTGGCGGGTGCCGGTGATCTTCCTCGAGGGCCTGTGGACCTTCGCCACCTTCTTCATCATCCTGATCGGCGCCGACCAGGCCGCCGTCTGGGTCCGGCAGCGGCGCTTCTGGCGCGACGGTGAGACCGCCTGGAACAAGTTCCTCGACTGGCTCCCGGAAATCCACCTCCCCTTCGACCTCACCCTCCCCGAAGCGCTCAGGCAGCTGACGATCTGGCTGAGCGAGTCCGTGCTGCCCGGCCTGTGGGGAGGCATCGCGCTGCCGCTGATGTGGCTGGCCATCGTCGCGATCGTGTTCGGGTGGCGGGAGTTCCGCGCGCGTGACCTGTTGGGCCAGCACGTCCGCGCCCGCACGGAACTGCTCGAGAAGGCCCACGGCGACTTCATGGCGACGCTGGGCCGGCTGTTCACCGTCGTCACCGCCGACCTGCGGGACAAGTACCTGCCGCTGGTCTACGCGTTCCGGCTGATCTGGAAGTCCGGGCCGTACGTGCTGGGCTCCTACCTCGTGCTCACGACGCTGGTGAACTGGGGCGTGGACGAGCTGCACGTGGCGCTGTTCAGTGTCTTCGCCGTCGACACGGAGGCCAACGTCCTGCGCTCGTTCATCTGGCTGGAGGCCGTGCGGGAGTTCGTGGCGCTGTCGCTGCTGACCTGTCTCTACGCCGCCAGCTTCGACCGCGGTCTGGCCGACGCGTCGGGGCTGGTGGAGCAGGGTCGCGACACGGAATGGGCCGCACCCGACCCGAGTCTGCGCCTGGACCCGGACACCGCCCCGCGCCGCTGAGCGACACGGCTGGGCTCACTCGCCGAAGGTCCAGTACGCGTTGTCCTGGTCCTCGTCGAGGTAGAACGGTTCCGCGCGCAGGGTGAACCCATCGTCCATGCCCGAGGGAACCACATAGACCTGGTGGGAGGCGAAGGTGTCGCCGGGCACCAGCCCCGCCCGCTGCTCGGAGTGCTGGCACTCCGTCCCTTCGACGTCGCCCAGACCGATGCCGGTCAGGCCGAGCTCCTCGTCGTCGGCGTTGAAGAGCTTGAAGGTGCAGCCCATGTCCTCCTCCTCGCCCACCAGTACCTCGACGGTGAACCTGGCCTCCACGTACTGCATCCCGTCGGGCGGGTACTCGAGCCGGGTCGCGTCCCAACTGGAGGGCATGGAGTCGTGCAGCGCGAAGCCCTCGAAGCGGAGCCGGTAGCCGTAGTCGGACAGGTCCGCCCACTCCCCCACGGTGCTGTGGCCGAGGTGCTCCGGCTCCCGCATCTCGACGAGGAACTGGCCGACGGACAGCGAGTAGACCGCGAACGTGCACGCCAACACCGCCAGTGCGATCCACCACCGCCAGGCGCGGCGCCCGGTCGGCGGTTCGGCAGGCACGGGGGACGGGACGGGCGCGGCCGGGGCGGGCGCTGCGGAGGGACGCGGCAGGGTCTTGGGGCGCACCGGCGTGGGCCCGGACGTCGGGCCGGGGAACGGGGTGCGGGGCGGGACGGGGGCGGTCATCGCCGCGGCTCGTCGGCGTTGGCGGGGATCTCCAGGGAGTCGACGACGTCGGCGTCGGTGACGTCGAAGCGCAGCCGCGGCCACAGCGGCTGGATGCCGTCGCCGCGGTACCCGTGGATGGTCACGAAGGAACCCTCCACCTTGTCAGGAGGCAGTTCGAACAGGATGTGGGCGGTGGTGGTGATGCCCACGTAACCAACTGAGTAGTACGGGAACGGGTACGGCGACAGCGGGGCGTAGGTGTAGCCGTCGGCGGTGACGAGTTCTATGCTGGCGAGCATGGTCCGGTTGTACGGCGTGATCCGGGCCTGCATGACCAGGAAGACGTTGTCGGTGAGGAGTCGTTCGGTGTCTCCCCAGGAGTTGGTGTGGGTGAGTTCCTCGGCCAGCCGGAAGCCCCGGGACTCGACGGTGTAGTCGTCGTGGCGGCCCACCCCGTCCTCGTCGGGGTACACGTCGTACTCCGTGGGCGTGTAGGGCGCCATGGCCGTGTTGATCAGCCCCACGAGCAGGAGGCTCACCAAGATCGTCAGCACGGCGGAGAGCTTCTTCCTCACGCCTCCTCCTGTGAGATGTGGATCACTTCGATGGGGACATTGGCCACCACGTTGCCCGCAGCCGGCTCCGCCTGTGTGAGCAGGTCCTCGCGCATCTCCTGGTCCAGCACGATGACCCGGACGGGGAAGTCCTCGGTGGGTGGGTCGGTGATCTCGTTGTACTCGTAGACGAACTCGCAGATGGCCCCGGTGCTGATCCACGGGTTGAAGGTGCTGCGGGTGTGGAAGTTGCAGTGCTGCGTGGTCATGACCTCGCCGGTGTCCTCGAAGCGGATCATGACGATCTCGGATGTCAGCCGGGACGCGTGGCGATCGGTCTTGTTGGTGACGTTCAGCTTGGCCTTGATCTTGTCCGGGTCCTCGATCTCGACGTAGACGTCGAGCACCTCGATGTCCCAGAACCGCGTCTGGATCTCCTCACCGATCTCCGCCTCACGCCCCAGGTACGGCGTGGCCTTGCCGTCGAACCCACCCAGCAGCCAGGTGGCCCCCACCAGCACCAGCAGCAAACCTGCCAGTACCGCCCAGATGATGACCCGACGACGCGCACGCGGCCGCGGTGGGGCGGCGGGCGGGGGTACGACGGTGGCGGACACGGCTCACAGATTAGGTCATGAGGGTGTCGTGCGAAGGCTATAGGATTCGGGGATGCTCGTGACCGAACGCCGCTCCGCCATGCTGGCGATCCTGCGTGCGCGCGGTTCAGCCCGGGTCGAGACGCTCGCCGGTGAACTGAAGGTGAGCGCGATGACGGTCCGCCGGGACATCGACGCCCTCGTCGAGGAGGGATTGGTGGACCGGGTCCGTGGCGGGGTCACGATCGCCGAGGGCGGGGCGCGGCCGGGTCCGCTGGATGCCGCGATCCACCGCAACCGCGCCGAGAAGGAGGCCATCGCCGAACTCGCTGCCGGGCTCGTGGAACCCGGCATGGCCATCGGCCTGTCCGCGGGCAGCAGCACGTGGTACCTGGCCCGCAGGCTCCTCGAGATCCCGAACGTCACAGTGGTCACCAACTCGCTCGCCGTGGCCGACCTGTTCGAGGAGGCCGGAACCGCCGCCGAGGTGGGCACCAGCGTCGTCCTGACCGGGGGCATCCGGACGCCCGGACGTGCACTGGTCGGTCCCGTGGCGGTGCGCTCGCTCAGCTACCTGCACTGCGACCTGTCGTTCCTCAGCGTCCACGGCATCCACCCCGAGGCCGGCCTGACCACCCCCAACATCCTGGAGGCGGAGACCAGCCGGGCGCTGGCGGCATCCGGTGGCCGCACCATCGTGCTGGCCGACCACACCAAGTGGCCGGCTGTCAGCCTCACCACGATCATCGACCTCGACGAGGTGGACGTCCTCGTCACCGACTCCGCTCTGACCGCGGAAGATGCCACCGCCATTCGCGGACACATCCCCGACGTCCGGCAGGCTCCTTAGCCCTCAGGCGCTACTGCTCCGTGGGACGACGGTGAACGGTACCGTCACCTGCTCCACGGGCAGGTCCCCGGACAAGGCCGTGGCCATCTGCCGCGTCAGCAGGGACAGTGCGCTGCTGACCATCAGTTCCCGATCGGGTTCCACCGTGGACAGGCTCGGCACGGAGAACGCCCCCATGCTGACACCATCGATGCCGATCACACGGACGTCCCCCGGGACGGAGATCCCACGTTCGGCCAGGCCCGCCATCACGCCGAGGGCGACGGAGTCGTTCGAGCACACGACGCCGTCGAACTGCGTGCCCGAATCCACGAGTCGAAGCGCAGCGGCGTGGCCCTCGTCGGGTGTGAATGCACGCACCCCACCCACCAGCGCCTCGTCGAACCCGAGCCCGCATTCGGACAGCTTGGCTCGGTAGCCGGCGAACCGGCGGTTCGAGGCGTCGGAGGCGGGCTCGCGGGGGCCGATCATCGCCGGGCGCACGCAACCGCGCTCGAGGAGGTGTTCGGTGGCTGCCCCGGCGGCTGCGGCGTTGTCGATGGTCACGTGGGCGAATGGGCTGGAGACGATGTGCTCGCCCAGCAGCACCAGCGGCCCCGGGCTGCGGCGGCGGGTCAGGTCGGAGACACCGAGCGCGCGCGGGATGTGCAGGAGTCCGTCGGTGACCGGAACCCCCACCCCGTTGACGACGTTGACCTCACGCTCGAGGTCTCCCCACGTCTGGAAGATGACCACGGACAGACCGTGCTCCTCTGCCTGCCTCACCACCAGCGCCGTGAGTTCCGCGAAGTACGGCTCGTGCAGGTCGGGAACCGCCAGGAGGATGGCGCGAGTGCCGGCTGCGGATGCTCCCGCAGCCGGGCTGGTCCTCGTGCCCCTGTTCAAACCCGACCTCACTTCTGGACGCGCACGGCGATCACCCGCGCCTGCGGGACGCCATTGGTCCTGTCAACCACAAGCCGGAGTGCGCTGAAGGCGCCGACCCCGTCGAGGGCATGCACCCGCTGCCTGACCCGGTTGTCCGGATGGTCGCCAAGCGTAATCCAATCCGTCCCCTCGGCAGCGCCGGCGGGGAGGATCTCCACCCGGTAGTCACGCACGAGTTGCGGCATCACCTCGTAGGGGGTCTTGTGGTGGTGGAGGGTGTTGAGGTCGATGTCCACGTCGTCGTCGAAGACGAGCCGGAGCTCGGAGGCCTCGACGGCGTCGTCCCAGTCGAGCCGCAACCACTCCTGCGCCCCCGCTGCGAGCGGTGCCGAGGCCCACATGTTCGGGCCCGCGTACGGGCGCTGGTAGCCACCCACCGCGCGCTCGGGCGCGAGGGCACGCGACGCCGGGAGCGCGGTGAACTCGACGCTGCGGCCCCGCAACGGCTTGGTGGGCCAACGCATCAGGAGCGAGTCGGTGTCGACGTCGACGTTCTGGTCATCGGCGTCGGCGCGGTGCACCAGGTTCAGCACGCCCGGCGGTAGCTCTGTGGTGGTGTGGAGGGTGATGTCCGGATTCGCCTTGAGCACCACGATGGCGTTGCCCGCCGTCTCCGGACGGTGGGGTGCAGGGACCTCGACCCACTGCTCCGCTCCTGCTTCCACGGTGACCGAGTTGGTGGCGACCAGGTGGCTGGGCACCACGTTCTGCGGCAGGTCCGGGGTCCACACCTCCGCGACGAGCTCGGTCCGGGTGGAGGTGCTGACCCGCACCCGAACGGCCTCGAGGACCGGGTCGACCGGGATGACGATGCCCACGTCGTTGAGCATCGGCAGGTCGGCCCGCTCCTTGGCCACGACGTCCTCGACGCTGGTTACCGCGGCACCGTCCGGCTGGTGGGTGCCGATGAATTCCTGCCACGACGACGCGCTCACCCGCGCCTGCCTGGCCAGGTCGTCGGGATCCAGGTTGGGGATGCCGATCAGGGTCGCGTCGCGGCGCAGCAGGGTCTGCTGCAACCGTTCGACGTGGTCCTCGGCCAACTGGCGGGGCGTGACGGACTCGTCGAGACACAGGCTGGCAGCCGTGCCGACGGCCTCGCCCATCGCGGCGCAGGTGGCCATCACGCGGGCGGCGCCGAAGGCGACGTGGGTGGCTGAGAAGTCGCGCCCGGCCATGAACATGTTCTCGACGTTGACCGAGTACAGCGAACGGAACGGGATCTCGAACACGCCGTTGGAGAACCGCTGCCGCGCCCCCGGGTCCGGCGAGTACATGCCGCTGGCGGGGTGGAGGTCGATCGACCAGCCACCGAAGGCGACGCTGTCGGGGAACCGTCGCTGCTCCAGCACGTCGTTCTGGGTGAGCGTGTGGTCGCCGATGAAGCGGCGGTACTCCCGCTTGCCGGGGACGTTGCCGATCCACTCCATGGTGAGGTTGTCCGCGTCGAACTGCCCGGAGTTCTTGATGTAGTCCCAGATGCCGAGGATCACGCCACGCAGTTCGTCACGGATCTCCTCGTTGTCGCCGACGATGTCCAGTTCGCCGCCGTACTCCACCCACCAGTAGTGGGCGCCGGAGTCTCCGCTCCGGATGACCCGGGACATGGGGATGGGTGTCTTGGTGATGTCGATCGCCGAGTCGGGTGCGACGAACTTCACCGGGTGCCCGAGGTCCTTGGTGTAGAACAGCAGCGTCGAGCCGAGGAATTCCCGGGTTGGCTCCTCGGGTGCCCAGGGCTCGTCGAACTCGGAGCGGGCCTCCTTGCCGAGCCGGTAGCGGGCCCCGGCCAGGTGACCGACGAGGCCGTCGCCCGTGGCGTCGACGACGAACGGTGCGGTGAAGGTGGTGAGGATCTCCGAGCCCATCGTCCAGCCGGTGACGGATTCGATCCGGCGCCTGTCCTCCGGCCCCGAGGCGGAGATTTCACGGACGTCGGTGTTGAGGAACAGTTGGATGTTCTCCTCGCGACGCACCGTGTCCAGCACGACGTCGTCCCAGTAGATGGGGTTCCCCTCGGGGTTGCGGTACTGGTTCTCCACCAGCATCTCCCCCACGATTCCCGATTCCCGCGCCCAGCGCTGGTTGCCGTGGGCGGTTGCCCCGCAGACCCAGACCCTCACCTCCGAGGAAGAGTTGCCGCCCAACACCGGGCGGTTGTTGATGAGGGCGACGCGCCTGCCGAGGCGAGCGGCGGCCACGGCCGCGCTCACGCCGGCGAGACCGCCTCCCACTACGAGGAGGTCGGTCTCGACGGTCTGTGTGTGCATTGGTCCTGCTCCTGGGGCTGGTTGGAACCTGTGGGTCTACGGGTTGGGAGTGGTCAGTTGATGAGGGCGTTGGCGGCGTCGCGTGCCGCCGCCATGGCGTCGGCCGGGCTGGCCTGGCCGACGAGCACGGCCTGCACCTGCTCGGAGATGGCCGAGTCGATCTGGCCGTACTGGGGGAACACCCAGAACGGGCTGGGCGTGGCGGTGGCGGTGATGCGCTCGGAGAAGTCGGCGATGAAGGTGTCGGACGCGACGGACTCGGCAGCCAGGCCCTCCTGGGTGGTGGGCGGCAGGCCGAGCGCGTCGAAGTAGGCCACGACGGTCTCCTGGTCGGAGGTGAGCCACTGGGCGAACTCGGCTGCGGTGTCTGCGGCATCACCCTCCACGACGGCGACGACGTGCCCCCAGGCGAGGGCCTGCGGGTCGTCGCCGGCGTTGACCACGGGGCGCGAGCCGGGCAGCAGCTTGGAGGCGAGGTCCGCGTCCGGGGAGTCGGCCACGACGCCGGCGCGACCCACGGGTGCGTCGTCGTAGATGGCGGCCTTGCCCTGGCTGAACAGGGAGCGGGCGTCGAAGCGGTCGATGTCGGCGCCGATGAGGCCCTCGTCGTAGAGCTTCTTGTACCAGGTGACGGCCTCGATGGAGGCGTCGTCGCCGATGGTCACCTCCCCGTTCTCGACCAGCGAGCAACCGAAGGTCTGCATCCAGACCTGCACGTCCTTGAGCTGGGCCACCTTGGTGGAGGCGGCGTAGGGGATGGTGCCGTCGCCGAGCCCCTTGAGCTCACGCAGCAGCGCCTCGAAGTCCTCGATGCTGCTGGGGATGGAGTCCGCTCCCACCTTCTCGAGGAGCTCGGAGTTGGCGATCAGGCCGATCGCCCCCATCGTCCAGGGGAGGCCGTTCTGGGCGCCGTCGACCTGGCCGACGCTGAGGCCGGCCTCGGTGTAGCCGCGCCCGTCGACGTAGCCGGAGAGGTCACGCAGCTTGCCGAGCGCGGACATGGTGGCGAGCCAGGCGATGTCGAGCTGCATGGCGCCGCTGAACTGGTCCCCACGCACCTGCAGGGTGAGCTGGTTGAGGTACTCGTTGAACGGGTAGGACACCGGCGAGATCTCGATGCCCTTGTCGGCACCGAAGGTCTCGAGCTGGCCGGTGATGACCGGCTTGGCGGCGTCCTCGCTGATGGACCACGAGGCGAAGCTGAAGTCGGTGGCGGCACCTCCGCTGCCGGTGTCCGGGCTGGTCCCGGTGGTGGGGTCCGACGAGGGGCTGCAGGCCGCGAGGGTGCCGACGCCGGCGCCGACGGCCATGAACTGCAGGAGGTTGCGGCGGCTGATGGGCAGGAAGCCCTGGGAGCTGGTGGACATTGCTGGGTGTTTCCTTTCGATGGTTTGTTCGGCGGGCTCGTGCGGTCAGCCTTTGACCGCGCCTGCCGTGAGCCCGCCTACGAGGAATCGTTGGAGGGCGATGAATCCGATGACGACGGGGAGGGAGACCACCAGGGAGGCGGCCATGAGTTCCGGCCAGGCCGTGGAGGCCTCCCCGATGAAGGTGTTGACCAGGCCGGGCGGCAGGGTCTGCTTGTCGGGCCCCGCCAGGGTGAGGGCGAAGATGAAGTCGTTCCAGCCGCGCACGAAGGCGAACAGGCCGGCGGCCACGAGCCCGGGGGCCGCCAGCGGCAGCACCACGACGATGAACGTGCGCATCCGGGACGCCCCGTCCACCTTCGCCGCCTCGATGAGGTCGTTGGGGATGGTGTCGAAGAATCCCTTGAGCATCCACACGCACAGCGGCAGGGTGAACGTGGTGAACGACAACACGAGGGCGGTGTAGGTGTTGAGGAGGTTGTAGGCGCTGAAGACGGTGTAGAGGGTGACCAGGAGCAGCGCCTGCGGGAACATCTGCGAGCTCAGCACCAGGTACATCAGGGAGCGTCGCCCGCGGTAGCGGTACTTGGAGAAGGAGTACGCCATGAAGGCGGAGACCACCACTGACAGGACTGCGGTGATCACCGAGACGATGACGCTGTTGCGCAGGTACCCGAACAGTGCCGGGTTCTCGAGCAGCGCACGGTAGGCGTCCAGCGTCGGGGCCGACGGGAACAGCTTCGGAGGGTACGAGAACACCTCCGTGCGAGGGGTCAGCGACGTGGCGAACAGCCAGTAGATGGGCAGTAGCGCGAAGCCACCGAAGACGACCACGGCCACCCAGGCCGCGACGGAGGTGCCCCGGGACTGGCGCCGCGACGGCGCCTGCTCGTGCTTGCGCTGGCGACGGCGGCTGGGCTTGACGAGGGGCGCTGCCGAGATCTGGGTCATCACTCCTCTCCCTTCTCCGAGAAGCGGATGTAGGCGACGACGAGGATCCCGAGCAGCACCATCCAGAGCAGGCCGAGGGCGCCGGCCTTGCCGAGGTCGAAGCCTCGGAACGCGGTGTCGTAGACGGCCGTCGCGAACGTGTGTGTGGTGCCGGCAGGTCCACCGCCGGTGAGGACGTAGATGATGTCGAAGTGTTGGAAGTTCCAGATGAACTCCAGGAGGATGACCAGGCCGATGATGCCGCTCAGGTGCGGCACGGTGATGGCCTGGAAGCGACGCACCACGCCGGCACCGTCCACCTCCGCGGCCTCGTACAGTTCCGGTGGCACCGTCTGCAGCCCGGCAAGCAGCATGACCATCATCCAGGGGAAGCTCTGCCAGGTCTTGGCGACGATGACGGCTGCCATGGCGGTGTTCGGGTGGGCCAGCCAGGCCTGCGGGTCGTCGATGATCCCGAGACCTTGCAGGAGGGCGTTCAGGACGCCGTAGTTGGCGTTGAAGATCCACATCCAGAGGAACGAGACCACGACGCCTGGGACGAGCCACGGGATCAGCATCAGACCCCGCAACGCGTTCGCTCCGCGGATCTTGGTGTTGAGCGCCAGTGCCAGGCCGAATCCCAGCACGAAGGGCAACATCGTGGTCCCGATGGTGAAGACCATCGTCTGTCCGAGCAGCTGCAGGAAGTCCCCCGCCAGCACCTCCCGGATGTTCTCCAGCCCGACGAACGTCCGTCCCGGGTAGAGCAGGCTCTCCTCGAAGAAGGCGCTCACCAGGGCCGAGACGAGGGGGTAGACCACCACCGCGCACAGCAGGGCGAATCCGGGCAGCGTCAGCAGCAGCGCAAAGGCGCCATCACCGAGCTTGGCACCCCGTCGGTCCCGGGTATCGGCTTGTTGACTCATAAATGCACATCTCTGTGAGTTTTTGAGAGGCTTCTGCGCCTCCTCTTTCGCCAATGAGTCTGACCGGCAGTAGCCAGATTGTCAAAACCCTGACAGAAACTGATGGATGTTGTTCCAAACTGGTGCAGCCTGTGACATGATCGTTCTCGTTGGTGCGGTTACGCAAGGTTGCACGCTGCCCGCTCCCCCGAACGGGCGAGCCGCACCGACACTTCCGAACAACCATCCACACAACGAGGTGATCTCCTTGTCCTCAAGCACAACCGGCCGGCGGCGAAGCCTGCTCGCGGTACTCGCCGCAGTCCTGGCAATCGGACTGCTACCGCTGGGAGCCCGGGCCGACGGCCGGCAACTCAGCGACTCCTTCGACACACTCACAGCCGACTGGTACCCGGTCGCGGGCAATTGGTCCGCTTCCGACGGTGCGGCCGTGGCCGATGCCCAGCCTGCCGAGCGCGGCTACTCACTGGCGCTCAAGGGCTGGCGGCTCGACGGCGACGGCTCCGTGACCACCACCTTCACCCTCGCGGGACAGGCCGCCGACTCGAGTTGGGGCGGCGTGCACCTGCACCGCGAGGGCCTGACGGACGACTACGCGCTGTCCGGGTACACCGCACTGGTCCGACGCAACGGCGAACTCGCCATCATCAAGGCCCTCGACGGCAGGAACGTCGAGTACCTGGGGCGAATCGCCACGGCCGCGAGGCCCGCCACCGAGCCAGTCACCTTGACGTTCTCCGCCTCGGGTGAGGCGCTGGTCGCCTCAGTCGCGGGAACCACCTTGGAGGCCTCGGACTCGGAGTTCCGCGGCGGCGGAGTGTCTCTGGTGGCCCACCGGGACAGCAGCGTCGCGTTCGACGAGGTCACGGTCGACGGACTCGTGGCGGCGGATGACAGCATCCCGCTGCCGGCCGACTGCGTCGTTCCCTCCGCGGAAGGAATCGGTGACGCACGCGGGCCAGTACTCAACAGCGACGCCCGCGTCAACGAGGTCACCGCGCGCGTCCAGGCCGGGGTGCAGCCGCAGGCCGCGGCCTTCGAGCTGCTGCAGCAGGACCTGGAAGCAGATCTCTTGCGCACCCCCGCAGCACCCGAGACGTTCTTCGTGCCCTGGTTCTACAACGATCCCGACGCCCACCGCGCCGCCCGCGACGGCCTGCAGAACGACGCCAACGCGGCCTACCGGCTGGCGCTGGCCTACCGGATCACCGGCGAGGAGTCCTACGGCACCAAGGCCGCGGCCTTCCTGGACGACTGGAGCGGCGTCGGCTGCCTGCGCACCAGCGAGGACTCGGCACTGGCCTTCAGCTATCACTTCCCCGCGATGGTCTTCGCAGCCGAGCTCCTCAGGGAATCCGCCGTTTGGCCCGAGGCCGCCGAGCAGCGGTTCGCCGCCATGATCGGCGGCCAGGCGTTGGAGGTTGCCGAGTCCATCACCGGCGGTGACAACAACTGGGCCAGCTGGGGGGTTGCCGCATCGGCCGCCATCAGCTCCTACCTCGCCGACGAGGACTCGCTCCAATCGGCCCTCACCAGGTCGGAGGAGTTGGTGGAACTCCAGATCTCGCCCGAGGGATACCTGACCCATGAGGTGACCCGCAACAACGGTGTGGGCGACTACGGGATCTGGTACTCGCACTTCTCGCTGTTCCCGAACCTGTTGACCGCTGAGATCGCAGCGCAGAACGGCTGGGACCTGTTCAGCGTCGAGAACTCGGCCGGCGTCACCCAGGGAGACGCCGTCGAGGTGCTGGCCGGCTGGGTGGACGACGTGGACACGTTCCCCTTCTACGAGGGTGCGGACAAGTCGAAGCTGGCCAACGTCCGCACCATCGACTACCTGCGCGCCGATGGGGTGATCGCCCACTCGATGAGCTACTTCGAGATCGCCCGCAACCACTACGACATCGAGGTGGTTGACAAGCTGGTGGAGGAAGAGGGGCCCATGACGACGATCCACTCGGCCCCACACCTGACCCTCACCCATGGCTCCCTGCCGGAACCTGACCCGAACACCGAACCGACGGACCCCCCGGAGACCGAGGAGCCCACCCCCACCCCGACGGTCACCGTGACCGTGACCGCCGAGCCACTGCCCACCACCTCACCGACAACCGCCCCGGCGCCCGGTGACGTCTACTCCACTCCCGGGTTCCACCGGGTCAACGGACGCGACTGGATGACCGCCTGCGAGCCGTACTCGCAGACCACCCGGTGCTGGACCTACATCTGGGCCACCCAGGTGCAGTCACAGGGCGGCAGGTTCGTCGGGGTGACCGGCTGGGCGTTCAACAACCTCACCTACCTGCCCGAGCTCCCGCGCAGCGCCTGGCGGGAGAACCCCTTGGGAACCTCCGGCGAGTGGACTGCTGCCGATGGCCGCAAGTGGCGCACCGAGTGCGACACGGCAGCCACGGGCCGCAACGGTTGCCGCAACTACGTGTCGGCCCGGGTGGTGGCGGCAGAGCGCACCGGTGCCGGCTGGAGCTACGAAGTGGTCGAGAAGTGGGTGATGAACAGCATCGTGCGGTTCGCCTGAGCGATTAGTGACGGATGGAGGGCCCTTCGTGGGTCCTCCATCCGGAGGTCTTGGAGCGGGCGACGGGAATCGAACCCGCGTGTCCAGCTTGGGAAGCTGGCGCTCTACCATTGAGCTACGCCCGCGATGGCGTCGCCGACAGCTTAGCGGAACCCAGCCCGACAGCGCGATTCACCACGCCTCCACGTTTGGGTGCGGCTATCCTGTACCCAGTGAATGCCAAGTTGCGAGGTCTGGTCCGGACACGTAGTCCGCTGATGAGACGCGCACAGGCGCACGACGCCTCCCACTTCCTCCTGGTTCCCGCCGAGATCGCGACGCCGTCGTCGGCCAACGACGTGGCGCTGCTGTTCGCGGAGGCCCGCCACAACCGTCGCCACATCACGTTCCGCTCCGGCGGCACCAGCCTGTCCGGGCAGGGCCTCACCGACGACCTGCTGGTGGACACCCGCAAGGAGTTCCGCGGCATCGAGGTGCTCGACGACGGCGCCCGCGTCCGCGTCGGCCCGGGCGCGACGCTGCGCCACGTCAACGCGGTGCTGGCGCGGCACGGCCGCAAGCTGGGGCCGGACCCGGCCAGCGAGATCGCGGCCACCGTCGGCGGCGTCGTCGCCAACAACTCCTCAGGCATGTTGTGCGGCACCCGCGACAACACCTACGCCACGCTCGAGTCCATGGTGTTCGTGCTGCCCAGCGGCCGCGTCGTGGACACCTCGGACCCGGACGCGGACATCGTGCTGCGCCTGCACGAGCCCGCCCTGGTCAACGGCCTGCTGATGCTGCGTCGTCGCATCCGCAGCAACCCGGAGACCGAGGCGGAGGTGCGCCGGCAGTTCGCCATCAAGAACACCATGGGCTACGGCGTCAACGCGCTGCTGGACTTCCACCGCCCCGTCGACATCGCGCGCCACCTGCTGATCGGCAGCGAGGGCACGCTCGCGTTCGTCGCCTCGGCCACGTTCCGGACGCTGCCGCTGAAGCAGCACGGCGCCACCGGCCTTGCGATCTTCCCGAGCCTGGAGGCGGCGACGGAGTCCCTCCCCGCCCTTGTCGCAGCAGGTTTCGACGCCATCGAGCTGATGGACGCCACCGCACTGCGGGTGGCGCAGGGACTGCCGGAGGCCACCCCGGAGCTGCGGGCACTGGAGGTGGTGGACCACACTGCGCTGCTGCTGGAGCTGCAGGACGAGTCGGTCGACGCACTGGCCGAGCGGATCGCCGCCACCATCGACCTGCTCGCCGGACTGCCGCTCACCCAGCCCGTCGCGCTCAGCGGTGAGGCCCCCACCCGGGCGGCGCTGTGGAAGATCCGCAAGGGCCTCTACACCACCGTCGCGGGCAACCGGCCGGAGGGTTCCGCGGCGCTGCTCGAGGACATCGCCGTTCCCGTGGAGCGGCTGGCCGAGACGTGCCGCAAGCTGACGGCATTGTTCACCAAGCACGGCTACGAAGCCTCGGTGATCTTCGGCCACGCGCGCGACGGCAACCTGCACTTCATGCTCAACGAGCAGTTCGACGACCCGGGCTCGCTGCGTCGCTACCGCCGCTTCACCCGCGACCTGGTCCGCATGGTCCTCGCAATGGGCGGCACGCTGAAGGCCGAGCACGGCACCGGCCGCGTGATGGCGCCGTTCGTGCAGGACCAGTACGGCGACGAGCTGTTCGAGATCATGCGCGAGATCAAGAGCCTGTTCGACCCGACGAACATGCTCAACCCCGGCGTGCTCATCACCACCGACCGCAACGCCCACACCAAGCACCTGAAGCTGCAGCCGAAGGTGGAGCCAGAGGTGGACGCCTGCGTCGAGTGCGGCTACTGCGAACCCGCCTGCCCGTCGCGGGACCTCACCCTCACCCCGCGGCAGCGGATCGTGCTGCGTCGCGAGCTGGCCGCCAACCCCGACGACGAGGAACTGGCCGAGGCGGTGGCGCACTCCTACGACTACGCCAACAACCAGACCTGCGCCGTCGACGGCATGTGCGGTGTCAGCTGCCCCCTCGGCATCAACACCGGGGACCTGGTGCGCCGCCTCCGCGAGGAGCAGGCCACCCCCGGCGAGCAGCGCACCTGGAAGGCCGCCGCGAAGTCCTGGGGTCCGGTCACGAAGCTGGGCGGCAAGGCCCTCACCACCGCGAAACACTCCGGTCCGCTGGCCGGCATCGCCACCAAGCTGGGCCGCCGGGCACTGGGCGCCGACGTCGTGCCCGCCTACGACCCGGGACTCCCGTCGGGCGGCAAGCAGATCCGACGCCGCCCGCCCCGCAGGGAGGTGGGCCGCGACGTCGCCGTGGCCGCGTACTTCCCCGCCTGCATCCAGACGATGTTCGGCTCCGAGGGGCAGGGCGTCTACCGGGCGTTCGAGGAGCTGTGCACGCGCGCCGGGGTACCCGTGCGGCTGATGGACGCAGAGGGGTTGTGCTGCGGGACGCCATGGAAGTCGAAGGGCCTCACCGACGGCCTCGACGTGATGGAGGCCAAGGTGCGCGCCCGCCTGAAGGAGGAGGCGCCCGCCACCATCGTGTGCGACGCGTCCAGCTGCACCGACGGGCTGCGGAGGATGGCCGAGCGCAACCAGGACGTCCACGTCGTCGACATCCTCGAGTTCGCCCGCGTCCACCTGCTGCCGCAGCTGAGCGTGACGGCCCCGATCGACTCGATCGTGCTGCACCCCACCTGCTCCACCACCCAGCTCGGGCTGGACGGGCACCTGCGTGCCATCGCCAAGTTCATCAGCGACGACGTCACGGTCCCCACCGCCTGGGGTTGCTGCGGCTTCGCCGGTGACCGCGGGCTCCTGCACCCCGAGCTGACCGCCTCGGCGACGGCGGCGGAGGCCGAGGAGGTGGGCCGACGCAGCTACGCGGCCTACGCGTCGGCCAACCGGACGTGCGAGATCGGAATGACCCGTGCGACGGGACAGCCCTACGTCCACGTGGTCGAACTGCTGGCGCAGGCGACGCGTCCGGCGCAACCCTGAGCCGCCCCTGAAGTCCGGCCCCGAGCCGGTCCCGCACGGGGGTCTGCGGCCTACACTCGTGGGGTGAACGCCAAGACCATCTCGCACCTGCGCTGCGCCGACGAGGACCGGGAACTCGTGGCCCGCGTACTGAACAACGCCTACGCGGACGGTCGGCTGACGTTCGAGGAGCACGACGAGCGCATCAGCAACGCCTACAACGCCAAGACCTTCGGGGAACTCGACGACCTCACGCTCGACCTCATCCCGGGCGGCGCCCAGACCGCCCCCGCGGCGGCTCCCACCCCGA
Source organism: Tessaracoccus terricola (assembly GCF_054776555.1). Classification (NCBI taxonomy): domain Bacteria; kingdom Bacillati; phylum Actinomycetota; class Actinomycetes; order Propionibacteriales; family Propionibacteriaceae; genus Tessaracoccus; species Tessaracoccus terricola. The sequence goes on along the minus strand of NZ_BAAHBS010000004.1, from coordinate 165,160 downwards.
TGGGGCTCGCCGCCTACGACCAGCCCGCCTCCCCCGTCCCCACCCCGCCCGTCGGCGCTCCCGCGAGCGCCGATACCTTCACCGGTGGCCGCGCGATCCTCTCCAACTACCACCCCGACAAGGGCCTCGTCATGCCCGCTTACAGCGAGCTGGTCTCCGTGCTGGGCGACGTGCGGGTGGACCTCGTCGACGCCGTCTTCACGCAGCGCGAGATCACCATCAAGGCGACGGCCGTGCTGGGCGAGATCCGGATCCGGATCCCCGCCGGCGTGAAGGTGGTCAGCAACATGACCAACGTCCTGGGTGACTACAAGTGCGAGGGCACCATCCCCGCCGACAACGGCGTCGTCATCCGGATCGAGGGCTCCACCATCCTCGGCGACGTCAAGGTGCTCGGCCCCGGAATCAAGAAGGCCCGGAAGTACGATAAGTTCGTGTGATGGTCGAAACTGATCCGCTGTTCCGCCCACCGGGCGTCGAGTGGCGGGCGCTCTCGCCGAATTACCTGAAACTGAAGATGCTGATGATCTTCATCACCTGGCCCATCCTGATCGCGATCGCCGTCGTGCCGTTGGCGTTGTGGGTGCCCGGTCCCGCTTGGTGGATCGCGCTGGGTGCCTTGTTGGTGATCTGGCTGTGGCGGATCCTGCGCCAGCCGCGCGCGGCCCGACGGTGGGGTTACGCCGAGACCGAGACGGACGTCTACATCACCCACGGCCTTGCCTGGCGCACCCTCACCGGCGTCCCCTACGGCCGGATGCAGTTGGTCAACGTCCAGTCCGGCCCCATCGAGCGTTCCTTCGACCTCGCCAGCGTCGAACTCGTGACCTCCTCCACCAGCGGCACCATCACCATCCCCGGCCTGAGCCGCGAGGACGCCGCCTCCCTGCGTGACCGGCTGATGGAGCGCGGGGAGCTCCTCCAGGCCGGCATCTGATGAGCCAGGACACCCCCGACGACCCCAACGACCGTCGGTTGAGCAGCGCCGACGACCCCAACGACCGTCGGTTGAACAGGTCGCCCGACGACCGTGTCGAAACCACCCCGGACCCGACCACCCAAGACCCGACCACCCCCGACGACCTCCACCGCCGGTTGAGCAGGTCGCCCAGCGACCGTGTCGAAACCACCCCGGCCCCGACCGACGACCCCCACCGACGGTTGAGCAGGTCGCCCAGCGACCGTGTCGAAACCACCCCGGACCCCGCAGCCTGGCCGCCACCCCAGCAGCCCGGGAACTGGCCGCCGCCGCAGGTCCCGGCCCCGCCGTCGCTCGGGAAGGCTGTGGAGCATCCGCACCCGTTCACGGGGATCGCGAAGAGTTGGATCGCGCTCTTCGGTCTGGTGTTCGTCATCGGACGTGACGTGATCGAGAACGGCATCGGCGCCATCCGTGACTTCGGTCCGGGCATCTGGATCTTCATCGGAATCGCCCTGCTGGTCGTCGTGGTCTCCGGGATCTGGGGTGTCATCGAGTGGCGCACCACGACGTTCGTGGCTGACGACGACGAGTTCAGGATCGAGCGCAACTTCCTCTCGCGTGAGTCCAGCCGGATCAGCTATGCGAAGATCCAGGCCGTTGACATCCAGCGTTCCCTCGCGGCACGAATTCTGGGCCTGGCGAGCGTGCAGATCGATGTCGGGGGCGCGGGCGGGAAGAAGATCGAGTACCTGGGGCGGGAGCGCGCCGAGTCCCTGCGCGACGAACTCCTCACCCGGATGCGCAGTCTCGCGCGGCACACCGACGTCGAAGTCCCGGCGCTGCGGGCAGACCCAACGCCAACTGGCCCGCCAGCTGCGCCCGCCACGGGCACAGCCCCGCTCCCGGGCGACCCACATCCCGCCGCCCCCGGCCAGCCTCCTGCCGGGAACGCGCACGGCCCGGACTTCACACCGGGACTACCGCCCACCGTCGCACCGGCTGCCCCGGCCCCGGTCCTCGAACAGGTCATCAACATGCGCCCCGGCACGCTGCTGCTGGGGGTGCTGGTGTCGTCGTTCATGCCGTGGCTGATCGGTGGCATCGCGTTCCTGGTGCTGATTCTCACGCTGGGCGAGGGTTTCAGCATCGCAGCCGTCTTCGGCGCGGTGTTCGGCATCGGTGGCTACCTGTGGTCGCAGTTGGTGAACAACTGGAACTTCACGCTGACGCAGGTCCCCGACGGCCTGCACATCCGGCGTGGCCTGTTCACGAAGATCTCCAAGAGCCTGAAGAGCGACCGCATCCAGGCCGTCGCCATCCACCAGGACTACCTGCAACGCCTGACAGGCCTCTACCGGGTGCGGGTGACCGTCCTGGGGTTCGGCATTGCCGACGACGGCGGCGAACGCAGTGACGTCGTCCTCCCGTACGGGCGTTGGGAGGACGTGGTGAGAGTTCTGGGCGCGTTCTGGCCCGGCATCAACCTGGCCTCTATCCCCCTCACCGGACAACCGGCGCGCGCCCGCTGGCTGACTCCTCTCGGGTTCAAGCGCCACCAGTGGGGCGTGGACGAGCACACGCTCGTGGCGCACCACGGCTGGTTGGACCACACCATCAGCCTGGTGCCTCACCGTCGGATGCAGTCGATCGGCATCACGCAGGGCCCGCTGCAGCGTCGCCTCCGCCTCGCGACCGCTTCCATCCACACCACCGACGGCCCCGTGAGCCTCGAGGTCTACCACCTGGACGAGGAGGTGGCCCGTGACTTCTTCGACGACCAGATCGAGCGTGCCCGCATCGCCCGCGAGACGCCGGGCGAGCCGAGCTATCTGTCTGGATTCGTCCCGCCCAAGGCCCCGGACACCCCGACCGGCCCGCCTGCTCCCGAAACTCCCACCGGTTGGGCCCCACCACCGCCTCCGCCAGCCTGACCGGCCAGTCGCCCCGTGCACAGTGCTCTGATTTCCGAGCACTCGTTGGACTTGATGGGGCAGTAATCGCTTACATCAGGTGGACAGTGCGACAGCAGCAGGGTGCTCGCAACTAGACACCGACGTCTCAGGCGACATGCCACTCGCCGTCGTCCCGCTCCGGGTCGTCGTGGCTGGCCACCGGAGCAGCCGCCAGGATCTCAGGGGGCACCGGGCGTCGCTTCCAGTTCGCACGGCGATCACGAAGCACCGGAGCGATGGTTTCAACCATGTCGGTCACCGTTGCGTCGGTGAACCTGAAGATCGTCCACCCCGCGCGGACCAGGTCGTTCTGGCGCTGGAGGTCGGTTTCGCGCTGCCCTGGACCGTGGAACTCTTCACCGTCGAACTCGATCGCGATCTTCTCCGCCACGAATGCAGCATCGATGAAGTAGGTCTTGCCATCGATGATGACCCTGTGGTTCGCCTTCCACCCGGTGACATTCGCCTCCCGCAGCCGCCGGTGTGCATCGATCTCGAGCGCGGACCACGGCTGTTCCCGGCATGCTTCGAGCACCCGTTGTCGGGCGGCGTTCCCACGGACGTTCTTGGGTAGCGAGTCGTTGACCTCCCGGAGCGCCGCCACCGTGGTCACTCCTCTGCGAAGCCCCTCCGCCATCGCGACCCCATGGTCCGTGATCGACATCTCCAGGATGGAGAGCTCCACTCCTGCCACCCGGATGCCATCCTTCTCCACGAACAGCTCAGGATCGATCGACCTCCTCTGCACCTCCAGCCAAGGCGCAACTCGTCGGGGGTTCTTGCAGGCGGCGACGATCTTTTCGACTCGCAGCTCCGGCCACCACGCGAGCCTGGCAGCTGCACCTCCCAGCAGAATGGCATCCGGCCGCCACTGCGAGACAGCCAGCGCTCTGACCTCGAAGGTCTCCTCGACCACCTTGCGGCGGTGGACACCGGGGAGCATCCTGACCAGCTCGCCCTTTCGAAGGTGCCAGTCGATGTGGGTCTTGTACTCGTCGGGGTAGTTGCTCCGCACCACGAGGGGCGAGTTTCCAAAGATGTCTTCCATACCCAGACTCTGGTAGTTCGCGGATCCTGTCCGTCATTGTCCACAGCCGCACGCGGCGGCTACTCACGGGGTCCCTGCTGGTGTCGCACTGTCCCGCGGATGCAATCGATTACCGTCCGTTCAAGTCCATCGAGTGCTCGGATATCAGGGCACTGCTCCGTGGTGGGCCCTGGACTCTGATGCGGCTTGTGGCTGCGACGCTTCCTGGGCTGTAACCTACGACGCTCTCGAGGCTGAGACCTGCGGCGGTTCATGTGGCGCCGCCAGCGGCGGTTCATGTGCTGCAACCTGCGGCGGTTCATGGTCTGGGGCCAACGGTCCGGCACCCGCCTCGACCTCGTGCGGCGTAATCTCGTCGGATGACGATTCCACGCTCCCCTCTGGTCACGGCCATCACCCTCGGCGTACGTGACGTCGAGGCGTCGCGCCGGTTCTACGTCGAGGGGTTGGGCTTCCGACCGTTGAACCACGTACCGGGCGAGATCGCGTTCGTGCAGTCGTCGCACGGGCAGATGCTGGCGCTGTGGAACGTGGCCAGCATGCCGAGCGAGTACGGCGACGTCGGGCATGGGCCGAAGGCGCCACCGGTCTCACTCGGGCACAACACAACCAGCGCCGAGGAGGTGCGCCGCCACTACGAGCGCGCCCTGGCCGCGGGCGCGACGTCGGTCTCGGAGCCCCGGACGCAGGAATGGGGCGGGACCAGCGCCTGCGTCGCGGATCCCGATGGTTTCCGCTGGGACTTCGTGCACAACCCGAGCTTCGTCGTCGCCGAGGACGGCTCCGTCACCATCTGACCAGAACCGTGCAACCGAGAGCTTGGCTGTTGGAGCCCTCGGTTACACCGACACGCGGGCCCACCGAAGGTGCAACCGAGAGCTTGGGTGTTGGAGTCCTCGGTTGCAGCGACCCACCCCAGCGTCGATAGAGCGCTCTCCCACGTTCACACCGCCCATGGAACCAGTGCACGGAATAGGCACCCGTGCCGCTACGCTTGGCCACCATGAGCATCATTCTTGGCATCGACGTCGGAGGATCGGGGATCAAGGGCGCCCCGGTGGACCTGGAGAAGGGAGACTTCGCCGCAGACCGTCTCCGCATCGCTACCCCTGAGAAGTCGACGCCCAAGAACGTCGCCGCAGTCATCGGCGAGATCATCGAGAACTTCTCCGACACCATCGGCGACGCCCCGGTCGGCCTCACCATCCCGGCGCCGGTCGTCCACGGCAGGGTGCCGTTCATCGCCAACCTCCACAAGTCGTGGACCGGGCTGGAGGCGGAGAAGTTCTTCGCCGACGCTCTGGGCCGCCATGTCACCATCGTCAACGACGCCGACGGCGCGGGCCTGGCCGAGGTCAACTTCGGCGCGGCCAAGGGCCACCCGGGCCTGGTGATCCTCACCACGCTGGGCACCGGCATCGGCTCGGCCATGATCTACCGCGGCACGCTCATCCCCAACGCCGAGCTCGGCCACCTGGAGATCGACGGCCACGACGCGGAGAAGCGCGCCGCGTCGTCGATCAAGGAGAAGGAGGGTCTCTCCTACCCCAAGTGGGCCAAGCGCCTGCAGCGCTACTACAGTCACGTCGAGATGTTGTTCTCCCCCGACCTGTTCGTCGTCGGCGGCGGAGTTTCTAAGGACAGCGACGAGTTCCTGCCGCTGCTCGAACTGCGCACGCCCATCGTCCCGGCCACCATGCGCAACCGCGCCGGCATCATCGGCGCCGCCCTGGCCGCCCGCGACGCCCTGGCGCACCCGGACCCGATCCACGCCGAGGACCTCGAGGCCGCACCGTCGAAGGCCAAGAAGAAGCCCGTCTGACCGAGCCGACGGTTAACGCCCGGCTTATCCGTTCCCGCCCGTCGTACTGGACAGGCGGGAAAGGACAGGCCGGGCGTTAAGCATTGACGGAGTCCGCTGTCGCCGACGGGGCACCGAAAGCCCAGCCGCACGCCGCCGAAACGCACCCGACGTCACATCCGCTCGAGCGCCTCGATCCCAAGCAACCCCAGACCCGTTGCCAGCACCTGGCGGGTGGCGGCACACAGCGCGAGGCGGGACGAACGCACGTCACCCTCGGACTTGAGGACCGGGCACTGCTCGTAGAAGGTCGCGAGGGCACCGGCGAGGTCGTACAGGTACCCGCACAGCTTGTGGGGCTGCAGGCTGGTGGCCACCTCGTCGACGATCTCGCCGAAGCGGCTCAGCAGCAGGGCGAGCTGCTGCTCAGCGGGCTCGTCGAGGACGACGACGGCGCCGTAGCCGATCTGCTCGGCCTCGGCCTTGCGCATGATCTGGCAGATGCGGGCGTGCGCGTACTGCAGGTAGGGGCCGGTGTTGCCGGTGGTCTGGACCATGCGGTCGACGTCGAAGACGTAGTCCTTCTGGAGTCCGGAGGAGAGGTCGGCGTACTTGATGGCGGCCAGCGCGATGGGCGGGGAGGCCACCTCCTCGGCGGCGTCCAGGAGTGACGTCAGGGTGGCGGCGGAACCGTCGCGCGTCTTGAACGGCTTGCCGTCGTTGCCGAGCACCATGCCGTAGCCGACGTGCTGGGCGGTGACGTCGTCGGGCAGGAAGCCCGCCTTGCGGGCGGCGGCGAACGTCTGGGCGAAGTGCCCGGCCTGGCGGGCGTCGGTGACGTAGATGATGCGGTCTGCGTTCAGCTCGCCCACGCGGCGACGGATGGCGGCCAGGTCCGTGGTGGCGTAGCCGTAGCCGCCGTCGGACTTGCGCACGATCAGCGGCGCCTCGAAACCGTCGACGAACACGCACAGCGCGCCGTCGTCCACCACGGCCACACCGGAGGACTCGAGCTCGGAGACCAGCACGGGCAGGTCGTCGTTGTAGGTGGACTCGCCGGCGAGGTCGTCGTCGGTGAGCAGCACGTGGAGGCGCTCGTAGGCCTCGTTGAACGCGGGCTTTGAGATGTCGACGAGCTGCTGCCAGATCCGCAGCGACTCCTCGTCACCGCCCTGGAACACGCTCACCCGGGCGCGGGCGCGGGTGGCGAACTCCTCGTCGGAGCGGAACCGGGCGGCGGCGCGCTTGTACAGCGCGTCGGCCTCGGCCAGCGTGATGGAGCCGGCGTCGAGGCCCTCGTCGAGGACCTGCTCGATGAGCATGCCGAACTGGGTGCCCCAGTCACCGATGTGGTTCTGCGGGACGACGGTGTGGCCGAGCGCGGTCAGCACCCGGTTGAAGCAGTCGCCGATGATGGTGGTGCGCAGGTGTCCGACGTGCATCTGCTTGGCGACGTTGGGCGCCGAGTAGTCGATGACCACGCGCTGCGGGTGCGAGGCGCGGTTCACCCCGTCGTTGGGGTCCTCCAGCAGCGAGCTGACGGCGCGCGCGAGGACGTCAGCGCGGATGCGGAAGTTGATGAACCCGGGCCCGGCGATCTCGAGCGGCTCGCACAGGTCCGCCACGTCCAGGCGGGCGACGATGTCAGCGGCCACCTCGCGGGGCGGGCGTCCCTCCTGCTTGGCCAGGCGCAGCGCCACGTTCGACTGGAAGTGCCCGAACTGGGGCTTGGTGGCCGGCCGCATCTCGGGGTCGACGCCGGTGACATCGCGGACCCGCTGGTCCAGCAGCGCAGGAAGGGATTGCATGCCCTGCATTCTTCCACGCGGCACGCCGTAGCTCACATCGGCGGCCTAGCACATGCCCCTGACGGCGATACCCCACCCCCTCCAATTCCACATCCGGGCGCGTTGTTACCGTCACGAAGTACACAAGTGAGTAGGAGACACCCGTGACGTTGGCAGTCGGTCAGGAGCAGGCGACTGAGGGACAGGACCGGGACACCGGGCACGCGTGGGACGGCTTCGCGCCCGGCCCGTGGCAGGCCGGTGTCGACGTGCGTGACTTCATCCAGCGCAACTACACCCCCTACGACGGCGACGACTCGTTCCTCGCCGGCCCCACCCCTCGCACCACCCGGGTCTGGCAGGCCATCGTGGACCTGTTCCCCGAGGAGCGGGCCCGCGGCGTCCTGGACGTCGACACCAAGACCGTCTCCCGCATCGACGCGTTCGCGCCGGGCTACATCTGCTCCGAGGACGACGTCGTGGTGGGCCTCCAGACCGACGCCCCGCTGAAGCGCGCCATGATCCCCAACGGGGGTTGGCGGATGGTGGAGACCGCGCTGCGGACCTACGGCTACGACGTGGACCCGCAGGTGAAGGAGACCTTCACCGTCCACCGCAAGACCCACAACGCCGGCGTCTTCGACGTCTATCCCGAGGCCGTCCGCAAGGCCCGCAGCGCCCACGTCATCACCGGCCTTCCCGACGCGTACGGCCGCGGCCGCATCATCGGCGACTACCGCCGCGTCGCCCTCTACGGCGTCGACCGCCTGATCGAGCTGCGCAAGCAGGACCGGGCCGCCCTGGACGCCGACTGGTCCACCGAGTCCGTGATCCGCGACCGCGAGGAGATGGCCGAGCAGATCCGCGCCCTCGAGGAGCTCAAGCGCCTGGCCGCCTCCTACGACTTCGACATCTCCGGCCCCGCCCGCACCGCGCAGGAAGCGGTGCAGTGGCTCTACTTCGCCTACCTGGGCGCGGTCCGCGAGCAGAACGGCGCCGCGATGAGCCTGGGCCGCACCTCCACCTTCCTCGACGTGTTCATCCAGCGCGACCTCGAAGCCGGCCGCATCACCGAGGAGCAGGCGCAGGAACTGATCGACCAGTTCGTCATCAAGCTGCGCATCGTGCGGTTCCTGCGCACCCCCGAGTACGACGAGATCTTCTCCGGCGACCCCACGTGGGTGACCGAGTCCATCGGAGGCATGAGCGCCGACGGCCGCACGCTGGTGACGCGCAACTCGTTCCGGATGCTGCAGACGCTGCACAACCTCGGCCCCGCCCCGGAACCCAACATGACGGTGCTCTGGAGCGACGCCCTCCCCCAGGGCTTCAAGGACTTCTGCGCGCGCACCTCCATCCAGACCTCCTCGGTGCAGTACGAGTCCGACGACCTCCTGCGCGAGGACCTGGGCGACGACGCGGGCATCGCCTGCTGCGTCTCCGGCATGGCCATCGGCAAGCAGATGCAGTTCTTCGGCGCCCGCGTGAACCTGGCCAAGGCGCTGCTGTACGCCATCAACGGCGGCCGCGACGAGAAGACCGGCAAGCAGGTGGCCCCCGCCACCGCCCCGGTCCAGGGCGACGTGCTGGACTACGACGACGTCATGGCCCGCTTCGACAAGACCCTCGACTGGCTGGCCCACACCTACGTCAACGCCCTCAACTGCATCCACTACATGCACGACAAGTACGCCTACGAACGTCTCGAGATGGCGCTGCACGACCCGCATGTCCTGCGCACCATGGCCTGCGGCATCGCCGGGCTCTCCGTGACCGCGGACTCGCTGTCGGCCATCCGCGACGCCGAGGTCCGCGTCGTGCGCGACGAGTCGGGCCTCGTCGTGGACTACGTCACCACCGGCGAGTTCCCCATGTTCGGCAACGACGACGACCGCGTCGACGCCATCGCCGTGGACCTGGTGGCCCGCTTCATGGACAAGATCCGCCGCCACCCCACCTACCGCGACGCCGTGCACACGCAGTCGGTGCTGACCATCACGTCGAACGTCATGTACGGCAAGTACACGGGCAACACCCCCGACGGCAGGCGCGCCGGGGAGCCGTTCGCCCCGGGCGCCAACCCCATGAACGGCCGCGACTCCCACGGCATGCTCGCCTCGGCCCTGTCCGTGGCCAAGCTGCCCTTCGAGCAGGCGCGGGACGGGATCTCGCTGACCAACACGATCGTCCCGCAGGGACTCGGCCGCACCCTGGCCGAGCAGGTCCCGGCGCTCAGCGGCATCCTGGACGCCTACATCGGCTCCGATGGGTTCCACATGAACGTCAACGTCCTCAACCGGGACACGTTGCGCGACGCGATGGAGCACCCGGAGAACTACCCGCAGCTGACCATCCGGGTCTCCGGCTACGCCGTCAACTTCGTGCGGTTGACGCGTGAGCAGCAGCTCGACGTGATCTCCCGCACCTTCCACGAGCGCGTCTGATGCCCGCGTGCGCACCCGTCCTGGAGCGGGTGGTCGACGGCTCCACCGGCGAGTTCGCGCCGTCGCCGATGGGTGCGACGCCGCGGGCCGCCGGGCGGGGCCTCGACGGCCTGGGCGCGGCCGCGGCGGAGGGGCGGTCGGAGGAGTTGCGCGGCATCCGCGAGGGCACGCTGGCGTGGCTGCACTCGTGGGAACTGGTGACCTCCATGGACGGGCCCGGCACCCGCATGACGGTGTTCCTGAACGGCTGCCCGCTGCGCTGCCAGTACTGCCACAACCCGGACACGATGGCGACGCGGCGCGGGCGACTGGTGAGCCTCGACGAGGTGGCGGGCAGGTTGGACCGCTACCGGAAGGTGTTCGCCGCCACCGGCGGCGGCCTCACCATCTCCGGCGGCGAGCCGATGATGCAGCCGGCGTTCGTGCAGAACCTGCTGCGCGCCGCGAAGGAACGCGGGATCCACACGGCGATGGACACCTCCGGCGCGCTGGGCCGCCACGTGAACCGGCAGATCATGGCGGACCTGGACCTGGTGCTGCTGGACATCAAGGCCGGCGACGAGGAGCGCTACCGGGAGGTCACCGGCGGCGAACTCGCCCCCACGCTTGAGTTCGGCCGACGCCTGGCCGAGGACGGCAAGGAGATCTGGGTCCGCTTCGTCGTGGTCCCCGGCCTGACCGACGACGAAGCCAACGTGGCGCGGGTGGCCGCGCACGCGTCGTCGCTGTCGACCGTCTCGCGGGTGGAGGTGCTGCCGTTCCACCAGATGGGTCGCGACAAGTGGGACTCGCTGGGGATGGACTACCGGCTCGCGGACACCCCACCGCCGGAGCCCGAGGTGGTGGAGCGCGTCCGGGAGCAGTTCCGGGCCCGCGGCCTCACCACCTACTGAACGGGACCGTCCCCGGAGGGCGAACCGCGGTCAGCGGCGGGCGGCGACGGCGTCGCGGACCTGCTCGGCGAACCCGCGCGCACCCAGCAGCCGCAGTTGGAAGACTGCGCCGGGCAGCAGCACCTGGACGACGCCGCCCAGCAGCCCACGCCGGGTGGCGACGTCGATCACGTGGCGCAGGTCCACGTCGACCTCCATCGGTCCGGCGTGCACCATCTTGTTCAGGGAGTTGGCCTCGAAGTGGAGCCGCCGGTCGGTCAGGATCACACGGCCACCCACCCAGAGCCCGCCCTGGAAGCTGCGGAACCACTCCACCACGCCGTCGACGGCGGCGTCTTGACCGCGCAGCGCCAGCACGGCCGCCGGTTCCAGCGCCATCTCGGCCTCCAGCACCTGGGCGTTGGCCGCCTTCGAGGCGATCACCTGCTCCGCCATGGCCCTCCCGTCACTCGTCCGCAATCCTATTGCGGACCGCCCATCGGGACGCTGACGAGCAGGAACTTGACCGAGGGGGTTGAATGGTCACGACCCAGACATAAGGAGCACCCGAGAGCATGCCCACCCCTGAGCTGATCACGCTGAACGACGGCCACACGATCCCGCAGATCGGGCTCGGCGTGTTCCAGATGAGCAACGAGGAGGCCCACGCCTCCACCCTCGCCGCGCTGGAGGCCGGGTACCGGCACATCGACACCGCCGCCGGCTACCGCAACGAGCAGGGCGTCGGTGCCGCGATCCGCGAGTCCGGCATCCCCCGCGACGAGGTCTTCGTCACCACGAAGCTGCAGAACGGCTCGCACGCCCGCAAGGACGCCCGCGCCGCCATCGAGGCCAGCCTCGAGGCGCTCGGCATGGACCGTGTCGACCTGTACCTGATCCACTGGCCGCTGCCCTCCCAGGGCCGCTACGCCGAGGCGTGGGAGGCGCTGATCGACTTCCGCTCCGAGGGCCTGGTCACCAGTATCGGCGTGTCCAACTTCCTGCCCGAGCACCTGGACACCATCGTCGACGAGACGGGCATCGTCCCGGTGCTCAACCAGATCGAGCTGCACCCCACCTTCCAGCCGAACGACCTGATCAACCACACCTCGGACCTCGACGTCGTGGTGGAGTCCTGGAGCCCGCTCGGCGCGTCGCAGGACCTGGAGCACCCGGAGATCGTGAAGATCGCCGAGTCCCTGGGCGCCACGCCGGCGCAGGTCATCATCGCCTGGCACCTGCACCGCGGGTTCGTCGTCATCCCCAAGTCGAAGACGCCCGAGCGGATCGTCGGCAACTTCGCCGCCGTGGACCTGAAGCTGAACTCCGAGCAGCTGGAGCTCATCGACGGCCTGGACACCGGCGTGCGGGTGGGCTCCGACCCGGCAGTGATGGGTTCCTGACCCCTCGCCGGAAGTGGTCCCCCACTTCGGGAATTGGATTGAGCCCCGCGGCGTTGAGACAATGAGCCAGTTCGGCTCAATCCGCAAGGCCGCCGGGAGGCACGTTGATCACGGTTGAGGACCTGTACAAGGTCTACCGTCAGGGCAAGCGAGAGGTGCGCGCCCTCGACGGGGTGTCGCTGACCGTGCCGTCGGACTCCATCCACGGCATCATCGGCCACTCCGGTGCCGGCAAGTCCACCCTCGTGCGCTGCCTGACGATGCTGGACCAGCCCACCTCCGGCACGATCGAGATCAACGGCGTGGACCTCACCGCCGCCCGTTCCGACGCGCTGCGCAAGGCGCGCCGTCGCATTGGGCTGGTGTTCCAGCAGGCCAACCTGTTCGACTCCCGAACCATCGCTGACAACGTCGGATACCCGCTGGAGCTGATCGGCGTGGGGCGGGCCGAGCGCCGTCGGAAGGTCGACGAGCTGCTCGGGCTGGTGGGGCTGGGCGACTCCGGTGCCGCCTACCCGGCGCAGCTGTCCGGCGGCATGCGCCAGCGGGTCGGCATCGCCCGCGCACTGGCGTCGGACCCCGACGTCCTGCTGTGCGACGAGCCCACCTCCGCGCTCGACCCCCGCACCACCGACGAGATCCTGGAGCTCATCCGTTCGCTGCGCGGCCGCGACGGCCTGGCCGTGCTCGTCATCACCCACGAGATGCACGTCGTCAAGAGCATCTGCGACTCGGTCTCCCTGCTCGACGGCGGCCGCATCGTCGAGTCCGGGAAGCTGACCGACGTCGTGCGCCGCCTCGACGGCCGCCTCAGCCAGGCGCTGCTCGGGATCCCGCCGCACGTGGACGCGTCCGTGGTGGACGGCGTGCTGGTGGACGTGCTGTCCACCGGCGAGCACGCCACCAAGCCCGTCGTGGCACACACCTCGGCCGAGGTCGGCGCACCGCTGAACATCGTCGGTGGATCGGTGGAACACCTTGCCGGGACCACTTTCTCGCACCTGCGGATCGCGGTCCCCTCGGGCACCGATCCGGACCTGGTGGTGCGCTCCCTGCAGGACCAGGGAGCCGACGCGCGCCTGACGAGTTCCCTCGCCGAGAAGCCGGAGGGACTCGAGTGATCGACTACCTGTACGAACTGTTCACCAGCCCGGTGATCGTCAACGGGCTGCCGGAAGCCACCATCGAGACGCTGCAGATGGTGGGCATCTCCAGCCTCGCGACGGTGGTGCTGGGCCTGCCGCTCGGCGTCGTCCTGTTCGTGGTGCAGCCCGGCGGGATGGCCGAGAACCGCATCGTGCACACCATCTTGTCCCCCATCATCGTCAACATCACCCGCTCGTTCCCCTACGCCATCCTGATGGTCTCGCTGATCCCGCTGACACGATTCCTGGTGGGGACCGCCATCGGCCCGATCGCGGCGTCGGTGTCACTGACCATCGCCGCGGTGCCGTTCTTCGCGCGGCTCGTGGAGACGGCGCTGCGTGACATCCACAGCGGCAAGATCGACGCCGCCCACGCCATGGGCTCCAGCCGGATGCAGACCATCACCAAGGTGCTCGTCCCCGAAGCCATGCCCACGCTCGTGGCGAGCATCACCACCACCGTCGTCACGATCGTCGGGTACTCGGCGATGGCCGGCCTGATCGGCGGCGGTGGCCTCGGCCGGTTGGCCTACAACTACGGCTACCAGCGCTGGGAACTGGACGTGATGGTGGTCATCGTCATCCTGCTGATCATCCTCGTCCAGCTCATCCAGTACGTCGGCGACGCCATCGCGCGCGCCGTCGACCACCGATAGACCACCCGGGCCGTCCGGGAACGGCCACCACCTGGTGGCCACAAGTAGAGCGGCCAACTCGTCGTTGGCCCCAGAAGAGAAGGAAGAAACTGTGCGCAAGCTCAGCACCATCATCGCAGTCTCCGCCGCTGCTGCCCTGGCCCTCACGGCCTGCGGCGCGGACGCCGAACCCGAGAACACCGCCGGCGAGACCACCGGAACCGAGACCACCGCAGGCACCGAGACCACCGCCGGCACCGACGGCGAGGCCACCCTGGTGTCCGTGGGCGCCAGCCCGCTGCCGCACGCCAAGATCCTCGAGTTCGTGGCGAGCGAGCTGGCCGCAGGCGCCGGCATCGAGCTGGAGATCGTCGAGTTCGACGACTACGTCCTGCCCAACGAGGCACTCGCAGGCGGCGACCTGGACGCCAACTACTTCCAGCACCTGCCCTACCTCGAGAACCAGATCGCCGAGAAGGGCTACGAGTTCGAGCACGGCGAGGGCGTCCACATCGAGCCCTTCGCGCTGTTCTCCGACCAGCACACCTCCGCGGACGACATCCCCGACGGCGGCACGATCGCCATCACGAATGATCCGTCCAACCAGTTCCGCGGCCTGAAGCTGCTCGAGGAGGCCGGCCTGCTGACCGGTATCACCGAGGAGGACGCCGTCCTGACGCTGACCGACGAGCAGAACCCGAAGGGCCTCCAGTTCGAGGAGTCCAACCCGGAGATCGTCGTCCAGCAGCTGACCGACCCGGCCATCGACGCCGCCCTGATCAACGGCAACTTCATCCTCACCGCTGGCCTCAGCACCGAGGACGCCATCGCCGTCGAGTCCGTCCAGGGCAACCCCTACGCCAACCTGCTCGTCTGGCGCACAGACAACGAGAACCCCGGCGTCGCCATCCTCGACGAGCTGCTGCACTCGCAGGAGGTCGCTGACTTCATCAAGGCCGAGTGGCCCTCCGGTGACGTCATCCCCGGTGAGGTCGCCTGACCTTCCCGCGGTCGAGTAGGGCACCCCGCGCCCCTGTCCAAACCACACCCGTCGGTTGAGCAGGGCGCCCCGCGCCCGTGTCGAAACCATCCAGGAGCCGTCGCACCAAGTGCGGCGGCTCCTGGCGTTTTAAGGGGCACTACAGCCCTCCCCGGCCGTCCCCAGCGCAACACTGTTGCGAGGGGCGTCGACAGCGCGCCTGATCGCAACACTGTTGCGCTGGCATCACCGGGCGATCCGCAAGGGTCCTGCGAAAGGGTCGGAGGGAACGGAGAAGGGTGGGCCCCGGTTGCCCGGGACCCACCCTTGTTCAGTCGGTCAGCTGATCAGACCATGCGACGTGCGCGCACGAGCGTGATGTCTGCGCCCACCACCAGCAGCGCCGCGAGGATTCCCGCGATGCCGGCCAGATCACCGAAGCCACCCGTATCCGGAAGACCCGGCCTGGGCGCCTCCACCTCGCTCGGGACCTCCGACGACGTCGGGGCCGGCTCCGGCGAGGGAGTCGGGACCTGCGTCGGCTCCGGGGTCGGGGTCGGCTCCGGGGTCGGGTTCAGGACGACGCCGGCGTCCCACGTGGGGTCGACGCCCTCGGAAGCGTTGAACTCCCGGTCGTACTCGCGGGTCAGCCCCGTGGAGTTGTCGTCGAGCACGAACTTCGGGGTCAGACCGTAGCCGTCGGCGTCGGAGTCGACACCATCATGATCGCCGGAGTTCGGCGTCGTGAAGCTGTACTTCTCCTGCTGCTCAGGCGTGAGCGTGAACCGGATCTGGTACTCACCCGAAGGGATCTCGTCGATCAGGTAGCGCCCGTTCTCATCCGTCGTGGTGGAGCCCACCACGTTGCCCTCGGAGTCGAGCAGTTCGACGGTGACGCCCGCCAGGGGCAGTTCCTCGTCACCCTGCACGCCGTCGCCGTCCTCATCGATCCACCAATTGGCGGCGTGGAGCTCGTTGGGAGCTTGTGGGGATCAGGTTTGGGCCGCGTCCAGGAGACTCGGGTCGAAGGGATCCTGCTGCGGCACGCGCTCGGTGGCCAGGTCCCACTCCATCTTCAGGTTGGCGATCCACTCCCGCGCCTCGCCCTTCAGGTAGACCAGCGGGAACCGCTGCTGCGTGGTCAGGTCGCCCACACCCACGGCGTCCACCCCCACCTCGTTGCAGATGGTGATCGCCCTTGCCAGGTGGTACTCCTGCGAGAGGATGACCATATCTTCAACGCCGAACACGTCGCGGGCGCGCACGCAGGAGTCGTAGGTGTCGTAGCCGGCAGGGTCCTCCACCACCTGCTCGTCGGGGATGCCGCGGGCGACGAGGTACTCGCGCATCACCGTCGTCTGGAAGTTCGCGCGGGGCAGGTTGTCGCCACTGACCAGGACGGCCCTGATGCGCCCCGCCTCGTAGAGTTCGACGGCCAGGTCCAGCCGCGCGGCGAGGAACGCCGACGGCCTGCCGTTCGGGTGCGCGGCAGCACCCAGCACCATCGCGATCGGGGTCTCCGGGACGTCGGCGACGGTGTGGATCCGCCCCTGCGACCCCTCGGCCACGTGCCGGGCACCCACCACCACCGCGGCCACCACGGCTGCGCCCGCGAGCAGGCCGCTCGCGAGCAGGACCCGTAGCCAGCGGCGGGGCCGGGGCGCAGGGACGACGACGCGGGCGCCGGCGGTGCCCACGCCGTCGCGGACCTCAGGCACGGTTCGCGAGGTACCAGCTCACCAGCGACTGCGTGGAGGAGTCCTGGTCCGAGAGGGCCTCGGCGTCGCCGAACACGGCGGGCGCGATCTCCAGGGCGAGCTTCTTGCCAAGCTCCACACCCCACTGGTCGAACGAGTCGATCCCCCACACCACGCCCTGCACGAACGTGATGTGCTCGTACAACGCGATCAGCTGCCCCACCACGGCCGGGGTGAGCGCGGGCGCGAGGATCGACGTCGTGGGCCGGTTGCCCTCGAACACGCGGGCCGGGACGATCTCGTCGGCGGTGCCCTCGGCGCGCACCTCGGCCTCGGACTTGCCGAAAGCCAGCGCCGCGGTCTGGGCGAAGAAGTTGGCGAGGAAGAGCCCGTGGACGTCGGTCTCGCCGTCCTTGATGGGGTGGGCGGGGTTGGCGACGGCGATGAAATCGGCCGGGATCAGGCGCGTGCCCTGGTGGATCAGCTGGTAGAACGCGTGCTGGCCGTTGGTGCCGGGCTCGCCCCAGAAGATCTCGCCGGTCTGCGACGTGACCGGGGTGCCGTCGGAGCGCACGGACTTGCCGTTGGACTCCATCGTGAGCTGCTGCAGGTACGCGGCGAAGCGGTGCAGGTACTGCGCGTACGGCAGCACGGCGTGGCTGTGCGCGTCGAAGAAGTTCACGTACCAGACGTTGAGCAGGCCCATCAGGAGCGGCACGTTGCTGGCTGGCGCCTCGGTGCGGAAGTGCTCGTCGACGGCATGGAAGCCGGCCAGGAAGTCGCGGAACCCGGCGGGGCCGATGGCGATTGCGACGGGCAGCCCGACGGCGGAGTCCACCGAGTAGCGGCCACCCACCCAGTTCCAGAAGCCGAACGCGTTGACCGGGTCGATCCCGAACTCCTCCACCTTGTCCAGCGCCGTGGACACCGCGACGAAGTGCTTGGCGATGGCGTCGGCCTTGGAGGCGTCGGTGCCGTCGATGGCCCCGTTGTCTGCGAGCGTGCGCAGCAGCCAGGCGCGTGCCATCCGCGCGTTGGTCAGTGTCTCGAGCGTGGTGAAGGTCTTGGACGCGACGATGAACAGCGTCGTCTCCGGGTCCAGGTCCGCCGTGGTCTCGGCGACGTCGGACGGGTCGATGTTGGAGATGAAACGGCAGGTCAGGCCGTCCTGCTTGTACGGCAGGAGTGCCTCGTAGACCATCACCGGGCCGAGGTCCGAGCCGCCGATGCCGATGTTGACAATGGTCTCGATGCGCTTGCCGGTGACGCCCACCCACTCGCCGGAGCGGACCTTGTCCGCGAACGCGAACATCCGCTCGAGCACCTCGTGCACGTCCGCGACGACGTCCTGGCCATCGACGTTGAGCTCGGCATCCTTCGGCAGCCGGAGCGCCGTGTGCAGCACCGCCCGGTCCTCGGTGACGTTGATGCGCTCACCGCTGAACATCGCGTCCCGACGACCCGCGACGTCCACCTGCTCTGCCAGCCGCAGCAGCGCGGCCACCACGTCATGGTTGATGAGGTTCTTGGACAGGTCGACGTGCAGGTCGGCCAGCTGGAACGAGAAGTCAGCAGCGCGCTTGGGCTCCGACGCGAACCAGGCCCGCAGGTCCGGTTCCAAGTTCTGCTTCAACTGGGCGAGCTCGGCCCAGGCATCCGTGGTTGTGGCATCTACCGGCTTGGTCATGGGGCCAGCCTAACCGGGCCGAGCGGGTTGCGTCCGGGCGGGTCCGCAACCGGGTGGGCAAGCGCTGTCGGAGCGGCCTGACCGACACCGCGGCCGGGCCCACGTCGTCACGGCCCCACGCCGTCGGCGCAGTGTGTGGCATGGCGCCTCAGGCCTGCCGCACCGGAGCAGACACCTGCCTTGTCCACGGTCACCTGCGCTATAACGCAGGTGTTCGTGGACAGGGCAGGTAACCAGCCGCCTCACCGCGCAGGCGTCTCAGCCCAGCACCTACCGACGCCGTCGCTCCCGCTCGGCCGCCCGCAGTATCCGCGCGCAGAGAGCCGCTCCCTGCCATGCGAGGTCCCAGTCCCAGCGGGTCATCCCCCAGCCGGCGTCGCGGACCGCCTCCTCGCGACGCTTCTCGTCGCGGATCGCCCGCTCGGGAGTCTGGCCGGGCTTGAGCAGCGGGCCGTACTTGCCCATGCCGTCGCACTCACCGGCCAGCCCCCAGTCCCGCCACAGGAAGTCCACCCGCGCCGCCCAGTTGCCGTCGTCGTCGTGGATCTCGAACTGGAGTTCCGGGGCCGGGAGCCCGTGCCGCGCGAACTGGACGCGGCTGATGGACTCCCCGGGGGACTCGGCCCGCCCGTCGGCGAAGGCGAACGCCTGCCGAGCCAGGGGCAATCCGCGGAGCCGCGAGTGCGCCGTCGCGATCTCGAGGAGTTCCGAACGCTCGATGCCGAGCCGCAGAGCAGCATCCCCGGCGGCGACCGCCCACTCGAACGACTGGCATCGGGCCAGGTCCAGCGCGGTCCTCGCAACGGTGGTCACATTCATCCCGCCCACCTGCGTAACCTCGTCGTCGGCCAACTTCGTGTCACGCACCACGAGGTGGGCACTGGAGTGGGCGTGGCCACCACTTCGTCGATTCATGGCCACCTTCCCGAGCGCGCTCCTCGGGACAGGCAGCCCGTGCAGCACCGCCGCGGACTCGTGGCTGAGCACGTTGTCGGGGCTGACCGCGGGCACCACGGCATGGATGAGTCGGCGGTGGGTCTCCTCGGGGTCGAGTTCGTCAGCACTGCCATAGACGCCACGACGCACACGGGTGAGCGTGCCGCCGCGGATCCTTGCCTCGATGTCCCGTTGTGACAGGCCGGTGGCGACGAGCTCGGCATAGGTTCGCAACAGCATGGGTCAACTACATCCGAGGCCGGGGGCACCGCCGATCCGGCCTATGGAAAACTCCCGACACCTGCCCTGTACACCGACACCTGCGTTATAGCGCAGGTGTCTGGCTACGACGGCGCGGGCGCGGCGACGGCGCGGGCGCGGCTTGGGCGCGGTGCTGGGGAGGGCCGACCGCAGTCAGCGAACGCTGATGTGCACGTGGTCGTAGTGGTTGGCGCTGCTGGAGCCGCGGTCGGACATCCAGCGCCAGCCGTCACCGGAGCGCTGGGTGGTCCAGATCTGCTGGGAGTAGATGACCTCGATGACGCCGAGTTGGCCTGCGTTGGCGCGGGCCCAGCGGGCGACCTCCCAGCCGGCCTCCCCGGAGATCATGACGTCGATCGCACGTCCGGAGGAGTGGTAGCTGCCACCGCCGGAACGGTAGCCGCCGATGCTGGAGACGTTGGGGAACGCGTTGCACACGGCGTTGCGCACCTGGATGGCGTTGGCGGTCATGCCGGAGGTTGATCCGGACACGGAGTTGCAGGCCGAGGTGTTGATGCCGGAGGAGCTGCCGGTGTCCTGGGGCTCCTCCTCGGAGAGGAAGCTGCCCTTGATCCAGCCGGCGTCGCCGGAGACCACCACCTGCTGCCATCCGTCGGCGGTGGAGGTGGTGATGGTGACGTCGTCCCCGGAGCGGAGGGTGGTGATGACGTCGTGGTCGGTCCCGGGCCCGGTGCGCACGTTGACGCTGGCGGTGGCCCAGAGGGTGCCTGACTCCTCACCGAGGACGCTCCAGTCCACCTCGGGGGCGGGCTCGGGAGCCGGGGTCTCCACCGGAGCGGGGGATGCCGGGGCGGCGGACTCGGTCTCTGCCGGGACGGCGGACGCGGCGACGGGCGCCTCTGCGGGCTCGGTGGTGGGGTGCGACGGCGTCACCGTGTCGGGGGATGGGGTGGGTGACGCCGCCGCAGCTGTGGGGGTGGTGCTGGGCACCACGGCGGAAGGGACTGCGCCGATGCTGGAGACCATCGTGGGCGACGGGTCCCCGGTGGGCAGGTCCAGGATGGGCTGGCGTTCGCGGCTGCGGCTGACGCCGAGGTCCACCTGGGCCTGGTGCAGCGGGTCCGCGACGCTGGTCCCGGAATCCACCGGGACGAACGTCAGGACCGTCGCGGCCACGAGCACGCCGACGATGGCAGCGGGAGCAATCGCCTTGCGGACGAACGGCCGCAGGGCACCCACACCGGCAGCACGGCGGGGTGAGTCACTGGCATTCGTGATCACCTCGACCTGCTCGGTGGCGGCGCGGCGGGGGCTCGTCACATCGGATCCTTCCTGAGAAAATACCTTAGGAATTCTCAGGTTACTCGTCCGATGCTCGCTGGGCAAGTCAACGCCCCGCACGGCGCGCTCGCCTGCGTTAAGGTTCTCAGGAATCCAACGATGGGGGCGCAGAATTGAAAGACGCGATGGCGCGACGACTCCTGCTGCTCTGCGTGGCCGCCGCCGCACTCCTGGTCAACTCCCTCCACGTCGCCCAAGCAGCGGAGCCGACTTCCCTGACTGCGACGGCCGAGCCCGACGGCGTCGGCATCGCGGTCACCGGCACCCTGACCAGCAACGGCGAGCCGGTGGCAGAGGCCACCATCGACGTCGCCCTCGACTCCACCCCCAGCACCTCCACCACCACCGACGACGGCGGCGCCTTCCGCGCGACCGTCGAGGTGGGCGACGCCACGGTGCCGCACACCCTGCAGGTCAGCTTCATCGGCACCGCGGACCTGAACCCCGCCACCACCGAGGTGGAGTTCACTCCCCCGGTGACCCGCCAGGCCACCACCCTTTCGGTGTCCGTGGCCGACGACACCCTCTACCCCGGCGAACTGATCACCATCACCGGTTCACTCGAGGCCGCCGGGGCGGGCGTCGCGAACGGCGAGATCAACGTGTTCCTCCGCGGCCAGGAGCAGGGCGAGTCGCTGACCTTCACCGGCGACAACGGCCGGTTCACCACCTACGCCGAGGTCCCCGTCGACATGTCTGCCGGCGAGGCAGCCCTCCGCGTGGCGCACCCCGGCAACCGCAACACGCTCCCCAGCGAACGCAGCATCACCCTCACCATCCAGCAGTCCGCACCCGAGCCCACCGGCGACGCCGAGACCCCCGCCGAGGACCCGACCCAGGCCGAGACCACCCCCGCCACCGACGACACCACCGCCGCCCCGGCCACGACGGAGGCCGCCGCGTCCCCCGAGGCCACGGCCACCGACGACGCCACCGTCGCCAACATCAACGCCGAGCCCAATCTCTTCAGTTGGTTCTGGGTGGGTGCCGTGGTGGCGGGTGGCTGCGCCGCACTGGTCACCATCGCACTGTTGATGCGGCGGGCCGCCACGCGGGAGGAGAAGCGGGAGCGGGCCCAGGGGATCGAGCCGCTCTACCTGCTGGGCGACGAGGATGACGAGGGCTACGAACCGGAGGAACACGGCTGGGTCACCGAGGAGTTCTTCCTGGACCTCGACGACGACGCGGCCAGCCAGCCCACGGACGCCGTCGCGCACACGCCGGACGCGTCTCCCGGCCAGACCACCCAGCCGATCCCCGCCCCGACGCCGGCCCGGCCGGCGGCCCCTCCAGAGCCGGCACCGGAGATCTACCGCACCACCGAGGAGCCGCTCGAGCAGCCGAAGCCGCGGCGCTCCTGGTCCGGCGAGGAGTAGGCCCTACTCGTCCCGGGCGGCGACGGCGGCGCTGTCGGTCTCGACCACCGGCTCGGCATCGGCGGCGGACCCGCCAGTAGCAACCGGCTCGGACCCGGTGGCCCGCTCCGCGTCCTTCTCCGCCTCCTGCTTGGCCCGTTCGGCCGCCCGGGCGGCCTCGCGTTCGGCGCGCGCCCTGGCGCGCTCGGCCTTGGCGGCTCGCGCCTTGGCGGCCTTCTCCTCGCGGATCTGGACCTGGATGAACGAGCCGCAGCGGTCCCGGAGGGCTCCGAGGTCGCCGCCGGTGAGCGCGTCGCCCAGCAGCGTCTGGTCCACGCACACCGCGGGCGAACCGGCCTTGAGCCACTCCCCCGCCGCGAAGGCGCCCACACCGCCGCGCGGCACCACATGCTCGGCCAGCGAGAGGGTCGCGAGGTGCTTGGCCATCGCATGACCCACCACGTCGGCGGGGAACAGCATGGCGCCGTCGGCCCCGAGTTCCAGCACCGCCCGCACCTCCGTGGGTGTCATGGCCTGCACGTGCACCGGGATCCCGGCGGCCGAACCGGCGGCGAGCGCGTCGGGATCGGGCAGGTCGAGCAGCGCGAACGTCCCACCGGCGGCGACCAGTCCCGTCACGTGCTCGGCCGTGCGGACGCCGTGCGCGCCGAACCGGCCACGGGTGGCGAAGATGCCGATGGTCTCCTCGAGCGCCTCGCTTCCCGCGGCCAGGGCGAAGTTCCGGAACCCCTCCTGGACGAGCACCTCGACCGCCCCGACGAGTTCGTCGACGTCGACGTCGTCGAGACAGACCACAAGGCCGGACAGGGGCGCATCAGATGTCATGGTCCCAATCATGCCCGGCCCGGGCGTCCGGGCACAGTTCGCAATCGCGAAGCCGGATCGTCCAAGTGGGGACCGCTGCTTCCCACCGCCCGCGCGGCGCCCATATTCTGCCGCCATGTCAAGGATGACGCGCACCCAGCGGCTCGACCGCCTCCCCTACACCCGCAAGCACAACCGGCTGCTGATGGGCTCCGGGGTGGGCTGGGCCCTGGATGCGATGGACATCGGGCTGATCTCGTTCATCATGGCCGCGCTCGCGCAGCAGTGGGACCTCAGCAACACGCAGGTCTCCTGGTTGGCGTCGATCGGGTTCGTCGGCATGGCCATCGGCGCCAGCCTCGGCGGACTGCTGGCGGACAGGTTCGGCCGTCGCCAGGTGTTCGCCCTGACCATGCTCGTCTACGGGCTGGCCACCGGCCTGTCCGCGTTCTCCACCGGCCTGGTGGTGCTGATCGTGTTCCGGTTCGTCGTCGGCCTGGGGCTGGGCGCGGAACTCCCGATCGCCTCCACCCTGGTGAGCGAGTACGCACCCAAACGCATCCGGGGCCGCGTCGTCGTCGCGCTGGAGTCGTTCTGGGCGGTGGGGTGGCTGGCGGCCGCCTGCATCGGCTACTTTCTGGTGCCGACGGTGGACGACGGTTGGCGCTGGGCCCTGGCGCTGGGCGCGGTCCCCGCCGTCTGGGCGCTGGTGGTCCGGTTCGCGCTGCCGGAGTCGGTGCGGTTCCTGGAGTCACGCGGCCGCCATGCGGAGGCCGAGGTCGCGGTGCAGGAGTTCGAGGCCGCCGCGGGCATCGAGACCCCGGAGGCGCACAAGGCGCCGGGCGATGCGGCACCGGCTCGCAAGGTCGGGTACCGGGAACTGTTCGGGGCGCGCTTCCGCCGCACCACCGTCGCCCTCTGGCTGACCTGGTTCGGCGTGAACTTCGCCTACTACGGCGCCTTCATCTGGCTGCCCACGCTGCTCAGCCAGAACGGCATGACGCTGGTCAAGAGCTTCGAGTTCACGCTGCTGATGACCCTGGCGCAGCTGCCCGGCTACTTCGCCGCGGCGGTGCTCGTCGAGGTCCGGGGCCGCCGCGCCACCCTCGCGGCCTTCCTAGCGGGTTCCGCGCTGGGTGCGGCCCTGTTCGGGCTCGCCCCGCAGGTCTCCGCGGCCCTCTACCCGGGCGACGACGGGGCCGCGGCGACGCTCGCCCTCGTGTTCGGCTGCATGCTGTCGTTCTTCAACCTGGGTGCGTGGGGCGCCCTCTACGCGATCACCCCGGAGGTGTACCCGACGACGGTGCGCGCCTCGGGTTCGGGCGCTGCGACGGCGTTCGGGCGGGTCGCGGCGATGTCGGCTCCCCTCCTGGTGCCGGCGCTGGTGGCCCTGGGCGGTCTAGCGGTGCTGTTCGTGGTCTTCGGCGCCATGTTCGTGATGGCGATGGCGGCGGCGCTGCTGCTGCCCGAGTACCGAGGGGAAACTCTCGAGGAAGTTTGATGCCGAAGTGGCAACTTGACCCACCCATTGGCTAGTCTTTCCTGTGCCGCGCAAGTGGCACTGAAGCGCTCCCGCCCGATCCCGGCAATCCCCCGTGCCGACCGGGCGGGAGCCCTCTTTTTGCCCGTTTCGGGCCAGCGCCCGCGCAGCAGGACCACCCCCGAGCCATTACCACTGGTAACAGTCGGGGGCCAGGCCGCACTCACCTCCGGCCGCCGCCACCGCCCCCGGTGCCGCCACCCGACGAGCCGCCGCCCCTGCTGCCGCCGGAGCTGCTGGAACCGCCGCCGCTCCAGCCCCGGCCGCTGGAGCGCGAGCTGGAGCTGCTGTCCCCGCGAGCCGCACTGGCCTCGCTGATGGCGTTGCCCAGTTCCCGCATGGTGGTGGCGAACCCGCCCTCCCCGATGTCCGGGCGCGCGGACCAGAAGCTGGAGCGTTCGTGCCTGCGTTCGCGGTAGAGGGTGTTGTAGTCGTCGAAGATGCCGGTCTCCCCGCGGCCGAGGGCGAAGGCCGGCAGCTTCGGGGCGGAGACGTCGGGGAACTTGTCGTACATGTCGCCGAGCACCTGGCCCCAGGCCTTCTCCTCGCCGAAGACGATCGCCCATGGCAGGAGCTCCTCGTAGATCCGCAGCTCGCCGTCCCGATCCCGCGGTGCGCTGACGGGATCCTGCAGCATGCTGATCCGCTGGGACTCCGAGGCCTTGATGAAGCGCTCCAATCCCTCGAGGTGGACCATCGTCTCCTTGCCGTGCTTGGTGAGGCCGGCGTGGGTGGGCAGCACGTGCACGGCCACCAGCAGGAGCAGGATGCCGAGGACGCCGCCGCCGATGAACCACCAGCCGAGGCCCGCCAGGCCCAGCCACAGCTGCACCATGCCGTAGACGAGGATGGCGGTGTAGCCCAGCCCCAGCAGCCACGGCCCGATGCCCAGCCGGTGGCGCAGGTCCAGGTTCTCCAGCTGGGTGTCGCGTTCCACCTGGGCCTTGCGCAGGTCCGAGAAGTAGCGGTGGCTGCCGAGCGCGATCAGCTTGCCCTCCTCGCCGAACAGCAGCTGTGTGATGCGGCGCAGCCGGTGGGGCATGCCGTGCTTCTCGTCGGCGCGGCCGTTCTTCGGGTTCCACACCAGGCCCAGCTCCTTGCCGAGCCGACGGCGGTCACGCGCGTGCAGCGTGACGCCACCCACCACGAGGCCGTCGGTGTCGGCCTCGGAGTCGACGAGGCGGCCGTAGCCCTCGGTCACCAGCCAGGTCAGGTGCGCCGGGGCGCCCCGTTCGGCGTGGCCGAGGAAGTCGGCCGCGTTGACGGGGTAGAGGTCCTTGGGTGGCGAGAACTGCGTGACGACGCCGTGCGTGCCGGTGCGCGTGCGGCTGACCATCCTGCGCAGCAGCAGGGCGAAGGCGAGGGCACCCGCCCCGATGGCCACGAGGATCGCGATCCCCAGCCAGCCGTGGGAGCGGGCCGCGAACGGCGGCACCGGGTCGGCGACCGTGCCCGGCTCGAACCCGACGGCGATGGTCACGTTCTCCCATGCGTCGAGCCCTTCCGGCAGGCTCACCGTCCAGGAGTTCCCGTCCCGCACCAGGGTGCAGCGGTCGGTGGAGCCTGCGCGCCCCTGGTAGCAGGCCTCGTCGCCGGTGAGGTGCTGCGCGAGGTCGTCGTCGACGGTGAGTTGGGCGCGGAAGCTCTTGAACCCGTTGGCCCACTCGGTGCCGTTGGTGTTGAAGTACAGCTCCTGGAAGCGGTCGGTGCCCACCATGGCGGGGCTCATCGTGTAGGAGATGACGTAGGTCTCCAGCCCGCTGCGGCGCACGTTGCCGCCGATGGCCAGCTCGATGTCTTCGTTGCGGTAGTTGGTGGACTGCTGGAACTCGACGGGGTCCCCGCGCTGGTCCGTGACGTCGATGTCGGAGTACTCGATCTCCTCGTCGCCGTAGACCGTGATCAGGTTCCGGCTGATGCCGCGCTCGTTGTACAGCTCGACTGCGATGGTCTCGGTGACCTCCAGCTGAACCTGGTCCGCGGTGCGGGAGGCGTGGTACTGCGCATGGAACTTCTCCATGTCGGCGTAGGTCTCGCCGCCCTGCGCAGTGTAGTGGAGCAGGATGGCGAACCCACCCATGAGCACGCCCCACCAGATCAGGTAGGCGATCCATTTCCTCCAAAGGTGCAGCACGACGGCCTCCCCACGACTAGGCAATGCCTGTCATGATGACGCGTCCGGGGGTCACCGCGCTCGGCGGCCCGGCTCAGCCACCGGCTGCGTGGGCGCCGCAGGAGCTGCGCACCACCAGTTCAGGCTGCAGCCGGACGTGCTGGTGGACGTGGTTCGGGTCGCTGGTGTCCTCCAGCAGAAGTTGCGCGGCGCGGTAGCCCATCTCCTGGGTGGGTTGGCGCACCGAGGTCAGCGGCACGATCCAGTCGGCGGCGACGTCGATGTCGTCGTAGCCGATCAGGGCCACGTCGTCCGGGATCTTGACCCCGGCCCGGGACAGGGTGCGGTAGACGCCGAAGGCCAGCATGTCGTTGCCGCACATGATCCCGGTGGGCAGGCCCTCGAGCAGCAGCACCTCGGCCGCGGCCATGCCGGCCTGTATCCCCATGCCGGACTCGATGTAGGTCTCCTGCAGCGACGTCTCCGGGTCCAGCCCGGCCGCCGCCAGGGCGGTGCGCATCCCGAGTGCGCGCTGGGACATCTGGCGCAGGCGCCGCGGCCCCCCGACGAAGCCGAGCCGACGGTGCCCGAGGCGGAGCAGGTGGTCGACGGCGAGGCCGGCGCCCGCGACGTCGTCGACCGCCACCGAGCAACAGTCCTCGACGCCCTCGTGGTCCATCAGCACCACCGGCAGCCGCCCGCGGATGCGCTCGGCCACGTCGTCGTCGCCCGGTGCCGGGACCAGCACCACGCCCCGGACCCGCTGCCCGCCCAGGATGCTGAGGAGTTCGGCTTCCTTGTCGCGGTCGTTCTGGGAGTTGCACAGCATCACCACGTGCCCGGTCTCGCGCGCGAGGCGCTCGACGGCATGGGCGGCCTCCATGAAGAACGGGCTCATCACGTCCAGCACCACGAGGGCGATGACGTTGCTGGTGGCGCCGGTCAGGACGCGGGCGGACTGGTTGGGTACGAACCCGAGCTCCCCGATGGCGCCGAGCACCAGTTCCCGCGTCGGGGCGGCCACCCGCTCCGGGTGGTTGAGGACGTTGGAGACGGTCCCGAGGGAGACCCCGGCCCTGGCTGCGACGTCGCTGAGGCGGACGGTGGGGGCCTCGCCGCCCGGCCCCGCACCGCCGGCGGGCTCGGATCGCGTCACTGCCTCCCCTTCCCTCGTCCCCGGTTCCCCGGCTGCGGACCGGGACGCGACAAGACTAGTGCCGTTTGAAGCGCTTCAAGGGGTGATCGTGGAAACTGGCCGACGCTGCTCGGAGCCGGTGGTCAGCGCCCGTCGTCGGCGGGGTCGTCAGAGGTGTCGAGCATGTCCTCGGAGTCGCTGGCGATGATGTCCTCGAGCTCGTCGTCGGTGTCATCCTCGTCGTCTGAGTCGTCGTCGGAGTCGTCCTCGTCGGACTCCGGCTCGTCGCCGGTGCGTCCGACGTCGCCCTCGTCCTCGGCGGTGACGTCGTGCGGGGGCCCTTCCTCGTCGTCGAGGGTGACGTCGACGGGGTGGCCCTCGTCGTGCTCGCGCTCGGCGGCGACGGCGTCCTCCACCTCTTCCACCTTTTCGGCGTCGGTGTCCTCGTGCGCGCCCAGGTCATCGGGCGGCGTCTCCTCGTGCGGGTTGGACTCGTCGGACTCGTCGCCCTCGTCGGGCAACTCCCCCTTGGGGGTGAAGTCGTCGAGGCTGAAGTCCATCTCGGGGCCGGGTGGGACGTGCTCCTTGCGCTCGGTCTGCTTGTAACCGGCGCGGGCGAGGTCGTCGGACAGTTCGTCCATGACCAGGCCGTCGCGGTCGACGAGGCCGGAGCGGTAGGCGGAGCGGGACAGCATCGTCGCGGACACGGGCGAGGTCAGCAGCTGCATCGCCACCATGATGGTGCACACCGCGAACACCCACCAGGTACGCAGCGTGAGCGTGGTGCCGGCGGCCACCAGCAGGATGCCCAGCACCTGCGGCTTGGTGATGGAGTGCATCTTGGTCAGCACGTCCGGGAAGCGCACCAGCGCGATGGCGGTCACCAGGCACAGGAACGATCCCAGCAGCAGCGCCAGGGCGCCGAGGAGGTCGAGCCACTCACTCATCTTCTTCCTCCTCCCGCCGGCGGGCCTGCTCGTCCTCGTAGCGGCGGGCCAGCATCACCCTGTCTCCCATCAGGCGGGCCATGGAGGCGGCGCCGGTGAAGCCGAGGATGCTGAGCAGGAGCAGGATGATCAACAGGCCGTGCTGCTCGGAGTTGACGATCCAGAGGGCCACACCGCCGATGGCGATGGCCACCATCAGGTCCGAGGCGATGATCCGGTCCAGCGCCGACGGGCCGGCCACGATCCGGCCGATTCCGATGAAGCCTGCGGCGCCGATCATCAGCGCGGCCAGGACGAGGATGATGTCCGTGAGGAGTTCGATCACTGCTCCGTCTCCCATCGGTCGAAGAAGCTTGGCCTGCGGCGACGGCTGGGACGGTTGTGCTGCTTGTCGAAGCGCTCCATCTCCTCGCGGCTGCCGAACGCCCGCAGGACGCGGTGCTCGATCTCGGTGGCCAGCTCGCGGATGGATTCGGCGTCGTGCTCCTCATCCATGTCGATCACGTGCAGGTAGAGGCGACGCGGCGACGACACTAGCTCCACCACCACCGTGCCCGGCACCAAAGAGATCATCTCCGCGATCTGCACCTGGTAGAGATCCACGTCGGTGAACTGCTCCACCTTCACGATTCCCGGACGCAGCTTCACCCGCGGGTTGATGGTCAGCATCACCAGGCGCCAGGAGGACAACACCAGGTCACGCAGCAGCCCGTAGACGAGCCGGATGGACCCGAAGATGCGCAGCCGCCCGGGCCAGTAGACCGGCGGCAGCGGGAACTGGGCCTTGATCAGCCAGGCGAGCACGATGCCGGACACGATGCCGAAGGGCGCGAAGTCCCCCCACAGGAACACCCACACGCCGGCCATCACGAGCACCGACATCGGCACCAGCCTGGGGCCGGAGCGCCAGTCGCTCTTCTTCGCGGTCTTCACGTCCTCGGGCCTCTGGATCATCGGTCGCCCTCCGGCAGCACGGCGGAGACGTAGGAGTCGTCGCTGAGGCTGGTGGCGGCGCGGTCCGCGTAGTCCATGAGCGGGCCGGCGACGACGGTGAGCGCGAGGCTGAACAGGATCAGTCCGGTGGTGGCCGCGGCCATCAGGGGCGGCATCGGGTTCTTGCGACGCTCGATCTCCGCGGCGAGGTCCTCCTCGTCCTCCACCACGACCCCCATGCTGGCGGGTGCGGCGACGGCGGCGGCGCGGCGGGCGTCGGCCCCCTCGGCGGGAGCACCGGCCGCGGGAACGCTGCCGGGACGCGCTCCCGGCCCGCCCTCGGCGTCGGCCCGCTCCTGCGGGGAGACACCCCAGAAGGCGCGGTTCCACACCTTGACCATGGCCATCAGCGTGAGCAGGCTCGTGGCCACGCCGCCGATCATGACGGTCCAGGCCAGCGGGGTGCCCACCTGCGCTCCGGCCACCAGCAGGCCGAGCTTGCCGACGAAGCCGCTCATGGGTGGGATGCCGCCCAGGTTCAGCGCGGGCACGATGAACAGCACCGCGAGGAAGGGGGCGGTCTTCATCAGGCCGCCGAGCCCGTCGAGGTGGGTCGTGCCGCCATGGCGCTCGATCAGTCCGGCGACGAGGAACAGCACTGCCTGGATGGTGATGTGGTGGGCGGTGTAGTAGATGGTGGCGGCCATGCCGGCGTGGTTGGCCAGCGCGATTCCCATCACCATGTACCCGAGGTGCGAGACCAGGGTGAAGGACAGCATTCGCTTGATCTCCACCTGCGCGACGGCACCCAGGATGCCGATCAGCATGGTCAGCAGCGACGCCACCAGCAGCAGGGAGGACAGGTCGCTGTCAGGGAACAGCAGGGTCTGGGTGCGGATGATGGCGTAGACGCCCACCTTGGTGAGCAACCCGGCGAACACGGCGGTGACCGGGGCGGGCGCCGTCGGGTAGGAGTCGGGCAGCCAGGCCGACATCGGGAACACGGCCGCCTTGATGCCGAAGACCACCAGCAGCATCAGTTGCAGCAGCAACTGCACGGGCGCGGTGAGGTCCTCCAGGCGCACCGAGAGCATCGCAAGGTTGACGGTTCCGGTGGCGCCGTAGATGGAGGCGACGGCGGTGAGGAACAGCGCCGAGCTCAGCAGGCTGACCACGATGTAGGTGGTGCCCGCGCGGATCCGGTCCGCGGTGCCGCCCAGCGTGAGCAGCACGTAGGAGGCGAACAGCAGGATCTCGAACCCGACGAACAGGTTGAACAGGTCGCCGGCGAGGAACGCGTTGGACACGCCGGCGATCAGGAGCAGGAACGTGGGGTGGAAGATGGAAACCGGGGTCTCACGGCGGACCTCGTCCTCGTCCTGGCCCTGTGCGAACAGGAGCACCGAGAGGGCCACGACGGCGGCCACCAGGAGCATCAGTGACGACAACCGGTCGGCCACGAGCGTGATGCCCAGCGGGTTCCAGCCACCCAGCCAGAACGCGATCGTGCCGCGGGTGTCGGTGAGGTGGATGAGGATGGCCGCGACGACGACGACACCGGTCAGGCTCAGGATCGACACGGATCGTTGCAGGCGGGGCTTCTTGGGGAGCGCGAGGGCCATGGCCGCACCGAAGATCGGCAGCAGCACGGGCAGGGTCAACAGGTTGATCATTCGCTCACCACCGCATCCTCGCCGGAGTCGGAGAAGACGGTCTCCTCGTAGGACTCGGAGGCCTCGTCTGAAGCAGCCAGCTCACGGATGCGGGCGTCCTCGAGGTCATCGGCCACCTCGTCGTTGCCATGGAGCTGGAAGCTCCGGTAGGCCATGGTCAACACGAACGCCGCCGTCGCCAGGGTGATGACGATGGCGGTGAGCACCATCGCCTCCGGGAGCGCGTCAGCCATCTGCTCCTCGGGGGTGTCACCGATGATCGGCGGCCCGCCGGAGCCGCCCGAGGCGACGAGGAAGAGCAGGTTGACGCCGTTGCTGGCCAGCATCACGCCCAGCAGGATGCGGGTGAGGGAACGCTCCAGGAGCAGGTAGACGCCGCAGGCCACGAGCATGCCGGCCAGGATGGCGAGGGTGAGGTTGGCGCTCATGCCTTGCTCCTTCCGCGGGCGGGGATGGCCTCGGCGGACAGCGGCAGCGGCGTCGGGGTGTCGTCGGTCTCCTGCTGGATGTCGATGCCGGAGCCGAGGCTGCGCACGAGGTCCAGCATGACGCCCACGACGACGAGGTAGACGCCGATGTCGAAGATGGTGGAGCTGACCAGGTGCAGTTCACCGAACAGCGGCACCTCGGCGCCCCAGGGGGCCAGCCAGTAGTCGGGGCCGGGGAGGTTGAACGTGACCTCGTAGCTCTGCAGGATCACACCGCCGAGGAACAGGGGCGTGACGGCGGCGAACAGCGCGAACAGCAGACCGGCACCCAGCAGGCGGCCGGCGTCGAACGGGACCGCCTCGTCGAGTTCGTGCCTGCCGGCGGCGAGGTAGCGCAGCACCAGCGCCATGCCCGCGACGAGGCCGCCCGCGAAGCCGCCACCGGGCCGGTTGTGACCGGCGAACAGCAGGTAGACGGACACGACGATGACCACGCCGAACAGGATCCGGACGATCACCTCGAACACCAGCGAGCGCACAGCCGGGTTCAGCGTCTGGCCGGCGCGCAGCCACACGCCGGGCGAGGAGTCGGCCTGCAGTTCCTGGTCCCGCGCCTTGAGGGCGTCGGCGGTGCTGGTGACGGTGCCGACGCGGGAGCGGAGGAAGATCAGGGAGGCGACGCCGATGGCGGCGATCACCAGCACGGAGATCTCGCCGAGGGTGTCCCAGGCGCGGATGTCGACGAGCGCGACGTTGACGATGTTCTTGCCGTAGCCGTAGTCGTAGGCGGCCTCGGGCCAGAGGTCCGAGATGGGCTCCGAGACGCGGGCGCCGATGCCGACGAGGGCCGTCAGCGTCACGGTGAGGCCGGCGAAGATGGCCACCACCACGCGCCACCAGCGCGTCGAGGTGAGCGGCCGGTTCGTGAAGTAGCGCGGCATCTTGCGCAGCACGAGGATGAACACCACGAGCGTGACGGTCTCCACCAGTACCTGCGTGAGGGCCAGGTCCGGGGCACCGTGCATGGCGAACATGAGGGCGACGCCGTAGCCGGTCACGCCGACCAGCAGCACCGCCCGGATACGGCCGCGCGACCACGCGGCGAGGATGCCGGCGGCCACCATGAGGGCCGCCACCACCAGCTGGGACCAGTTGTCGAAGATGCGGTACACGGGCCACACCCGGATCCGCAGCATGGCGTAGAAGGCCAGCGTCACGAGCGTGACCAGGATGGCCCCGAGGTAGACCGACAGGGAGCCGCTCTGGGAGCGGGCGGTGACCTCCACCGCTATCCGGTCCAGGCCGCGCAGGCTCTTGTGGTAGGTCTCCTCGGCGGTCCGCAGCTTCGGGAACGTCGCCTGCACCGCCGAGATCTGCTCCCGGAACACGAAGAACACGACGCCGAGGACGACGGCGATGATGGTCATCACCAGCGGGGTGGAGAAGCCGTGCCACAGTGCGAGGCCGTGTCCGGGAACGCCGGTGCTGTGGCTGGCCGCGTACGGGCGCAGCACCTCGGTCAGCGGGCCCCCGAGGAACCCGGCCGCCAGGCCGAGGAGCGCGAGGGCGACGGGGATGCCCAGCTTGAGCAGCGCCGGCGACTTCCACTTCAGCTCCGCGCCGCCCTGCTTGGACGCGAACGCGCCCCACCACCAGCGCAGCGTGTACGCGACGGTGATTACCGAGCCGAACACGACGGCGGCCGCGAAGGCCATGCCGGCCAGCGGGGTCACCACCCCGGCGTCGCCGAGCACCAGGTAGGCCAGCGACTCGAAGGCCGCCTCCTTGGAGATGAAGCCGATGGTGGGCGGCAGGCCCGCCATGGACATGGCCGAAAGCGCGGCGGCGACGGCGAGCACCGGTGAGCGGTAGAAGACGCCGTTGAGCTCGTCGATGTCGCGGGTGCCGGCGGACTGGTCGATGATGCCGACGAACAGGAACAGGGAAGACTTGAACAGCGCGTGGCTGATGACCACGCCCATGCCGGCCAGGGCGGCGGTCTGGGTGCCGAGCCCCACCAGCAGGATCATGAAGCCGAGTTGGCTGACCGTGCCGTAGGCCAGGAGGAGTTTGAGGTCCTTCTGCCGCAGGGCGCGCAGTCCACCCAGGATCATGGTCACCGAGCCCAGCAGCATGATCACGGGTCTCCACCCCGGGACCGACGCGAACACGGGTGCGAGCAGGGCGATCAGGTAGACGCCGGCCTTCACCATGGCGGCGGCGTGCAGGTAGGCAGAGATCGGCGTCGGGGCGGCCATCGCGCCGGGCAGCCAGAAGTGGAACGGCACCATGGCGGACTTGCTGATGGCGCCCACCAGCATCGCGAGCAGGCTGGCGGTGACCAGGGTCCCCGTCGGCGGGTCCGCGAGGATCTCCGCGATGGAGAAGGTGCCTGCGCGGTACCCGAGCCCGATCATGCCGAGCAGCATGATGAGGCCGCCGAAGGTGGTGACGATCAGGGCGGTGTGCGCGGCGCCGCGGTTGGCGCGGCGGGTTGGGTCGTGGCCGATCAGCAGGTAGGACAGGACCGTCGTGAGTTCCCAGTAGACGTAGAGGACCACGAGGTCGTCGGCGGTCACCAGGCCGAGCATCGCACCGGCGAAGGCCAGCAGCAGCGCGGCGCTCCGGGCGGGGATCTTGGCGGAGAAGTAGAACCGGCAGTAGACCAGCACCAGTGCGCCCACCCAGGACACGATCATGGCCAGCATCCACTGCAGCAGGCCCAGTCTGTGCGTGATGTTCACGTCCAGGAATGGGATCCACTCGACGGTCTCCACCACCACTCCCCCACTCAGGACGGTGGGGGCGACGGTGAGCAGCCAGATCCCTGCGGCCAGGGGCGCGAGGGCGAGCGCGTAGAAGGTGCGTGCCTTCAGGAATCGGGTGAGAGCGGGCGTGAGCATGCTGAGGGCCGCATGGACAGCGATCAGCAAGAGCACCGGCGGAATCCCATCGTCGGTTCGGGCAAGGCAAGGGTCGGCGGCGCGAACGCCCCGTTATGCACCTTATCGGGTCAGCCAACCCGCTTGGGTCCGCCGGCCCACCGCCAATGTCACGGTCCGGTATCAATCCACCCGCAACCCTTCCCCCGGTGTCTGCGGCCGGATACGGTCGGGCTACAGTTTGAAGCGCTTCAAATGTCCGGTTCGCAGGGCGATCACAGGGGTTCCCCTCCGGACAGTTTGGGGCGGTGCCACCGCTGCGGGGTTGCAGGGTGAGCCAACAGCGAAAGGAAAGTCAGGATGAAGCAA
Organism: Tessaracoccus terricola; assembly: GCF_054776555.1. Taxonomy (NCBI): domain Bacteria; kingdom Bacillati; phylum Actinomycetota; class Actinomycetes; order Propionibacteriales; family Propionibacteriaceae; genus Tessaracoccus; species Tessaracoccus terricola. The sequence goes on along the minus strand of NZ_BAAHBS010000004.1, from coordinate 130,089 downwards.
GGGCGCTTGTTCGGCAAGATCATCGGTGCGGTGGCCGCGGTCAGCCTCGCACTCACGGCATGCAGCGGGGAGACGGCGGAGCCGGGCGACGGCGCGGACACCGGAGCCCCCGCGGACGGCGGTGGCGGCGGCTACACGATCGCCATCGTCCCCAAGGACTCGACCAACCCGTGGTTCGTGCGCATGGAGGTGGGCGTCCAGAAGTACGCCGACGAGCACTCGGACCTGGAGGTCTTCCAGCGCGGTCCCGCCGAGACCGACGCCACCCAGCAGGCCCAGGTCATCCGTGACCTGATCGCGCAGCAGGTGGACGCCATCGGTGTCGTGCCAGTGGATCCCGGCGCACTGGAGCCGGTGCTGAAGGAGGCCATGGACGCCGGCATCGTCGTCGTGACCCACGAGGGCGCCAGCCAGGAGAACACGATGTATGACATCGAGGCGTTCAACAACACCCAGTACGGCGCGTTCATCATGGACAACCTCGCCGAGGCGATGGGCGAGGAGGGCACCTACACCACGATGGTGGGCCACGTCACCAACGCCTCCCACAACGAGTGGGCCGACGGCGGCGTCGCCCGTGCACAGGAGGCCTACCCGAACATGACCCTGCTCGAGGAGAACCCTCGGGTGGAGTCGCAGGACGACGGTGAGACCGCCTACCAGCGCGCCAAGGAGCTGCTGACCGCCTACCCGGACCTCAAGGGCATCATGGGCACCTCGTCGTTCGACGCCCCCGGCGTCGCACGTGCCATCGAGGAACTCGGCCTGCAGGGCGAGGTCTTCACCTCCGGCACCGGCATGCCGGCCGACAACAAGGAGATCCTGGAGAAGGGCCTCGTGCACGCCCTGACCCTGTGGGACCCGGCCGACGCCGGCTACGCCATGGCCGAGCTGGCCCGCCTGATCCTCGATGGCGAGGAGATCGCCAACGGGGTTGACCTGGGTGTCCCCGGCTACGAGGACATGCAGTTCGCGGAGGGCAGCGACAAGGTCCTCGAGGGTGCCGGCTGGATCGTCATCACGGCCGACAACGTCGACGACTTCGGCTTCTGATCCGGACGGCCGGCCGGGCCCCAGCGGCCCGGCCGGCCCGTTCGGCTTCCCAGCGGGCGTGGGGCGAAGCCGCCCACCGCCCATTTCCCTTCCAAACCCTTAGGACTGCAGATGGCAGAAGAGAACGTCATCGCCGTGCGCGGCCTCAGCAAGTCGTTCGCCGGGGTAAAGGCGCTCGACGGCATCGACCTGGAGATCCGCGCGGGCGAGATCCACTGCCTGGCCGGGGAGAACGGCTCCGGCAAGTCGACGCTGATCAAGATCATCTCGGGCGTCTACCAGCCCGACGGCGGCACCATCGAGATGGGCGGCCGCGAGTACAGCCGACTGACGCCCATCGAGGCCATCGAGAACGGCGTCCAGGTGATCTACCAGGACTTCTCGGTGTTCCCGAACCTCACCGTGATGGAGAACCTCGCCCTCACCACCGAACTCGCCGACAAGCGCCGGTTCGTGAACTGGCGCCGGTTCCGCAGGATCGCCGAGGAGGCCGTCGCCAAGATCGACTTCAAGGTGGACCTCGACGCCGTGGTCGGGGACCTCTCCGTCGCGGACAAGCAGCTCGTGGCCATCTCCCGGGCGCTGATGAGCGACACCAGGCTGATCATCATGGACGAGCCCACCACCGCGCTCACCAACAAGGAGGTCGAGGCGCTGTTCCGGGTGATCCTGGACCTGCAGTCCCGCGGGATCGCCATCATGTTCGTCAGCCACAAGCTGGGCGAGGTGTTCGAGATCAGCGAGCGCTTCACCATCCTGCGCAACGGCAAGCAGGTCATCACCACGGTCCCCGAAGAGCTCAACCAGCAGAAGTTCGCGGAGTACATGACCGGGCGCGACTTCGAGGAGACCGCATTCACCGGCGACGACTCCATAGGCGAGCCCGTGCTCGAGGCCTCCGGGCTGACGCTCGGCAACGCGTTCTCCGACGTGTCCTTCACCCTCCACAAGGGCGAGATCCTGGGCATCACGGGCCTGCTCGGCTCGGGCCGCACGGAGTTGGCGCTCTCCCTGTTCGGGGTGTTCCCTGCCGATTCCGGCTCCATCAGCATCGGCGGTGAGCCGGCGCGGATCAACAGCATCGCCGACGCCATCGGCCACGGCATCGCCTACGTGCCGGAGGACCGGCTCACCGAGGGCCTCGCCCTCGAGCGCTCCATCGCGGACAACATCATCATCTCCGAGATCGACCGCCTCTCCGGCCCCCTCAACCTCGCCGACAAGCGCAAGCAGCGCGACGCCGTGCAGCGCTGGGTCTCCGAACTCCAGATCGCCACCCGCAACCCGGGCAACCCGGTCAACACGCTCTCGGGCGGCAACCAGCAGCGCGTCGTGCTCGCGAAGTGGTTGGCCACCGAGCCGGACGTGCTGATCCTGAACGGCCCCACCGTCGGCGTCGACATCGGCTCCAAGGCCGAGATCCACCGGATCCTGTCAGACCTGGCGGCCGCCGGCATGGGCATCATCGTGATCTCCGACGACATCGGCGAGCTGAAACAGACGTGCGGCCGCGTGCTGCTGCTGCGGGAGGGCCGCATCGACGGCGAGGTGGACCCGCGCACGAAGACCGAGGAGGAACTGTCCGACATGATCACCGGCGGCCCGCTGGAAGTGGGGACCAACTGATGAAGCCAACTCTCGGCAAACTGGTCCGCTCCAACGAGTTCTACCTGCTGCTGGTCATCCTCGTGGTGGCGGCCATCATCGAGGTGCGCAGCGGCCAGTTCTTCAGCATCACCAACCTCGTCAACCTCGCCAACGCGATGGTGGTGCCCGGCCTGTTCGCCGTCGGCACCTACATGGTGCTGGTCTCCGGCGGCATCGACGTCTCGTTCCCGGCCCTCGCCTCGCTCGCGGTCTACGCGTTGACCAGCGGACTCGTCGACAACTCCTGGACGGGCGGGCTCTGGCTGCCGTTCCTGCTCGCGATCGCCCTCGGTGCACTGCTGGGTGCGTTCAACGGGGTCTTCGCCGCACGGCTGGCTGTGCCGACGCTGATCATCACCCTGGGCACGGCCAACGTGTTCAAGGGCATCATGCAGGGTGCGCTCGGCAGCGTGCAGATCCCGACGCTGCCGCCGTCGATGGCGGAGTTCGGGCGCGCCAACCTGTTCGTGGCCACCAACCCCACCTCGGGGCTGACCTCCAGCATGCCGGTGTCCTTCCTGCTGCTGGTCGTGGTGGTGGCCATCGCGTTCTTCATCATGCGGTTCACGATGTTCGGCCGCGGCGTCTACGCCATCGGCGGCGACGAGGCCTCGGCCGTGCGTGCCGGGTTCAAGGTGCGGCGCATCAAGTTCTGGCTCTACGTGATGGCGGGCGTGATCGCCGCGATCGCAGGCCTGGTGCGCACTTCGATGATGGGCCAGATGCACCCCACCAACCTGCTGGGCATGGAGATCATGGTGATCGCCGCCGTCGTGCTGGGCGGCACCGCCATCACCGGCGGCACCGGCTCGCTGACCGGCGTCATGCTCGGCACCCTGCTGATCGTGATGGTGCAGAACTCGATGATCCTGATCGGGGTGCCCACCTACTGGCAGCGCGTCGCGCTGGGCGTGCTCATCATCGTCGGCACCGGCATCTCCGCCGTGCAAGTGACTGCAAGACGCCGGCGCAACCGGATCGTGGCGGCCTGAGAGGGGACCCTGAAATGACTGCGACAACTACCCCTGACAAGCAGGGCATCGGCTCCCGGTTCCTCTCGTTCGCGCGCACCGACGCCCACGTGACCCGGCTGGTGGTGATCCTGCTGGTGCTGCTGTTGCTGTTCGCCGCCGTGCGCCCCAGCAACTTCGCCAACAGCTACACGTGGATCTCCATGGCCGTGTCCTTCCCCGAGTTCGGCCTGATGGCCCTGGGCGTGATGGTGTGCATGGTCACCGGCGGCATCGACCTGTCCGTGGTGGGCATCGCCAACCTCAGTTCCATCATCGCCGCGATGGTGATGCTCGCACTCGCACCGGGCGGCGCGGGCACCGCCGTCGGGGTGGCGATCGTCGTCGCCCTCCTGGTGGGTGCCGTCGCCGGCGTCCTGAACGGGATCCTCGTCGCAGTGGTGAAGATCCCGGCCATCCTGGCCACGCTCGGAACGCTGGAGCTGTTCATCGGCATCTCCATCGTGCTCACCGCCGGCAGCCCCATCTCCGGCCTGCCCACCGAGTACAGCACCATCATGGCGGCCCGCTTCGGCGGCGTCCTGCCGATGCAGTTCGTGGTGTTCCTCGTGGCGGTGGCGCTGGTGGCGCTCGTGATGGGCCGCACCACCTTCGGCACGAAGATCTACATGCTGGGCACCAACGCCACCAGCGCGAAGTTCAGCGGCCTGAACTCCACCAGCCTGCTGATCCGCACCTACCTGTTCTCGGGCGTCCTGTCCGCGATGGCGGGGCTCGTGATGCTGGCCAACTACAACTCCGCGAAGGCGGACTACGGGCTGGTCTACACGCTGCTGACGGTGCTGATCGTGGTGCTGGGCGGCGTGAACCCGAACGGCGGCAACGGCCGGCTCATCGGCGTCGTGCTGGCCATCGTGATCCTGCAGATCCTCTCCTCCGGCCTCAACCTGTTCCCCGGCATCAGCAACTTCTACCGGGACCTGATCTGGGGCGGCGTGCTGCTGCTGGTGATCGCCACCAGCGAGTTGAGGACCGGCAACCTGTTCAAGCGCAAGAAGAAGGAGGTCTCGTGATGAGACTCGCAAGGGACAAGCAGGTGGTGGTGGCGGCCGACTTCGCCGGCTTCCCCCTGAAGGAGTACGTCAAGCGCCACCTGGAGCAGAAGGGCTGGGAGGTCACGGACCTGACCCCTGACAAGGAGTCCTCCCCCATGTACCACCGGGCCGGGTTCATGGTGGGCGCCAAGATCGCAGAGCGCGAGTTCGAGAAGGGCCTGCTGTTCTGCGGCAGCGGCATGGGCATCCACGTCGCCGCCAGCAAGTGCCCCCACGTGCACTCAGCCGTCGCCGAGAGCGTCGAGGCCGCACGTCGGGCCGCCACCGCCAACAACTGCAACGTGCTGGCGATGGGTGCGTTCTGGGCGGGGCCCCGCCTCGGGGCCGGCATGGCCGACGCATTCCTGGAGAACTCCCTCGGCGACGGGTACGAGGACTGGGAGGGCTTCTACGACTACCACCGCCTCGGCTACGACGAGACCGAGGAGTTCGACTACGAGGCCTACAAGGCCAACGGCTTCCAGGTGGTGAACCCCGGCACCGTCGAGCTCGGGCCCGAGCCCGTGCACCTGTCCTTCTGACGCGACGACGGGCCGGTTCGGGAGGGCTGCCTACGTCCGCCCGGCCCGGCCACCGCGCAGGACCCGGCCGCCGCGACGACCCGACACGCCCGGCCGCCAACCGCCCCGCGACCCGACACCCCCCGGCCCCGGCGACCCGACTCGCCGAGTGAATCGGCCGGAGAGGGCACCGGTGCCCCTTGCGCCCGATTTCCTCGGCGTGTCAGGTCGTCGGCGGCTCGTCCGAGCCCCGGCGGGAACGACGGCGTCGCCTCAGTCGCCCGCGGCCTCAGTGGCGGTGGGGGCGGGGCGCTCGGGATCATTCTCTGTTTCCGTGGCATTGGGTATCAACAGGAAAGCCACCACCAGGACCACGACGAGAACCGCCACATTGATCAGGACTGTACGGGTACGGACAATCCGCGACTTCGAGTCGTGCACCGGGACTCCTGTTCTGGTCCCCCGTCCGAAAACGGGCCATTCCTGCGCCCCCGCACTTTCACCCTAGCGTCGGTTATCACCCGGGCGCAGGAAATCAGAAGTCGACCCCGATATCGGCGACGACGACCCGCCCGCAGCGGCCGGCCGCCGGTTCGCGGACGTGGCAGTCCTTCAGCGCCGCGAAGGTGACCGTGGTCGTCGCCACGAACGACGGCGGCTCCGAGTCCGCGAGCACGCCGGAGTCCGCGTCGAGCCCGCTGGGGAGGTCGACGCTGAGCACGATGGTTCCGCGACGCTCGCACTCCCCCGCGAAACGGGCCACCTCACCCCGCAGGCCGGGCCTGCCGCCGATGCCGAGGACGGCGTCGATGACCAGGGGCGAGTCGTCGAGGTGGGCCAGCGCTCCTCCTGCGTCGAGTTCCACCACTCCCGCGGTGCGGGCAGCGGCGAGGCCCTCCGGGTGGGCACGTTCGGAGGTGAGCCAGCAGGTCACCGGGCGGGAATCGGCCAGCGCGGCCGCGGCGAACAGACCGTCGCCGCCATTGTTGCCGGGGCCCACGACCACCAGGACGGGAACGAGCGGATCAGCGCCTGCGGCCTCGACGACGGCCGCTGCGGCGCGGCCCATCAGGTCGATTCCCGGGTTGGCCTCGAACACCCGCTCCTCCGCCTCGCGCATCTGCTGCGCGGTGACCAACCGGGCCATGGGAAGGGGGTCAGTGCGCGGGTTGCACGACGGTCTGGACGGCGCCGCCCGGAGCGTCCTCGGAGTCATCGACGGGAATCAGCACGACGGCGACGGCCACGGCTGCCACGAGCAGGATCACGTTGCGCACCAGCGCCTTGGCGTCGATACCGCGTGCAACAGTTCGGCGTTGCCGGGAATCATGCATGACGGCTCCTCACTCGTACTCATAACAGACCACGTGGGCCGTCCCCCGGTGAATATGCTACGCAATTCATCCCGGTTCGGCACATACCCTAGTCAAGGACAATTGCCCGGCACGATAGCGGACCCGAAACAAAATGTATTGTTCACATCCGTCATTTTCTGGACGATTCCCGCTCCGACGCCGCGGCCGGTGGCTCCTCTCCGGCACCGGGACCCCGGAAACGAGAGATCCCCCGGCGGTGAACCTGTCACCGCCGGGGGATCCTGCACTGTGCGCGAGAGAGGAGTTGAACCTCCACGTCCCGAAGGACACTGGCACCTGAAGCCAGCGCGTCTGCCATTCCGCCACTCGCGCATCGGGTCTCTCGACCCGAGGAGAAACATTAGCACGCACCTCCCTGAGAAGCACAATCGCACTACGCTGGGAAAAAGTTCCCCAACGAAGGAGGGATCAGATGGCTGACTGGCCAATCTGGGTCTGGGTCCTGATCGCAGTGATCGCCCTGATCATCATCGTCGCAATCATCTTCGGGACCAGGCGCAAGGACGAGGTGGATCCCGACGGGCCGTTCGCCCCTGACCAGCCCCTGGCGGACACTCCCCAGACACCCCGCCGCGGCGTCACCCCTGACCCCGTGGACGACGTCGGCACCGAGCCCTCGACGTCGACGTCACCGGGACGCAGGGCGGAGGACTTCTCCGCCACGGACGAGGACGAGGAGACCCTGTCCGGTCCGCTCACGGTCCCCGACGACGTCGCCGCGGCCGGAGTCTCGGCCAGCGACGCCGGGATCCCCTCGGACGGGATCCCCACCGCCAACGCGGCGGAGGCGACGGACCAGCCGGGCACCGGCGCGGAACCGGTGGAGGACTTCGCGGCCGATGCTCCGACGGAGGCGGCGGAGGCCTCACCGTCCGGCTGGGCCGAAGAGCGCACCGGGGAGACGGCGGGCGATCCGCCGCCGCAGCGCCCCGAGGACGACTTCGCCCCCGACGAGCCGGTGACCGCCTCCCCCGACGGCATGGCATCGCAGGACCCCGAGCCCCACTTCGAACCCCCTGAGGGAGACGGGGACGTCGCGGTGGAGCCCGCGGACGTCGCGGACGAGGGCCGCGCCGTCGAGGCAGTTCCGGAGACCGCCCCGGCACCGGCGACCGAGCCCGAGCAACCGCAGGCATCGCCCCCGAGGGACATCGGCAGCCCGGACGACAACGACCCGCCGGAGATGGACTTCACCCCGCCGAAGCACACCGACGGCACGGAGTACGGGGACCCGGTGCGCGAAGTCACCCCGGACGACGACGTCCCCCGCGACGACCTGGGCCGTCGACTGGATCCCTACGGCAACCCGGTCGACTGACGCCGCGGCCGCGCCCCGCCCGAACGGACGGGGCGCGGTCTCGTCACGGAACGGACCCGCAAGCTGCACCCAGCGTGCGGGAGACTGTGCACGAAAGCCCAACCCACGGCTCAACCACCCTAGGAATTCTCATGAGCACCAACACCCCCGGCGGCCCTGGCGGTCCCCAGAGCAACCAGACCCCGCCCACGCAGGTGAACCAGCCGGGTCAGGGTAATCCGCAGCAGGGCGGTCGCCCACCGCAGGGACAGGGATACCCACCGCAGGGCGGCCAGCAGGGATTCGGTCCCCGGTCGGGCCAGGGCGGCTACCCTCAGGGCGGTCAGCAGGGCTACCCCCAAGGCGGCCAGCCCGGCTACCAGCAAGGCGGACAGCAGGGTTACGGCCAGCAGGGCGGACAGGGCGGCTACCCCCAGGGCGGGCAGCAGGGCTATCCCCAGGGCGGGCAACAGGGCTACCCCCAAGGCGGGCAACAGGGCTACCCCCAAGGCGGGCAGCAGGGGTACGGACAGGGATACGGCCCACAGGGCGGTTACCAGCAGCAGGGATTCCAGGGCGGCGGCTACGGCCAGCAGCCCCCGGGCGGCTACCAGCAGGCACCGGAGGGCGGCAAGAGCAACCTGCCGCTGATCATCGTCGCGGCTGTGCTCGTGGTGGCCATCGGCGTCGCCGTGTGGTTCTTCTTCCTCCGCGAGGACGGCTCCACCACCGCCGAGCCCACCCCGGAGACCACCATCTCGGAGGAGGCGCCGCCCACCGACGAGGGCGAGCCCACCGACGGCGGTGAGCAGCCCGAGCCCGGCGTCACCACGCCGGACGGGGGTGAACAGCCCGATCCGGGTGCGACCACCCCGGACGGCGGCGAGCAGCCGGACCCGGGCGCGACCACCCCGGACCCGGGCGAGCAGCCCGATTCTGGCGACGACGGCAACACCTCCGGCCGGCCCAACATGCCCGCCCAGGTGGGCGACTGGACCGCGGCGCTCGGCGAGCCCGACAACGAGTTCGGGGCCTGGACCAACCCGGACGGTGAGGTCGTCAGCGCGGTGTTCTCCGAGAGCCTCACGAAGGACTTCTACCGCTCGAGCATCTCGGACCCCGAGGAGCACGGCGCGTGGCTGTGCGGCACCGCGACGGGTGCGTTCATGTGCGTGACCGACGTCCACGACGGCGGCCTGCTGCTGGCCGGCACCACCATCCCGAGCATGGCCGAATTCGGGGACCAGCTCCTCGAGCTCTGGAAGTAGCCCGACGAGCACGCCGGGTGGGCACCGGCACTGCCGGGCCCACCCGTCGCGTCATTTCCAGGCGAACAGGAACTGGTCGCCGAAGCGCACCGTGGCCGGGATGGAGAGCTCGCCCCTGGTCACCGACACCGCACCGTCGCGGTAGTCGGCCCAGCAGACCTCCACCTCGTCGGAGGGGCGGGGCAGGCAGGCCCACTCTCCGCTGGCCTCGAACTCGCGGCCCTCGATCTGCTCGGCGACGCTGGTCTCCTCCCAGGCCACATGCACCACCGGGTCCCCGTCGGGGCCCTCGTAGGTGCCTGCAGTGGCGTCCGGTTCGGTCGTCAGCGTCCAACCGCCCTCGACCTCCTGCGGCAGTGGCGGCGGGCCGGTGGGTGCCTCCTCGCCGAGGTTGAGCAGCAGCACGATGAGCACCCCCAGCAGGAACACGCCGAACGCGGCCAGCAGCGGAACGATCGTCGTCGGCCTCTCGGGCCGTGAGGCTTCAGTCACGCCGACGACGATACCGCCGAACACCTCACGCCCCCTGTGACCCCCTCGTCGCGACACCGACGGCACTCCGAAGATCACGAAATGGTCACAATGCCGCGCGAACCTTTCCAAAACCTGAATCATGTTTCAGTATTGGCTCTCAGGACATCGCCGACGAAGGAGTTGAAGCGTGTCGAAACTGAAGGAGAGCGCAACGGGTGCGCTCGAAGGGCTGCTGCACGACGAGATGGTGATCGCGGCGGGCGGATTCGGCCTTTGCGGCATCCCCCGGGACCTGATCGAGGTGATCAGGGACTCCGGCGTGACGGGGCTCACCGTGGTGTCGAACAACCTCGCCGTGGACGGCAAGGGACTCGGCCTGCTGCTGGAGAACCAGCAGATCGCCAAGGTGCTCGCCTCCTACGTGGGCGAGAACGCCCTGTTCGCCAAGCAGTACCTCGACGGCGCGCTCGACGTGGAGTTCGTGCCCCAGGGCACGCTCGCCGAGCGGATGCGCGCCGGCGGCTCCGGCATCCCGGCCTTCTACACCCCCACCGGCGTGGGCACCGTCGTCGCCGAAGGCAAGCCCACCGCCGAGTTCGACGGCCGCACCCACGTGCTGGAGCGGGCCATCGTCGCGGACCTCGCCATCGTGCACGCCCACACCGCGGACACGCTCGGCAACCTGACCTACCGGCTCACCGCCCGCAACTTCAACCCGGTGGTGGCCGGCTGCGGCAAGGTGACCGTCGCGGAGGCCGAGCACGTCGTCGAGGCGGGCCGGATCGACCCGGACGTCATTGTCACCCCCGGCGTCTTCGTGGACCGCGTCGTGCAGTACTCCGGCGCCGAGAAGGAGATCGAGCAGCGCACCGTACGCCCCCGCCAGGAGGTGGCGGCATGACCTGGACCCGCGACGAGATGGCCGCCATCGCGGCCTCCGAACTGAACGACGGAGACTACGTCAACCTCGGCATCGGCATCCCCACGATGGTGGCCAACAACCTGCCCGAGGGCGTCAACGTCATCCTGCAGAGCGAGAACGGCATCCTGGGCATGGGCCCCTTCCCCTACGAGGGCGAGGAGGACCCGGACCTGATCAACGCCGGCAAGCAGACCGTGACCCTGAACAAGGGCGCCACCATCTTCGACTCCGCCACCAGCTTCGGCATGATCCGCGGCGCGAAGGTGAAGATCGCGGTGCTGGGCGCGATGGAGGTCTCCGAGAAGGGAGACCTCGCCAACTGGCAGATCCCCGGGAAGATGGTCAAGGGCATGGGCGGCGCGATGGACCTCGTCGCCGGCACCCCGCGCGTGATCGTCATCACCGAGCACGTCTCCCGCCATGGCACCCCCAAGATCGTGCGCGAGTGCTCCCTCCCGCTCACCGGCGTGGCAGTGGTGGACCGCATCATCACCGATCAGGGCGTGTTCGACGTCACCGACGCCGGTCTGGTGCTGCGTCGCCTCGCCCCGGGCGTCACCGCCGAGGAGCTGCGCGAGATCACCGAGCCCGAGTTCGCCGTCGAGCTGGAGGCCGCCGATGCGTGACGTGGAAGTGCTGGTGCTCGCGGGCGCCCGGACGCCGCAGGGTCGGCTGCTCGGCCAGCTCTCGGGGTTCTCCGCCGTCGAGCTCGGCGCCCACGCAATCCGGCACGCCATCACCCGTGCCGGCATCTCCCCCGACGACGTGGACCACGTCCTGATGGGCCAGGTCATCCAGGCCGGCAGCGGCCAGAACCCCGCCAAGCAGGCGGCCGTGGCGGCCGGTCTGGCGATGTCGGTGCCCGCCGCCACCACCAACAAGGTCTGCCTGTCCGGGCTGGACACGGTGGTGCAGGCGGCCCGGCTGCTGCGCCTCGGCGCCGCGCAGGTGGTGGTGGCAGGAGGTCAGGAGTCCATGACCAACGCGCCCCACCTCGCCCGCGTCCGCGGCGGCGTGAAGTACGGCAGCACCGGCCTCGAGGACACCCTCGCCGTCGACGGCCTCGACGACGCCGAGCACGGGATCTCCATGGGAGACCTCACCGAGCGCGGCAACACCGAACGCGGACTGGCCCGCGAGGAGCAGGACGCCGTCGCCCTGGACAGCCACCTCCGCGCCGCCGCCGCCCAGGCCGCCGGCCACCTGGCCACCGAGATCGCCCCCATCGAACACACCGATCGGCGCGGCACCCGCCTGATCGAGCACGACGAGGGCATCCGCGGCGAATCCACCCCGGAGTCCCTCGCCCGGCTGCGCCCCGCGTTCGCCAAGGACGGCACCATCACCGCCGGCAACTCCTCCCCCATCTCCGACGGCGCGGCCGCGCTGGTCCTGACCACCCGCGAGCACGCGGAGGCCAGGGGCTGGCAGTGGCTGTGCGTCGTCGGCGCCGACGGCCAGGTGGCCGGCCCGGACACGCAGCTGCACGAGCAGCCCGCCGGTGCCATCCGCGCCGCCCTCGACGCCGACGGCATGGAGCCCTCGGACCTGGACTTCATCGAGGTCAACGAGGCCTTCGCCGCCGTCGCGATCTCTGCGACGCGCGCCCTCGGCTACCCGCTGGAGCAGACCAACCCCAACGGTGGGGCGATCGCGCTCGGCCACCCCGTCGGTGCCTCCGGCGCCCGGCTCGTACTCACCGCGGCACTGGAACTGCAGCGCCGCGGCACCGGCACCGCCGCCGTCTCCCTGTGCGGCGGGGGCGGGCAGGGCGAGGCCCTGATCCTGACCCGCTGACCAACCCGAACCAAACCGGCAACCAACCCACCCGATGTACCGCTCACGAAAGGCAACCAACATGCGGACAATGAAGTCTCTGCTGGCAACCGGCTCCGCCGCCCTCCTCCTGGGAGTGGTGGCATGCGCCCCCGGCACCCCGGCCGAACCCGACACCCCGCCCGAGGAGACGACGGCGGAGGGCACCACCTCCACGGAGGAGACCACCGACACCGGGGAGACCTCCGGCGCCGAGGCACCCGCCGACGCCGTACCCGTCTCGATCATCTACTCCAAGACCGGCCCCCTGGCCGCGTACGGCGAGAAGTTCCTCGAGGGCTTCGAGGCCGGGCTCGAGTACGTCGTCGCGGAGGGCATCATCGAGGAGGGAGCCCTCGACATCACCTACGTCGATGACCAGGGCAACCCCGAGGTGGCCGTCTCGGCCGCCAAGGACGCCATCGGCCAGGGCACCCAGATCCTCGCCGGCAGCACCTCCTCGGGAGTCGGCCTGGCGGTCGCCGAGCAGGCAGGCCTGAACAAGACGCTGTTCATCTCCGGCCCCGCCGCCACCGACGCCATCACCGGCATCAACGACTACACCTTCCGCGCCGGCCGCCAGACCCTGCAGGACGTCGCCACCGCCGCCGCCTACATCGAGGACGGCGCCAAGGTGCTGGTCTTCGCACAGGACAACGCCTTCGGCCAGGGCAACGTCGCCGGCGTCGAGGCCGGCTTCGCCGCCAAGAACGCCGAGATCACCAGCGTGCTGGTCCCCGAGGACGCCACCGAGTTCACCCCGTTCGCGGCCCAGATCCTGGACGCCCAGCCGGACCTCGTGTTCGTCGCCTGGGCCGGCGCCACCTCCGGCGCCATGTGGCAGGCCCTGAACCAGCAGGGCGTGTTCGAGTCCACCGAGGTGGTCACCGGTCTGGGTGACACCACGACGTACAACGCCTTCGGTGAGGCCTCGGCCAACATCTCCTTCCTGAACCACTACTTCGCCGACGCCCCCGACAACGAGATCAATGACGCGATGCTCGCCTCCCTCGAGGCCAACGGCCAGGTGGGCGACCTGTTCACCCCCGACGGCTTCACCACCGCCCAGATGATCGCCCACGCCGTGGCCGAGGGTGGCGGCGACATCGACGGCATGGTCAGCGCCCTCGAGGGCTGGGAGTTCCAAGGCCCCAAGGGCGACTACCAGGTCCGCGCGAGCGACCACGCCCTGATCCAGCCCATGTACCAGGTCAAGCTCGTCGCCGACGGGGACAACTGGGTGCCCGAGCTGGTGGCCGAGGTTCCCGGCGACGAGGTGGCTCCGGCCGAGGTCGGCTGACCTCCCCGAACCCGATGGTCGAGTAGCCGACTAGGAACGAGCCGGCGTGTCGAGACCCACAGTTGGGGGTCTCGACACGGGCGCCGGGCGCCCTACTCGACCACCGGGCGGGGCGCCGGGCGCCCTACTCGACCACCGGGCGGGGCGCCGGGCGCCCTGCTCGACCAGCGGTGGGCGGCCGGGAACGCCCGTCCCAGAACCAGACCCATTCAAGGAACAGGCAAATGAGTGAGACTTCGGCCCGCGAGGGCAACGCGCTCGAGGTGAGGAACCTCAGCTGGAGCGTGGGCGGCGCGAACATCGTCATCGACGTGAGCTTCGACGTCGCCCGCGGCGAGATGGTGGGTGTGATCGGGCCGAACGGCGCCGGCAAGACGTCCCTGTTCAACCTGATCTCCGGCATCAACCCGGCCACCTCCGGCAACGTCCTCCTGGACGGCAAGGACGTCACGAGGCTGTCCATCTCCCGACGCGCCCGGCTGGGTCTCGGCCGGACGTTCCAGACCTCCAGCCTGTTCCCGCGGCTCACGGTGCTCGAGAACGTGCGGCTGGCCACCCAGCAACGCCTGGGCGGCAACATGTCCGTACTCCACCGGCCGCGCCGCGACGACGACGCCTCCAGCGAGGCGCTCCAGCACCTCGAGACCGTGCGCCTTGACAAGCTCACCACCTACGCCGGTGACCTCTCCCACGGTGACAAACGCAAACTCGAGATTGCGGTGCTGCTCGCCATGGACCCGGAACTGATCCTCCTGGACGAGCCGATGGCCGGCGTGAACTCCTCCGACGTTCCGGAGCTGATCGGCGTCATCTCCGACCTCCACAAGACCGGCCGCACCATCCTCATCGTCGAGCACCACCTGGACGTGCTGCTCGGCATCGTGGACCGCGTGGCGGTCATGCACTACGGAAAGCTGCTCGCCATCGACACCCCCGACGTCATCATGGCCAACCCGACGGTCCAGAGCGCCTACGTGGGTGATGTCGCATGAGCGCCCTCCTGTCCGTGGAGCACCTCCAGGGCTCCATCAACGGCCAGCAGGTGGTGGAGGACGTCACCTTCGACGTGCCCGCCACCGGCGTCACCGCCGTGCTGGGCCGCAACGGCGTCGGCAAAACCTCCAGCCTGAAGTCCATCATGGGCCTGATCGACCGCACCGGCAGCGTCTCCTTCGAGGGCGAGCCGATCGAGAAGCTGCCCACCCACAAGATCGTGCAGCGCGGCATCGCCTACGTGCCGGAGGACCGCGAGGTCTTCGGCTCGCTGACGGTGAGGGAGAACCTGGACCTGGCCGTGCGCCAGCCCAACCCCCGCTTCGACCTGGTCTTCGACCTGTTCCCCGAGCTCAACGAGCGAGCCTCCCAGCGTGCCGGCACCCTCTCCGGCGGCCAGCAGCAGATGGTCTCCCTCGGCCGCGCGCTGATCAACGAGAACCGCATCCTGCTGGTGGACGAACCCACCAAGGGGCTCGCCCCCCGGCTGGTGACCGAGGTGGCCAAGGTGCTCGCCGAGGCCGCCCGCACCGTCCCGATCCTGCTCGTGGAGCAGAACCTGCAGGTCATCAAGACCCTCGCCGAGCACGTCGTGGTCATCGACGCCGGCCGCACCGTCCACACCGGCCCGGCCGCCGAACTGCTGGGCGACGGCGACCGCCTGACCCGACTGCTGGGCGTGCACGGCCCCGGCGGTGGCGAGCCCGTGACCGGACCCGCCGGCGACGGCGAACCGACCGACCAGACCCACCCCGCCGACGCGAAGAGAGGCACCGACTCGTGAGCACCTTCATCCTCCTGCTCGTCACGGGACTGGGCCTGGGCGCGCTGTACTTCCTGGTGGCCTCCGGCCTGTCCCTCATCTACGGCCTGATGGGCGTGCTGAACTTCGCCCACGGCTCATTCCTCACCCTGTCCGCCTTCACCGGCTGGGAGGTGGGCCGACGGCTGGGGTTCGACACCTTCCTCGGCCTCACCCTGGCGGTCCTGGTGGGCGCCGTCACGGGCGGGCTGTTCGCCGCCGCCACCGAGTTCTTCCTGGTCAGGCGCCTGTACAAGCGCCACATCGAGCAGGTCCTGGTGACCGTCGGACTCTCGCTCGCCAGCGTCGCAATGTTCGAGGGCATCTGGGGCTCCGACACCCGCATCATCGCCAACCGGGGCTGGATGCTGGACACCACCCAGATCCTGGGGGCCCGCATCCCGAACTCGACGTTCCTCGTGATCGGAGTGGCGGTCGTCGTGCTGCTGGCTCTGGTGCTGTTCCTGAAGCGGACCCGCTACGGCCTGATCATCCGCGCCGGCGTGGAGAACCGCTCCATGGTCACGGCCCTCGGCATCGACGTCCGCCGCGCCTTCACGCTGGTGTTCACCATCGGCGGTGTGGTCGCCGGCATCGGCGGCGTGATGGCGAGCCAGTACTTCGGCTACGTCTCGCCACACCTGGGCGGCACGCTGCTGATCTTCGCGTTCATCGTCACCGTCATCGGCGGGCTGGGATCCCTCTGGGGTGCCGCGGTGGCGTCCGTGGTGGTGGCCGTCCTGCAACAGTTTCTCAACTTCGAGTACGGCGTCGGTGACTTCGTCGTAGTCCTGCTGCTGGCGATCGTCCTGCTCATCCGGCCGCAGGGCCTGTTCGGAAAGAAGGCCATCTGATGAGCATCCTCAAGTCCAACCGAACGCTCATCAGCGTCGTCGTCGCGGCCGTCGTGCTCTTCGCACTGCCGCTGTTCAACATCCCGGGCCTCGGCATCCTCCCCGGCCCGACGTGGAGCGCCGGCTCGCTGCAGGTCATGGCGCTGTGCCTCCTCACGGCAGGCCTGGCCCTCACCTACCACCTGATCTTCGGGATCGCCGGGCTGCTCAGCTTCGGCCACGCCCTCTACTTCGGGATGGGCGTCTACGGAATGGCCATCCTGTTGGAGCACACCGAACTGGGGATAATTCCCGCCGCGCTCATCGTGCTGGCCGGCGGCGTCGTCGTGACGCACGTCCTCGGCGCCATCAGCCTCCGTGTCAGCGGCATCGCCTTCGCCATGGTCACGCTCGCCTTCGCCCACGCCGCCAACGTCCTGGTGCGTCGCAACCCGCGCGGGCTGACCGGCGGCGACGAGGGCCTGCCCCTGCGGGCGGACAACATCCCCGGCTGGCTCGTGGGCGTGGACAACACCCGCAACCTGTACTGGCTCGCCCTCGCGGTGATGCTGTTCGTGTTCGTCGTGGTGGCCTGGATCGAGCACAGCCGCGCCGGCCACGTCGTCGCCGCCGTCCGCGAGAACGAGACCCGCGTCAAGGTGCTGGGCGGTAACCCGTTCCTGGTCAAGTACCTGGCGTTCGTCGGCGCTGGTACCTTGGCAATCATCGTGGGCATGGCATACCTGCTGCTGCAGTCCCGCGCGAGCCACACGACGACGACGGCCGACTTCACGCTGACGCTGCTGGTCATGGTGGTGCTCGGCGGAGTCGGCAGCCGCTGGGGCGCCATCGTCGGCGCAGTGATCTACACGCTGCTGAACCAGCGGCTCGCGGCCCTGGCCGGCTCGGAGGCCATCAGCCAACTGCCGTTCGTGCTGCGGCTCCCGCTCAGCGAGCCGATGTTCATCCTCGGCACGTTGTTCATCCTCGTGGTGGTCCTGATGCCCGGCGGAATCAGCGGTGCCGTGTCCGACCTGCGCAGGAAGTACAGGAAGGCAGAGGCATGAGCGGACTGCACACCATCGGCCGCTGGGTGAGCGACAACGCCCGCGTGTTCCCCGGCCACGTCGCGCTCGACGACAGCGGCCTGGAGGTCACCTACGCAGAGCTCGAGTCCCGGATCTCCGCCCTCGCCTCCGCCCTGACCGACGCCGGCTACGGCCCGGGGGACCGGATCGCGACGGTGACCGGCAACTGCGCCACCCACGTCGTGCTGCTGTTCGCCTGCGCCCGCACCGGCATCGCCCTGGCCCCGCTGTCGTGGCGGCTGTCCGGCACCGAACTCGCAACCCAGCTGGCGATCGTGGACCCGGTGCTGGTGGTGCACCAGAGCGAACTGGCCTCCCTAACCGGGTCTGCGACGGAGCGGCTGCCGGAGCCGCCGCCGTCGGTGCTCACCACCGAGCTCGAGGCGCGGGTGCCGCACCGCACCCACCGCAGCCCCGCGCAACTCCCCCGGCCCACCCGCGACGGCGACGCCCTGCTGGTGCTGTTCACCTCCGGCTCCTCCGGCGCCCCGAAGGCCGCGGTGCTGACGCATTCCAACTGCTTCTGGACCAACCTCTCGCTCTCGCGCACCGTGCCGCTGACGCACGACGACGTGGTGCTGTCCGTCATGCCGCAGTTCCACTCCGGCGGCTGGAACGTGCAGACGCTGCTGGCGCTGTGGGTGGGCGCCACCGTGGTGCTGGAGCGCCACTTCGACGCCCGCCGTACCCTGCGCCTGCTGACCGAGCGCCGCGTCACCGCCATGATGGCCGTGCCGACTCAGTACCACATGGTGGCCACCTCCCCCGGCTTCGACGGTGCGGACCTGTCCGCACTCCGGACGGCCATCGTCGGCGGTGCTCCGATGCCGGCGCCGCTGCTGCGCACCTGGCACAACCGCGGCGTCGCCCTGATCCAGGGCTACGGCCTCACCGAGGCCTCCCCCAACGTGCTGTGCCTGCCCGCCGCCGACGCCTACAGCCACGTCGGGTCGGCCGGCAAGCCCTACCCG
Organism: Tessaracoccus terricola; assembly: GCF_054776555.1. Taxonomy (NCBI): domain Bacteria; kingdom Bacillati; phylum Actinomycetota; class Actinomycetes; order Propionibacteriales; family Propionibacteriaceae; genus Tessaracoccus; species Tessaracoccus terricola. The sequence goes on along the minus strand of NZ_BAAHBS010000004.1, from coordinate 111,664 downwards.
CACATCGACGTCGCCATCGCCGACCCGGTCACCGGCGAGCACCTCGCAGGCGAGGCGGAGGGCGAACTCCTCGTCCGGGGACCCGGCGTGTTCGCCGGCTACCTCGGGGACCCGGAGGCCACCGCCGCCCGGATGGCGGGCGGCTGGCTGCGCAGCGGGGACCTGGTGCGCCGCGACGCCGACGGCTACTACACCATCCTCGAACGCCTCGACGACGTCATCCTCGTCGGCGGCGAGAACGTGCACCCCAGCGAGGTGGAGCAGGTGCTGCTGCGGCACCCCGCCGTCGCCGCCTGCGGGGTGGTGGGCGTGTCCGACCCGGCCCGCGGCGAGGTGCCGTGGGCATGGGTGGTGCGCAAGGCCGACGTCCCCGTCGACGAGCAGGAGCTCGCCGCCCACTGCCGCCGGGAACTGGCGGCCCACAAGGTTCCACGCCGGTTCATCTGGACCGACGCCATGCCCACCGCCAGCCTGAGCAAGGTGCAGCGGTCGGCCCTTCGGAAGGAGGCAGAGTCATGGCTCAGCGCGCCTACGACCTGACCCCGCCGCACCCGCAGCGGCCACCGACGGCCAAGGGTCGCAAGACCCGGCAGCGCATCGTCGACGCCGCCACGGAGGTGTTCGCGGAACTCGGCTACCACGAGGCCTCGATCGTCAAGATCACCGAGGGCGCCGGCATCGCGCTCGGCACGTTCTACCTCTACTTCGAGGGCAAGTTCGAGCTGTTCCGCGAAGTGGTGGAGGACCTCAACCACCGCGTACGCCGCGCCATGTCCGAGGCGGGCACGATGGCCAGGGGCCGCTCCGAGATCGAGCGCGCCGGCTTCCGCGCGTTCTTCGAGTTCTCCGCGCAGCACCCCGAACTGCACCGCATCATCCGCCAGGCCGAGTTCGTGGACCCGGGCGCGATGCGGCGCCACTACCAGCAGATCGCCGACGGCTACGTGCGCGGCCTCACCATCGCCCAACGCAAGGGCGAGATCGGCGAGTTCGACCCGGAGGTGGCCGCCTGGGCCTTCATGGGCATGGGCGAGATCATGGCCATGCGCTGGCTCGTGTGGCCCGCCGACGACGGCGAACCCACCACCCTGCCCGACCACGTCCTGGACCAGCTGATGCTGCTGGTCGACGGCGCACTCAACCCGCGGGCCACCCGAGAACAGGAGCATCGCAATGACTGAGCAGACCCTCGCCGGCCGCCGCGCCGTCGTCACGGGCGGCGCCAGCGGCATCGGAGCCGCCATCGCCACCCGCCTGGCGGCCGACGGCGCCCACGTCGTCGTCGCCGACCTGAACGAGGACGCCGCCGCCGCGCACGCCGCCGAGATCGGGGGCGAGCCCTGGGCCGTCGACCTGTCCGACACCCGCTCCCTGGAGGACCTGCGCCTCGAGGCCGACGTGCTGGTGAACTGCGCCGGCATCCAGCGGGTCTCCGCCATCGAGGAGTTCGACCCGGAGCGGTTCCGCCTGATCCTGCGCATCATGCTGGAGGCGCCGTTCCTGCTGGTGCGGGCCGCGTTGCCGCACATGTACGCCGGCGGTTGGGGGCGCATCATCAACGTGTCCTCGGTGCACGGGCTGGTGGCCTCGCCGTTCAAGTCCGCCTACGTCTCCGCCAAGCACGGCCTCGAGGGATTGAGCAAGGTGACCGCGCTGGAGGGCGGCGCCCACGGCGTCAGCTCCGTGTGCATCAACCCCGGCTACGTGCGCACCCCCCTGGTGGAGAAGCAGGTGGCCGACCAGATGGCCGTTCACGGCCTGTCCGAGGCCGAGGTCACCGAGAAGGTGTTCCTGCAGATGCCCGCCCGCAAGGAGTTCGTCGAGCCCGCCGACATCGCGGCCCTGGCCTCCTTCCTCGCCGGCCCCCACGGCCACATGGCCAGCGGCTCCAGCTACGTGATGGACGGCGGGTGGACCGCAAGATGACCACCGACAGGAACAGTTGCCCTAGGGCGCTCCCCTCCAGTTGCCCTGAGGTGCGAGCGACAGCGAGCCTCGAAGGGCGGACCCGATGAGCACCTACACCATCTTCGACGCCCCCGGCCTGCTGCACGCGGGCATCTGGGAACCCGACGACGAACCGGCCGGCACCATCGTCGCCATCCACGGCATCACGTCCTCCCACAAGGCCTGGGCGGCACTCTCCCGGGAGCTGCCGCAGTGGCGGATCATCGCACCGGACCTGCGGGGGCGCGGCTTGAGCAACCACCTCGTCGGCCCCTATGGGATGGCGCGGCACGCGGACGACGTCGCTGCGCTCCTCGACCACCTGGGCGTGGCCTCGGTGCTGCCGGTGGGGCACTCGATGGGCGCGTTCGTGTCCGTGGTGCTGGCCCACCGCCACCCGCAGTTGATGGACCGGCTGGTGCTGGTGGATGGCGGGATCCCGCTGCAACTGCCCGACGGCGTGGACCCGCAGGCGGGTGTGGAGGCGGTCCTCGGTCCGGCGGCCGAGCGGCTGCAGCGCACCTACCCGTCGCTCGATGCCTACGAGGCCGAGTGGCGCCAGCACCCCGCGATGGCCGAGTGGAACGAGGACCTCAGCGCCTATGTGGCTTACGACCTGCACGGCGACCCGCCCGAGATGCGCCCCGCCACCCGCTACGGGGCGATGGCCGAGGACACCGTCGACGTGGCCGGTGCGGACACGGACCTGACCCGGGCCCTCGACGCCATCGACCTGCCCGTGCTGCTGCTGCGCGCCGAGCGCGGCATGCTCGACCAGCCCGGCGGCCTCTACACCGACCGGTGGCTCGACGGCTGGCGCGCGCGGGTGCCGTCGCTCTCGGTGCAGCCCGTGGGTGGGGTGAACCACTACACGATCGCGATGCTGCCGCGCGGTGCCGCCGTGGTGGCCGAGGCGGTGCGCCAGTCGCTGCCGCAGCACGCCTGAACACCATGGTCGCGAGCGTGTAGCGTCGGGCCATGACCCTGCGCGTCGCGTTCGTTTCCATGCACACCTCCCCGGCGGAGCGGCCCGGCACCGCGGACGCGGGCGGCATGAACGTGCTGATCCACGCGCTGGCGACGGCGCTGGGCCGGCTGGACGTGGACGTCGAGTTCATCACCCGTCGCAGCCACGCGGACCAGCCCGACGTGGTGGACTTCGCCGAGGGCGTGGTGCTGCGCCACGTCACCGCCGGGCCGACGACGCCGCTGCCGAAGAGCGAGATCCACACCTTCGTCGACGAGTTCCGGGAGGGGATGGCACGGCTCGGCCCGTTCGACCTGGTGCACTCCCACCACTGGATGTCCGGGGTCGCGGCCCTGCCGCTGGCCCGCGATTGGGGCGTGCCGCACGTGATGACGTTCCACTCCGTGGCCGCCCACCCCAACTCCTCCCTGCGCGACGGTGAGCCGCCCGAGACCCCGGACCGGCTGCCGGGCGAGGTGGTCTGCGCGGAGCAGTCGGACCTCGTCGTGGCGGTCTCCCACCACGAGGCCGCCGTCGTGATCGGGCGCTGCAACGCGGACCCGGAACGCGTGGTGATCGTGCGCCCCGGCGTCGACGTCGACCTGTTCCACCCACTGCCCGACGACGCCCGCCCGGCCTGGGTGCCCGCGCCCGCGGTCCGCCCCGGCTACGTCGTATTCGCGGCCCGGCTGCAGCCGTTGAAGGGCCCCGACGTCGCCATCCGCGCCCTCGCCGGCGTCCCTGAGGCCGAGCGGCCGGACCTCGTCATGGTGGGCCAGACCTCCGCTGATTTCGCCGGCTACGAGCGGGAACTGCACGCCCTCGTCGCCGAGCTCGGGCTGACGGAGCGGGTGACGTTCCTGCCGGGCCAGGACCGCGAGTCGCTGGCCCGCATCATCCGGCACGCGTCGGTGATGCTGGTGCCGTCGCACTCGGAGACGTTCGGGCTGATCGCGCTGGAGGCCTCCGCGTCCGGGGTGCCGGTGCTGGCCGCAGCCGCCGGCGGCCTGACCGAGGCCATCTGCAACACCCACACCGGTCTGCTGGTGCCCAGCCACGACGCCGCCGACTGGGCGCGAGAACTCACCGCCCTCCTGCGCGACGACGCCCGCCGCGCCACGCTCGGCGCCACCGGCCGGGACCGGGCCCGGGACATGACTTGGCCGCTGGTGGCCGAGCGCACCCTGGCCGCTTACCGTCGGGTGCTGCCGGCCTGATGCCGGGGTCGGGCCGCTGCGTCGGTGCTGCCCTTCTCGTGGGTCCCGGACGAAACCGGTGCGCGGCCCCAGAACCGGACGTAGGCTGTCGGCATGGACATCGGGGGACGTTCAATCCGTTGGTTGCCGGCTGCGGTGCTGCTCGCCGTCGGCGCCGCGCTGCACGCCGTCGCGGTCTGGCTGGTCTGGCGGCCGTGCGCGGGCAGCATGCTGAACGGCAGCATCCTCGTCGGGTACCGCTACCCCACCGAGTTCAGTGACGCCTGCCTCGCGGCGATGAACGACAATCCGATCTTCCCCATGCTCGGCAACAGCGACGGCGCCACCGGCCTGCTGGGCACGGCCGCCGCACTCGCCCTGGCGACGGCGTGGCCGGCGGTGCTGCCCGCCTTCGGTCTCCGCGGCTGGCACCGGCCAGTGGCAATGCTCCCGAGCCTGCTCGTCATCACGGGGGCACTGCTCACCGCGCTCGGTGCGGGCGACGGCTGGTCAGGACCGGGCGGCACGCTCCTGTTGTTCGCGAACCTGGCGGTTCCCGCGGCACTGGTGGCGCTGGCCCGGGCGGGTGTCCGGGGCGCGACGCTGGGCCGGGCCACCGTCGTCGCCCTCGCGGCCGCCACTCCCGGGCTGATCAGCCAGGCCGCGGAGTACGTGGTGGCCATCACGTTCAGCGACGCCTTCTGGGACAAACCTCCCGGCACCGGCTGGTTCACATCGGCGTTCTGCCTCGTCGCCGCCGTCGTTACGGCCGCCCTCTGGTGGCGCGCCCACGCACGGGGACCCGTCGCCTCGTACGCTGGGGACCGACCAGCGCACGAACCCGCCGCCAACTGACGGGCCCCGACCCCCGGAGGAGAAGTTGACCAGGATCACCTTCATCCACGCCCATCCCGACGACGAGACCATCGCCACCGGCGCCCTGATCTCCCACCTCGTGGAGCAGGGACACGCAGTCTCGGTGCTCACCGCCACCCGTGGCGAGCTGGGCGACGTCGTCCCCGGGCCCCTCTCCCGGCTGGCGGGCACCCCCGAACTGGAGGCCCACCGGGAGCAGGAGCTCGACGGCGCGCTCGCGGCCCTGGGGGTCAGCAAGCACGCGTTCCTCGGCGACCCACCGGCCCGCGACGCCCTCGGCTCGCGCCACTACCGCGATTCCGGCATGGCCTGGATCAGCGACGGCGTGGCCGGGCCCGCCGAGACCTCGGACGAGCGCTCGTTCTGCGCCGCCGACGAGGCCGACGTCGTCGCGGACATGTTGGCGTGGCTGCGGCACGTCGACGCCGAACTGGTCATCACCTACGACGCCGACGGCGGCTACGGGCACCCCGACCACGTCCGCTGCCACCACCTGGCCCGGACGGCCGCCGACGTGCTGGGCCGCGGGTTCGCCGTCGTCGTCCACGAACCGGGCGACGACGTGGTCTGGTTCGAGTTGGAACGCCACCTGCCGGTGGTGGTCCGGGCGTTGGAGCACCATGCGTCGCAGGTGAGCGTCGAGGGGTCAACCCTCACCCACAGCGGCGGGCAGAGCGAGCCGGTGCGCACCTCGGTGGGGCTGCGCGGGGACACGGGAGGGATCAGCGCATGAGCGGGTTCAGGCACGTCTTCTGGGACATGGGCGGCACCATCGTCAACACCTATCCGGGCCTCGACGCCATCCTCGCCGGGGTGGTGCGCGCCACCGGCCAGCGCGTGCACCCCAGCGACGTCGCGGCCGCCACCCGCGTGTCCACCGGGCACGCCATCCGCACCCTCGCCGAGCGCTTCGGCATCCCGGAGGCCGAGTTCACGCAGGCGGAGAAGGAGCTCAAGCAGCGCTGGCGGACCTCCCCGCCGCCCGCGATGCCGGGCGTGCACGACGTGATGGAGCAGGTGCCCGGCCTGAACCTCGTGGTCACGCACCGCGACCGCACCAGCGCCACCTCCCTGCTGGAGGGCCTCGGCCTCAGCGTAGACGACCTCGTCTGCACCGACGACGGCTTCCCCCGCAAGCCAGACCCCGCCATGTACACCGAACTGGTCCGTCGCCACGGCCTGGACGTGGCGGAGTGCGTCGGGATCGGCGACCGACCCATCGACGCCGAGTCCGCGGCCGCCGCCGGCATGGCGACGGTGATGCTCACCACCCCCGGCGTCGACGTGCCGTTGGCCGGCGACCACCAGATCGACGAACTCCCCGAGCTGCTGGAGTACCTCGCACCCGACGTCCAGTCGCCCTGAGCGGCACCACACCAGTCGCCCTGAGGAGCGAGCGACACCCACACCAGTCGCCCTGAGGAGCGAGCGACACCCACACCAGTCGCCCTGAGGAGCGAGCGACAGCGAGCCTCGAAGGGCTTCGCGCCCCCGGGTCAGGCGCCGATGAGTGCCACCACGAGTTCGAAGGCAAGACTCTGGTTCGTCGCGCCGGCGAAGTCGCCCAGCACCTGACCGGCGTGGACGCCCATCTCCTGGGGCCCGTCGATCCCGACCACCTCGAAGCAGCCCTGCTGGTCCACCGACACCTCCTGCCAGAAGACCCCCTCGAGGTACAGCTGCAGCGTCGTGAACGGGTCGAAGCCGGTGCCCACCACGGAGTACTGGCCCCACGGGTAACCGTCGGCCTGCACCGTCGGCATCACGGGGACGGTGACCCAGATGGTGTCGTTCCAGTCGGGGTACTCGACCTGCACCTCGTAGTCCCCCGGCTCCTGCGGGGCGGGCACGTTGGCGGTGAACCCGCCGTCGGGTCCGGCCTCGATCGTCCAGGTCTCATCAGCGCCCATCACGCGGAAGGAAACCCGCTCCCCCGGGGCGAAGCCGCTGCCGGTGAAGATGAGGTTGAACACACCGTCCTGGATGCGAGGCCCTTCGAAGAACACCTCGCGGCGGTAGACCGTGAACGTGGTCTCGACCGTCTGCGTGGGGTAGCCGGCGAAGTCCCCCGAGACGCGGACCGTGTAGGTGCCCGCCTCCCACGGTGCCTCGATCATGGTCTCCAGACTGCCGTCCTGGCCCGTCTCGACGGTGAACGGTCCCGAAGCCTCCGCTCCACTGCTGTCGAGGAGCAGGAGCTCGAGCGGCCCCGTCGACGCGAAGCCCTGGCCGATGACGGACACCGCACCGTACTCGTCGGCGGTCGCGGACAGGGTCGGCAGTTTGGGTACCGAGAACGGCACCGTCACCACCCGATCCGGCCCCGGTCCGGGACCATCCTCCCCGCCGACCACCGTAGTGTCAATGACTATTTAGCGCGTCTCACCTTGTCCGGACGCAGAACAGGGGCACCCCGGGTGGGGCGCCCCTGAGGGCTGTGCTCGGTTGGGTCAGGCCACCGAGGGGATCTCGACGGGGCTGTCGTAGTCGTAGGAGGCGACGGTGCTGACACCGCCGGCGTCGATCTGCATCTCCGCGGGGCGGAACTGCTCGTCGACACTCAGGAGGGCCTCCATCGGGGAGCCGACGACGTCGATGGTCACGTTGAACTGGCGGTCGGCTGCGCTGACAAGTTCCACCGCGGAGTATGCGGTGTTGCTCAGGTCCGTCGCACCGCCGAGGCTCGGGTCGACCGGCGCCTCGGTCCACTCGCCCTCGTCGATCCGGGTCCACGAGGTCTCACCCTCGACGACCACCTCGATCTTCTGCTCACCCATGGTGGTGACGCTGTAGGTGCGGGGGTTGGCCGGGTCGGAGTTGTCGACGGAGGTCACCGAGCTCTCGGTCCCGTCCACGGACGACGTGATGGTCATCTGCTGCACGCCCTCCATCGCCGCCGTGATCCGGTCGGTGAAGTCCTGCGGGTCTACGGTGTCACCGTCCTGGTAGGGGAAGTCACCGGCGGGCTCCTCGGCAGGCTCCTCGGCCGGCTCCTCCTCGGCGAGGGTCTCCTCGGCCGACGTCTCCTCGGCGGGGGTCTCCTCCGCTGCGGTGTCCCCGGCTGCGGTCTCCTCGGCGACGGGGGTGGTCTCGGCGGGCTCGGTGTCGCCACCGCAGGCGGACAGGCCGAGGGCTGCGGCAGCCGCGGCCGCAATGATGAGGTTCTTGTTCATACGCATGGTGACAAGGGTGACAGCACAGGGGGTCACCAAACTTCGCAGTTTCCCAGATGTCGACGTTTCGCGTGTGCTTTATTGAAATCCTCCACTATCCGGAAGGATCCACGATGAACGCGGTCAACGAAATCCTGAGCCGAATCCCGCTGGACCAACTGGCGGGCGAACTCGGCACCGACGAGGCGACGGCGGAGCAGGCCGCCCGAGAGGCAGTCGCCTCGCTGATGGGGGGCATGCAGAGCAACGCGGCCAGCAGCCCCGCCGGTGAGGCCTCCCTGGCCGGCGCCCTCAACCAGCACAGCTCTTCCAGCTTCTTCACCGACTCCCGCATCGACCTGAACCAGGTCGACACCGCCGACGGCGAGAAGATCGTCTCCCACGTGCTCGGCAGCAGCGACGCCCAACCCGCGGCCCTCGGCGGACTGCTCGGCAGCGCCCAGGTGCAGAAACTGCTCAAGATGCTCGCCCCGATCGTGATCGGCTACCTGGCCGGCAAGGTCACCAACGGCGGCTTCGGTGACATCCTCGGGGGAGGCGGCTCGGCCGAGCAGAACCAGCAGCCCTCCGGCGGTGGCTTGGGAGACATCCTCGGCCAGATCTTCGGAGGCGGCAACGGAGGCGGCGGCACCACCTCGGCGGAGTCTTTCCAGCAGGGCGACAGCCCGTTCAACACCCCGGAGACCGGCGGGTCCACCGACAAGTTCCCCACCGAAGGCTTCCCCACCGGGTCCGAGCAGACCCAGCAGCAAGAGGAGAAGAAGGAGTCCGGCGGCGGGATCCTCGGCGACATCTTGGGCGGCCTGTTCGGCAAGAAGTAGTGGCCGACCCGACACGCCGAACGGAATCGTCGGAAGGGGCACCGGCGCCCCCTGCGCCCGATCTGCTCGGCGCGTCGGGTCGCCCCCCACGCCGCGCTCGGCGGAACCGACGCGCGGCACCAGCGTTGCTTTTGAGAATCATTCTCAGTAGAATCGAGCCAGGGTCGACCGGACGACTGCAGCCCGTCCGGTCGGCCCCAACACATGAGGAGCAGTCTTGAAGATCACCGTCATGGGCGAGGCCAAGGCCGCGTTCCAGCCTGAGATCGCCGTCCTCCACCTGAGCCTCGGCCACGAGTCCGGAGACCTGGACAAGGCCGTCGACGAAGCGTCCCGGCTCGCGGACGCCATGAACACCGAGTTCCAGAACCTCAAGTCCCAGGACCCGTGTCCGGTCAAGGAGACCGTGCTGTTGGCCCTGTCGACGCGCAGTTGGCGGCCGTGGGCCCAGGATGGCAGCCAGTTGCCGCTGCGCCACCGAGCATCGAGCCGCGCGAAGCTCACGTTCAACAACTTCCGAGCCCTGAGCAACTTCATCGACGCCTGGGGCCGGGAGGACGGCGTCTCGGTGGACCACGTCGAGTGGAAGCTCACCGACGAGCGCGAGGACGCCGAGAAGGCCAGGATCCTCGCCGACGCCGTCGCCGACGCCCGACGAAAGGCGGAGGTCCTGGCGCAAGCCGCCGGGGCCGGTGCCGTCACGTTCGTCGAGCTCTCCGACGCGCCGTTCCCCGATGGCGGTGGCCCCCAGCCGATGGCGTTCGCCGCCGCCCGCATGGCCCGCGGTGCGGCAGGAGGCGGCGGCCGCGGCGAGGGCGTCGACCTGACGCCCGAGGACATCGAGGTCCGCTCCGCCGTTCACGCCCGCTTCACCACGGACTGACCCGCGGGGACACGCACCGGTTGGGGGGTGGTTTCGGCGACGCCCGGCCCGCGCCTCGCCGGGGCCGCTCAACCGACGGTGGTGACAGGCGTGAACGACACGCCGCGTCGGGGCCCTGGAAAGCCTGGACGCGGCGTGTCGTTCACGTCCGTCACCAGGCCTGCGATGCCAACCGCACCCCGGCCTCGCGGAGCCAGCGCGCCGGGTCGGTGAGCGCAGCGCTGCCGGAGCCGGCCAACTCGCTGAGCGAGAGCTGCACCCGGAAACCGGTGGTGTCGGCGTCGTCGGTGATCCGGCCGGCCACCAGCGCCGTCGGCACGCCGGCCTCCTCGGCCAACTCCGCGACGAAGCCGGGCACCTTGCCCGCGGCGGATTGACCGTCGAAGCTGCCCTCGCCGGTGATCACCAGGTCCGCACCCGCGATCGCCTCCCGCAGCCCCACGAGCCGCGCCACCTCGGGTGCGCCGGGAACCAGTTCGGCACCCCAGGCCAGCAGCGCGAACCCGGTGCCGCCGGCCGCGCCGGAGCCGGGTTCGTAGACCGGCACGGGCATCAGTTTCGCGAGCCGGGCCAGGCCCGCTTCCGCGGTGGCGATGCCGGCGGCGTCGAGTCCCTTCTGCGGACCGAAGACCGCCGCCGCCCCGAGCGGGCCGAGCAGCGGGTTGGTGACGTCGGTGAGCACCTTCACCCCGCCGACGGGTGGCCGCCGGACGCGGTCCACGTGGGCTGAGGCGAGCCGCGCCAGACCTCGCGCGCCGGGCGCGATCGGATCGCCGAAATTGTCGGTGAACTCACCGCCGAGGGCACGCAGCATCCCGACGCCGCCGTCGGTGGAGGCACTGGAGCCGATCCCGAGCAGCAGCCGCGAGACGCCGTGGTCCAGGGCGGCGGCGATGGCCTGGCCGAAGCCGGTGGTGTCCGCGTCCAGGCCGGGGCGGCGCTCGCCGAGGAGTTCGATGCCGGAGGTGGAGGCGAGTTCCACGACGGCGGTGCCGCGCGGGGCGTCGTCGGTGCCGGGCAGCAGCAGCCAGGACGCCTCGACGGGCTCGCCGTCGGGTCCGGTGACCGCGACGGCGAACCGCTCGGCACCCGGGACCGCCGCGGCGAAGGCGTCCAGGGTGCCTTCACCGCCGTCGGCCATGGGGCGCAGCACCAGCTCGGCGTCGGGCGCGACGCTCCCCCAGCCGGCGGCCAGTTCCGCGGCGGCTGCGGCAGCTCCGATGGTGCCCTTGAAGCTGTCGACGGCGACGACGACCCGCATCGTGCTCACAGGTCCACGCCGAGCCCGAGTTCGTCGATCCCGACGGCGCGGCCCGTGGCCAGTGACTGGTTGGCAGCGGCTCCGACGGCGACGGCGCGGACGCCGTCGAGGTAGCCGGCGGCGCGGCCGAGGGGATCGGGGCCGAGGCGCAGGTCGCGGCGGAACACGTCCATCAGGAGGATGGCGTCGCCGCCGCCGTGGCCGCCGATGCCGGTGGGGATGCGCACCTCGCGGGCGGCCTCCCAGTGCCGCTGCACCAGCAGCCGCTCCCCCTCGGGGCGCGAGGCGGTGGCGCCGGGCGTCTCGGGGTTGGCCGACGCGTCGAGCACGACGCGCCCGTCGGCGCCCACCTGGACGGCGCCGCGCTCGACGACGGTCAGTTCGGCGCGACCCTCGGTGCCGTTGACTGCCACGTTGTACCCCTCCCACGGGGCGTGCGCGTTCAGCGAGTAGGACATCCGCGCGCCCCGCCGGTAGTCAACCACGAGTGCCATGTTGTCGTGGATGTCGATGCCGGGGGTGAACACGTCACGGTCGCGCAGGTAGCCGTCGTGCTGCTCGGACTCGAGGTAGAGGGCCTGCAGGCGCGGGTCGTTGGTCAGGTCCAGCGCCCACGGGTCGTCCTTCACACCGGTGCCGCGCTCGGGCCGCTCCCCCATGCCGCGTGCGGTGGCGTTGGCGTCGCCGTAGAACTGGAGGCCGGCGGAGGCGAACACCCGCGCGGGGGCGTCGTCGAGCCACCAGTTCACGAGGTCGAAGTGGTGGGCGGCCTTGTGGACGAGGAGGCTGCCGGAGTTGCGCTGCTGGCGGTGCCAGCGGCGGAAGTAGTCGGCGCCGTGGACGGTGTCCAGCACCCACTCGAAGTGGACGCTGGTGGGGGTGCCGATGGCGCCGTCGGCGATGAGTTCGCGCAGCGTCGAGTTCCGCGGCGCGTAGCGGTAGTTGAACGTCATGGTGAGGTCTAGACCGGTGGCGGCCACGGACTCGATGATGGTGCGGCAGCCCTCGGCCGTGGTGGCCAGGGGCTTCTCCACGACGACGTCCACCCCGGCGGCCTGCGCCCGGGAGACGAGTTCGGCGTGGGTGAAGTCCGGCGTGGTGATGACGACGGCGTCCACGCGCTGCTCGGCCACCATGCGTTCCAGGTCGGCCGGGCCGTACTGCGGCAGTCCGGCGGGGCCGCCCAGCCCCAGCGCGGCGCCGGCCTCGGCGTCGTAGAAGTCCATGCGGCCGGGGTTGGTGTCGCACCAGGCCACGAGTTCCGCGACGTCGGCGTGGTCGCCGGTGATGGCGGTCACGTACATGCCCGCGCGGTGGCCCGTGCCGACGACGGCGAACCGGGTGCGCGGCCGCCCGGCCGGGACGTCGGCGAAGCGCGGGACGACGCCCGGCTCGGCTGCCGTCGACGACGACGTCGAGGGCCTGGGTGCGGTGGGGTTCTGGTCCGTGAGTGGTGAGTTGGTCATGTTTTCCCTGCAGTCGCTGAAAGGGGTTTCACACGCCTGTCCGGCATCGGTGCGGAGCAGACGTCACCAGCATAGCGGGAAGCGGTTTCCCCGACTGGCGGGTCCACGGCCCCGGCCACGGCGGACGGGCCGCGACTCAAGCGCGCAGCGCCCGGCGCAGGTGGCCCCCGGCGGCCTCCAGCGCCCGTGCCGCCTCTTCGGGCGACAACTCCGCGAGGATGGCGAGCACGGTCTGCTTCACGCTCCAGCCGTTGCGGTCCAGGTGCTCCGCGGCAGCGGCCTCGTCGACGTCGGCCAGCTCGGCCACCATCCGCGCAGCCCTGATCCGGAGCTTCTCGTTGCTGGCGCGCATGTCCACCATCCGGTTCCCGAACACCTTGCCGGCCCGCACCATCGTGATGGTGGAGATCATGTTGAGCACCAGCTTGGTGGCGGTGCCGGCGCGCAGCCGGGTGGAGCCGGCCACCACCTCGGGGCCCACCACCACCTCGATGGGCAAGTCCGCGGCGCCGGAGATCTCCGCGCCCGAGTTGCAGCTCAGCGCCACCGTCGCCGCCCCCACCTCCCGGGCCCTCGCGATCGCTCCCAGCACGTAGGGGGTGCGGCCGCTGGCGGCGATGCCCACCACGACGTCGGCCGCGGTGATGCCGATGCCGTCCAGGTCCGCCGCCCCCAGCTCGGCGTCGTCCTCGGCACCCTCGGTGGCGTTGCGCAGGGCGTGGTCGCCGCCGGCGATCAGTCCGACCACCTGCTCGGGGCGGGTGTTGTAGGTGGGCGGGCACTCGGAGGCGTCCAGCACTCCGAGCCTACCGGAGGTGCCTGCGCCCAGGTAGACGAGGCGGCCGCCGTCGTTGAAGCGGCGCGAGACCTCCTCGATGGCGGCGGTGATCTGCGGCAGGGCCCGCGCGACGGCGTCGGCCACACCGGCGTCGGCCTCGTTCATGATCCGGGCCAGGTCCGCGACGTCGCGGGTGTCCAGGTCTGCGAACCGGGGGTCGACGCCCTCGGTGGAGAGGTTGGTGGGGAGTTCGGTCATGGGTCCATCCTCCCGCGTTCGGCTCGATGCTGCAGCTATCGCATGTGCTGCCCTTACAGAGCAGCACATGCGACAGCGGCAACGCCAACAGATTGCGGCAGCATCCCAAGCGGCGGTCGCAGCATCCACCCCGCCGTAGGCTGGGCGCATGGACGAGACGCTCACCGAGCTGGTGCTGCGCGCGGTGGAGCTGGTGCCGCCGGGTCAGTTGGTCTCCTACGGCGACGTCGCAGCCCTGGTCGGGACCGGCCCCCGGCAGGTGGGCGCAGTCATGGCGCGCGAGGGCCACGGGGTGCCGTGGTGGCGGGTGACCAATGCCTCCGGCGACCTGCCGCTGCACCTGATGGCCGACGCCGCCCCGCTCTGGGCCGCCGAGGGCATCGTACTCAAGCCGAACGGCCGCGGCGCCCGGATGCGTTCCTACCGGGCAGACCTGGAGCGTCTGGCAAGCGCCTTCGAGCAGGCGGCCGCAGACATCGGCCCCAGCTGAGGCCGGGTCAGCGCCAGCCCCCGCTGTCCATGGCGGGCTTCGCCGGCCATGGGGAGTTGCGCACGGACGTACCGATTCCGCGGAGACGCTCGGCGGCCGTGGCGCGGGCGGCGTCCATGTCGGTCAGGGTGGCGAATGCAATCGCCGCGACGACGGCGCCGAGGACAGCGATCACCAGGCTCACGATGGCGACCACCAGGCCAGCTCCACCCGACGGAATGGCAAGAACCAGACCGACGATTGCAACCACCAGCCCGGCGATGGCGATCGCGAGGCTGATCACGGCCACCAGCACTCCCACGAAATAGCTGTCGTAGTCACCCTTGAGGTCCCCGAGGATCTCGCAGAAGTCCTCGATGGCGTCGCGCAGGTTCTGCAGCTTGGTGGGCAGGGACTGGATTGCGTTGCGATAGTTCTGGGTGTTCCCGGAGTCCCAGTCGTCGCCACGTGGGCCCAGCGAGCCCTGTCCCACGGCGGATTCTGCCGTCGAGAAGTCCACCCCGCAGTACTGGGGGCCGGTGTTCTTGACCGCTGTGTAGTCGTTGATCTCCCGGAGGATCAACTCCACCGTCGGGTCCGTCTTGGGCTGGATGGTGATGAACTCACGCACCGCCTCCTGCGCCTTGTACTCAGCCTTCTGCTTCATCCAGTCCGGCACCCACCACTGGCCGAAGATCTTGTTCAGCGCGTCCTGGCAGGCAGGGCCGATCTTCCTGTCGGCCTCGGCCAGGTCACGGTTGATCTCGTCGATCTTGTTCCGGATCTCTTCAACGGTGTCGCTCATGTCCTCACAGTCCTGATGTCGCGATGAGAATGGAGATCTGCGCGGCGTACTCAGTGTTCGCCGACTCCATCTCCAGATAGTTCCGGCCGGTCTGCGCGATCGCGCCGGCCAGCGAGTCCAGCAGGTCACCACCGGCGTCCAGGGAGACGTCCATGTCATCAAGGACCGCATTACGGGCGTCGTCATAGGCAGCTTTCACGGCAGCAAGATTGGTGTCGGCCGCAACATTGAACTGGATGGCACTCGTCGACGAGTGGACGCCCCGCACTGCAGTCTCGGCGTCCTCAAGGTTGCCCTTCTCCTCCACGAACCATTCCAGTCTGGTCTTGAGTTCCTCGTATCCCATGTTCCCTATCCCTTGTTGTGGTCGTTGCGGCGTGCCACGACGTCAGCGAGCCGTGAACGGAGATCTGCCAACTGCCCGAGCACCTCGTCCTTGGGTGCCTCCTGGGACATGGCCCTGAAGGCGTCGACGATGTCGTTCTCGATGTCGGTGAAATCTGCCGTCCGCAGCCACGACTCGTTCACCTTGATCTCATTCGGCATGCCACTCACGGTCTCAATCGTGATGTGCCGGTACCTGTCCCCGACCTCCACCGGTTCCTGGGGTGTCGGATTCCACGAGCCCAGCGCCTCGAACAGGGAACTCACGTCCCGCGAGAGCTGGAGGACGTCGTCGCGCAGCGCCGTCGGGTACCGCACACCCTGCTTCTGGGGCGCGAAGGCGGCAGCGTTGACAGCTGCGGCCTGCGCATGTTGCTCGGCATAGGCGTACAGCAGCGCGAAACCGAACTCCTCCACCTCGACGAATTTCGCCCAGTCGTCCGCGAGCTTCACAGCGGACACCGCACCGGTTTCATCGAACTCGAAGGCGAACGCCTCGGCAGGTTCACGTGCTTCTTCCATTCCAGAAACGGTACCGCCCGTCCGGTTCACGCGCTCTGATTCCCCCTCCAGCCATAATGGGGGAATGCCTCCCGGTCAGACCCCCAACCAACCGCTCGCGAAGCAGGCACCGCTGCTGTGGGTGATCATCCACGTGGGCAGCCTCCTGCTCGGTCTGGGCCTGGCGGGACTGACCATCCCGCTGCAAGAAGGGCTGGCCCTGATCGCCCGCCTCGGGTTCAGCGCCATCCTGGTGCTGGGGGTGGCCCTGGAAGTCATCGCCGCGTGGCGGCAGACCGTGGTGTTGCGGGCCCTGGGCGGCGTCGCACCGTCACCCTGGCGATGGGTGGTGGTGACGGCGGCCGTCGGCGCCGGAATCTTGGCGTGGGTCTGGCTGACGGGCACCCAGTCCCATGACGCCGACGTGCCTGCCACGCTGGGCACGACGGCGCTCGGCGCGCTGCTGCTGGCGCTGGCCATCGCGGTCGGGCTGCATTTCCTGGTGAACGCCCTCGGGGCCACTCGCCACCCGCGCCAGGCACACTGACCCTTTTCGTTCTGGGCGACCAAGATGAACGGGGTCCACTTGACTCCATTGATTAATCGATGAATTATGTTCCCATGCCAGCCGCACGCCCAACGTTGCGCGCCGTCGCCGAGAAGGCCGGGGTTTCCCCCGCCACGGCCTCGGCGGTGCTCAACGCCAAGACCGACGGGACCATCCGCGTCGGCGAACCGACGCGCAAGCGGGTGCTGGCCGCGGCCCGGGAGCTGGGCTACTCGCCCAACCGCGCGGCCCGGTCCCTGCGCACCCGGCAGTCGCACCTGATCGGCGTGGTGGTCCCGGATATCACCAACCCCCTGTTCCCCCGTTTCGTCCGCGCCGCCCAGCTGCGCGCGGAGGAACTCGGCTACTACGCCATGGTGTGGGACACCTTCGGTGACGCCGATCGGGAACGGGCCGCCGTCAGGGCGATGCTGACCCACGGAGTCGACGCCGTGGTACTCGTCACCGACCACCTCACGGGAGAGGACCTGGCGCCCCTGCTGAGAGCTGGCGTCGCGCTGGCCGCCACCGATGCGGACCTGGACGCCGACGCCGTCGACCGTGTCTCAGAGGACCTGGCCGAGGGTGCCCGCCGGGCCACGATGCACCTCGTCGAGCGCGGCCACAAGCACATCGCCCACATCGCCGGCGACCTCTCCAACGCCTCCGGCCGGCGACGCCGAGACGGCTACGCCGCCGTCATGGCAGCGCATGGCCTGAGCGCAACCATCGTGGGCGGTGACTCGTTCGATCCCGAGTCCGGCAGGGCCGCCATGGCCGAGCTGCTGGACCTCGACGATCGCCCCACCGCCGTCTACGCCGCCAATGACATGATCGCGATCGGCGCCCTCCGGGCCGTCCACGCGGCAGGGCTGCGCGTCCCGGAAGACGTGGCCATCGTCGGCACCGACGACATCTCCCATGCCGACGTCGTCCACCCGGCGCTGACCACCATGGACGTGCGCCCGGAACAAGTGGCCCGCCGGCTGGTGGAGGTGACGGTGGCCCGGCTCACGGGCGACGTCACAGCCCCGGTCCGGGAGATCGTCACCCCCGTACTCGTCCCCCGATCCAGTTCCTGACCACCCCCACCCATCCCACAGGAGACGTAGATGTCCCGCTTCACCAAGCACCTCGCACGCACCTCGGCCCTCGCGCTGGCCGCCATCCTGCCCTGACCGCATGCAGCGGCGGCACCGGCGACGAGGAGGGCGACGGCGCCACCGTCCAGGTCCTCACGTTCGCATCCCAGGAGCAGATGCAGCCCGTCGTCGACGCGTTCACCGCCGCCAACCCGGAGATCACCGTCGAAATCCAGACCGTGCCCTTCGACGACCTCAACTCGGTGATCCAGAGCCGCGTCGGCGGCCAGGACGAGAACGTCGACGTCTACATGGTGGACAAGCCGCGGCTCGCCGGACTCGCCTCGCAGGACATGCTCCTGGACCTCACGGACAAGGTGGAGATCCCCGACGGCGCGCTGCTGGAGGCCGCCGGTTCCTCCTGGCCACCGCGTCCGGAGAATCTCGCCGGTTCGCCAAAAATCTACATTCGCCTTGGCTAGTGTCGCGGACAGTCCAGTTGCAGCCGTACTCCCCACGACAGGTGGTGTGCAGTGAGTCTCCAAACCAAGTCAGACCCCAAGCCGAACCGGGCCGAGCTCTCGATATCCAAGGGGTGGGTCCAGGGCGTCGCCCTCGTCCTGGTCTTCGGATTCTTCGTGATGGGCTTCCTCGCCTATCGCACCTACAGCGACTCGATGCCGCAGCCGCAGCAGGTCACCTCCGAGTCCGGCGAGGAGGTGTTCACGGGCGAGGACATCACCTCTGGCCAGGAGATATTCCTGAACCGGGGCCTCCAGCAGTACGGCTCGATCGTCGGCCACGGCGGCTACCTCGGCCCGGACTACACGGCCGAGTACCTCCGGCTGTCCACCGAGCACGTCACCGAGGCGCTCAGCAACGCCGGGGTGCAGGACCCGGCCGAGGCCACCGTCGAGATGATGCGGACCAACCGCTACGACGAGGCCACCGGGGTGCTGGTGTTCACGGCGGAGCAGGTGAGCGCGTTCGAGGAGATCCGCGAGTACTACGCCGACTACTTCGGCACCCCGACCACGGAGCACGGCCTGCTGCCGTCGTTGATCACCGATCCCGAGCAGATCCACGACCTGACCGCCTTCTTCGCATGGACGGCGTGGGCCTCGGCCGCGGAACGTCCCGGGCAGGACTACTCGTACACGAACAACTGGCCACCGGAGCCGCGGGTGGACAACCAGCCGACGGCGGACATCCTGGTCTGGTCGGCGATGTCGCTGATCGCGCTGTTGGCGGGGTTGGGTGCGCTGTTCGCCGTCTACGGCCGGTGGAGCAGGAAGATCGGCTGGCAGAGCGCGGAGGTTCCCGCGCTGGCGTTCCGGCAGCCCGGCGAGTTGGGCATCACCCCGGCGCAGCGGGCGACGAGGTGGTTCTTCCTGGTGGTCTCGGTTCTGTTCCTCGGTCAGGCCACCCTCGGTGCCGCCGTCGAGCACTACCGCGTGGAACTCTCCGGCTTCTTCGGGCTGGACCTGGCGCAGTTGCTGCCGTTCAACCTGGCCCGCACCTGGCACGTCCAACTGTCCCTGCTGTGGACGGCCAGCGCCTTCCTCGCGATCGCCATCTTCCTGGCGCCGATCATCTCCGGCCGCGAGCCCAAGCGGCAGCACTGGCTGACCTACGGGCTGCTGGGCGCGCTCTTCGTCGTGGTGCTCGGGTTCGTCGGCGGCACCGCGATCAGCATCTTCGGGCCCCAGTGGGCGCAGGACAACACGTTCTTCTTCGGACAGCAGTGGGAGTACCTGGACATGCCGCGGTTCTTCCAGATCCTGTTGGTGCTGGGCCTGTTCATCTGGATCATCATCATCTACCGCGCCATCCGCGCCCGGCTCCGCTCGGAGTCGAAGTTCAACATGCCGTGGTTGTTCTTCTACGCCGGTCTGGCGATCCCGGCGTTCTACGCCGTCGGGCTGCTCGCCACCAACAGCACCCACCTCACCGTCGCCGAGTTCTGGCGGTTCTGGGTGGTGCACCTGTGGGTGGAGGACTTCCTGGAGTTGTTCACCACTGTGATGGTGGCCTACATCTTCGTGATGCTCGGCGTGGTGCGCCGCAAGATCGCCATCCAGATCATCTTCATGGACGTCATCCTGTACTCGGTGGGCGGCGTCATCGGCACGATGCACCACCTGTACTTCTCCGGCACCCCGGTGGAGCACATGGCGCTGGGCGCGTTCTTCTCGGCACTCGAGGTGATCCCGCTGACGTTCCTGACCGTCGAGGCGTGGACGTTCCTGCAGTTGGGCGCCCGCCAGGAGTCCCGCAGCAGTGCCCCGTTCCCGCACCGCTGGGCGGTGATGTTCCTGGTGGCGGTGGGCTTCTGGAACTTCGTGGGCGCCGGTGTGTTCGGCTTCCTGATCAACCTGCCGATCGTGTCCTACTACCAGATCGGCACCGCGCTGACCGCCAACCACGCGCACGGCTCGATGATGGGCGTCTACGGCATGATGGCCGTCGGCATGGCGCTGTTCGCGCTGCGCTACATCATCCCGCCCGAGAAGTGGTCGGACAGGATTGCCAAGATCTCCTTCTGGTGCCTGAACATCGGGCTGGCCTGGATGGTGTTCGCGACACTGTTGCCGCTGGGCGTGCTGCAGCTGTGGCACTCGGTCAACGAGGGCTACTTCGAGGCCCGCACCCTCGGCTACATCGCCGAACCCGGCAACGTCATCCTCGAATGGCTCCGGATGCCCGGCGACGTCGTGTTCCTGGTGGGCGGCGTCCTCCCGTTCGTGTGGCTCACGTGGCTGGGCGTGCGGCACGCCATCAAGGCCACAGTCACCACGATGGAGCCGGAGACGCTGTTCGTCATCGAGCATGCCGAGGCCCGCGAGGACCGCACCGGACTGGTCACCTCGGGCGTCGCCTCGGAGCGCGACGGCGTGGCCGACGGTGAGCTCCCGCCCAGCCGCTACGCCTCGGACAGGCGGGCACCTGACGACCCGGCCGGGGGCGCCACATGATCCCCGACATCGAACTCGCCGCCTGGCTGGGCGCGGGCTACGGCCTGGTCCTGCTGCTGGTTGCCCACGGCATCGACCGGCTGGCCCGGCGCGCCCAGACCCGGCTGCAGGAGCAGCACAGCGGCGGCTTCACCTACCACGAGGACCACGACGCCTGGCTCTGCCCCGAGGACCAGTGGCTGTGGCCGAAGTCCTTCGACCCGGACAACCGCGTCATGCGGTACCGGGGCAGCCCCAGCGTGTGCAACTCCTGCCCGGTGAAGGACACCTGCACGTCGTCCAACGACGGGCGGGAGATGAAGCGCATGGTGGACACCTGGCCGGCGTCGGAGTCGGCCCGGTTCCACCGCGGGATCGCCTGCTCCGTCACGGTGCTGGCCGTGCTCTGGCCCGCCGTCACCGCGCTCACGGTGCAGACCTGGCCCAGCCAGGTGCTGGCCCTGGCCGCAGCGTTCCTCGTCGCGGTGGGCTCGCTGCCGCTGTGGGCGCACCTGCGTCGCACGCCCGCGGACCCGCACGGCGCCGTCGTGCGCACCCTCGACGAGACCCTCGAGGAGCGCGACGCCGTCGCTGCGGCGATGACCCGGCGCCGCACCACCTACGCATCCGACCGGAGGTCCGAGAATGCCGACTGAGCTCATCCTGGTAATCCTCTTCGTCGCCCTGCTGGTGGCGCTGGCCTTCGGGACCATCCGCATCGTGCGCGAGTACGAGCGGGTGGTGGCGTTCCGGCTGGGGCGGCTCCGCGGGCCCCTCGGCCCGGGCGTGGTGCTGATGCTGCCGTTCCTCGACAAGCTCGTGCGGGTGGACCTGCGCGTGGTCACCCTCACCATCCCGCCGCAGGAGGTGATCACCAAGGACAACGTGACCGCCCGGGTGAACGCCGTGGTGATGTTCAGGGTCACCGACCCGGTCCAGTCCGTCATGTCCGTGGAGAACCACGCCGTGGCGACGTCGCAGTTCGCGCAGACCACGCTCCGCTCCGTGGTGGGCCGGGCGGACCTGGACACCCTCCTTGCGCACCGTGCAGACCTGAACGAGGACCTCGCCCAGTCGATCGCCCGGCAGACCGCGCAGTGGGGCGTCGAGGTCTCGGTGGTGGAGATCAAGGACGTCGAGATCCCCGAGTTGATGCAGCGCGCCATGGCCCGGGAGGCCGAGGCCGAGCGCGAGCGGCGCGCCAAGGTGATCAGCGCGCGGGGCGAGCTGCAGGCGTCGCAGGAGCTGCGCGATGCGGCCATGACGCTCAGCGAGGCCCCGGCGTCGCTCCAGCTGCGCTATCTCCAGACCCTCCTGGAGCTTGGCGCAGACCAGAACTCCACCGTCGTGTTCCCACTGCCGATGGACATCATCGGCCCCCTCGTCCGGGCCGTCGAAGGCGCCACTGGTGGAGCCGCGGACGAACCCGAGGCCTCCCGTCCGAGGCCCGGACTGGCCGTTGTCGACCGACCCATGGAAGGTGAGTCCAGATGATGACCCAAACCGATTCCGACACGATCACCCCCGGCCGGCCTGTGCGGCTCGTCCCCACGGCGCCCGGGTTCTGGACCACGATCCTGGGCGTCTGCATCGCCGCACTCGCACCCCTGCTGGGATTCCTGGGTGGCAGCATGCTGGGCAGGCCCGAGGGCGACGTGATGCTCGACCCGATGTACTGGGGCCTGTTCGGCGGTGTGGTCATCGGCGGCATCGGGGTGCTGATGGCCGTCATCGGCGGCCGGCGGTTGTGGCTGCACCACCGCACGCCCGCCGTCGAACCCGGCACCGCCGGGGAGGCGACGACGTGAGCGCCACCCACACCACCGTCGCTACGCCCGAGGCACCGGGCCCGCCCCTCGGGTTCCGTTCCGACGGCCCGGCCGACAGGTTCATGCGTCGACTTCTGGGCATCCGCTCGGTGAACCGACGTTCCGGCCGCGGGGCGCACAAGGCGTTCCGGATCTCCGTGGTGTTCTCGGGCATCCGGTGCCTGATCACCTACCTGCTGATCCCCGTGCTGGTGCCGGTGTTCAGCCTCGCTGGCTGGGTGGCCGCCCCCGTGGGGATCGCACTGTGCGTCGTCGCCGTCGTCAACGGGGTCATCAGCACCCGCCGCTTCTGGCGCTCGGACCACCCGAAACGCTGGCTCTACACCGCCTTCATGGGCGTGGTGTTCGTCATCCTGGCGATCGCCCTGACCGCCGACCTGCAAAGAATCGGAGCACTGGTATGAGTACCCACACCGGATCCCCCACCGACGTTGACGCCTACGTGCCCGACGACACCCCACCGAGCGAGGCCGAGAGCGCGTTCATCACAATCGCGATGTTCGGCGGCCTGGTGGTCTTCGCCGTCGGCTGCTTCCTGCTGATCGGCTGGTAGGTCCGGTTTCCGCTGGTTGAGCAGCCCCGGCGAGGAACGAGCCCGGGCGTCGTCGAAACCACACACACTGGTTTCGACAACGGGCTGACTCGTACCTCGTCGGCCCTGCTCAACCACCGATGGTTGAGCAGCACGCGCGAGCGACAGCGAGCCGGGCG
Organism: Tessaracoccus terricola; assembly: GCF_054776555.1. NCBI lineage: Bacteria > Bacillati > Actinomycetota > Actinomycetes > Propionibacteriales > Propionibacteriaceae > Tessaracoccus > Tessaracoccus terricola. Next base: position 88,756 of record NZ_BAAHBS010000004.1, on the reverse strand, counting down.
TGGTCGAAACCAACGCGCAGGTTCAGCGGCGTCGGCGAGGCCGGGCGGGGATGGCAACGACGGCGAGCGCGGCACAGCCCAGCGCCGGGACCAGCAGCGGCACCAGTGCCCACGTCACCACTGCCACCAACGCCGCGGTGGCCAGCACGTAGAGCGCACCGGGGACATCCGCTGCCACCGCCCTGGGTACGGCCCGCACAGCCCGGCGCCAGCCATCCTGCGGGTCCCACTGGCCCGCACTGATGAGCAGGGCCACGGCGAGCGCCGCGAGCCCGGCCCAGCCGAGCACGCCGATGACGGCACCCCCGGGCAGGAGTCCGGTCCGGGCGAGGTCGATGTCCAGCAACAGCAACAGCGCCAGGGCCGTCGCGCCAGCCCCGACGACGGCGCCTCCGAGGAGTGCCGCCCGGACGTCGGCCCAGAACAGCGCCAGGCGGGAGTCCTCGGCCGCGACGAAACGCCGCGTGTGCCGGACCCCGGCGGCCAGGGCGGCCGGGAGCGTGACGACGAGCAGACCCACGAGGCTGACCAGCAGCCCCACCAGCAGGACCTCTCCGAAGAGCCCGAAGCCACCCCGGGCGCCAGGGTTGGCAGCGGGTGCGGACTCCTCGGGCACCGGACCAGAACCGTCCCGGGCCTGACGCCGGGCCGCTCTGCGGGCGCGGTCAGCCGCCTGGGCGGCCCTCCGCTGGGATCCCATGCCCGCTCCTTGCTGCGACGACGACGCCGTGGACCGGATGACCACGGACGCGCCGGTTGCTCGTCCCACGCTAACCCTTGAGCCCCTGAGTGGCCACGCCGTCGACGAGGAAGCGCTGGAACACGATGAAGAAGATCAGCACCGGCACCAGGGCCACGAACGACGCGGTGACGGTGGCACCGTAGTCGCTGGTGGAGGTCTGGTCGTTGTAGAGGCGCAGCGCGATCGGGAGCGGGTAGTTCTCGGGGCTCGTGAGGTAGAGCAGCGGACCGAGGAAGTCGTTCCAGCTCCAGATGAACGCGAAGATCGCGCAGGTGATGAGCGCCGGTTTGATCAGCGGCAGGATCACCGACCAGAAGATCCGCGCGTGGCCCGCACCATCGATGCGGGCGGCCTCGTCCAACTCGCGGGGCATCTGGCGGACGAACTGCACCAGCAGGAACACGAAGAACGCCTCGGTGGCCAGGAACTTCGGCAGCACGAGCGGCCAGAAGGTGTCCACCATCCCGAGGTTGTTGAACAAGATGTACTGGGGGATGATCACCACGTGGAACGGCAGCAGCAGCGTGCCGATCATGGCGGTGAAGAAGACCGCCACTCCCCTGAACTGGATGCGCGCGAACGCATAGGCGGCCAGCGACGCGGAGAACAGGGTGCCGACGACGGCCAGCGAGGCGAGGATGAACGAGTTCAGGAAGAACCGCCACATCGGAACGCCGCCGATGCCCTCGGCCACCTTGATGTAGTTGGCGATGGTGGGCGCCTCGGGCAGCAGTCCCTGGTTGGTCCCGAACTCCGCACGTGAAGCCGTTCACCACCGCCCGGGCACTGGTGCCGCCCACCGAGGGCGCCGCGGTCTGGGAACGCTCCTGGACCTCCGCCGGCCGACTGGTGACGATCACCGCCGACGACAGCGCCTCCCCCTCGCTCGACGGCGACCACGTCGTGATCCCCCTCCCGCCGGACACCCCGTCAATCGAGTAGGGCGCCCCGCGCCCGTGTCGAGATTCCGCTGAGCGTCCCGGCGGATGAGCGGCACCCCGCCCCATCGGGTACGGCTCAACCGTGACGCAGGTCGGTGACCGGGCTGGTGAAGCCGCTGCGGTGGGTGGGGTGCTTGGCCAGGTCGGTGGGTGTGATGATCGCGCCGTCGGCGGCGGAGGCGTAGATCGCCGCGACCAGTTCGATGGAGCGGGCGGGGTCGGCGGCGGTGGCGGGCAGCGGCGCACCGGCCAGCAGCGCGTCGAAGACCTCGCGGATGAGGGGGTCGTGGCCGCTGCGCTCCTCGGGCTGGTCCGGCAGCGCCCAGGACTCCGCCTCGGCCTCGAAGCCGGGGGCGGGGGTGATGCGCCAGTTCTCGTGGCCGTGGCCGTAGAGGTGGTCGACGGTGAGGGTGGCCTTCTGGGTGTCGATGCGGATGGAACTGGTCTCGCGCGGGGAGACGGCGCTGGTCACCACCTGCGCGAGCGTGCCGCCGGCGAAGGTGATGGTGGCGGTGGAGGAGTCCTCGGTCTGGGTCTCCCGGTCCAGCCGCCACAGCCTCCCCTGCACCCCGGTCCAGTCGCCGAGGAGGTAGGCCAGCAGGTCGAGCTGGTGGATGGCGTGCCCCAGCGTCGGGCCGCCCCCCTCGGTCTCCCACTTGTCGCGCCACGGCACGGCGAAGTAGTCGGCGGTGCGGTACCAGAGAGTGTTGCACAGCGCCACGAGCGGACGCCCGAGGGCGCCGTCGGCCAGCAGCCGTCGGAAGTGGGCTGCGGCGGTCCCGGTGCGCTGCTGGAACACGACGGCGAGCTCCCGCCCCGCGGCCGCTGCGGCCGCACGCATCTCGTCGAGTTCGTCGAGCGACGGCGCGGGCGGCTTCTCGACGACGGCGTGCGCACCCGCCGCGAAGGCCGCCAGCGTCTGCTCACGGTGGACCGCCGGTGGGGTGCAGACGTGGACGACGTCGGGCCGCTCGGCGGCGAGCAGTTCGTCGAGCGAGTCGTGGACCGCCGGGGCGCCGTGCTCGGACGCGAAGGCCTCGGCCGCGTCGCGGGACAGGTCCGTGACGGCGACGAGTCGGGCGCGCGGGTGGACGGCGATGGCGCGGGCGTGGGCGTGGGAGATGGCGCCGGTGCCGACGATGGCGCAGCGCAGCGTTGCGGTCATGGGTAAACGCTATCCGATGGCGGCTGCCCGACCGGCGGCCCGTCCCGAGAACAGGCAGCCACCCAGGAACGTGCCCTCCAGCGAGTTGTAGCCGTGGACTCCCCCGCCGCCGAAGCCGGCCGACTCGCCCGCGGCGAACAGGCCGGGGATGGGCTGCCCGTCGGCGCCGAGGACGCGGGAGGACAGGTCGGTCTGGATGCCGCCGAGGGTCTTGCGGGTGAGCGTTCGCAGCCGCACCGCGATCAACGGCCCGTTCGCGGGGTCCAGGAAAGCGTGCGGGGCGGCGGTGCGGATGAGGCGGTCGCCCCGGTAGGCGCGGGCGGCCCGGACGGCGGCCAGTTGGGCGTCCTTGCCGAAGGCGTTGGCGAGTTCCCGGTCGCGGGCCTCGAGCATCCCCTGCAGCCGGTCGGCGTCGATCCGCTCGTCCCCGGCGAGGGCGTTCATCGCGGCCACCAGTTCGGGGACCGTGCCGGCCTGCAGGAGGTCCTCGCCGTCGTCGAGGAACTTCTGCACCGGGGCCGGCGCGCCGGGCCGGACGCGGCCGAGGACCTGCCGGATGCTCTTGCCCGTGAGGTCCGGGTTCTGCTCGGAGCCGGAGAGGGCGAACTCCTTCTCGATCACCTTCTCCGTGAGGATGAACCAGGAGTGGTCGTGACCGCCGGCGCGCAGGTGGGACAGGGTTCCGAGCGTGTCGAAACCCGGGTAGCAGGGGGCGGGCAGCCGGTTGCCGTCGGCGTCGAGCCACAACGACGAGGGCCCGGGCAGGATCCGGATGCCGTGGCCCGGCCAGACCGGGCTGTGGTTGGCGATGCCCTCGGTGTAGTGCCACATCCGGTCCCGGTTCACGATCCGGGCGCCCGCCGCCTCGGCGATGGGGAGCATGGAGCCGTCGACGAATGCGGGCACGCCCACGACGAGGTCCCGCGGAGGGGTGCCGAGCCGCTCGGGCCAGTACTGGCGGATGAGGTCCAGGTTGGCGCCGACGCCGCCGGCCGTGACCACCACTGCCCCGGCGGTGAGCTCGAAGTCTCCGACGACGTCGCGGCTGCTGCTGACCGCCCGGGCCACGCCGTCGTCGCGGAGCCGGTGGCCGCGCACTCCCGTGACCGCGCCGTCGACGGTGACGAGTTCGGTGACCTTGTGGCGGCCCAGCACGGTGAGCCTGCCCTCGCGCTCGGCCTCGCGGCACACGGCCTCGAAGGGTGCGACGATGCCGGGCCCGGTCCCCCACGTGATGTGGAAGCGGGGCACCGAGTTGCCGTGGCCGGTGGCGGTGCCGTCGCCGCGTTCGGCCCAGCCCACCACCGGGAAGAACCGGATGCCGAGCCCGTGCAGCCAGGCGCGCTTCTCGCCGGCGGCCCACTCGACGTAGGCGCGGGCCCACTTGGCGCCCCACTCGTCCTCACCGTGGGGACCGTCGAGGCGGTCGAAGCCGGCGCTGCCGCTCCAGTCCTGCCAGGCGAGTTCGAGGTTGTCGCGGATCCCCATCCGGCGCTGCTCGGGGCTGTCCACGAGGAACAGCCCGCCGAAGGACCACCACGCCTGGCCGCCGAGGTGCTGGGCGGACTCCTGGTCCACCAGCACGACGCGGCGTCCGCGCGTGACCAGTTCCGCCGTCGCCACGAGCCCCGCCAGGCCGGCTCCCACCACGATCGCGTCCGCGTCCACATCGTCTCCTTCGTCGATGGTCGGCTCCCAGCATCGCAGAGCCGGGGCCGGGCGGGTGGCCGATCTGCAGGGGTGGGCCTAGGCCGTGTTGATCAAGTGGTTCGGTCCTCGGCCGCGCGAGTCTGGACTGGTGACGCGACAGGAGATCTCTAACGAGGTGTGGGCTGTGATGGAGCCGTTGATGCCGACGGTGACCGGGAGATCGCGGCCATGGACCGATCACCGACTCGCTGTTGAGGGCATGGCGTGGAAGTACCGCACCGGTGCGCCGTGGCGGGACGTGCCGGAGCGGTTCGGGAAGTGGAACTCGATCTACAAGCGGTTCAATCGGTGGGCCGAGGACGGCACCTGGGAGAACCTGCTCACCGAGGTGCAGGAGCAGGCCGACGCGGCCGGGAAGATCGACTGGGTCGTCTCGATCGACTCCACGATCGCCCGTGTTCATCAGCACGGCGCGACCCTCGCCCGGGACACAGGGGGCTCTGCCGAATCACAAGAATCCATGGTTCGAGCCGCCTGATCACGGGATCGGCCGCTCCCGGGGTGGGCTGACGACCAAGCTGCACCTGGTCTGCGACGGCCGCGGCAGACCACTGGGCATGATGATCACCGGCGGGAACATCAACGACACCACGATGATGACTGCCGTGCTCGAGGACATTCGCGTGCCCCGCGCCGGCAAGGGCAGGCCACGGACCCGACCCGACCGGGTCCTTGCCGACAAGGGCTACCCATCGAAGTCGAACCGCGCCTGGCTGCGCGACCGACGAATCGCGGCGACCATCCCGGAACGTGAGGATCAGATCGCGCACCGCTGTAAGAAGCCTGGCCGTCCGATCGACTTCGGCGACCAGCAACAGGAGCGATACAGGGGCCGCAACGTCGTCGAACGCTGCTTCAACAAGCTCAAGCAGTGGCGCGGAATCGCGATGCGCTCCGACAAGCTCGCCCGCAACTACCGCGCCGCCGTCAACCTCGCCGCCACGCTGATCTGGATCAAGACCGCTCTGTAGTGTCGAATGTCATTGCCTCGGAAGTGGCGGCGCGCAACCCTCTGCGTCAGCCGTCGCGTCTGGCGATCCGCGCTGTCAGAGCCCCATCGACGACAACTTCTGCGCCGGCGACGTAGCTCGCGCCCGTCGACGCGAGGAACGCGACGACCTGCGCGATCTCGTCCGATTGCGCCGCACGACCAAGCGGGATGTCGAAGGAACCGGGATCCACACGCGACGTCATCGACGTCGGCACGAGCCCTGGCAGAACCGTGTTGACGCGGATGCCGTCTGCTGCCAACTCAACCGCGAGCGACTGACCCAGACCGCGCAAGCCCGCTTTGGATGCCGCATAGGCGTGCAGACCCTCTCGTCCGCGAATGGCGTCGATGGATGACACGTTGACGATCACCCCACCGCCACCGCGCTTCATGACAGGAGCGACCGTCTTGCACCCGAGAAACGGACCCGTGAGGTTCGTGGCCAGCACACCGTCCCACTTCTCACGTGACGTGCGATCCAGTGCCGCGGCGAACCCGACTCCGGCGTTGTTCACGAGGACGTCCACGCCGCCGTGACGTCTCTCGGTCGCAGCAACGACGGCCTTCCACTGGCGTTCGTCGGTGACGTCGAGAACCGCAGAGTCAGCGCCGAGGGAAGATGCCACGGACTCTGCACGACGCTCAACCGCGTCTGTAACGACAACCACATAATCGAGATCGGACAGCGCCCGCGCGATCGCCGCTCCGATTCCCCGCCCCGCACCCGTCACAAGAGCGACAGCTGCGCGATCACTGCGATTCATCGGCGAGGTCTCCATCACGCAGCCATGATGGCAGAACAACCGTCACGGCGGCCAAGCCCGCGATGCCGCACGCAGGGCTTTCGCCGAGGCCCAACGCCCACCACACGACTTGTTCCACACGGCCTAGGCGGAGTTCTGGACCCTGGTCAGCGTGGCGTAGCGGCCACCTGCGGCCAGGAGGTCGTCGTGGGTGCCCTGTTCCACGATGCGGCCGTGCTCGAGCACGACGATGCGGTCTGCCTGCCGGATGGTGGACAGCCGGTGCGCCACGACGAAGGTGGTCCGGCCCTGCATCAGGCGCTCGAGAGCCTCCTTGACCAGCTGCTCCGAGGACGGGTCGAGGGCGGAGGTGGACTCGTCGAGCAGCAGGATGCGGGGGTCGCGCACCAGGGCGCGGGCGATGGCCAGCCGCTGCCGCTGCCCTCCCGAGAGCCGGGCGCCGCGCTCCCCCACCGGGGTGTCCCAGCCCTGCGGCTGCTGGCGCACGAACTCCCAGGCGTTGGCGTCGCGCAGCGCCTGCTCGATGCGGGCGTCGGGGATGTCCTCCTGGCCGTAGGCGACGTTGTCTCGGATGCTGCCCTCGAACAGCACCGACTCCTGGGGCACCACGGACACGAACCGGCGGGCGTTTCGCAGGTCCAGGTCCTGCATATCGCGTCGTCGAAGGCACCCTCGTAGGCGGTCATCGTCTCGGCGTCCTGCAGGATCGCGCCCAGCGCGGGGAGATCCTGCTCGGTCATCTCGCGCAGTTGCAGCCGGGCAGTCTCGAGGATCATGGGACCAGTCTGCTCTGACGCTGACCGGGTCCGCGAACCCTCCGTCGAAGCTGGTCCGGAAAACGCTTCCTCGCTAGGCTCGACGCATGTCCAACGACGGCACCTCCCGCTTCCAGATCGGCTCCTCCGACTTCCTCCTCGACGGCGAACCGCACCGGATCATCTCGGGCGCGATCCACTACCCCCGGGTCCACCCCGAACTGTGGCGGGACCGGATCCGGAAGGCCCGACTGATGGGGCTCAACACCATTGAGACCTATGTGGCGTGGAACGCGCATGAGCCGGTACGTGGCCGGTGGGACGCCTCCGGCGGCCTGGACCTCGGCCGGTTCCTGGACATCGTCGCCGAGGAGGGCATGCACGCCATCGTGCGGCCGGGCCCGTACGTGTGCGCGGAGTGGCACAACGGTGGGCTGCCGACGTGGCTGACCGCCGACGCGGACATGCGGCTGCGTTCCTCGGACCCCCGCTACCTCGAGGCGGTCACCGCCTACCTGGAGCGGGTGAACCAGATCATCGCGCCGCGCCAGATCGACCGCGGCGGCAGCGTCGTGCTGGTCCAGATCGAGAACGAGTACGGCGCCTACGGATCCGACAAGGCCTACCTGGCCGAGCTGATCCGGATCACGCGCGCCGCCGGGATCACGGTGCCGCTGACGCAGGTGGACCAGCCCATCGCCCACATGCTGGAGGCAGGCGCCCACGAGGGGCTGCACAAGACCGGCTCCTTCGGGTCCCGCATCAGCGAGCGGCTCGCGACGCTGCGCGAGCACCAGCCCACCGGGCCGCTGATGTGCATGGAGTTCTGGTGCGGCTGGTTCGACCACTGGGGCGAGAAGCACCACACCACCCCCGCCGAGGATTCCGCCCGGGACCTCAACGAACTCCTCGCCGCCGGGGCGTCGGTCAACATCTACGTGGTCCACGGCGGCACCAACTTCGGCCTCACCGCCGGCGCTGCCGAGCAGGGCCGCTACCTGCCCATGGTCACCAGCTACGACTACGACTCCCCCATCAGTGAGTCCGGCGACCTCACGCCGAAGTTCCACGCCTTCCGAGAGGTCATCGCCAAGCACGCCCCCGTCCCCGACGAGCCGCTACCCGAACCCGTCGACGCCCCCACCTTCTCGGTGCAGTTGGAGGCTGTGGCCGCGCCGCTGGAACTCGTCGCCGTCGACCGCGGCGAGTTCACCACGCCCCCGACGCTGGACGAGTTGGGCCCCGACGTGGTGCTGGCCGAGTACTCCACCGTCGCCCCTGCCGTGGTGACCAGCGTGCTCGAGGCCGAAGTCCGCGACTACACCTGGGTGGTCCGTGACGGCGTCCAGATCGGGATCCTGCAGCGCGGCGTCCGCGACAACACCGTCGCCCTGCCCACCGGCCGGGACCTCGTCCTGCTCACCGAGGAACTCGGCAGGGTGAACTACAACACGCTGATCGGCGAGGCCAAGGGCATCATAGGCTCCCCCGCCCTCGATGGCGAACCACTCCCCGGACCGTGGCGGGTGCGCACGTTCGACGTCCCCGCACTCGGCGACGCCGTCGGCGGGGCTCAGGCCACCGACGGGATCATCCGCGGCGGTCGCGCCATCGGGCCGGTGGGGTTGCGCGGCACCTTCGAACTCGACAACGCCGCCGACCTGTTCCTCGACACCCGCGGCTGGGGCAAGGGTTACGCCTGGGTCAACGGGCTCTTCCTCGGCCGTTACTGGCGCCGCGGCCCCCAGCGCACCCTCTACGTCCCCGGCCCCGCCACCCGCGCCGGCACCAACACCGTCGTCATCGTGGAACTCGAACAGGCCACCGACACCACCGCCCGCTTCGTCGCCCGCCCCGACCTCGGTCACGAGGTCGAGTAGCCGCATACCCGGGCGTGACCAGGCTCCGCGACACGCCGACGTCAGGCTCTACAGAGCGCCGAAATCGGTTGCGTGCGGACGCTGGTCACGGCCGGCCCTGCAGGCGGCCCGGCGAGCGCCCGACCGTCAGGCCAGGGCAACCGAGCCGGGGGTCTCCACGCGGGCGGCGGTGATGCCGCAACCGGAGGGGCGCCCGGCGCAGACCAGCACGGGGGCGTCGTCGGCCAGGGGCAGGATCTCGATCCGCAGGTCGGCGGCGCCGACGCGCTCGGCGGCGGTGATGCGCCACTCGCGACCGTTGAAGACAGCGTCGCTGACGAGGCGGTCCCCGTCCCAGGCGCGTGCCACGTCGCCCTGCCACTCGAGCACTAGCGTGCCGTCGGCGGGTGCGGTCACGGTGAAGTGGGCCGCGGCGGACCAGTCGGTGGGCACGGACGCACGACCGTTCGGGGCGACGACGGTGGCAGGAGGGGCGCCGGCCTCGGACCGAACGCTCCAAGGCACCTGCGTCACCACGCCGGCGGGGGCGGACAGCACGGGGCGCCAGCCATCGTCGGTCAGCTGCAGCGTGTAGGTGGCCGGGCCGAACCCGGTGCCGCCCTCGCCCAGGTGGTCCACCTCGGTGGAGTCGGGCTCGAACGCCTCCACGCGGTCACCCGCGACGATGGCGTCCCCCAGCACGACGCGCTCACCGGCCACCCCAAGCCGCAGGCTCTCCGCATCGGAGAGGACGACGACGTTGGCGCGGGTCCGGCCGTCCACGGCCAGACTCCACCAGTCACCGGGGCCGTCGACGTCGAGCTCAGCGACCTCGGCGGAGGTGCCGAAGCGGGCCTCGATCCCGTCCACGGCGGCCAGCACCAGCAGCGGCAGGCCCTGCCACGTCAGCTCGGTGACGGGCTGGGCGGTGGCCCACTCGAGCCGTACCCCGCCCACCTCGAGCCCGAACGGGAGCACGAAGGCGGACCCGGCGGGGACGTCGAACGCAGGGAAGGTCACCTTGTCCTCGCCGAGGGCAACCTCGAAGCTGACCGCCTCGTGGGCGGGCAGCAGGTCGGAGGGCTGGTGGTTGACCACGAACAGGAAGCCGCGCTCGCCGTCGGAGCGGACGCTCCAGCGCAGCGAGGTGAGGTCGTGGGGCTTGGGCTGGTCCTCGGGGAACACGGCCGGCATGGTGGCCAGGCCGCTGCCCCAGCGCTCGAGGAACAGGTGCTGGCGACGCAGCCGGAACCAGGTCTCGCGCGGGACGCCGTCGAGGGTGAGGGAGGCGCCGAAGTCGTAGCCGAGTTCCATGAAGTCGTTCGGCTCGCCGACGGCGTGGCACTCCTGCAGGCCGCGGCGCGGGTTCCGGCCATCGGCGTACATGTAGTAGCCCTGCCAGATGCTGCCGGAGGCGAGCTTGGTCAGGCCGAGGGCCTCCACGTCGCGGCCGGTCACCACGGGGCGACGGTGGTAGGGCGAGACCATGCCGCCACCCAGTTCGCAGGTGGCGAAGGGGTGGTCGTCGAAGGGGTCGTCGGCACCGTGGGCCGGGACGGGGACGGGCTTCTCGGCCAGGATCTCGGCATCGCGGAGCTTGCGGTGGTCGGCGCCGATGCCGTCGTCGTCGCGGGTGCGGCTGATGTAGAAGTTGGTGAGGCTGCGGTCGTCACGCAGGTCCGTGGACTCGATCCAGAACGAGTCGGTGTAGCCGCCGTAGAGGGCGAAGACGTCGTCGGGCAACTGCGCCGCGCCCCACGCGGTGGCCGTCCACAGCGGCGCGGAGAACCCGACGCGCTCGGCAATCCGGCGGAGCTCGACGAGGTGGTCGGGCTGGTCGTAGAGCTCGTTGTCCACCTGCACCCCGAACAGGTCCAGACCCTGCACCTGCTCGAACAGGGCGGCGTACCACTTGGAGACCTCGGCCAGGTAGCCCGGATCGTTGGTGCGGACCTCCCAACCGGCGTCGGCGATCCGGTCCGGGAGGCCGCCGTGGCGGGACTCCGAGTGCACGTAGGGACCGAGTCGCAACAGCAGCCCCAGCCCGTGACCGGCGGCGAGCTCCAGGAAGTGGCGCACGTCCAGGTCACCATCGAAGGACAGGTTGCCCTCGGCGTCCGCGTGGTGGTTCCAGAAGGCGTAGGTGGCCACGTGGGTGAGGCCGCCGGCGCGGGCGCGGCGCAGCACGTCGTCCCAGAGCTCGCGCGGGATCCGGGAGTAGTGGACCTCACCCGAGACGGGGAACACCGGCTCGCCATCGACGGCCACGAAGCGCGAGTTCACACTCACGTTCCCGCCTCCGAGGGAGGCGGGGACCGGCCGGGGTGCGGACACCGGCGGGATGCTGACGGAACGGGTCTGGGACACGATCTACTCCTGGGAACGGCACACGGGATCAGGTCCAGTCTCACCCAACCTGTAACCGTTTACAAGTTGCGCTCGCACGGCGCACTGCAACCATGGCCGGAATCCCTCCACAGCCGATGGTAAACGCTTTCCTGTATCGTGGCCGGTGAACCCGGTTCCGCGAGCCCAGGAGAGACGCATGACCCAGCCCAGTCGCAGACTGTTCGCCGCCTCAACACTGGGGGTGATGGACGAGGACCTGCCCGCCACCGTCGCCACCATGCAGCGCCACGGCGTGCGCGCCGTCGAGATCCGCTCCGCCGAGGGAGCCTTCGTGAGCACGGCTTCGAGCGCTGCCGAGCGGGCCGCGGTCCGCCGGCGCTTCACCGACGCCGGTATCGAGGTGCTGAGCGTCGCCAGTGGCGTCCGGCTGATGGCCGAAGGCGAGGACCAGCCGGCCCTCGCCGCACTCTCCGCCGAACTGCAGCTGGCAGCCGACCTGGGAGCACCGTTCGTGCGCGTCTTCCCCGGCGCCCCGCTGGCCGACCGGGCCCCCTTCGACGAGGCACCAACGCTGGCCGAGCCCACCGACGTCGCCGACGAGCGCGGCGTGCGACGGTTGCTCGCCGTCATCGACGAGGCCTCCCGGCTCGGGGTCTCCCCGCTGCTGGAGACCCACGACTCGCACGCTCGCGGCGAGGACCTGGCCCGCATCCTGACCCGGCTGGACACCGTCGCCCCGGGCCACCCCGTCGGCGCCATCTGGGACGTGCTCCATCCTTGGCGCGTGGGCGAGGAGCTCTCCGCCACAGCCGTGCACCTGGGCCGCCACATCACCCAGGGGCGCGGCTACGTGCAGATCAAGGACGTCCCCTCGGCGGCAGCCCCGTTCCCCACCCCGCAGGGAGAGGGCGTCATTCCTGGCGGCAGCTTCCTGGAGCAACTCGACGCGCTGGGCTACGCCGGACCGATCTCCCTCGAGTGGGAGCGGTTCTGGGAGCCGACGGCAGTCCCTCTGGACGAGGCCCTCGCAGCTGCCGCCAGGTTCCTGGCCTGAGCCTCGAAGGGCTGGTCAGATGCCCTTCGAGGCTCGCTGGCGCCCGCGCCTCAGGGCAACTGGGGGTAGTCGCACCTCAGAGAAACTGAGTGGGGTCAGGGGGTGCTGGCACGCAGGAGGACGTCGAGTTGGAGTTCGCCGTCGCGGCGGTCCCAGTCCTCATCGACGGCGGCGCGGAACGCCTGGTATCCCGCCTCCTCGAGGGGGATGCGCACGGTGGTCAGCGGCGGGGTGACGTCGCGGCCGGTGGGGATGTCGTCGAAGCCGGCGAGGGCGATGTCCTCGCCCACCCCGCGCCCGGCGTCGCGGATGGCGTTCATGGCGCCGATGGCCATGACGTCGCTGATCCCGAACACGACGGTGCCCGGCTCGATGCCGTCGGCCAGGGCGCGGTGCATCATCTCGATGCCGCCCTCGCGGCTGAACGCGCCGCGGTAGATCTTGGGCTCCTCGCCGCCGGCGGCGGTGAAGCCGGTGCGGAAGCCCTCGAGCCTGGAGTCGGAGGTGACCATGCCCTCGGCTGCGGCGAGCACGACGGCACGCCGGTAGCCGCGCTCGACGAGCGCCCGGGCGAGTGCCTCGGCACCGCCGCGGTTGTCGATGATCACACCACGGACGTCCTCGTCCTCGACGCCCATGGCGACGGCGCGGCCGCCGACGGCCGAGACCAGCTCGAGCTCACGGCGGAGCTCGGGCTCGATCCCGGGCGTCATGCGGGACGCGGCGAGGATCAGGCCCTTGGGGCGCTGCCCGCGCAGGGCTCGGACCAGCCGCACCTCACGGTCCGAGTCCCGCTCGGTGACGGCGATGTTGACGATCAGCCCGGCCTCGTCGGCGCCGCGGGCGACGCCGGAGGCCAGTTCCCCGAAGTACGGGTCGGCGATGTCGGCCACCAACAGGCCGATGATCGCCGAAGTGCCGCGCGCCGTCGCCTGCGCCGAGAGGTTCGCGGTGTAGCCGAGCTCCGCGGCAGCGGCCTCGACGCGCTGCCGGTAGGAGTCGGCCACCTTGCGGCTGGAACCGTTCAGCGCACGCGAGGCCGTGGCCAGGGACACCCCGGCCCGCTCCGCCACGTCGTTCAGGGTCGGCGTGGGGGTGCGGCCGTTGGTGCTTCGGGTCTTCGCCATGGCAAGGGATTCTAGGCGGTGAGGTGGGGTGAGACCGCAGAGGCGAAACCGGCGGCGGTGCGTCGGACGGCCTCGAGCGGGTCGGTGGCCCAGATCTGCTCGTTGAAGATCTCCACCTCGATGTCGCGGTCGTAGCCGGAGGCGACGACGGCGCGGGTGATGGGACCGAAGTCGATCACGCCGTCTCCCGGGTAGTGGCGCCCGAGGAGGACATCGGCCGGCAGCGGTGTGGCCCAGTCGCACACCTGGTAGGTGGAGATGCGGCGCTCGCGGCCCGCGCGCTCCACCTGGGCGACGACGTCGGGGTCCCACCAGATGTGGAAGGTGTCCACGGCGGCACCGACGACGCCGGGCTCGAAGTCCGCCGCGATATCCAGGGCCTGGCCCAGCGTCGAGACGACGCAGCGGTCCGACGCGTACATGGGGTGCAGCGGCTCGATGGCGAGTTCGACGCCGGCGGCCTTGGCCTCCGGGGCGAGTTCACCGATGGCGTCGCGGACGCGCTCGCGGGCCCCGATCAGGTCACGGGAGCCCTCCGGCAGCCCGCCGGAGACCAGCACCAGCACCGGCGTGGAGCCGGGGGCGCCTGCGGCGGCCAGGGTGGCGGTCTCCTCGATGGCGGCGCGGTTGTTGTCGATGGAGGCGCGGCGCTCCGGCCCCTCGGGGAGGGTGAAGAACCCGCCGCGGCAGTGGGAGGAGAACCGCAGGCCGGAGTCATTCAGCATGCGGGCGGCCTCCGCCAGACCCACCTCGGCGACGGGCTCGCGCCACAGGCCGATGGCCCCCACCCCGGCCTCCGCGGTGACGCGGAGGGCGGTGGCGAGATCGGCGTGCTTGATGGTGGCCTGGTTGATGGACAGGCGCGGGTCGACGTCGCTCACGTCAGCCCTCCAGGCTCAGCTTCGGCAGTTCCACCTTGCGACCCTCGCCGGCGGACTGCAGGCCGGCGGCGGCGAGCTGGACGCCGCGCGCACCGGCGAGCAGGTCGAACGGGTAGTCCGTGCCCTGGACGTAGGAGTCCAGGAACTCCTCCCACTGCTGCCGGAAGCCGTTGGCGAAGACCTCGTTGGTGGGGACCTCGGCCCAATCGGCGTCGTAGTCGTGCTCGTCGGCCAGGTCCGGGTTCCACACGGGCTTCGGGGTGGCGTTGCGGTGCTGGATCTTGGCGCCGAACAGGCCGACGACGGCGGAGCCGTGGGTGCCGTCGACTTGGAACTCCACCAGCTCGTCGCGGTTCACGCGCACGGTCCAGCTGGAGTTGATCTGGGCGACCACGCCGCCGTCGAGCTCGAAGATGCCGTAGGCGGCGTCCTCGGCGGTGGTGTCGTAGTGCTCGCCCTGCTCGTCCCAGCGGTCCGGGATGTGGATGGAGGCCTGGGTGTAGACGCTCTTGACCTCACCGAAGAGGTTCTCCAGCACGTAGTTCCAGTGCGGGAACATGTCGACGATGATGCCGCCGCCGTCCTCGACGCGGTAGTTCCAGCTGGGGCGCTGCGCGGGCTGCCAGTCGCCCTCGAAGACCCAGTAGCCGAACTCGCCGCGCACGGACAGGATGCGGCCGAAGAAGCCGGAGTCCACGAGGCGCTTCAGCTTCTGCAGGCCGGGGAGGTAGAGCTTGTCGTGCACCACACCGGTCTTCACGCCCGCGGCGGCGGCGAGGCGCGCCAGTTCGAGGGCCTCCTCCACGGACTCGGCGGTGGGCTTCTCGGTGTAGATGGTCTTGCCGGCGGCGATGGCCTTGCGCAGGGCGGCCGAGCGAGCCTTGGTGACGAGGAAGTCGGCGTAGATCTCCCAGCGGGGGTCCGCGAGCGCGGCGTCGAGGTCCGTGGTCCAGTCCTCGATGCCGTGGCGCTGCGCGATCTCGGTGAGCTTGGACTCGGTGCGGCCCACCAGCAGCGGCCGGACTGTGACCTTCGAGCCGTCGGAGAGTTCGATGCCACCCTCGTCGCGGATGGCGAGGATGGAGCGCACCAGGTGCTGGCGGTAGCCCATCCGACCCGAGACACCATTCATGATGATGCCGATCTCGCGGACTCCGGAAGAGTTGGTGTTGGTGGTCGTCACTTGGATTCCTTCGGTCTCGTACCCGACTCAGGGTAAACGCTTTCCAACATCTTGACACGCGCCGCGTGGATTCGCAAGGGGAATACCGTCGATTTCCCCCGACCCCCACCAGCACCGTCGGGAAAGCGCTTGCCAAAAGCTGGGGAGGCGGTCAGAATGGGGGCATGAACCGTGTAGCCATCGTCACCGGAGGCAGTCGGGGCATCGGCCTCGGCATCTCCCAGTCCCTCGTCGCCCAGGGTGTCCGCGTCGCCGTCGTCGCCACCCGTGAGGAGCCCGAGGGGCTGATCGAGTCCCTCGGCGGGCCCGAGCAGGCCGCCTACTTCCGCGGCACCGTCGACGACGTCGACTCCCACGCCGCGCTCGTCGCCGACATCGTGGCGCGCTTCGGCCGCATCGACGTGCTGGTCAACAACGCCGGCGTCGGCCCCACCGAGCGGCTCGACATCCTCGAGGCCACCCCCGAGAGCTACGACCGCGTGATGGGCATCAACCTTCGCGGCCCCTACTTCCTCACCCAGGCCGTCGCCAACCAGATGCTCACCCAGGAGCAGCTCGAGGACGCGCCGCGCGGCATCATCGTGAACGTCTCGTCCATCTCCGCCACCACCGTCTCGGTCAACCGCGGCGAGTACTGCATCTCCAAGGCCGGCGTGTCCATGGCCACCCGCCTGTGGGCGGCGCGCCTGGCACCCGAGGGGATCCTCGCCTACGAGGTGCGTCCCGGCATCGTCGCCACGGACATGACCGCCGGCGTGCAGGACAAGTACAACGCACTGTTCGAGCAGGGCATCTCCCCCATGCCGCGCTGGGGCAAGCCGTCCGACGTCGGGGGCGCCGTCGCGGCACTGGCCTCCGGCGCCATGCCCTACAGCACCGGCGACGTGATCAACGTCGACGGCGGCATGCACCTCCCCCGACTCTGAGGACTCTGCCATGACCCACCTGGACCACATCAGCCTCGGCGACGAGCAGGTTCCCGTCGTCACCACCACCAGCCTCGTGATCGGCACCGGCTCTGCCGGCTACAACGCGGCGGTGCGGCTGGCCGGCTTCGGCGCCCCCGACGTCGTGATGGCCGCGGACAAGATCCGCGCCGGCGCCTCCCGCAACGCCGGCTCCGACAAGCAGACCTACTACAAGCTGACGCTGTCCGGCAGCGAGCAGGACTCGGTGCGTTCCATGGCCGAGACCCTGTTCAGCGGCGGCTCCATGGACGGGGACAACGCCCTGGCCGAGGCCGCCCTGAGCGCCCGCTCCTTCTACCACCTGGTGGAGGCCGGGGTCCCGTTCCCGGCCAACCACTCCGGTGAGTTCGTCGGCTACAAGACCGACCACGACCCCCGCCAGCGCGCCACCTCCGTCGGCCCGTTCACCAGCAAGTCGATGGTGGAGTCGCTGGAGGCCAAGGTCCGCCAGCTGGGCATCCCGGTACTGGGCAACTGCCGCCTCGTGGACGTGCTCGTGGCCGACGGCGAGGTCCGCGGCGCACTGTTCCTGCGCACCGACGTCGGAGCCGTGCGGAACCCGGCCGCCGAGGAGGAGGTGGTCGAGACCAACGTGGGTGAGGAGCCCGCGCCCGAGCCCACCGGCACCCTGAAGGAGCAGCTCGCCAAGGAGACCTCACGGTTCCTGGTGGTGCGCGCCACCAACGTCGTCATGGCCACAGGCGGCCCCGCCGGCATGTACTCCGACTCCGTGTTCCCGCACGGGCAGTGGGGCGCCGCCGGTGCCGCGCTGCGCAACGGCGCCCGCGGCCACAACCTGACCGAGTGGCAGTTCGGCCTGGCTTCCATCAAGCCCCGCTGGAACGTGTCCGGCACCTACATGCAAGTGGTGCCGCGGTTCGTCTCCACCGACGCCGATGGCAACGACGAGCGCGAGTTCCTCTCCGACGTCGTCACCGACCCCAACCAGCTGGCCAGCCTCGTGTTCCTGAAGGGCTACCAGTGGCCCTTCGACATCCGCAAGGCCCGGGACGGCTCCAGCCTGGTCGACCTCCTCGTGTACCGCGAGACCGTGATGCGCGGCCGCCGGGTCTTCCTGGACTTCCGCAGCAACCCCGCCGGGGCCCTGGACCCCGCGGCCCTCGACGACCAGGCCCGCGAGTACCTGGAGCGCGCGGGCGTCGCGGACCTGGCGGGCACCACGCCCATCGAGCGGCTGCGGCACATGAACGAGCCGTCCTACCAGTTCTACCTGGGCCGCAACCCGGGCGTGGACCTGACCAAGGACATGCTTGAGATCGCAGTGTGCGCCCAGCACAACAACGGCGGCATCGCCGTCGACGACTGGTGGCACTCCTCGGTCATCGACGGCCTGTTCCCGGTGGGCGAGGCAGCCGGCGCCCACGGCGTCTACCGTCCCGGCGGGGCGGCCCTGAACTCCGGGCAGGTGGGTTCCACCCGGGCGGCGCAGTACATCGCCGCACACCGCGCCGAGGCTCCCTCCGCCGACGGTTTCGACGCCGTCGCCGGACGCCTCCTCGAACGGGCCTCCGGCCTGCTGGCCGACGCCGTCGCCAGGTTCAACGGCGGCGCCGAGGACAACACCGGCGCCCTGATCACCGAGGTCACCGAACTGATGAGCCGCAACGCCGGCCTGGTCCGCTCGCGCGCGTCCGTGCTGGAGGCCCTGGACCAGGTCACCAACTGGCTGGAGTCCTACGCCGAGACCATCGTCGTCGACGACTCCTCGCGTCGCAGCGTCAACCGACTGTTCCAGATCCACGACATCCTGACCAGCCAGTACGTCTACCTGCACGCGATGAAGGACTACCTGGACCACGGCGGCAACTCCCGCGGGTCGGTGCTCTACACCGATCCGGACGGCGACCTGCCCTGGCCGGACCAGGACCTCGGCCTACCCGAGGAGTTCCGCTTCGTCCTCGACGCCGGCGCGCTCGACGGCGTCACGCAGGAGGTGGACTGGGACGGCGCCGGCGAACCGACCTTCAGCTGGCGCGACGTCCGCCCCATCCCCAGCGACGACGACTTCTTCGAGAACGTCTGGCGCAACTTCCGCACCGACAAGGGCATCCCCGCCCGCCCCTGAGACGTCCCATTTCCCCTTCAAGAGACACGGCCCCGGTCACTGCTTGACCGGGGCCGTGGCCTTTCTGCGGGAACCGCTCCATGATGGAGTCCAACGAACAGGAGCGACCCGCCTTCCTCGCCCTCGACAGATTGGAGCGTTCCCATGGCACATCCCTCAACCCTCAAAGCAGTGGATCGCGACCACCTGCGTCGATGCATTGAGCTGGCACGCGAAGCCCTCGAGGCCGGCGATGAGCCGTTCGGTTCGGTTCTGGTGGACAGAGACGGGCAGGAGCGATTCGCTGACCGCAACCGGGTCGCCGGCGGGGACCACACGCAGCATCCCGAGTTCGCGATAGCGCGCTGGGCGGCCGCCAACCTGTCCCCGAAGGAACGGGCCGAGGCGACGGTGTACACGTCTGGTGAGCACTGCCCGATGTGCGCAGCGGCCCACGCCTGGGTTGGTCTGGGACGAATCGTCTACGCGTCAAGCAGTGAGCAGCTAGCTGAGTGGCACCGGGAGTGGAAGATCCCTGCGGGGCCTGTCGCGCCATTGCCCGTGACGTCGGTCGCTCCCGGCGCGCTGGTGGCGGGTCCGGACGCTGACCTGAGCGCGGAGGTCCGGAGCCTTCACGCCCGGCTGCACGGTATCGCCGAGCCGGAAGACAGCTGACCGCTGCGTCACCTTCCCAGTTCCCCTGAGGTGCACGTGGCAGGCGGTGGAGTGGTGTTGCAGCCGGGAAAGACACAGCCACCGTCACGAATGGTCAGGGCGGTGCGCTGGGATTTGGTGAAGAACCGCTGCTCACGACCGATGTCCAACGGCTCGGACTCGCCACCCAGCACGGCCGGGATGATGCCTGCATCACACGCCAGCCGACGGGCATCACCTGCCGAGAGCGGGTGTCGTCGGGCAGCGTCGCCTGACCGAGTCCGTTGACCAGGGTTTCGTGGTCGACCGTGACGATCACGTGGGCCGATCGCCGCCCTGGGCGGGAAGCTGCCCGGTGTTCGCGGCGGTGTGGGACAACAGCACCAGAGCATCAGCGAGGCGGGCATCCGCGGTGGGCAGGTCACCGCCGTCGTGCTGGTAGGAAGTCAGGGATGGCGTGAGTGCCGCTGCTGGTGCGGCTTGGCTGCTGGTGAGTAGATGTGGGTGTCGGCGATGCGGTCTGGGTTGGTGGTGGAGTTGGCGTCGGTGAGGATGTCCAGTTCGAGGCCTTCGATCTGGGACTTGACCTGACCGAGCAGCTCGCGGAGTTCGCAGAGCTGGTCGGGCTTGTCGCGCAGGTGGGCCTGTCGTTCTGTGGTCCACAGCGTGGCCGGGAACTGTTGTCCCTGGTGCCGGAGCTGCGCTGTGGAATGCATGAACCCACACTGTCATCGAGGTCTGACAGTACGGCGACAACAAGACCCCGCTGCCGGCCGAGATGGCCGAGCTCGCTGCCCAGTGGGACCCAGTGCGCAGCCACGGCTCAACCGCGGAGTCGGTACACCGCCAACGCCGTCGCGCCCATCACCTGCTCACGCTCACCGTCGGCCAGTTTGGCCGAGACCAGGTCGAACCACTGCCGGTAACCCAGACCATGAGTGGTGTCCGCCGAGACGGGGAAGTCACTGCCTACCAGCAGCCGCTCGGGCCCGAAGGTCTCCAGGACGACGTCAAGGAACGGCACCACCTGCCCAGCAAGGGCACGGCCCGGATCTGCTTCGGGCGCCAGCCCGGACAACTTGGCGTACACGTTGGGCAGCGCCGCCAGCGCCTGCAGGTTCCTGACCCACTCCTCACTGGCGGGACTGCCGTAACCAGCGGCCACAGGTGGTTTGCCGAGGTGGTCGAGCACGATGAGCAGTTCCGGCACCGCTCTTGCGATCCGGACCAGGGCAGCCATCTGGTGGTGGCGGATGCAGGCGTCAAACGGCATCCCACGCCCGGCCAACACTCGCAGCCCGGCCACGAGCTCGGCCGACTCCAGGAACTCCAACGGCTCGTCCTGCAGCAGCCGCCGCACCCCCACCAGCAGGGGCAGTTCCTCGAGCTGATCGAGAACCGCACCCAGTTGGCCGGACTCCACTGGCGCATGGGCGACGATGCCGTGCAGCCCGGGCCAGTCGGGCGCGAGTGACTGCACCCAGCGAGCCTCCACGAGTCCGTCAGCGCAGTCGGCCTGCACGAAGACCTGCTTGTCCACCACGCCGGCCTCGACATCTCCCGGCAGGTAGGGCGAACCCAACCTGGGCTCGTCATCCAGCCAGGGATAACGCAACAGCCGCGTGTCCCAGACGTGCAGGTGGGCGTCGACGATGGTCACGTGTCCTCCAGTGCGATGAACCCTTGGGCCGACAGTTCGCGCCAGAGATCTTCCGGCACTTCGGTGGCGTGGCCATCCAGAGCGGCCGTCGCCTGGGCAGCGCTGCGAACCCCGATCATCACGCTCACCACAGCCGGGTGCCGGAGCGGAAAGTTGAGCGCAGCCGTCGGCAGGTTCACACCATGGGCTTCACAAACGTCGGCCAACTGGTTGGCTCGCGCCAACAGCTCTGGCGGCGCTGGCCGGTAGTCGTACTGGGCGTCGACGGGCGGGCGCGGCCTGGCCAGCAGCCCGGAGTTGAACACGCCAGCGATGACGACACCCACACCCTTGGCCAGGGCCAGTGGCAGCAGGTCGTCCGCTGCCGGCTGCTCCAGCAGGGTGTACCGGTTGGCGCACATCACCAGGTCGACGTCAGTGCGCCGGACGAACTCGGCCAGCATCGTCGAGTCGTTCATCCCCACGCCGACGGCGTTGATCACGCCCTGTTCCCGGAGTTCGACCAACGCTGGAACACCAGATCCGGAGGCCTGTTCCCAGTGGTCATCGGGATCATGCAGGTAGACCACGTCCAGCCGGTCCACGCCGAGCCGGTCGAGGCTCGCCTCGATGGAGCGCAGCACCCCGTCGCGGCTGAAGTCCCAGCGGCGGCGCAGCATATCCGGGACGGCGAATCCCTCGGTGTCGCTGCCCTTCGGGTCCGGGTTGGGTTCCAGCAGGCGGCCCACCTTGCTGGACAGCACGAACTCCTCGCGCGGCACCCCGGCGAGCAGCCGACCCAGCCGCCGCTCCGAAAGTCCCAGCCCGTAGTGGGGAGCGGTGTCGAAGTAGCGGATCCCGCCGTCCCAGGCAGTTTGGAACACCTGCGCCGCATCGTCGTCGGTGACCTCCCTGCCCAGGTTGCCCATCTGTGAGGCACCCAGCCCCAACTCCGTGAGCGTCAGCCCCGTGCGCAACTGCCTTGTCCGCATCGAACCTCCTTGTCATGACTAGACTGCCACACACCCGACGTCCAACCGGAAGGCACCCATGCGAGCGCTCATCGCCAGCGGATCAGGACGCTATGCGGACCCATGGCACCCTTTCCCCAGGACCTCACCGCTGCTCGCTGAGATCCTGCGCGACACTGGCTTCGAGGTTGAGATCGACGACGACGTGGACCAAGCCATGACCCGCATCGATGGCGTGGACCTGCTGGTGGTCAATGCCGCAGACCCGTGGCGCGATTCCGCCGAGCGCCTGCCCGCCGACGCAGCCGGGCCGCGACGGTTCTCGAAGGCTCTCGAACGCGGCATCGGCGTCCTGGCGATGCACTGCGCGCTTGCCTCCCTGCGCGACTACCCGGACTGGGCCGCCGCGCTCGGCGGGATGTGGGTGCCGGGCCAGTCGTGGCATCCGCCACTGGACACCACGCGCATCACCGGAGCCGCACTGCCTGACGGCACCCCCGTGGCAGATTTCGACGTCGAGGACGAGCGCTATCTCAGCCTCCAGCGCATCGGCCACAGCCACGTCGTCGCACACTTCGACGGCGCCGGCGGGCCCGAACCTGCCGCTTGGGTGCGGGAGTACCGGAACTCCCGGATCGCCGTCGACGCCCTCGGCCACGACGAGCGTTCATACGCCTCCGAGGGTCACCGAGCGCTCATCCGCACCCTGGCCTCATGGCTGACCGCGGGAATCACTCCACCAGGTTGACCGTTTTCTCCAGAAGTTCCATTAGATTCCTGGGCGAGCCAAGCTGCATCCGGCCACCGTCGCGCACCTTCAGGCCGAGCGGGCGTACTGTTCCACGTCCACAAGATGATGCATCGGTTCACCGGCAAGGTTGCGCAGCACCTCAGCGGTGGCGCCCTTCCCCAGCCCCACCAGTTCGGCACCGACGGCACCGGCCATGTGTGGGGTCAGGAGGACGTTGGGCAGACTCCAGAGCGGTGACTCGGCATCGGGCACGAGGGGCTCGGTGACGTCGAGGATGGCGCGGATCCGCCCGCTGACCAGCTCGGCCTCGAGCGCAGCGCCGTCCACCACGGAGCCCCGAGCAGTGTTCACCAGGGTGGCGCCGTTGGGCATCAGGGCCAGCAGTTCGGCAGTGACCATGCCCCGCGTCTCCTCGACCCCGGGCGCATGCAGCGTCACGACGTCGCTGCTCGCGAACAGTTCCGGCAGCCCGACGGCCGTGGCACCCAACTGCTCCGCGTCGTGGCAGTACGGGTCGTACAGCAGGATCCGGACCCGCTCGGAGCGCAGGCGCGAGATCACCTCCCGGCCGATTCGGGATGCACCGATGACCCCCACCGTCGGCACGTGGGATGCCGCAACCCGGTATCGGGAGTAGACGTCGATCCG
Source organism: Tessaracoccus terricola (assembly GCF_054776555.1). Taxonomy (NCBI): domain Bacteria; kingdom Bacillati; phylum Actinomycetota; class Actinomycetes; order Propionibacteriales; family Propionibacteriaceae; genus Tessaracoccus; species Tessaracoccus terricola. The sequence goes on along the minus strand of NZ_BAAHBS010000004.1, from coordinate 65,539 downwards.
GTCACGTTCGCGCCGGTACTCCTCAGCGGAGCGGAACACGCCCTTGAGGCTGAGGGTCACCATGGCGTGGGTGTAGTCGGCGACTGGCTCGGCATTGGTGTCAGCCTGGGTGGAGACCAGCAGACCGCGCGCGAGGACCTCCGGGGTGACCACCTTGCGGACGCTGCCACCAGTGTGGACCAGAGCACGCAGGTTCGGCATCCGCTCGGCAAGGGCGCTGTCCAACTGCTGGGTGCCCCAGCCCGTGACCACCACCACCGCCCGGGAGAGGAGGTGGTCCGGCAACGATGCCAGCGCAGCGGGTCGAGTCACCGGGACCAGGTCCGCCACGCGGGACATGGCCTGCAGGTCCTCCTGGCGGAAGATCTGTTCAGCCAGTTCGGGTTCGACGGCGAGCAACACCAAGGGAGCATGCCCGTTGGGTCCAGAGCTACTTGGTGGCACCACTGGTGAGCCCCTCCATGATCCGGCGTCCAACCCACAGGTACAGGACCAGCACCGGGTAGATGAGGATGACGATCCCTGCGAACAGGCCGCCCCAGTTGGAGTTGTACTGCATGGTCCCGTACAGCCTGAGCAGCGCTGCCGGCAGGGTCTGCTCCGACGGCGAGGGGATCAGCACCAGCACCAGCAGCGTCTCGTTCCACATGTTCAGCGCGTTCAGCACGAGCGCGGACTTGATGGCCGGCCACGCCACCGGCACCATGATCCGCACGAAGGTGTCCATGGGGCCGGCGCCGTCCATCTCGGCCGCCTCGTTCAAGGACTTCGGCAGTGACGCGAACGCAGCGGTCAGCAGGAACACGCTGAACGGCAGCGAGGTGGCGATGTAGATGAACACCAGGGTGATCCGGTCGTCCCACCAGCCGAACAGGTACTCGATGGCGAAGGTGCGCACCTCGGTGCGTGCGATGAACAACGGCACGAGGATGGTCTGCACGGGGAGAGCCACACACAGCGCCACGTAGGTCTTGGCCCAGCCCGCGAGTCGGCGCGCGCTCCGGCTGATCACATAAGCCGCCGGCGCCGCGATCGCGATGGTCAGTACCGCGGACACGGCGACGATGACCACCGAGTTCAGCGCGGCCCCGCCGAAGCCTGAGTAGGACCAGGCGGTGACGAAGTTGTGCCACTGCGGGGAGGCGGGCAGCCCGAAGGGGGCGCCGAAGATCTCCCGGTCCGTCTTGAGCGAGTTGAGCCCCACCCAGATGGCCATGAACAGGTTGAACACCACCCAGATCCACAACAGGATCCGGATGGGGCCAGGCATCGTGAATGAGCCGGTCCGCGCGGTTCGGCGCCGCGGCCGCCTCGGCGTGGGGGCGACGTCGTCGCCGATGGCCTGAACGGGGATGGTGGCCGTCATGACAGTTCGATCCTCTCCCGACGCATCAGCCGCTGCAGCAGCAGGACGAGCACGGTGGTGACGGCGAAGATGGCGATCCCGACGGCGGCGGCGCGGCCGAGCTGCGGGATGCCCTCGGGACCGCCGGTGGTTGCCAGGTACTGCTGCACGGCCGCGGTGCGGGCCTGCAGCGGCGGGGAGCTCTGGGAGCCGACGAAAGCGATCACGATCTCGAAGGTCTTCATCCCGGAGATGATCCACAGCGTGGCGGCCACGCTCACCGACTCCCACGACAGCGGGACGGTGATCAGCCAGAACTGCTTCCAGCGGGAGGCCCCGGCCAGCTCCGCCTCCTCGTACAGGTAGGGCGGGATCTGGTCCGTTCCGGTGGCCACGATCGCGATGTAGAAGCCGCTGACGCTCCAGACCAGCCCGATGACGATCATCTGGAAGATCATGTCCGGCGCCAACCACGCCCGCTGGAGCCCCTCCAGGCCCACGGTTTCAAGCAGCGTGTTGACGCCGCCGCGCGGGTTCAGCAGGAAACCAAGAGCCGCGCCGACGGCGATGGGCGAGATGATGTAGGGCACGAAGATCACGGACCGGATGAAGCCTGCCCCGCGCATGCCGCGCAGCGTCATGAGGGACAGGAACACCGCGGCGAAGATCCCGGCGCCACCGAGGAACACCAGCACCAGCGTGTTGGCGAAGGAGACACGGAAGGCCCGAGAAGTCCAGAGGCTCGTGTAGTTGTCGATGCCCACCCACTCCATCGGCGCGCCCGGCCCGCGCCAGTCCACCAAGGACAGCAGGACCGTGAATGCCGATGGGAACACCAGCACCAGCGTCATGAGCGCGATCGCCGGCGCCAGGAAGGGGATGAGGACGCGGTCCACGCCCCGGTGGGCGGCACGCCTGGTGCCGGCCACCGGGGCCTCGGACCTCTCTAGGACCTGGGTCATGCTCAGCCGTCGACCCCGAGGAACGTGGCGGTCTCCTCCTTGCCGCGGGCGACGAAGGCCTCGGCGTCGATCTCGCCGCTGAACAGGGCGTCGCTGGCGGGCAGGAAGATGTCGTTCCACCACTCGGGATGGGTTGCGGCGGCGAGGTCGTGCGCACCGGTGACCTGGTCCGCCTCCTGGACGTGCGCGTACAGGCTGACCAGTGCCGACGGAGGTTCGACGTCGGAACGGGCCCCGATGAAGCCGGCCTCGGTGGCCCACATCTCCTGGTGCTCGCCCTTGGCGGCATAGGACAGGAAGTCCAGTGCGGCGTCCATGTGCTCGGTGGCCGCGCTGACGGCCAGGCCGTTGGCGGTGACCTCGATCACCTGGTTGCCGTCCTCACCGGGGAACAGGAAGGTGTCTGCCTCGAAGCCCTCGGCCTGCTGGTCCGTGGTCTCGCCGCCCATGTAGCTGCCGTTCAGCATGAACGAGTACTCGTCGTTGGCCCACCGGTTCTGCGCATCCGGGTACTTGCTGCCCATGTAGGTGCCGTCCAGGTAGCCGCCGTCCACCAGTTGCTGCACCCGACGGGCCGCCTCGATCACCTCCGGGGCATCCCAGTTGGCGACATCCTCGGCCAGGGCCCGCATGGTGCCCGGCCCGCCCAGCTGGACCAGGTTCTGGAAGATCCAGAACACGTTGTAGCCGGCCACGGTGCCGTCCGCACCCACCGGCACCAGGCCCTGGGCCTTGTGCTCGTCGAACAGCGCGATCAGTTCGTCCCAGCTCTGCGGCGGGTTGTCGCGCAGTTCCGGGAATCGGGCGGCGTTGAACCAGATGGCGTTGGAGTTGATGTAGGTGGGCAGGATGGCGAGCTTGCCGTCGGCGCGCGAGGACTCGATCACCGAGTCCGCAAACGTTTCTCCGACGGTGCCGCCCTCACCCGGCACCTCCTTGTCCAGGAGGGCGTCCAGGTCTGCGAGGAAGCCGCGCTCGTCGTAGTCGCGGATGTTGCGGGTGCCGGCGTCGAACAGGTCCGGCCCCTCCCCCGTCGCGAGCGAGTTGATCAGGGTCTGGGTGACTTGACGGCCCATGTACTGGGCGTCCACCTCGATCCCGGTCTCAGCCGTGAAGTCCTGGATCACCTGGTCCATGATGATCTGCTGCGGCTCGCCCTCGCTCCAGGCCGCCCAGTACGTGAGGGTCACGTCCTCCTGGACGCTCGGGTCATCGCCGGGTGCGTCCTCCTGGAACCGGGTGCCACAGCCGGACAGCGCCAGCGCCCCCGCGAGGGCCAGCACGGCCCCCGTCATTCCAAACCTGCGCTTGTTGAACATTTGGGTTTCCCTTCTCCCTGCAACTCTGCCGGGACTTTTCCGGTCCATCACCGTCACCCTAAGTGGGCCGTGCAGACCAGTAGATGGGACCGAAAGAGGATGTATCAAGAATGAATCCTGCAAGATTTTGGTTGGCCGCTGGTCAGGCACTGGGCCGCGCTCCACAGGACTCCCGGATCACGATCCGGGGCTTCAGGAAGATCTGGTGCACGGGCGCCTCGTTGCCCTCCCGCAGGCGGGTCAACAGCAGCTCGGCGGCCAGCTTGCCCATCCGGTACTTCGAGGGCGCGACGGCGGTCAGGGGGATGGGCGCGGACTCGGCCGACTCATCGTCGTAGGAGACCAGCGCCAGGTCCCCGGGAACCGCGATCCCCCGGCGCAGCGCAACCGCCTCCAGGATGGCCGCCTCCCGGTCCCCGAAGACCAGGGCCGCGGTGACCCCCTGCTGCTGGAACGTGTCCAGGACCTCGGAGGCCTTCGCGGGTCCCCACTCGTCCCAGGTGGCGGTGACCACGACGTCGTCGTCCAGTCCGAGCACCCGCATCGCCTCGGAGAATCCATGCCTGATGGGTATCCCGGTCCGGGAGTGCTCCCGCAGGCAGAGCGCGATCCGCTTGTGGCCCAGCCCGTGCAGGTGCTGGACCGCGTCGAAGGCGCCGGCCGTGTGGTGGGAGCAGACATACTCGGTGGGGTCTCCGGAACCGAGCTCCTCGAAGCGTCGTTCGATGAGCACCACGGGCTTCCCCAGCCGGCGCAGCATCTCGATCCGCTCTCCAGCGACCTGTCCCCGCGCCGCGCTCGGCACCAGCAGCAACCCATCGACACCCGAGCGGATCAACTGCGCGAGCGCCTCCGACTCATGGTCCGGATCGTAGTTGTAGGTGGACAGCACCAAACTGGTGTCGGCCGCCTCCAGCGAGTCCTTGATGCCCTCGAGCACCTTCGGGAAGTAGAGCCTGAGGTCCGGCAGGAGCACGCCCACCGAGGCCTCACGGTCCTTGCTCCGGGGTCTGCGGAGCACGAACATGCCAGCCCCCTGCCTCACCTCCAGCAGCCCCTCGGCAACGAGGTCCTCCACCGCTCGCCGGACGGTGTTGATCGAGTTCCCGGTGGTTTCGGAGAGTTCGCGCTCGGTGGGGAGCTTGCTGCCCACCACCCACGTGCCGGCGTCGATGCTGCGGCGCAGGTACTCTGCCAGCGCGTGGAACTTGAGCTGTTTGCCGGGCAGCCGTGTGGTCTGCATCAGGCGCCCCTCCCATAGGCGCGGATGGCCACGAGCTGTGCACACGAGGCTCCGTTGGTGCGCTCCACAACCAGCCGGACGGCGGTGATGCCGGGGCCCTCGACGGCGTGGGTTCGATGGCGCCGACGGTTGCCCGCCACGGCCACGAGCCGCTCCCAGCCCCCCTCGCGCAGCACCTCGACGGCGTAGTCAGCCACCAGTTCGGGCACCACCCGGAACGGCCAACGCTTGTAGTGGAGGTTGTTGGCGTACTGGTTGACGTCGTCGTTGAACACGAGGCTGAGGGTATCGATGTCGACGGGTCGGTCCCAGCGCAGTTCCAGCCACTGCGGCCCGTCCGACATCGGCCCGGAGCTCCAGAGCTGTGGCCCGGCGTGGGGCCGCAGGTGGGGCGAGACCGCCCGGTGCGGAGCGTAGGCAGAGCCCGGGTGGGCGATCGCCAGTGTGGTGCGGTTCAGGGACTTGATGTCCCAGCCGACGACGTCGTTCGGGGCCGACGCCTCCACGTGCTCGTCGATCTCCTCGGCCGCGCCGCCGTCGGGCCTCAGCCGCATGGCGAGCTGCCCGAAGCGGTACTCGGCGGCGATTCCCCAGGCGAGTTCCGGGTTGGCGTGGAGCACCAGTGCCAGGTACTGCTCGTCGGCTGCCGGTGGCAGCGGCACTCGGACCCACTGTTCGCCCTCGACGATGTCCAACTCCCCCTCGGCCAGCACCTCCCCCGGCGTGAAAGCCAGGGTGTCTGGAGTGGCGTGGATGCTCCAGCGCACCCTGGTGGGGGACTTGGAGCGGACGGCGGCCCGCACCCACGTCGTCGCGGCGGTCCGGGGGAACAGCGCAGCGGTGTCGGTCGCCAGCGGGAGCCAGTCCACCGGCGGCGTCTCGACGGTGGTGTCCAGGCTGCTGCTGGCCGTCACCTCTGCTTTGGGGGCGAGGTCGGTTGGGTCGTGGAGCGCGAGGCCCGCGATGGCGGCGTCGGCCCGCAGTAGGCGGTGCTGCAACTGGCGCGCGTCGGCGGCCAGTTCAGATGGCAGCATCCCGGTGTCCAGGCACACGGCGGCAGCGGTCCCGGCAGCCTCGCCCATGACGCCGCAGGTGGCCATCACCCGCAGCGAGCCGAACGCCACGTGGGAGGCGCTGACGTTGCGGCCGGCCATGAAGAGGTTATCCAGTCCGCGCGCGTGCAGGATGCCGAAGGGGATGTCGTAGATCCCTGGCGGGTAGATCTGCTGGGCTGCGCCCTTGGGCTCGTAGACGCCCTTCGACGGGTGCAGGTCGATGGACCAGCCGCCGAAGCCGACGGCGTCGGACTTGCGGCGGTTGGTCTCCACGTCGGCCTGGGTCATGACGTGGCCGCCCAGGATTCGCCGGTACTCGCGCTTGCCCGGGACCGATCCGACCCATTCCAGGGTGAGGTCATCGGCGTCGAACTTGCCGGAGTTCTTGATGTAGTCCCAGATCCCGTATATGACGGCCCAGAGCTCGTCGCGGATGCGCTCGTTGTCAGCAACAATGTCCAGCTCGCCGCCCCACTCGATCCACCAGTAGGCGGCACCGTTGTCGCCGGTGCGCAGGATGCGGGACTCCAGGATGGAGGTACTCGTGACGTCGATCGCGAACGATGGCGCCACGAATGGCACCGGCTCGGCCTCCTGCCTGGTGTAGAAGAGGATGGTGCTGCCCAGCGTGGTGTCGTCGGCCACCTCCGGGGCCCAGCCCTCGCCGAACTGACCACTGGCCTCCCGTCCGAGCATGAAATCGGCGCCGGCGCGTGCTGCAACGAAGCCGTCGCCAGTGCAGTCGATGAAGTAGTCGGCGGAAATCCGCAGGTCCCGCTCGGACCCGACGACATGGGCACTGACGCCCTGCACCGCGCGACCCACAACGTGTACGTCGTGGATGTGGGTGTTGAGCAGGAGGCGGATGTTGGGCTCCGCGTTCACCGCCTCCAGCAGGACCAGGTCCCAGTAGACCGGGTTCCCCAGCGGGTTGGTGAACTCATTCTCCAGGTACAACTCACCCACGATCCCAGTCTCCCGCGCATAGCGCTGATGGCCCGTGGCCGTCGCCCCGCACACCCAGACCCGCACCTCGCTGCTCGAGTTCCCGCCGAGCACCGGGCGGTTCTGCACCAGCACCACGTCGAGCCCCTGCCTGGCCGCGGCAATGGCGGCGCACACCCCGGCCAGGCCGCCTCCGGCCACCACGACGTCGGCGGCCAGTTCCTCGTAACGCATTGCTCACTCCTTCGTGTCATGGGCCATCCTGCCCACGCAAAGAGGAATGAATACAGAAGGAATCAGGAAAGACTGCTTGATCGGTGGCTCGCCGCATCCGACCCTTCCGCAACACTGTTGCGCTGGGTGCTGCACTCGACACCTACCGCAACACACTCGCCGTCGTCCCATCCGACCCGTGCGCAACAATGTTGCGCTGGGTGCTGCAGTCGGCGCCTTCCGCAACACTGTTGCGCTGGCGTCAGCCCTCAGGCGCGCAGGGCGGCGGCGTCGGCACTGACCTCGCAGCGGAGGGGCTCGCCGTCAAAGTGTCTGAGGACCTCTGCGACGACGTTGTCACCCAGTGCGAAGGCCTCGGTCCCGATTGCACCCGCCACGTGCCCGGTGACCTGGGCGTTGGGCAGGTCCCACAGGGCCGACCTCGGCTCAGGTGGCTCGGGCCAGGTGACGTCCAGCACGGCACAGACGTCGAGCCGACGTCGCAACAGGTCCACCAGCGCAGGTTCGTCGACGATGGCCCCACGGGCGGTGTTGAGCAGCGTGGCGCCGGGCTGCAGGAGTTCCAACTGGGCCGCGCCGACGAGTCCCTCGGTCACGCCGGGGATCAGCGGCGTGTGGATGCTGACAACGAGACAGGAGGCGAAGAGCGTCTCCAGGTCCGGGGCGCGGTGGACGCCGTCGCGCGCGAGGTCCTCGTCGGTCACGTAGGGGTCCCAGACCCACACCTCGGCTTCGAGGCGGCGCAGTTCCTCCCGCACGCGGCGAGCGATGGAGCCGTAGGACACCAGCCCCACCCGCTGCCTGCGGGTGCCCAGGGAGGCGACCCGGCCCGGCAGTCGGTGCCGGCTGCGGCCGTACGCGACGACGTGGTGGGCACCCTTGAGCGCCAACAGCACCTGCGCGCCGGCGTACTCGGCGACGAACTGGTTGTTGGTCTCCGCAGACGTGGTCACGCGCACGCCCCGCGTCCACACGTCGGCGTCCAGCACGGGCCGGACGCTGCCGCCGGTGTGGGCGAACAACTGCAGCCCCGGCATCCGGCCCAGCACCTCGTCACCCACCAGCGGTGTGCCCCATCCGGTGACCAGGGCGCTGGCGTCGGCAGGCAGTTCCGCGGCGTCCCAGGCTGCGCCCTCTGTGTCGACGACGTGGGCGCGTCCCGCGAGTCGTGCCAGCGCGTCGTCGGTCAGGACCATCCGCCGGATCTCCGGCACGAGGGCCAGTACAACGGTTGGACGGTCTGCGGAGTGGTCTTGAGACATGTCCCCATTCTGACCCAACCCGGGGAAAGCGCCTCCCCTCCCGTCTTACTGACAGGCAGAGGCGATCACGCCGAGGCCCGGACCACCAGGTCGGTGTCCATGATGGTGACCTTTTCCGCGGGTTGCCCCTCAATCAGGCGGACCAGCACCCGAGCCATCTCGGCGCCCATCTCAACCACGGGCTGGCGGACGGTGGTCAGCGGTGGCTCGGCGGAGACGCTGAAGGAGGCGTCGTCGTAGCCCACGACGGCGACGTCGTCGGGGATGCTCAACCCGGCAGCACGCAGCGGCCCGTAGGCGGCCACGGCCATCTCGTCGGAGGCGATGAACACCCCGTCGAAGCTCTCCCCACCGGCCAGCAGGCGCTGCATGGCCTCGCGGCCGGAGTCGGCGCTGTAGCGGCCGTGCTCGATGGGCCCACGCTCCAGGCCGGCGGCCTCGAGCTCCTCCTCCCAGCCACGGATGCGGTCCTGGGCGCCGGGCATCGACGGCGGCCCGGAGATGGTGGCGATCCGTTCACAGCCGCGCTCGACGAGGTGGCGCACCGCCCGGCGCGCCCCGGCGACGTTGTCCACGTCGACGAAGTAGCTGCGGTCCTGCAACTCGTCGAGGGGACGGCCGCCGAAGACCACCGGCAGCGTGTCAGCGATGTCCGCCCACGAGTGGTCACCGGTCTGGTGGGAGACCACCAGCGCGCCGTCGACGTTGCCGCCCAGCAGGTAGCGCATGGTCTTGGCCACCTGGTCCTCGGACTCGATGATCATGTTGAGCGTGTAGTCCGTGGGCGCCAGCTCCAGCGCGGCACCCTGGACGACCGCGCCGAAGAACGGGTCCGCGAAGAACCGCGCCGTGCTCTCCGGCACCACCAGCGCGATCGCGAAGGCCCGCCGGCTGGCCAGCGAGCGCGCCGCCCGGTTGGGCACGTAGTTCAGTGCCGCGATGGAGCGCTGCACCGTCGCCACCACGCCCGGATCCACCGTCGGGGTGCCATTGACCACGCGTGAGACCGTGGCCCGCGACACCCCCGCGTGCGCGGCCACCATCTCCAGGGTGGGCGCCTTCTGCCTTGACATTCCTGACCTTCCGAAACCGTTTCGCCTCACCTTAGGGCCTGTAACCGCTACGAGGATCCGATCAGCCGGCCGGAGCCGGCTCCCGGGTGGCGGCGATCAGCCCGGCGTAGCGCAGGGCGCTCAGCTTGGGGGTGCGCTCGAGCGTCTCGTAGTCCACGTGGACGATCCCGAACCGCTTCGCATAACCCCACGCCCACTCGAAGTTGTCGATGAAGGACCAGGCGAAGTAGCCCCGCACGTCCGCGCCCTGGTCGATGGCGTCGGCCACCGCCCACAGGTGCGCACGGATGTAGTCCCAGCGCTCGACGTCGTCGATGCGGCCGTGGACCACCTCGTCCTCGTAGGCCGCGCCGTTCTCCGTGATCCACAGTGGCGGCAGGTTGTCGTAGGTGCGGGTGAGGCGCACCAGCAGCTCGCGCAGGCCGTCAGGGTTCACCTCCCAGCCCATCGCGGTCTGCGGCAGGCCGCGGGTGGGAGAGGTGACGTGCTCGGACCCGACGAACCAGGACCGGCCCGGCTTCGGCGTGGGTGCCTTGCCCGGCGGGTGCCCCTCGGGCAGCGGGTGACCGCTGAAGTTGTCGTCGTGGTAGTGGTTGACACCGAGGAAGTCGATGGGGGCCGAGATGGTCTCCAGGTCCCCCTCCAGCACGTACTGCTCGAAGTCGTAGTCGCGCAGGTCCTCCAGCACGTCGGCCGGGTAGGCGCCCAGCAGCAGCGGCTCCAGGTACATCCGGTTCCACAGCCCGTCGAGGCGGCGGGCGGCGTCGACGTCGATCGGGTCGGTGGGGTCGTTCGGGATGGCATTGGTGAGGTTGAGGGTGATGCCGATCTCCAAGTCCTGCCCCAGCGCCCGCAACTGCCCGGTGGCCAGGCCGTGGGCGAGGTGCTGGTGGTGCAGGGCCGCGAGCCCGGCGTGCGGGTCGGTCAGGCCGGGCGCGTGCTCGCCGCCGACGTGGCCGATCAGGGAACTGCACAACGGCTCGTTGAACGTGGTCCAGTGGCGGACCCGGTCCCCCAGCTTCTCGTGCACGGCGACGGCGTAGTCGGCGAACCGGTGCGCGGTGTCGCGGTTGGCCCAGCCGCCCTGCTCCTGCACGGCCTGCGGCAGGTCCCAGTGGTAGAGGGTCAGCCACGGCAGGATGCCGGCCTCGAGCAGCTCGTCGACGAGACGGCTGTAGAAGTCCAGGCCCACCGGGTTGACGTCGCGGTCGCCGGGCTTGATGCGGGCCCAGCTGGTGGAGAAGCGGTAGGACTGCAGCCCGAGCTCCTTCATCAGGGCGACGTCGGCGGGCATCCGGTGGTAGTGGTCCACGGCCACCTCGGGGGTGTCTCCCCCGGCGACGGCGAGGGGCTGCCGTGCGAAGTGGTCCCAGATGGAGTCCTCCTTGCCGTCGACGTGCGCGGCACCCTCGATCTGGGCCGCCGCCGCGGCCGAACCCCACAGGAATCCCGCGGGGAACCTGTCCTCCAGACGCGTCGCCATCAACCCTTCACTGCTCCTGCCATGATTCCGGAGACCAACTGCTTTCCCGCGACGACGAACAACAGCAGCAGCGGCAGCGTCGCGAGCACCGCTCCTGCGAGGACGATCGAGTAGTCTACGTACTTGGCGGACTGCAGCTGGCTGAGCGCCACCTGCAGGGTGGGGTTCTGCGGCACGACGAGCAGCGGCCACAGGTAGTCGGTCCAGGCCGTCATGAACGTGAACAGGCCGAGGATGGCCATCGCGGGCCGGGCCGCGGGCAGACCGACGTTGACGAACGTGCGGATCATGCTGGCGCCGTCGACGCGGGCGGCCTCGATCAGTTCGTCGGGGATGACGTCGACGAGGTACTGGCGCATGAAGAACACACCGAAGGCCGTCACCAGGGTGGGGATGATCACGGCGCCGAGGGTGCCGGTCCAGCCGAACTCCTTCATCAGCATGAACAGCGGGATGATGCCCAGCTGGGTGGGCACGGCGAGCGTGGCGATTACGAAGACCATCAGCCCCTCTCGGCCGCGGAACCGCAGCTTGGCGAACGCGTAGCCGGCCAGCGTCGAGAAGAACACCACGGAGACGGTGATCACCGAGGACACGATCATCGAGTTGGCCAGGGACTTCCAGAACGGCACCGTGGCGAACACCTCGGACACGTTCACCCAGAACTGGCTGCCGGGCAGCAGCGGCGGGAACATCTGCACCAGGGCGGTCTTGTCCGAGCTGCCCATCACGAACGACCAGTACAGCGGGTAGGTGCTGCCGACCAGCAGGGCGCCGAGCATCGCGTAGACGAACCAACGGGGGCGGGCCTCGATGCCGATGCCGCCTCGCCTGCGACGCCGGGCGGGGTCGGCCGTCGTCGGTGGGGCTGTGGTGGTGGTCATGCCTTCTCCTTGCGACGGCGCTTCTCCTTCGCCGGGCCGGAGCCGGCGATGCTGCGCGAGAGCTGGAAGTTGATGAGCCCGATGGCCACGATGATCAGGAACAGGATCCAGGCGACGGCGGATGCCCGCCCGAACTCCTGCCGGTTGAACGCCAGGTCCCACAGGTAGAGCACCGTGGTCTGGTACTCGCGGCCGGGGCCGCCGGGGATGGAGCTGGTGGCGTCGAACAGCTTGGGTTCGGTGAAGATCTGCAGGCCGCCGATGGTGGCGGTGATGATCACGAAGATCATGGTGGGGCGGATGCTGGGGATGGTGATGGCGAAGAACCGCTTCACCGCGCCGGCGCCGTCGATGGCGGCCGACTCGTAGAGTTCCCGCGGCACGGCCTGCATGGCGGCCAGCAGGATCAGGGCGTTGTAGCCGGTCCAGCGCCAGTTCACCATAGCGGCGATGGCGAGGTGGCTGGGGAGGGTCTCGCTCTTCCACATCACCGGGTCCATGCCGATGGTGGTGAGGATGTTGTTGATGAGGCCGTAGCGCTCGCCGAACATGTTGCCGAAGATCAGTGTCACGGCGACGGGGGTGACGACGTAGGGCACGATCACCGAGAGCCGCCAGAACGTCTTGGTGCGCAGGTTCTGGTCCAGGATCGCCGCGATCGCCGTCGCCGCGATCAGCTGCGGGATGGCCGAGAGCAGGAAGATGCTGAACGTGTTGAAGATGGAGTTCCAGAACAGCTTGTCGGTCAGTTCACGCTGGAAGTTGGCGAAGCCGACCCATTCACCCGGGCCGGTGAGCAGGTTCCAGTCGTTCAGCGCGACGACGAAGGTGTAGCCGAGCGGGAACAGGCCCACCACCGCGAACAGGATGAAGAACGGTGCGACGTAGGCATACGGCGAGTAGCGGACGTCGGCGCGGCTGAGGCGCTGGCGCCAGGTCAGCTGCTGTTGGTGCGGCGCCTGCGCTGGCGTTGCGTGCATCATGGATTCCTTCTGTGGCCGTTGGTCGAGTAGGTCGCCCCGCGACCGTGTCGAGACCCTTGGACCCTCAGGTGTGGTCTCGACACGCGCCTGCTCGTTCCTCGCGGGCGCTACTCGACCAACGGTTCGAGTTGTCGCTCAGCCGACGATGGTGTCGAGCAGTTCGATGGCGGTGTTCCAGGAGGCCTCGGGGTCGGCCCCGCCGGCGTCGATCTCCTTGACGGCCGCCCCGAAGACCTGCTCCTGGATGACCGAGTCGTCCGGGCCCTTGTACTGGGCGTGGACACCCTCGGCGCGGGAGCCGAGGATCTCACCGACGGGTGCGTCGTTGAAGATGGCGGTCAGCTCGCTCTCGCCCAGGACGGCTGGGTCCTGCTGCGCCTCGAGGTTGCTCGGGAAGGTGCCGGCGGCCTGGAAGGCTGCGGCCTGCTGCTCGGCGGCGGTCAGCCACTCGGCCAGCGCGGCGGCCTCGGCCGGGTGCTCGGAGGTGGTGGGCACCGTCAGGAAGGTGCCGCCCCAGTTCGCGGGGCCGCCGGGGAAGACGTCGGCGAAGTCCCAGCCGGTGGAGGCGTCGCCGCCGCCGGCCTCGATCTGGCCCTTGATGACACCCAGCATCCAGCCCGGGCACACGGCGACGGCGAAGGAGCCGTCGACGAAGGCCTGGCCGCCGCCCCAGTCCCACTGGGTCTGGTTGTCCGACAGGCCGTCGGAGGCAGCGTTGGCGAGGAGCGTCCAGCGGTCCTTCAGCTCCTGGTTGTCGACGATGTTGAGCTCGCCGTCGGCGGAGTAGTAGCCCTCCTCGAGCTGGTTGACCATGGCGTTCCAGACGAATCCGGACTGGTCGTACCAGGACTTGCCGGTGGCCTCGTGGTACTGGCGGCCGACGTCGAAGAAGTTCTCCCAGGTGGCGTCGTCCCCGCCGAGGAGTTCGGCGAAGCCCTCACGGTCCGACGGGAGGCCCGCCTCCTCGAGGAGGGTGCCGTTGAAGCACAGGCCCTGGGGGCCGATGTCGGTGCCGTAGCCGATGATGCGGCCCTCGGCGTCGGTGGCCTGGGCCACCTTCCAGTCCACCCAGTTGCCGGAGAGCTCTTCGGCGCCGTACTCGCGCAGGTCGGTGAAGGAGTCGCTGACGGTCATGACGGAGGCCAGCCAGCCCTCCTCGACGGCCTGGACGTCCGGGAGGCCCGCGCCGGCGGCCTGCTTGGTCTGCCAGTCGGTCAGGGCGTTGCCGCCGGTGTCGATGTTGGTGGCCTCGATCTTGATGCCGGGGTTGGCCTCCTCGTACTGGGCGTAGAGGTCGTCCAGACCCATGGTGCCGAACGTGGTGACGGTGAGGGTGATCTCCTCGGCCGGCCCCTCGTTGTCACCGGTGTCACCGGTGTCTCCCGTGTCGGCGGTGGTGTTGGCGTCGGTGGGCTCCTCGGTGTCGCCGTCGGTGGTTCCCGAGCAGGCGGTGAGGAGCAGGGACAGGGCCGCGATGCCGGAAACGGCTGCGGTCAAACGGGTGCGTCGGTTGGTGTTCACGTCACTTCCTTGTGGTGGAGAGGCGGTTGAGAGAGCGCTCCCTCAGGCTTGAAGAACCGTAACCCGACGAATGGCGGCGCGTCAAGAGAGCGCTCTCACGCCGTTATGGAACCGTTACATTGTGACTCCTCGGGCGGCGGAAGCGGCTCGCAGACGGCTCAGCCGACCGACGGCGGGCGCACCGGGTCCGCGGGCGCGACGGCCGGGGCCAGCCAGGTGCGCACCAGATCGGCCACCACGGAGATGGCCACCACGGCCGGGGACTTGCCCTCGATCCCGGGCAGGCCGATGGGGCAGCGGATCCGGTCGACGGCGACGGCGGGGTGGCCCTCGGCCTGCAGGCGCATCCGGAACCGGGCCCACTTGGCGGTGGACCCGATCAGCCCGACGCTGCCCCACCCCGGACGCCGCAGCACGGCGTCGCAGATGGCCATGTCCTCAGCATGGTCGTGGGTGAGGATGACCAGGTGGCTGCCGGCCGGCAGCAGTTCGAGCACGGCCTCGGGAACCAGCGGCTGGTGGCGCCAGACCCGCGCCGGCCCGGTGCGCAGGTCGGTCTCCTGCTCCGGTTCCAGCACGTCGGGACGCGTGTCCACCAGGTGCAGCTGCACGTCGAGCCGGGACACGATCCGGGCCACCTCGAGGCCGACGTGGCCCAAACCGAAGACCGCCACCGTCGGGCGCACCGGCAGGGGCTCCAGCAGCAGCTGCACGGTGCCGCCGCAGCACTGCTTGCCGAAGGTGTTGTGGACGTGCTCGTTGAGGCCGAATTCGAGGAACTCTGGCCGCGTGAGCCCGTGGTGCAGCATCGCGACGGCACGTTCGACGGCCGCGGCCTCCAGGTTGCCGCCGCCCACGCTGCCCCACTGTCCGACGGCGGAGACCACCAGCTTGGCGCCCGGGTCACGGGGTGCGTGGCCGCGCACGTCGGTGAGGGTGACCAGGACGGCCGGATGGCCCTGGTCGCGCAGCATGTCGAGCGCCTTGATCCAGTCCATCAGGCACCGCCGGAGTTGCGGGCGGCGTCCAGGGCCCAGAAGACGGCCTCCGGGGTGGCGGGGCTGCCCAGGTCCACTGTCGCGCCGGTCGGGCCGAACGCCGCGCAGGCCTGCCGCAGCGCCTCCCGGACGCTGAAGGCCAGCATCAGCGGCGGCTCCCCCACCGCCTTGGAGCCGTGGATGACGCCGGGCTCGGCGGCGTCGGTGTGGAAGTCGACGTTGAAGACCTCCGGCAGTTCGGAGAAGCTGGGCAGCTTGTAGGTGCTGGCGGCCTGGGTGGTCAGCCGGCCCCGGCCGGGCCCGTCGGAGGTGTCCCAACGCAATTCCTCCAGCGTCAGCCACCCCATCCCCTGCACGAACCCGCCCTCCACCTGGCCGCGGTCCACCAGCGGCGAGAGGCTGTTGCCGACGTCGTGGCGGATGTCGACGCGCAGCACCCGGTTGGCGCCGGTGAAGCCGTCCACCTCCACCTCCGCCACCGCCGCCCCGTAGGCGAAGTACTTGAACGGTTGGCCATGCACTCGGGTGGTGTCCCAGTGCAGGCCCTCGGTGCGGTGGAAGCCGGCGGCCGACAGCTGCACGCGACGGTTGTAGGCCTCGGCCACCACGTCGGCGAAGGTGAGCTCGGGCCGCGGGTCGGCGTCGGTGCCCACCGCGCCGTCGGCGAAGCGCACCCGGTCAGGCTCCGCGCCGAGGAGGTCGGCGGCCACCGTGGCGAGGCGTGCCCGGAGCTCGGCGCAGGCGTCGTGGACGGCGGCGCCGTTGAGGTCGGAGCCGGAGCTGGCGGCGGTGGCGGAGGTGTTGGGCACCTTGTCCGTGCGGGTGGGCGCCAGCCGCACCGTCGCCAGCGGCACGCCCAGCGCGGTGGCGGCCACCTGCAGCATCTTGGTGTGCAGGCCCTGGCCCATCTCGGTGCCGCCGTGGTTCACCAGCACGGAGCCGTCCTTGTAGATGAGCACCAGCGCGCCGGCCTGGTTGTAGGTGGTGAGGGTGAAGGAGATGCCGAACTTGACGGGCGTGATGGCGATCCCGCGCTTGCGGTGCTCGTGGGCGGCGTTGAAGGCGGCGACGTCGCCCTGCCGCCGCTGGAACCCACTGGTGCGGGCCAGTGTGTCCCAGATCTCCGGCATCCGGTGGGCGTGGCGGACCTCCTGCCCGTACGGCGTGGTCTGCCCGTCGGTGTAGAGGTTGCGACGGCGCACCACGTCGGCGGGGATCCCCAGCCGGGGCGCCACCTGGCCGATCACGTCCTCGATGACCAGCATCCCCTGCGGCCCACCGAAGCCACGGAAGGCGGTCTGGGAGGTCTTGTTGGTGCGGGCGATCCGGCCCTGGACGCGGATGTCGGGGACGAAGTAGGCGTTGTCGACGTGGCACAGTGCCCGCAGCAGGACCGGCTCGGACAGGTCCAGGCTCCAGCCGCCGTCGGAGGTGAGGGTGGCGGCCAGTGCGAGGATGCGGCCGTCGTCGTCGAAGCCTGCCTCCCAGGTGGCGTGGAAGGGGTGCCGCTTGCCGGTCATGGTGATGTCCTGGGTGCGGTTGAGCCGCACCCGGACGGGGCGTCCCGTCAACCTGGCCCCCAGCGCGGCGACGGCGGCGAAGCCGTGCGGCTGCATCTCCTTGCCGCCGAAGCCGCCGCCCATCCGCAGGCACTGCACCGTGACCTCGTGGGAGCGCAGCCCCAGCACGTGTGCCACGATCTCCTGCGTCTCGGTGGGGTGCTGGGTGCTGCACTGCACGAACACCTGCCCGGCCTCGTCGACGACGGCGAGGCTGGCGTGGGTCTCCAGGTAGAAGTGCTCCTGCCCGCCGAAGCTGAACTCGCCGCGGAACACGTGCGGGCTGGCGACCACGGCGGCGGTGGCGTCGCCGCGCTCGAGCACGGGCTGGGCGCCCTGGAAGCTGCCGGCGGTGATGGCCTCCTCGATGGTGACCAGCGAGGGCAGCGGCTCGTACTCGACGGTGACCGCCTCCGCGCCCAGCCGGGCGGCCTCCGGGGTCTCGCCCAGCACCCATGCCACGGCCTGCGAGTGGTACATCACCTCGTGCGGGAACAGCGGCTCGTCGTGCTTGGTGCCGGAGTCGTTGACGCCCGGGACGTCGGCGGCGGTGAGGACGCGCACCACACCGGGCATCGCGGCGGCGGGCGTCGTTTCCAGGCCCGCCACCCGGGCGTGGGCGTGGGGCGCCTGCACGGGCCAGGCGTGCAGGACGTCGCGGGCGCGCAGGAACAGGTCGTCGGTGAACAGGGCCGTCCCGGTGACGTGGCCGACGGCGCTCTCGTGCGGCAGCGGGGCGCCCACCCCGTCGCTGCTGGCGGTGGCGCTGGTGGGTCGTTCCTCGAGGGTGGTCACTGCGTCGCCTCCCCGCTGGCGTGCTCGGCGTGGAAGCGGAGCATCGCCTGCCGCAGCATCGCGCTGCGGTAGTGGGCGCTGGCGCGGTGGTCATCGAGTGGGGTGCCCTCCCCCGCCATCAGTTCGGCCGCGGCCCGCACCGTCGGCAGGTCCCAGCGCCGCCCCGTGAGGTAGTCCTCGACGGTGGTGGCGCGGATGGGGGTGGCGGTCACTCCCCCGAGGCCGATCCTGACCCGGGCCACCACCCCGTCGTCGAGGTCAGCGGCGATCGCGACGGCCACCGACGAGATGTCGTCGAAGCGGCGCTTGGCCACCTTGCAGAACATGGTGGCGGACGGTTGGGGCTGCGGCAGCCGTACGGACCGGATGAGTTCGCCGTCGCGCAGGAGCGTCTGGCGGTAGCCGGTGAAGAACTCGGCCAGCGGCACCTCGCGCTCACCGTCGCCGGAGGCCAGCACGAGTGTGGCGTCCAGCGCCAGCAGGGCGGGCGCCGCGTCGCCGATGGGTGACGCGGTGCCCAGGTTCCCGCCGAGCGTCGCGGCGTTGCGGATCAGCCGGGACGCGAACAACGGGAACACCTCGGCCAGCAGCGGCACCCTGCCTGCCAGGCCGCGCTCCACGTCTGAGAGGCTGAGCGCCGCCCCGATCTCGATCCCGTCGTCGGAGGCCGTGAGCCCGCGGAGTTCAGGGAGGTGGTCGATGGCCACCAGCAGCGGGGCGCGACGGTGCCGCAGGTTGGCCTCGACCCCCCAGTCCGTTGACCCGGCCAGCAGTTGCGCGTCGGGGCGCTCGGCCAGCAGTTGGAGGGTGTCGGCCAGGCTGGCCGGGCGGACGAACTCGCCCCTGTCGGTGGCCCGGGCGGTTTCCGACGGTGCGGGCGCCGGCTGGGCACGCCGCCGGGCGAGCGCGTCTTCTTCGGCGGGCAGGCCTATGGCGTCAGCGGCGTCTTGGATGGGCCGGTAGCCGGTGCAGCGGCACAGGTTGCCGCCGAGGGCGTGGATGTCGAAGTCGCCGTGTCCGGGAGTGGGGTGGCGGTCCTCCCGGTAGAACTCGGCCGCCATGGCACACACGAAACCGGGGGTGCAGAACCCGCACTGGGAGCCGCCGCGCACGGCCAGCTCCCGCTGCGCGGGGTGGAGGTTTTCGGGGGTGCCGAGGCCCTCGGCGGTGACCACCTCCTGGCCGTCGAGCGCCAACGCCGGGACGAGGCAGGAGTTGACCGCCATCCAGCGGGTGCCGCCCTCGCCGTCTGGCCTGGCCACCAGCACCGCGCAGGCGCCGCACTCCCCCTCCGCGCAGCCCTCCTTCGCGGCCGTCAGCCCTTGCCACCGGAGCCACTCGAGGGCACTGGTGTGCGGGTACGCGTCGACTGCGGTCCGCCGTCGGCCGTTGACGAGGACCTCGACGCCCATCTGCGTCATACCCTCCGAGACTACGCGCGCAGCCGCGGACGCGGGCCGATTCCGGGCACCGCGTGCTTGACCCCGCCCACTAGGCTGTGAGCCATGCGACTCATCCTCATCCGCCACGGCGAGACCCAGGCCAACGTTGACAGACTGCTCGACACCGCCGTGCCCGGGCTCCCGCTGACCGAGCGCGGGGTGGAGCAGGCCCACGCCCTGGCCGAGGCCATCGCCGACGAGGAGATCGACGCCGTGTTCGTCTCCACCCTCACCCGCGCCCAGCAGACCGCCGAGCCGCTGGTGGGCAAGCGCGGCCTCAAGGCCACCGTCCTCGACGGCATCCACGAGATCTCAGCCGGCGTCCACGAGATGAGCCCGGACTGGACCACCTACGTTGGGATGCTGGAGAGCTGGTCGCCGGAGAACCTGGACGCCAAGCTCGAGGGCGGCGAGTCCGCGCGCGAGTTCCTGCACCGCTTCGACACCGCGATCGCCCAGATCGAGGAGGAGGGGCACGAGGCCGTCGCCGTCGTCAGCCACGGTGCTGCCCTGCGCGTGTGGGCCATCACCAAGGACCCCAACTGGAGCCGCGAGACCGCGCCCGCGCTGGAGAACACCCAGTGGATCGTCCTGACCGGCAGCACCGCCGACGGCTGGCGCATCGAGCGCTGGGGCGAGCACCTGGCCGACGCCCTCTGACCCGGAGGTCCGTCCCTTCTTTCCGAAGCTCCCGACGAACGGGTCGGTAGACCGACCCCAACGCAGGCCGCTTGCGACGGGTCGGCGCATACCATTGGGGAATGGCCAACGTATCGACCATCCTCAAGGCCGCCGGAGCCGTCGTCGCGACGACGGTGACCATCCTTGGCGCGCTGCGCGACAACCCCCAACTGTCCGAGGGATTCAACGCCACCCTCAACAAGATCAAGTCCGCCACCAACTCAGAGAACCCGAAGATCCGGTTCGACGGGAAGCTGACGGCGATCGAGGCGTGCGCGGACGCCGTCGAGGAGAACTTCCCCGACGCGGTGGAACCCGAGTTGTGGCGGGCGCTGACGAAGACGTTGCGGATGCGGGGTGAGCTCGCGTGGAGCGCCAACGAGGGTGGTGCGCGGAAGAAGGCGATGAAGGCGCTGACCGCCGAGGCCACCGAGGTGCTCCAACAGGTCAACGACCACCTGGTCACGCTGACGAAGCCGGCCACGCTGACCGACGGTCGCCCGGCGGAGTAGGTCGGAGCCACCGCGGCCCGCCCTGTATAGGCTGGTGGGGTGCTCGTCCCCGGTGCCTTCCATGACAAGATCGCTGGCCGTCCGGCCGACGAGCGAACGGCGCGGCCCGTCGACGGCGACACTTGGCTCGCGTTGCTCCCGCGGCTGGTTGACGAGCACATGGCCCGATGGGAACTCGCTGTCGACGGCGCGCCCCGCTTCGGCGAGAACGCGCTGGTGCTGCCGGTGGTGGTGGGCGGGACGCTTGAAGGTCGGGCTGTGTTGAAGCTGGGTTGGCCCCATGTCGAGGCCGACCAGGAACACCTCGCGCTGCGACTGTGGGACGGCGAGGGTTCGGTCAGGCTCCTCGCCGCGAACCCGGCCGCCGACGTCCTCCTGCTCGAGCGGCTCGACGCCGACCACCCGCTGTCTTCGGTCTCCGTTCTGGAGTCCTGTGAGTCGATCGGCGAGTTGTTCCGTCGGCTCGACCGCGAGGGGTCGCCGCAGTTCCAGACGGTCGCGCACCGGGCGCACCGCTGGCGCCGCCAACTTTCCGCGGTGGGCCGGACCGTCTCGCCCCGCCTCGTGGAGCAGGCGCTCGGCACCCTCGACGGACTCCTCGCAAGCGCCCCCGAAGGTCGACTCGTGCATGAGGACCTGCACGACGCCAACGCCCTCGCGCCGCTCGATCCCACGCGGGGCGAATGGCTGGCGATCGACCCCAAGCCCATCGTCGGGGAGTGGGCATACGCCGTCGCCCCGGTGGTGTGGAACCGCGCGGAGGAGGCTGCGAATGCGCACAACTTCCGGGCGCACGTCCGGCTCCGGGCCGACGTCGTCGCGGACGCGGCCGGACTGGACCTGGATCGTGTCTACGCCTGGACTTTCGTCAGGCTCGTCCTCAACGCCGTCTGGGCTGCGGAGTACCTGCCGTCGTCCGGCGACTTCCTCGGCCGCATGATCGCGCTGGCCAAGGCGTTCGCGGACCCACCCGATTGGTGAGGGGCGGAGCGGGGGTGGCCTCAGACGCTCCAGTCCAGACGCGGCGTGTCCGGACCGCGGTACGGCTCGTCGGCGTACTCCGCCTGCAGCTCGGCCAGCCGCTCGCGAAGCCCGGCCAGCACGTCGGCGTAGGCCGGATCGTCGACGACGTTGTTCAGCTCCGCCGGATCGGCCACCAGGTCGTACAGCTCGAACTCCTCCGGCATGATCCTGTCGGAGGAGCCGGGCGAGCCCAGACCGTCGTTGTAGTAGTGGATGTACTTGTGGGTGTGCGTCCGGATGCCGTAGTGGGCGGGGGCGGCGTGGTTGGGGTCGTCGTGCTCCCAGTAGCGGTAGTAGATCGCGTCCCGCCAGCCCTCGACGTCCTCGCCCCGCAGCAGGGGGCGGAAGCTGGTGCCCTGGTTGGCGGGCAGCTCGGCGGCGGCGTCGAAGCCGCACATGTCCAGGAACGTGGCGGCGAAGTCCACGTTGGTGATCATGGCGTCCACGCGCGTGCCAGCGGGGACCTCGGCGGGCCAGCGCAGCAGCATCGGCATCGTGAGGGACTCGTCGAACATCAGGCGCTTGTCGAACCAGCCATGGTCACCCAGGAAGAACCCCTGGTCCGAGGCGTAGACGACGATGGTGTCGTCGGCCAGACCCTCGGCCTCGAGGTGGTCCAGCAGCCGGCCGACGTTGTCGTCGATGGACGCGATGGTCTGCAGGTAGTCGCGCATGTAGCGCTGGTACTTCCACGACGCGCGCTCCCGGGCCTTGTCGTCGCCCTGCAGCTCGGCGGGCACCTCCTCCTTCACGTCGGTGAAGGTGAGGTCGTCCAGCGTCATGTGGACGTTCTTGACCACGTCGGAGCGCGATTCGTGCGTGTCCCACATCGTCTCCGGCTCGGGGATGGACCCGACGGGGTAGAGGTCCTTGTGCTTCTCGTCTGGGATCCACGGCCGGTGGGGCGCCTTGTGGTGGACGAGCAGCGCGAACGGCCGCTCCGGGTCCCGCCTGTCGAGGAAGTCGATGCTGAGGTCGGTGATGATGTCAGTGGCGTAGCCCTCGATCCGACGGTGCCCGCCCGGCCCGTAGAACTCCGGGTCGATGTAGTCGCCCTGCCCGGGAACGATCAGCCAGTCGTCAAAGCCACGCGGGTTGGCCTTCTCCTTCTCCCCCAGGTGCCACTTGCCGTACAGCGCGGTCTGGTAGCCGCTGCGGTGCAGCACCTGGGTGAAGGTGTCGACGCGGTAGTCGAAGTTGGAGAAGATCGAGCTCGCGCCGTTGACGTGGCTGTAGGTGCCGGTGAGGATGCTCGCCCTTGACGGGGTGCAGATCGAGTTCGTGCAGTACACGGCATCGAGTCGCGCGCCCTCCGTGGCCAACCTGTCCAGGTGCGGCGTCCGGTTCACACGGCTCCCGTACGCCGAGATGGCGTGGGCGGCGTGGTCGTCGGACAGGATGAAGACCAGGTTGGGTGCGGTCATGCGTGCTCGGGGCTCCTTCGGTGGTGCGGGTGGTGGTGGCGGATCAGGCCTGCTCGTACTCCGAGGCCAGCCAGTAGTCGGCCACGGGGGCAACCTCGGCGAGCTTCTCGGCGTCCACGAAGTGCTCGTTCAGCGTGGTGAACCACTCCTCGATGGTGCCGTCGGCGATCATCTCGGTGACGCGGTCCGGGCCCAGCACGTCGACGAACTCCTGCTCGGAGGCGATGGAGTCCTCCGGGATGTCGAGGAACTCGGCCAGCTGGGTGTTGAGCTCGTCGCGGTTCTCGACGGCCCAGGCGAAGGCCTCCTTCTGCACGGCCTGGAACTTGGCCAGCAGCTCGGGACGATCGGTGATGCCGGGCGCGGCCACCTGGCAGGCGGGGAACGCCAGCTCCGGGAAGTCCGCGGACTTCACGAGCTCGACGGTGTCCGCGTTCTGGTCCAGGATCGTCTGGACGTGCGGGTACCAGATGCCGACGGCGTCGACCTGCTTGGAGATGAACGCGCTGACGGCGGTGGGCGGGTCCATGACGACGCGCTCGATGTCGTCCACGGTCATGCCGGCGGACTCGAGGGCGAGGCTGAGCAGGATGTCGCCGGAGGTGCCCTCGGG
The DNA here is from genome assembly GCF_054776555.1 of Tessaracoccus terricola. NCBI lineage: Bacteria > Bacillati > Actinomycetota > Actinomycetes > Propionibacteriales > Propionibacteriaceae > Tessaracoccus > Tessaracoccus terricola. The sequence goes on along the minus strand of NZ_BAAHBS010000004.1, from coordinate 42,183 downwards.
GACGCCGACGGTCTTGCCGCGCAGGTCCTCGATCGAGGAGATGCCGGGCTGGGCGAGGATGCGGTCCGCCTGGCCGTTGGAGTTGACCGAGACCACCGTCGCCTCGCCGGACATGGGCAGCCAGAGGGCGCCGAAGCCGATGTAGCCGAAGTCGATGTCGCCGGTGCCGAGGGCCTGGATCTGGAGCGGTCCGTTGGTGAACACGACGGTCTCGGCCTCGAGCCCGTGCTTGGCCCACAGGCCCTGCTTCTCGGCGATGTTGACGAGCATGGCGCCGTTGCCGTCGGCGATGTAGCCGACCTTCACCGGCTCGGTCTCCACGGGTGCGTCGGTTCCGCCCGCGGTGGGGGCGGTGGTGGGCTCGTCTTCGGAGGAGCACGCGGCGAGCGCGCCCACGCCGAGGATCCCTGCGGTTCCGATGAGCACCTGCCGGCGGCTGAAAGCAGTCATTGATTTCTCCTGGTTGGGGTTGGGTGGGATGGGGTGTCAGAAGCTTGGGCCGGGGTTGCGGGTGGGGCGCCAGATGCCCTTGCGGATCTGGGAGCCCTCACCTCCCGGGTCATCGGGTCCGGGCTCGTCCCTCGGCGCCTGCGGCTCCGGCGGGGAGTCCTGGTGGTAGACGGAGTTCCAGACCTCGTTGCGGATGGCCGTGAACTCCGGGGAGGTGCGCAGGTCCTCGGTGCGCTCGTCGGGGAGGTCGACGTCGATGATGCGGTGGATGCGGCCGGGGCGGGCCGCCATCACGATCACGCGGTTGGCCAGGAACACGGCCTCGTCGACGTCGTGGGTGATGAACATGACGGTGCGCTGCTCCTGGCTCCACGTCTCGAGCAGTTGGCTCTGCATGTGGACGCGGGTCAGGGCGTCGAGGGCGCCGAACGGCTCGTCCATCAGCAGGATCGACGGGTCGGCGGCGTAGGCGCGGGCGATGGCGCAGCGCTGCTTCATGCCTCCGGAGAGGGTCTTGGGCAGGGAGTCGGCGAAGGCAGTGAGGCCGGTGAGCTCCAGCTGCCGGTCCACGATCTCGTTGCGACTCGCCCTGGAGATCTTCTTCAGCTTCAGCCCGAACTCGACGTTCTGGCGGACGGTGAGCCACGGGAACAGCGCGTACTGCTGGAAGATGACGCCGCGCTCCGGGCCCGGCCCCTTGACGGGGACGCCGTCGACGAGCACCTCGCCGCCGGAGGGGATCAGGAGGCCGGCGGCCATGTTCATGATGGTGGACTTGCCGCACCCGGAGGGGCCGACGACGGTGACGAACTCGTTGTCGGCGATGGTCAGGGACAGGTCCTGGACGGCGTGGAAAGGCTGGCCGTTGACGTCGAAGGTGGCCGTCACCCGGTCGAAAACGATCTTCTCGGTGTTCATCGGCGCTCCTGCCAGCTGGTGAGGACGGAGTCGGCCCACAGCAGCAGGCGGTCCATCACCAGACCGAGGAGTCCGATGATGACCACGCCTACGAAGATGGTGGGCAGGTCGTAGTAGATCTGGGCGCGCTGCATCATGAACCCGAGCCCGAGCTGGGCGGCGATCAGCTCCGCGGCCACCACCGTCGCCCAGGCGGAGCCGAGGCCCTGCCGCAGGCCCACCATGATGAACGGCGTCGAGGCGGGGATGACGATGCTGCGGAAGATCACGAGGTCAGAGGCACCCAGGACGCGGCCGGCGTTGATCAGGGTCTTGTCCACGTTCAGCACGCCCTGGAAGGTGGCGACGATGGACACGAGGAAGGCCGCCAGCGAGATCACGGCCACCTTGGGCACCTCGCCGATGCCGAGCAGCACGATCATCAGGGGGATCAGCGCCAGCGGCGGGATGGTGCGGAAGAACTGGGTCCAGGGCTCGAGGATGGCGCGGATGGGGCGGTACCACCCCATGAGGAAGCCCAGCGGGATGGCCAGCCCGGAGCCGATCACGAAGCCCAGCAGGACGCGCTGCATGGAGGCCAGCACGTGCTCCTGCAGGGAGCCCGCGGCCACCTGCTCGAGGAACCGGGAGGCGACCTCCGCGGGGTTGGGCAGCGTCGTCGGGTTCAGCACGGAGGCGAGCCACCACAGGCCGATGCCGCCGAACACCGAGAGGATGCTGAGGGACAGGTACAGGTAGTTGACCGGACGCCTGGTCCGAGCCTTCCGCAGCATCATCAACGGCCGCCGTCTTCCTTGGAGTCCTGCTCGGCCAGCAGTTCTGCGAGGCGACGCTCCGTCGTCTCGAGCCAGCCGATGTAGAGGGAGGTGGAGTGCCAGCCCCTGTCGTGGGTGATCACGTCGATGTAGGTCAGCCAGTCGCGATCGATCTCGGGGATCGGTTCCGCGTCGGCGCTGGGCAAGGTGGGGTAGCCCTCGTCGGCGCGCTGCTTGCGACGGTGCTCCAGCTCGGTGCGCACGATTCGCAGGGCGTGCTCGGGGCCGAGCTGGCCCGCGAAGTTGAGGCGCACCATGAAGTCGGGCGACATCGGGCGCGGTGAGGGGACGTAGTCCGAGGCGGCCCACTCCAGGAGCGCCTCCCGCCCGGTCTTGGTCAGCGAGTAGACCTTGGCGGCGGCCTCGGGCGCGTCCGAGGGGGTCTCCACCCAGCCGAGCTCCACGAATTCGCCGATGGCACGGTAGACCGGGGTCATGGAGCGGGTGCGGCCGAGGAACACGCCCTCGGAGCGCAGCCACTTGCCCAGTTCGTATCCGCTCGCGGGCTTGCGGGCGAGCAGCCCCAGCAGCGGGTAGTCCGGCTTCATGGGGTCACCTCCTTGTGTTGCCAGTGGGTACACCTTGCCTTGGCGCTCTGCGCGGGGTCAAGCGATTCACGGGTCGATTTTGGTAACAATCAGCGCGGATGTTCGCGCAAGGCGTAGCACACGGCCCCCCGGGACCTTTCAGCACCCCGCCCAAAACTTCCCAAGGACCCGCGGATAGGGTTTGGACACACCGAAGATCCGAATGGACTTCCTGGACGGAGAACGATGAACGAGGTAGATCGAAACACTGCTCGTCTGACACTCGCGGCCGACTTCGACACCCCCTCCCGGCAGGACTGGGAGCGCGAGGTACTGAAGGTTCTCAACCGCCGACGCCCCGAGGGCAGGGAACTCGGCATCGAGCAGGCCTACCAGCGCCTGACGAGCCGCACCGTGGACGGCCTGGAGACCAAGCCACTCCACACCCGCGTCGACGCCCCCGAGGCGCTCGGCTTCCCCGGCGTGGCACCCTTCACCCGAGGCACCACCATCCGCAGCGGGGAGCTCGACGGCGGCTGGCAGATCGCGCAACTCCACGAGGACCCCGACGTCGCCACCACCCGTTCCGCGGTGCTCACCGACCTCGAGCGCGGCGGCAGCGCCGTGTGGCTGCGGGTGGATCCCGACGCCGTCGCGCCGCAGGACCTGGGGGCGGTGCTGGCCGACGTCCTGCTGGACCTCGCGCCCGTGCACGTCTCCAGCCGTACCGACCAGCTGGCCGCGGCCCGCGCCCTCGTGGCCGTCCTCGAGGCGTCCGACAAGGACGCGAAGGCCTTCACCGGCAGCTTCGGCATCGACCCGATCGGCCTCGCCGCCCAGCACGGCACCGCGCCCGACATGGCAGCGGTGGCCGAGGCCGTCGAGTTGGCCCGCCCCTACCCCGGCATCCGGCCGATCGTCGTGGACTCCGGCATGTTCCACAACGCCGGTGCCGGCGACGTGCAGGAACTGGCCTGGGCCCTCGCCGCGGGCGTGGAGTACGTGCGGGCGCTGACCGGCGCCGGACTCAGCGTCGACGAGGCCTTCGACAAGATCCTGTTCCGGGTCTCGGCCACCACCGAGCAGTTCATCACCATCTCCCGGTTGCGGGCCCTGCGCACGCTCTGGTCCCGGGTGGGCGCGGAGCTGGGCGTGGCACCGGCCCGCCGCGGCGCCGTCCAGCACGCCGTCAGCTCACTGCGGCAGGTCTCCCGGGATGACCCGTACGTCAACGTGCTGCGCGGCACCATCTCGTGCTTCGCCGCCTCCGCGGGTGGCGCGGAGACCATCACCGTGCTGCCCCTCGACGCCGCGATCGGCCTGCCGAACGAGCTCAGCCGACGCATCGCCCGCAACATCCAGGTGGTGCTGGCCGAGGAGTCCAACCTGGGACGGGTCAACGACCCGGCCGGCGGCTCCTTCTACGTGGAGTCCATGACCCGGCAGCTGTGCGAGCGCGCCTGGGAGCTGTTCGGTGCCGTCGACGAGGCGGGCTTCGCGGCCGCCGTCGCCGACGGGACGGTCGCGGCCCAGCTGGCCGAGACCAACGCGGCCCGCGCGAAGCTGCTGGCCACCCGCAAGCTGCCGCTGACCGGCGTGTCCATGTTCCCCGACGCGGACGAGCAGCCGCTGGAGCGCAAGCCCCGCCCCGAGGCGCCGCACCTGGCCGGCATCGTGCCGGTACGCGACGCCCAGGTCTTCGAGGACCTGCGGGACCGCAGCGCCGCCATGGCCGCGGCCGGCTCCCCACCGACGGTGCTGCTGGCCTGCCTCGGCAGCCGCCGCGACTTCGGCGCCCGCGAGGGCTTCACGTCGAACCTCTACCACGTGGCCGGCATCCGGACCGTGCTCGCCGAGGGCGAGTCCCCCGAGGAATTCGCCCGGCAGCTGGCCGACTCCGGCGCCACCATCGCGGTGCTGTGCTCCACTGCCAAGGTGTACGCGGACCAGGGCGTCGCCGTCGCGCAGGCGCTGCGGGACGCGGGCGCCGCCGAGGTGCGGGTCGCCGGACAGCTGAAGGAACTCGGTCCCGACGTCCCAGAGGGCCTCGTCGACGGCAACGTCTTCGACGGCATGGACGTGGTCGAGCTGCTCACCACCACCCTCGAGAAGCTGGAGGCAGGAAAGTGACCACCATCCCCCGATTCGGTTCGGTCCCCCTGGGTGACCTCGGCGCCCCCGCCGACGCCGCGGCCCAGTTCGACGCCATCACCCACGCCGTCGGGCACAGCGCCGGTTGGCAGACGCCCGAGCACATCTTGGTGCCGCCGTTGTTCGGCGACGCCGACCTGGCCGGCCTCGACTTCCTCGAGACCGCCCCCGGCATGCCGCCATTCCTGCGCGGCCCGTACCCGACGATGTACGTGAACCAGCCCTGGACCATCCGCCAGTACGCCGGGTTCTCGACGGCGGAGGAGTCGAACGCCTTCTACCGCCGCAACCTCGCCGCCGGGCAGAAGGGCCTCTCGATCGCCTTCGACCTGGCCACGCACCGCGGCTACGACTCGGACCACCCGCGCGTGGCCGGGGACGTCGGCATGGCCGGCGTGGCGGTGGACTCCATCCTGGACATGCGCCAGCTCTTCGACGGCATCCCGCTGGACCAGATGAGCGTGTCCATGACGATGAACGGCGCGGTGCTGCCCATCCTGGCGCTCTACGTCGTGGCCGCCGAGGAGCAGGGCGTGAAGCCCGAGCAGCTGGCGGGGACCATCCAGAACGACATCCTCAAGGAGTTCATGGTCCGCAACACCTACGTCTACCCGCCGGCGCCGTCGATGCGGATCATCGCGGACATCTTCGCGTTCACCAGCGCGAACATGCCCAAGTTCAACTCGATCTCCATCTCCGGCTACCACATGCAGGAGGCGGGGGCGACGGCCGACATCGAGATGGCCTACACCCTGGCCGACGGCATCGAGTACGTCCGTGCCGGCGAGTCGGTGGGGCTGAACGTGGACCAGTTCGCGCCGCGGCTGAGCTTCTTCTGGGCCATCGGCATGAACTTCTACATGGAGGTGGCCAAGCTGCGCGCGGCCCGCCTGCTGTGGGCACGCCTGGTGCGCGAGTTCGGACCGAAGAACCCGAAGTCGATGAGCCTGCGGACGCACTCGCAGACCTCCGGCTGGTCCCTGACCGCGCAGGACGTCTACAACAACGTCGCGCGCACCACCATCGAGGCGATGGCGGCCACCCAGGGCCACACCCAGTCGCTGCACACCAACGCCCTCGACGAGGCCATCGCGCTGCCCACCGACTTCTCCGCCCGCATCGCCCGCAACACGCAGCTGTTCCTGCAGCACGAGTCCGGCACCACCCGCACCGTCGACCCGTGGGCGGGTTCGGCCTACGTGGAGAAGCTCACCGAGCAGCTCGCCAACAAGGCGTGGGAGCGGATCCGCGAGGTGGAGGAGGCCGGCGGCATGGCCAAGGCCATCGAGCAGGGCATCCCCAAGATGCGCATCGAGGAGGCCGCGGCCCGCACCCAGGCCCGCATCGACTCCGGCCGGCAGCCCGTGATCGGCGTCAACAAGTTCCGGCTGGACGAAGAGGACACCCTCGACGTGCTCAAGGTGGACAACAAGTCCGTCCGCGAGCAGCAACTCGCCAAGCTGGAGCGGCTCCGAGCGGAGCGGGACGAGCAGGCCACACAGGCCGCCCTCGAGCGCCTCACCTGGGCCGCCGCCAACCCGGACGCCACGGACCCGGAGCGCAACCTGCTGAAGCTGTCCATCGACGCGGCCCGCGCGCAGGCGTCGGTGGGCGAGATCTCGGACGCACTCGAGCGTTCCTTCGGTCGCTACACGGCCCAGATCCGTACCATCACCGGTGTGTACAACAAGGAGACCGGCTCCACCGAGGCCACCGCCCGCGCCCGCGCGCTCGTCGAGAAGTTCGAGGCAGAGGAGGGGCGCCGCCCGCGCATCCTCGTCGCCAAGATGGGTCAGGACGGCCACGACCGCGGCCAGAAGGTGATCGCGACGGCGTACGCGGACCTGGGCATGGACGTCGACGTGGGTCCGCTGTTCCAGACGCCGGAGGAGGTGGCCCGGCAGGCCGTCGAGTCCGACGTCCACGTCGTCGGCGTCTCGTCGCTGGCGGCCGGCCACCTGACGTTGGTCCCCGCCCTGCGGGCGGAGCTGGACCGGCTGGGCCGCGAGGATTTGATGATCGTCGTCGGCGGCGTCATCCCCAGCCAGGACTTCGACGAGCTCCGCGCCAACGGTGCCGACGCGATCTACCCGCCCGGCACCATCATCCCGGAGGCCGCCATCGACCTCCTCGAGATCCTGGGCAGGCGCCTCCGCGAGGAGGCCTGACCCACCAGACCCCCGGGCGGAACAGACCTGCTCCTGTTCCGCCCGGGTCAACCACCGACCCGCCTCTCCCCCGGAGGCGGGTCGGTTTGGCGTCCCCACGCGCAACGGTCCGGGACGGAGGCCCGGACGGGATCACTCCTCGGGCTCGGTCCGTTCTCGCCGTGTGGTCCTCCGGTTCTCCCCCACGGTCAGCGACGCGTCTCCCGACGCGGTGTGGCGGGGGTCGCTCGGCCCGGGTTTCTGGATGTGACCGGGCGTCAGGGTCCGGGTGACGTCCTCTGCCGTGACGTGTGTCTCGTCCTCCGACAGGCCCGTGGCGGTGTCCCACCACTCGGTGAGTGCCGGGTCGTCGGTGTCGATGCCGGCACCTGCGCCTTCGTCGGGGGCCACCTCGAGCGCGTTGAACACGAAGTCATCGCCGTGTTCCTCGATGCCGCGACGCACCCCTTGGGCGATCGCCGCGGTGGCGAAACGGCGCCGCAGCATGTACGGGTCGTTGCGCAGTTCCTTGCCCCAGGAGACGAGCACCCCGCTGACGATGATGGCGAAGGGCAGGGCTGTGACGATCATGATGGCCTGCAGCCCGGAGAGCGCCTCCTCGCCGCCGGCCAGGAGCAGCGCCATCGCGGCCGCACCGAGCAGGAGGCCCCACATGATGGTGATCCAGGTGGTCGGCTCAGGGCGTCCGCGCTGGCTCATGGAGCCCATCACGATCGAAGCGGAGTCCGCTGACGTCACGAAGAACAGGATGATCGAGACCATCGCCGCCACGGACAGGACCCCTGCGATGGGCACCTGCCAACCTCCGATGACGAGGTTGCTCTGCAGGGCGTCGAACACGGCGAACAGGACGCCCTCGTTGCCGCTCTCGCCACGCACGGCGGTGATGCCGCCGTTGGACTGCTCGTCGTAGAGCATCGTCGTGGCACCCATGATGCCGAACCAGATCACGCAGACGATGGAAGGCACGATGATGACGACGGTGACGAACTCGCGCAGGGTCCGACCGCGGGAGATCTTGGCGATGAACATGCCGACGAAGGGAGTCCAGGAGATCCACCACGCCCAGTAGTAGTTGGTCCAGCCGTTCATGAAGGCAGCGGAGGCCTCGCCCTGGCCGGGGTTGCGGGTGAGCATCATCCCCAGCTCGCTGAAGAAGGCGGCGACGCTCGCGGGAACCATGTTGAGCAGGAAGAGGGTGGGACCACCGACGAAGATCAGCAGCGCAATCACCCCGGCCACCACCATGTTGATGTTTGACAGCAGTCGGATGCCCCGCTTGATGCCGGAGACCGCCGAGACCACGAAGGCCCCGGTCAGCACGGTGATGATGACGATGAGCATGCCGTTCCCGAAGGGTCCCAGCCCCGAGACCACCTCCACGCCGGCCGCCACCTGGAGGGCTCCCATGCCGAGGGTGACGGCGGTGCCGAACAGGGTGACGATGATCGCGAAGGTGTCGATGACCGAGCCGATCCAGCCGTCGGTGCGCTCCTTGAAGATCGGGTAGAAGATCGCCGAGATCAACGGAGCCCGCCCGCGACGATAGGCCGCGTAGGCGATCGCGCCCCCGACCAGCGCGTAGAACCCCCACGCCATCGGCCCCCAGTGCAGGATCGACTGGGCCAACGCCGCGAGCATGGCATCCCGGGTCCCCGGTTCCGCGTCGAAGCCGTAGGGCACGTCGGCGAAGTAGACCAGCGGCTCACTGGGTCCCCAGAACAGCAGCCCGATGCCCATCCCGGCCGAGAACAGCATCGCCACCCAGGCGGTCGTCGAGAACTCCGGCTGCTCGTCGTCCGCGCCGAGGCGCACGCCGCCGGTGCGGCCGTAGCCCACCACCAGCATGAACGTCAGTGTCACCACGGCCAGCAGGGAGAACAGCCAGCCGAAGTTGTCCGTGGTCCAGTTGCGTGCGGCGACGCCGACCTCGTTGACCGTTGTCGGGCTGACGAACCCCCAGACCACGACGGCCACGACGGCGAGACCGGCGACGGCGATCACGGTCCAGTTCGTCCTGAACTCTCGCGCGGTGTCCTCCACCCCGACCCCCGGGATCAGGGCAGGGTGGGTCACCTCCCTGACGAGGCGGCGGATCGGCTCATCCTTCTTGTTCCGCGGTGAACCGTCGGGCTGCTTGTCGACCATGTCATTGCTTCCGTTTGACCTGCGCGAACGGACCCAAACGCTACCGCTCATGGCCTCCACGCGAGCCGGAATGGCAAATCATTGGGCGGGATTGCCGGTGACCCAGTCGCCGAAGGGAGTGGATCGCGCGCTCCGTCGCGCTTGGGCGCCCGCGAACGCGTCCCCTCCCCCGATTCAGGAGCGCTTGGCCGAGGTGCCGTAGCGGCCGCCGTGCCGGCTGGGCTCGACGTGGCCGCGGCACACGGCGATGGCGTCGGCGGCGCGGATCAGTCCGAGGTGGCTGAACGCCTGCGGGTAGTTGCCCAGCATCTGGTCCGAGACCGGGTCGTACTCCTCGGCCAGCAGGTCGAGCCCGCCCATCGCCCCCACCAGCTTCTCCATCAGCGCCTCCGCGTCGTCGAGGCGGCCGGAGTGGGCGTACTGCTCCACCAGCCAGAAGCTGCAGATCATGAACGACGACTCGCCACCCGGCAGCCCGTCGACGCCTCCGTGGGTGCGGTAGCGGTGGACCAGGCCGTGCGAGTCGAGCAGGTCGGTCTCGATCCGGGCGACGGTGGCCAGCATCCGCGGGTCGTCGTAGTCCACGAACCCGGTCTGCGGCAGTTGCAGCAGGGAGGCATCCACCTCGTCGTTCTCGTAGGCCTGCCGGAAGGCACCGTCCGGGCCGACGCCGCGCTGCTCGATCTCGGCCCGCAGCGCGTCGCGGTGCTCGCGCCAGGACTCGAAGTCGCCGCTCAGGCCATACTCCTCGACGGCGCGGATCGCCTGGTCGTAGGCCGCCCACATCATCACGCGGCCGTGGGTGAAGAACATCTCCTCGCCACGCATCTCCCAGATGCCGTGGTCAGGGTCGTCGAAGCGCCGGGTCTGCAGGTCCAGCATCGCCTGCTGCAGCCCCCACGAGAACGATTCCTCCGCCTCACCCGAGTCCCGCAGCTGGCCGAGCGCGATCATCACCTCGCCCACCACGTCGGCCTGGTACTGGCCGACGGCGCCGTTGCCGATCCGCACCGGCTTGGAGTCCGCGTAGCCGCGCAGGTGCGACAGTTCCCGCTCGGCCAGGTCCCGCTCGCCGCCCAGCCCGTACATGATCAGCAGGTCCTCGGGATCGCCCGCCACGGCCCGCAGCAACCAACGTCGCCACGCCGCCGCACCACCGTCGAAGCCGTGGGCCATCATGGCCTCCAGCGTGAGGGCCGAGTCCCGCAGCCACGTGAAGCGGTAGTCCCAGTTGCGGCTGCCGCCCAGGTCCTCGGGCAGCGACGTCGTCGCCGCGGCCACGATCCCGCCCGTGTCGCGGTGGGTGAGCGCCCGCAGCACCATCAACGAGCGGCGCACCTCCTGCGCCCAGCGACCCTTCGCCTCGATGGGGGCCGCCCAGTCCCGCCAGTCGGCCAGCGTCTCCTCGAGCGCGACGTCGGCGTCGATCATCGGCGGCACCTCCCGCCAGGAGTCCAGGCCGGTCAGCACCCAGGTGAGCTCGTCGCCCTCGTGGAGGGTGTGGACGCTGCGGTGCAGACGCTCCCCCGGGACCGCCTCGGGAAGAGGGCCGTGGAGCGCGAGGGCGGCGGGGCCACCGACGGCCCACAACACCTGCTCGGAGGTCCCGTCGGGCCGTTCCACGTCGCGGCGGTGCACCCACGGCACGATGTCGCCGTAGGAGAAGCGCATGCACAGTTCGTGCACCACGCGCACGGTCCCGCGGGTGCAGCGGATCCGGCGCACGACGTCGGAGCGTTCGGGCTCCACCGGCATCCAGTCCAGCGCCTCCGCGGTGCCCTCGCCGCCCTGCCAGCGGGTGCGCAGCACGAAGGTGTCGTCCAGGTAGTCGCGGTCGGTGACCGTGCCGTCCTCGACGGCCACCAGCCAGCGGCCGTCCTCGGGGGTGCCGAGCAGGTTGTTGAACACCGACGGCGAGTCGAAGCGGGGCAGGCACAGCCAGTCGAGGCTGCCGCCCGGCGAGACCAGGGCGGCGGTCCGCAGGTCCCCGAGGAAGGCGTACTCGCCGATCGGGACATCCGTGGGTTCGTCGTCCGGTCTGGTCATCTCAGCCTCCGAAGAGCATCCGGTACTCGGTCGGTGATGGTGGCATCGCCACCTTGACGACGCGGCGCACGCTGGCTAGCACGACGTCGGAGCCCTCGAGGTCCGAGGTCAGCTTCATCTGCTGCTGGCTCAGCGCGTAGGCGCGGCGCAGGTTGTCGGCGGTCTTGCCCTCGACGGGCGCGATCAGGGACAGGTCACTGTTGCGCATCTCGTTGACCGACTTCGCGGCCGTGGAGTTGTGGGTGCTGACCAGCGCCTGCCAGGCACCGAGCCGGGTCTGGGGCGTGACCCCTCCGATCTCGTCGATCACGAGGCTCGGGCGGTAGGGCCGGCCCTGCCCGGGGATGTTGTCGATGGTGTGCAGGATGTCGATGGTGCCGCCGCAGGCACGCACGACGTCGGCCAGGGGGAGCCAACTGGCCTGGTCCGCCGTGAGCACGGAGACGTGGGCACCCAGGCACATCCCGCGGAACGCGACGAGCCACTTCACGTAGTCCGGGGCGGACAGGAACATCCGGGTGGGACGCAGCCGGAAGGGGCGGATGGTGACGGGCCCGGCGGGGCCGCGGCCGATCAGGAGGCCGGATGGGCCGGTGGTGACCAGCGAGGTCCGCTCCGCGGCCCTGGCCTCTCCGAGGGCGAGTTCGCTCACGAGTCCACCTGCCTGCCGAGTGGGATGGTGGCCAGCAGCCCGGGCACCTGGGTGCCGCCCAGCGGGCCGAAGCTGAAGCGGGAGCCCATCTCGGCCACCAGTTCCTCGTCGGCGGCCGCCGCCTGCTCCTCGTTGTGGGAGACGTGCCGGATGGCCCCGGCCGCGGGCTGGCCCGGGGAGACGGTGAAGGAGGTGAAGACCATCATGGCCGGGGACTGCGCCACCGAGTCCAGCAGCGCCTGGTAGGCCGCCGTCGGGTCGGATCCGAAGGAGCGGATGGCGCGGGTCTCGTGGACCAGCCCGTCGCAGGACCACTGCCGCCAGGTCTCGCGGGTGCGTTCCTCGCGGGAGTCGTCGGAGGCGCCGCTGGTGAGGCCCAGCACCTCGGCGATGGAGATCGGGTCCAGCGCCTCAGCGCTGACGCCCTGGCGCTTGAGCGCGGCCTGGGCGCGGTGGAGTCCGAAGCGCAGCGTCGCGAACACGCCCACCTGGCCGCTGCCGCGGCGGGCGACCGCCTCCAGGCAGAGCCTCGGGTCCAGGCGCAGGGCCACCCAGGTGCGGCGCACCGCCGGCGGGGTGCTCTCCTGCCCGACGATCTCCAGGTAGGACTGCAGCGCGGGTGAACCCGGCGTGATCATCGCCTGCGTGGGCGCGGGGACGGTGAGCGTGACCACCTGGATACCGGCGAACACGACGTCGTCCTGCCGCGTCAGCGCGCCCAGGAGTTCGAGGTCCAGCTCGGAGCCGCGGTCAGAGATCAGGTTGTCGTCCGAGCTGACCTCCAGCAGCCCGGTCCAGGACTCGCCGTCGCCCACCACGCCGATCTCGCCGCCGTAGACGTTCTTGGTCTCGGTGACGTGCAGGTGCGGCAGCCACTGGCCGAGCGGCACCAGGGGCGCGGGTTGGTCGGGCTCGGCGACGAGGTTGCGGCGGCGGCTGCCGTAGGCGGAGCGGACCCGCAGCGTCGAGAACAGGGAGCGCCCGTTGACGGGCAGCGTCAGCAGCATGGCCAGCAGCACCACCACCCCGGCCACCACCAGACCCCAGATGGTGCGCTGCACCGCGAACAGCAGCGCGACGACAACCACCACCTGCCAGAACAGGGCCATCGGGAGGTAGCGGGTGGAACGGGCACGAAGGGGCAGGCGCGCGTTGCTCAGCTGAGCGGTCCGTGCCATTCGTTCCTCCTCGGGGCTCTCGTCGGGCGGCGTCGGGCCCACTCTAGGGGGTCCGCGGCGCACCGGGCAGCCCCGTCGGATCGGCGCCCCCGGCAAGTGTCCTACGAGACCGCCCCAGCGCAACACTGTTGCGATCGGCGTCGACTGCAACGCGCAGCGCAACTCTGTCGCGCTGGCGTCGGAGGGGGTTGCCCGGTGCGCGGATAGAGTTGCCCCGACCCAGAACCCACCGGAGGACCCGAATGGCGACACGCAAGGACCTTCTGAAGGCACAGTCCTTCACGTCGCGCCGGATGGTCGCGGCGTTCGTCGACCGTGACCCCGACGACCCTACGCCACCGCTGCGTCGCGTCGGCATGGCCACGTTCGTGTCGGTCCTGCTGGGCATCATCCTCCTCGCCGGCACTGCGCTGTTCGGCCTGATCCGCCCCGGCGGCGGCGACGCGTGGCAGGAGGAGGGCGTCATCATCTCGGACACGGTGGCCGGCATGCAGTTCGTCTACTCCGGCAACCGGCTGGTCCCGATGGCCAACGTCGCGTCGGCGCACCTGCAGGCCGCGGGCGACGACCCGGACGGCCCGCCCCGCGTGGTCAACGTCAAGACCGAGACCCTCAAGGGCACCGAGCAGGGGCCGATGATGGGCATCGAGAACGCGCCGCGGCAGCTGCCGGCGGCCGAGGACATGGACGTCTACCCGCTGCAGACCTGCTCGTCGGCCCCGAACACTGCCGGGGACCGGTTCCTCAGCATCGAGTTCAACGCCGACGCGGTCACCGACACCCAGATGTCCATCGTCGCCCGCGCCTCCGACGGCGAGGAGTACATGATCCTGAACGGCCAGGCCCACCGGCTGTGGCGCAAGCAGGGCCAGACCTCGCCGCTCGTGGAGGACCTCCCCATCGTGGAGCCGGGCAACGCGTGGCTCTCGGCCATCCCCGTCGGCCAGCCCCTGGAGCCGATGGAGATCTCCGGCATGGGCGGGACGCCGTCGAAGAACCCGCTGAACATGTCGATCGGGCAGCTCGCGAAGGTGGAGGGGGCCGAGGGCGCAACCCGCTACTACGTGCAGCTGGACCAGGGCCTGTCCCAGGTCTCCTACCTGGACATGCGCCTGCTGGTGGAGGCCAGGGGCATGCCGCCGGCGCGCACCATCTCCGAGACCGAGCTGTCGTCGGCGCGCAACGACTCCGTCCCGGACTCCGCCACCTCGGGCATCCCCTACGAGAAGCCCAACGGTCCCGACGGCTTCGGCACCCTGCAGGACGTGTCGGTGTGCGCCACCTTCACCCTCGAGAGCCCGGACCGGGTGGTGCTGAGCGTGGACCAGCAGACCCCCGCGATGCCGTCGGGTCACCTGAAGCCGTACGGCAACATCGTCGACCTGGTGGAGATGGAGCCCCTCGCGGGCGGCCTCATGAAGAATTCCAACAACCCCAGCGACGACGCGGCCACGTTCCTGATCATCGCCGGCAAGAGCTATCCCATCCCGGACATGGCCTCGCGCAAGGCCCTCGGCTACGGGGACCTGACCCCTGCACCGGTGCCGCCGCAGCTGATCTCGCTGATCCCGCCGGGCCTGGCCGCGAACACGAACCTCTCCCGGGACAGCATCCGGCAACTGGAGCAGTGAGTAGTTCCCCCACCCCCGCGGGCCACGGTCTAGGTACTGCTACTCGTTTCGGGCCTGGGGGCTGGGAAGTGACCCCCTCTGCCACCTAATGTTTCATGTGTCACCAAGGCAGCGCCGAACAGCTCGGGGCTCGCTGAACCGAGAGCCGCAGGCTCAACCGTTGAAGGGAATGAACCATGGGCAACAAGTCCGTTGATCGCGCTCAGATGGCCAAGGCTGCGCAGCAGATCGAGGCCAAGCACCAGCAGATCCACCAGCTGCAGACCCGCCTCCAGGGCCAGATGACCGACCTCGCCACCCGCTGGACGGGCCAGGCATCCGCGATGTTCCAGCGCGGCTATGGCCAGTTCGACACCGAGTTCGAGAAGGTCAAGCAGGGTCTGGACAAGATCCACACCTCGCTCGTGGAGACCCAGAAGGAATACACGCAGCGCGAGGAAGAGAACACCCAGACCGCCAACCAGATCGCCGGCCTCATCGGCTGACCCTGACCCAACTACTACAGAGAATTAGGAGACGCAGATGAACGACTCGACGACTTACTCCCAGTCCGGCATGCAGGAGGGGATCACCAACCTCTCCAACGCCCACAAGGAGCTCACCACCCTGCTGGAGGACCTCAAGTCCGAGCTCTCCAGCTCGCTCGGCCAGTGGGAGGACAACGCCCGCAACGCCTACATCGAGGTCCAGCGCTCCTGGGACGCGTCTGCTGCCAAGCAGCAGGACATCGTCCAGCGCATGCCCATCCTGCTGGGCAACATCTCGGACGGCTACGACGCCACCGAGTCCCGCAACACCGGCATCTGGGCCTGATCCCAACGCCGCAGAACCAAGGAGGGCCCCCGCTTCGGCGGGGGCCCTTCCCTTTTTCACTTGAGCAGTTTCGACATCCTGCGATCCGCCAACGGCTTGCCGCCGGTCTGGCAGCCCGGGCAGTACTGCAGCGACGAGTCCGCGAACGAGACCTCCGCGATGGTGGCCCCGCACACCTCGCACTCCTGGCCGGTGCGGCCGTGCACCCGCATGTGGCTGCGCTTGGAGTCCTTCAGCTTGTTGATGGCGACGCCGCGGGTCCCGGCCAGCGCGTCGGAGAGCACCTCCCGGATGTGGCCGTGCAGGGCGGCCACCCCGTCGGCCTCCAACGAGTTGGCCGGCTTGAACGGGCTGAGCCGGGCGGCGTGGAGGATCTCGTCGGAGTAGGCGTTGCCGATGCCCGCCAGCACCTTCTGGTCCCGCAGCACCCCCTTGATCTGGGCCCTCCCGGCCTTGGCCAGGATCGCGGCGAGGTCGTCGACGGTGAACCCCTCGGCCAGCGGGTCCGGGCCGAGGGCCGCGATCCCGGGGACCTCCATCGGGTCGGTCACCACGTACACCGCGAGGTGGCGCTGGGTGCCGGCCTCGGTGACGCTGAAGCCGGAGCCGTCCTCGACGCCGATCCGCAGCGCCAGCCCGGACTTGCCGGGCCGCGGCACACCGGCGGGCACCTCGTCGTGCCAAGTGACCCAGCCGGCCCGGGCCAGGTGAAACACGAGGTGGATGTCCTGCGCGTCGACGTCGATGAACTTGCCGTGCCGACGCACCCCGGTGACCTCGAGCCCGAGCAGCGCGTCGAGCGGCGGGGCGTAGGTCTTGAGCACGCTGAACGCGACGAGGTGGCCCTGCGTGATGGCCTTGCCCTTCAGCCGTTCGTCGAGCAGGTCGACGACGGCCTGCACCTCAGGCAGTTCTGGCATCGGGTCCCTCCCCGAGACTCGCGAGCAGTTGCATGCCATCCATTCTGGACGCTTCGCCTCGGCCCCACATGTTGTTGTGCGGTTCCTCGAGGGCCTCGCTCAGTTGTTCCAGGTAGTCGGCACGGTCCAGGACCACCGCCCCCAGTGACTCCAGGTGCGGGGTGAGCCACTGCACGTCGAGCAGCCCGATGTCCATGCGGCGCAGCTCGTGCACCAGCCGCAGCAGCGCCACCTTGGACGCGTCCGTGCCGTGCTCCTCGTCGTGGAACATGGACTCGCCCGCGAACATGCCGTTCTGGTGCACCCCGTACAGGCCACCCACCAGCCGGCCCTCGGCGTCCCAGGTCTCGACGCTGTGGACATAACCCACCTGGTGCAGCACCGTGAACGCGGTGGAGATGCGGCTGTCGATCCAGCCGTCGGGGCGCGACGGGTCCGCGCACCTGGCCAGCACCTCGCGGTAGGCGAGGTCCACCGTCGTGGTGTAGCGGCGGGCGGACTTGCGCAACGAACGGGTGACGCGCACCCCGTCGGGAGGCAGTTGCGCCCGCCGCATCGGCGACCACCAGCCCATCTCGCCCCCGAACCCGCCACCGCCCAGCGGCATCGGGAAAACCCCGCACCGATAGGCCAGCAGCGCGGTGCCGGGATCGAACTCGTCGGAGAATGCGATGAGGTCCTGGCGGGGCCAGTCCTCAGGCGGTCCGAAGAGGGTCTCGAGCATGGACACAAGTGTGGCAGCCCGGGGAAATTCCGGGTCTTCCCCGGGCGCATTGCTTGCACCGGTGTGTCAGTCTTGAAGCGAACAAGGAGGCGGGATGAGCCAACCAACCAACGTCGTGGCGGTCGCCGAGGGACTCACGTCGGATGCTTTCCACCAGGTGCTCGAGCTGGCCATCGAGGGCAAGGGCAAGCTGCCCGGGGCCAAGGTGGCGGCCAAGAACCTCCTGGTCAAGCACCGAGACCCTGAGGTGGCGGTGGACAAGGTGGTCACCGAACACATCGCCCTCGCCGGGGGCCAGGGCTTCGCCACCAACTGGGGCGGCTTCCTGGTCTCACTGGTCACCATCCCCGCCAACATCGCAGCCGCCGCGTTCGTGCAGGCCCGCATGGTGGCGGCCATCGCGCACCTGCGCGGCTACGAGTTGAAGGACCCGCGGGTGCGCAGCGCCATCCTGATGGTGATGCTGGGCCCCGGCGCCGGCGCCGCCCTCGTGTCCAAGGGTCAGCTGCCGTCGACGCCCTTGGCCATCGCCACCGCGCCCGTGTTCGACGCGAAGCTCGACGGGCAGATCAGCAAGGCGCTGTTCGACCGCACCATGAACCAGGTGGGCGGCAAGCGGTTGGGCGTGTTCATCGGCAAGCGGATCCCGTTCGTGGGCGGCGGCGTGGGCGCCGTCGTCGACGGCCTGGCCACCCACGGCATCGCGAAGCACGCGCTGGCGTCGTTCCCCAGCCGTCGCCCCCGGCTCACCAGCTGGACCAAGGACTGAGCCGCTCAGCCGACGTGTCGGCGCGGGACGCGCGCCGTGATGAGGCAGGTGACCTCGTAGGGGATGGTGCCCATCAGTTCGGCGATCTCGGCGGCGCTGATCTCCTCGTCGCCGTCGCGGCCCAGCAGCACCGACTCGTCGCCGGCTGAGACGCCGCCCCGGTCCGGGCCGAGGTCCAGCATCGTCTGGTCCATGCAGACCCGGCCGACCACCAAGTAGGAGCGGCCGCCCACCAGCATCCGGCCGCGGCTGGACAGCAGCCGGGAGTAGCCGTCGCCGTAGCCGATGCCGACGGTGGCGATCCACGTGTCCTCCGGCGCCGTCCAGGTGCGGCCGTAGCCCACCGTCTCCCCGGCGCGGACCTGCTTCACGAACGTGACGCGGGCGCTCCAGCGCTCCACCGGCACCAGTTCCCGGGTCCGGGGGGTCTCCGGGTCCGGGTAGGACCCGTAGACCATGATCCCGGGACGCACCAGGTTGGTGGTCCCCAACTCGTGGCCGAGGACGGCACCGGAGTTGGCGGCGTGCACCCACGGCACGGGCCCGACGGCGGCGCGCACGTCGGCGGCGACGGCCTCGAAGCGCGCCAGCTGCTCCCGGGTGAACCCGACCCCGTCGGGCACGTCGCTGACGGGCAGGTGGGTGTAGAGCCCGTCGAGTTCCAGGTGTTCGTTGCCCGCGATGCGCTGGGCCAGGGCGACGGCGTCGCCGGGTTCGGCCCCGATGCGCCGCATGCCGGTGTCCACCTTCAGGTGCACCGGCGCCACCACGCCGGCAGAAGCGGCGGCCGCGGCGACGGCGTCGACGCCCTCGACGTCTGCGACGGTGAGCGTGAGATGCGCCTCGAGCGCCGCAGGGAGTTCCTCGGGGCAGGTGAGGCTGAACTTGAGCAGCGGCAGGGTGATGCCGGCCGCGCGCAGTTGCTGCGCCTCGGACACCAGCGCCACACCGAGCCACTGCGCCGTGCCGGAGGCCTGGATGCTGCGCGAGACCTCCACCAGGCCGTGGCCGTAGGCGTCGGCCTTGACCGCGGCCAGCACCGCACGACCGCCCGCGAGCTCGGCCGCGATCCGGAGGTTGTCGTTGATGGCACCGAGGTCCACCCTCAGCTCACTTGCGCTTGACACCCCCTCATCTTCGCTTGCGCGCAGCCCTGATCCAAACGGGTGAATGGTCCCGGGTCTGGTCCGGGCGGGTGGCAGAATGTGGCCCATGTCTAACAATCAGTGGAACAACGGCCAGGCCGACGGCCAGTGGCAGCCCCAGGGCAACCAGGAGTGGAACGCCGGGGAGCAGCCGCAGGGCAGCGCGAACGATTGGAACGCAGCCCAGGACCAGACGGCTGACTGGAACCCCGGCGCACAGCCCCAGGGCAGTGCGCAGGAGTGGAACCCGGCCGCTTCCCAGCAGGACTGGAACGCCGGCGCCCAGCAGCCCGCCCAGGACTGGAACGCACAGCCTCAGGGCAGCGCCGACTGGAACCAGCAGCAGCCCGCCCAGCAGGACTGGAACGCCCAGCCGCAGGCGAGTGCCTCCCAGCAGGACTGGAACGCCCAGCCCCAGGGCAGCGCCGACTGGAACGCCCAGCCCCAAAGCAGCGCCGACTGGAACGCCCAGCCCCAAGGCAGCACTCAGGACTGGAACCAGCAGCAGCCCGCCCAGCAGGACTGGAACGCCCAGCCGCAGGGCGGCGCGGACTGGAACCAGCAGCCGGCCCAGGACTGGAACCAGCAGGGCCAGCAGAACTGGAACCAGCAGGGCGGCTTCCAGGGCGCTCCCGGCTTCGGCGGCCAGCCCGGCCAGCAGTGGCCCGCGCAGCAGCCCGCCGGCGGCGGCAACGCCTTCGCCAATGTCTTCGACTTCAGCTTCAAGAAGTTGGCTCTCCCCAGCGCGGGCGGCACGATCTTCCTGGTCGCAGTGATCTGCTTCGCACTGTGGTGGGTCTTCGACCTGGTCCAGGTGCTGACCATGGGGATGACGCTCGGCTCGATGGTGCTGAGCACCGTCGTCGGCGGACTCGCCCGGATGGTCATCGGGATCCTGCTCACCCGCGTCCTGATCGAGGGCATGAGCGCACTGGTCAAGCTCTCGGAAAAGTCCGACGAGGCCAAGGACGACGCCGCCAGCTGAGGCGTTCGGCGCACCTGACCCAACTGGGTGGCGCACTTCGCACCGGAGACGGAGCGGAGTGCGCCACCTTGTTCGTGTGTCACGTTTGGCTGGCGCACTTGGCTCCGTCTCCGGTGCCGGGTGCGCCGCTGCAACCGAGGACTCCAACAGCCAAGCTCTCGGTTGCACCCAGACCAGTCCCCCGGCTCCGTGCAACCGAGGACTCCAACAGTCAAGTCCTCGGTTGCAGCGAGATGGGGTCAGCGGGTCAGGCCGCGCAGTCCGCTGGAGGGTTCGATCCGCTCTGGAGCATTCAGAACAGCAGCGCCAGTGCGGGCTCGGCGAGGATCTCGGCCACGTCGTGCAGGAACTGGGAGCCCTGCTCGCCGTCGATGATGCGGTGGTCGAACGCGATGGCGAGCGTGGTCACCGAACGCGGGACCACCTCCTCCACGCCGTTGGTCTCCACCACCCACGGGCGACGCTGGATGGCGCCCATGCAGAAGATCGCCGACTCGTTGCCGTTGATGATGGGGGTGCCCGCGTCGACGCCGAACACGCCGACGTTGGTGATGGTGAAGGTGCCGCCGGTGTAGTCGCCGGGCTGAAGCTTGCCCTCCCGGGAGACCGCCACCAGCTGGTTGATGGCCCGGCACAGCTCGATCAGGCTGAGCTGGTCCGCGTTCTTGATGTTGGGCACCATCAGCCCACGGGGCGTGGCCGCGGCGATGCCCAGGTTCACGCCGGGGTGGTAGACGATCTCCTGGTTCTGCTCGTCCCACGACGTGTTGAGGTCCGGGTTGCGCGCCAGCGCCAGGCAGATGGCCTTGGCGTAGACGAGCAGCGGTGAGATCCGCAGGCCGGTGAACTCGCGCCGGTTCTTGAGCTTCTCGACGAACTCCATGGTGGCGGTGACGTCGATGGTGATCCACTCGGTCACGTGCACGTGGGTGTTGACCGAGCGCACGAGGTTCTCCGCCGTCGCCTTGCGCACGCCCCGGATGGGGACGCGTCGCTCCTGGCGGCCGTTGAACGGGTCCGACTGCGCTCCCCCGCCGGTCCCGAAGCCCGAGCCGGCGCCGTAGGGGCCGTAGCCGCCGCCGGGCGCGAAGGTCTCCTGCCGCGACTCGCGCTGGAACGCGGAGTGGTCGTTGACGACGCGACCCTGGCGGGGCTCGTCGGCCAGGCGCTGGAAGGCGACGGCGGCCTCGACGTCGGCGCGGGTGATGGTGCCGTCGGGGCCGGTGCCCACGACGGTGCCTAGGTCCACGCCCAAGTCCTTGGCGTACTTGCGGATGGGCGGCTTGGCGCGCACCGCCGTCGGGTCGGAGGCGAGCACCAGCGTGGACTCCGTCGGCGCCTTGCCGGCACCGGGCAGCGGGTCGCCCACCGGCTGGGCGTGCACCTCGCCGGCCGGGTGCACCTCGTCGGGGCGACGGCCGGGCTCGTGCGGCTCGTAGGACTCGCTGATGGCCTGGCTGACGTCGGAGGCCTCCTCGCGACGGCGGCCGCGACGGCGCGAGCGCGGGCCCTCGCTGGGGCCAGTGCCCACCAGGTGGGGTGCAGGCTCGTCGGAGCCGGCCTCGCCGTCGTCGAGTTCGATGATGGGCGCGCCCACCTCCACGGTGGTGCCCTCGGCCACCAGCAGCGACTTGATGGTGCCCGCCCACGGCGAGGGCAGCTCCACCAGGGACTTGGAGGTCTCGATCTCAACCAGCACGTCGTTGACCTCGACGGTGTCGCCCTCGGCGACCCGCCAGGCTACGATCTCGGCCTCGACGAGGCCCTCGCCCGGGTCCGGCAGCAGGAACTTTCGCAGCATCTGGGGCTCCTCAGTAGGCGAGGGACGCGTCCACCGCGTCCAGGATTCGGTCCACGGAGGGGAGGAACTCGTCCTCCACCTTCGAGTGCGGGTAGGGCATGTCGTAGGCGGTGACCCGCTTCACCGGTGATTCCATCACGTAGAAGAGGTCCTCGTGCAGTCTTGCAGCGATCTCCGCCCCGACGCCCAGCGTGCGCTGCGCCTCGTGGACGACGACGGCGCGGCGGGTGCGGCGGACCGAGGCGTTGATGGTGACCCAGTCGATGGGGCTGAGGGTGCGCAGGTCCACCACCTCCAGGGAGGTGCCCTCCTCGGCGGCGAGCGAGGCCGCGTCGAGGCACGTCTTCACCATGGAGCCGTAGGTGAGCAGCGTGGCGTCGGTGCCGTGGCGGATGATGTTGGCCTGGTGCATCGGCTGCGGCCTGGCGGAGAAGTTGACCTGGTCCTTGGCGTGGTAGCGGCGCTTGGGCTCGAAGAAGACCACCGGGTCGTCGGAGGAGATGGCCTGCTGGATCATCCAGTACGCGTCATTCGGGTTGGAGCAGGCCACCACCTTGAGGCCCGGGGTGTGCACGAAGTAGCTCTCGGGAGACTCGCCGTGGTGCTCGATGGAGCCGATGGCACCGCCGTAGGGGATGCGGATCACGATGGGCATCGGCACCCGCCCGGCGGTGCGGGCGTGGAACTTGGACACCTGCGCGACGATCTGGTTGAAGGCGGGGAACACGAAGCCGTCGAACTGGATCTCCACGACGGGACGGTAGCCGCGCATCGCGAGGCCGACGGCGGTGCCGACGATGCCGGACTCGGCCAGCGGGGAGTCGATCACGCGGTTCTCGCCGAACTCGGCCTGCAGGCCCTCGGTGATGCGGAACACGCCGCCGAGCTTGCCGATGTCCTCGCCCGCGAGCAGGACCTTCGGGTCGGCCTGCAGCGAGCGGCGCAGGCCGCGGTTCAGGGCCTTGGCCAGGGTCAGGGTCTCGCTCACTGCGCCTCCTCGAATCCTGCGTTGTACTCGGCGTACTCGCGGCGCTGCGCCTCGAGTTCCACGGTGTTGTCCGCGTAGACGTTGTCGAACAGTTCGTCCATGGTGCGCACTCGGAGCTCGTCGACGTAGCCGCGCACCTCCGCGCCGAAGTCCTTGGACTCCTCCTCCAGCGCGGCCAGGTGCGCGTCGTCGATGACGCCCTGCTCGCGCAGGTAGGTGGTCAGGCGCTTGATCGGGTCCCGCCCGGCCCACTCCTGGGTCTCCTCGTCGCGGCGGTACTTCGTCGGGTCGTCGGCGGTGGTGTGGGCGCCCATCCGGTAGGTGAAGGCCTCGATGAAGGTGGGTCCCTCGCCGCTGCGGGCGCGCTCCATGGCCCACTCGGTGACGGCCTGCACGGCCAGCACGTCGTTGCCGTCCACCTGCACGCCTGGGAAGCCGAAGCCGCGGGCGCGTTCGAACAGCGGGATCCGGGACTGCAGCGTCATCGGCTCGGAGATGGCCCACTGGTTGTTCTGGCAGAAGAAGACGACGGGCGCGTTGTAGCTGGCGGAGAAGATGAACGCCTCGTTGACGTCGCCCTGCGAGGAGGCGCCGTCGCCGTGGTAGGCGATCACGGCCGCGTTCTGGGCCGGGTCCGGGTTGCCGACGAGCCCGTCGAACTGCAGCCCCATCGCGTAGCCGGTGGCGTGCAGCGTCTGGGCGCCGATGATGATCTGGTAGTTGCGGAAGCGCTCCAGCATCTCCCAGTCGCCGTTGTCGGTGCCGCGCAGCAGCCCGATGAGCTGCTTCATCGGCACCCCGAGGCTGAAGGCGACGCCGTGCTCGCGGTAGCTGGGGAAGACAATGTCCTTGGGTGCCAGCGCGTGGGCCGAGCCCACCTGGGCGGCCTCCTGCCCCAGCGACGGCGGCCAGACGGCCAGCTCTCCCTTGCGCTGCAGGGCGGTGGCCTCGGTGTCGAACCGCCTTGTCAGCGTCATGTCACGCAGTCGAGAAACCAGGTCCTCGTCGGTGCCGCGCCACTCGAACTCCTCGTTGGTGACGCGTCGGCCCTCGGGCGTCAACAGCTGGACCATCTGGTCGCTCTGTCCGCGCACAGGTGTCCCCTTCCGAATCAGGTTACGCAACCGTAGCTTACGCAACCGTAGCTTCAGATTCCAGCCTCCCCGGGATTCCCGCCGCGACACGCAAGGGTCCCGACCTCCGAAGAGATCGGGACCCCACTCGCGGCCGGTCAGTTGCTGAACCGCACCATGTTGTTGAACACCCAGTCACGGCTCTGGGTGAACCTGGTGGACCCGTCCGGGGCCGGCGAGGCCTGCACCAGGTCGGTGAGGATGTAGCTGCGGCAACCACCCCGGCCGGTCCGGGCCGTGTCGCACTCCGTGCGCCACTGCCTGCCCTCCGCCGAGGTCCACTCGTTGCCGTAACCGAGTGGGTTCTGGGCCCATTGCGCCCGGCTCATCAGCGGCAGGTAGGTCAGGTTGTTGTGCTGCCAACCCGTCGTCTGGACGTAGCGCCCGCCGGACTGGGCGACGCTGGTCCCCCAGATCGACGTGTTGCAACGCACCGTCTGCGAGTACGGCTCGCACTCGGTGTGCCACGTGCGGCCGTTCACCCTGTGGAACCCGGGCGTCGAGTAGACGTCCACCGTCGACGGGGTGCTCGGCGCAGCGGTCGGGGTGCCGCTGGGCGCGACGGTCGGGGAGGTGGACGGAGTCGGCTCCGGCGTGGGGGTCGGCTCCGGGGTGGGAGTCGGCTCCGGGGTGGGAGTCGGCTCCGGGGTCGGGGTCGGTTCCGGGGTCGGGGTCGGCTCCGGGGTCTCGCCCGGCTCCCCCGGCTCGTCGGCCTCGAAGGTCCAGTTGTTCACCTCGAGGAGGCGCTGGTCCTGCGGTCCGTGGAACACGAAGAACAGGTCGTGCACCCCGTCGGCGCCGGAGACGTCCGCGGTGGCGTCGCTCCACTCGCCCACGGCGCCGTCCACCTCGATGGTGGCGACGACGGGTCCGGTCTCGGAGTCCAGGCGGACCTCGATGCCGGCGCCCTCGACGAGCGGCTTCACCCGCGCGGTAACGGTGGCCGCGCCGTCGCCGAAGTCCACCGACGAGATGCCGGTGAAGTCGCCGTCGTCGATCTTGGTGAGCACGGTGTTGCCGTTGTCGTTGTGCTCGGGGAACTCGACGGAGGGGATGTCCACCTGCTCGGTGCGGACACCGAGCTGCCAGGCGAGGGTCTCCGCCTCGAAGGTGCGGTACGGGTCGAAGTCCTTGATCTGCTCGACGCCGGCGTTGGTGCCCTCGACCTCCTTGATGGTGCCGTCCTCGTTGAACTCCACCTCGTCCAGGTGGACGCTGCGGTAGTTGACGACGTTGCCGTTGTTGAGCGCGTCGCCCCAGGCAAGGCCCATCACCTGCGTGTGGTAGGTGAAGTAGGTCCTGCCCTGGTAGTTGAACACGTCGGAGTGGTTGTTGCCACCCGAGCCGGGGAACCACTTGCCGTGCGAGGCGAACAGCGTGCCGGCGAACTTCTCCCGCGTGAGGTCCATCGGGTCGTCGGTCATCATGTACGCGATCTGTCCGGCACCCGGATAGTCCTGGCCCTCGATCTTCTTGTCATCGTACTGAGCGTTGCCCACCGCGAAGTTCGACGAGTACGAGTAGTAGTAGGTGCCGTTGCGCTTGAACATCGAGGACGCCTCGAACATGCCGGGGCCGTCGATCTCAGTGATGCCCGCACCGCTCGGGTCGGCGAGCTTGGAGTAGTCGTTCGGGTCCAGCTTCACCACGCGGGTGGACTTCGGGTGGTACGGGTCCTGGGCGAAGTCCCAGTTGCCTCCGAAGTACAGGTACGGCTGGCCGTCGTCGTCGACGAAGACCTCCGGGTCGAACAGCCACATGCCCCCGGGGAACTGGATCGGGTTGTTCTGGCTGATCAGCATCTTGCCGTTGGGGTCGGTCCACGGGCCCAGCGGGGAGCCGCCGACGATGACGCCGGTGCCCGAGCCGCCGTTGCAGAAGTACAGGTAGACCTCCTCGGCACCGTCACCGTCCAGGTCCGCCGAGACGGCGGCGGGGGCCCAGGAGTTGCCGGCCCAGGTGGCGATGCCGTCCATGCCGGCCACCGGCACCTCGCCGTGGTCCACCCAGTTGACCATGTCGTCGGTGGAGATCACGTTGAGGTGGTTGATCCGGTCGTAGCCGCCGTCACGCTCGGGCAGGCCATTGGGCTTCTTGTCCGCCGTGCGGTACTGCTGATCGTCGCTGGTGGAGTAGATGTAGAGGCGGTCGTTGAAGACCAGGTGGTGCGGGTCGGCACCGAACTTGTGGCCCATGAGCGGGTTGTGGTCTCCCACCGGCTTGGACTGGATGTCCTCCACCGGTGACTTCGCACCGGGCTCGGGCGCCACCGGGACCTCGGCGACCTTCACGAGCGAGACGTTGTCGATCTCGAAGTCGACGAGGTCGGCCTCGGTCGGGTCCGCGGTCCAGGCGGTCTCGAAGAACGCGTTCTTCCAGTCGTCGACGCTGCCGACGTCCGCGTTGAGGACCCCGGCGATGAACTCGGCGTCGAAGCTGGTCCACTCGCCCTGCTCGGCATCGCGGGTCACCGCGTTGAAGCAGATGCCGTAGGTGAAGTTCTCGTCACAGATGGTGAACGAGAACCGCTGGGTGTCGTTGCCGCCCGTGTAGCGCAGGTCGGCTTCGAGGCGGTAGGTGGCACCGTCCTCGAGCTTGCCCGCCACGTCGGCGGCGGGTCCGGTGTTGGTCTGAGTGCGGCCGGTGATGCGCAGTGCGCTGTCCGACTCCGAGCCCGGGGAGACCACCGCGAGATCGCCCGCACGGCCGTCGACGACGTACCAACCCTCGCGCGTGCCCTCCTCGAAGGTACCCTCGGGGAGCAGCCCGGCGGGCGTGTCCAGGCGGACGACGCTCACGTCGTCGATCTGGAAGTCCACCGTGGAGGACCAAGGGGTCTCGAACTGGAAGTTCGAGAACACGGTCTCGGTGTGGGCCTCGGAGTAGTTCGGCGACTCCTCGGGCACGAACTCCAGCGAGTACTCGGTCCACTCGCCGCTACCCACCTGCTGGATGGCACCGGCGGCGGCCACGCAGGCCCCTGCGGCCGGGCAGTAGGCGAACCCGAACGGCTCACTGTCCTCGCCGACGGTGTGCTTGACCTGTGCGGTGACCAGATACCGGCCGTCGTGGGCGAGGGGCTCGGTGAACGTGCCCTTCAGTCCGTCGTAGAACGCCGCGCGGCCGGTGAGGGAGCCGCTGTTGTCTCCCGAAGCAGCGTCGTCGCTGAGGGCGAACTGTCCCCCGGCGGACTGGGTCCAACCGGTGGTGCCGTCCTCGAAGCCCGGGTTGACGACGATGTTGTCACCCGGCGCCGCGACCGCCTGGGGCAGCGTGACTACCGTCGTGGCGACGAGCCCGAGCAGGCTCATCCCGATCAATGCCCGGGACCCCGGGCTGCGCATCCTGCTGCGCGACCTACTGTTTCTCACTTGCTTCTCCTTTGATGCAGTTGCGGAGCGGGAGGGCGCCGGGGCGGCGCCCACCCGTGCGGCGGGCCGTGCGGCCCGCCGGGGCGGTGCGGATGGGACGGAGTCCACCCGTGCCGCCTCAGCTGCTGAACCGGACCATGTTGTTGAACACCCAGTCTTGGGTCGCCCGGTGGCTCCAGACGCCGTCGGCGCCCTGCTGCGAGACCACCAGGTCCGCCCAGATGTAGCTGCGGCATCCGCCGCGTCCGGTTCGTACGGTGTCGCACTCAGTACGCCACTGGCGGCCCTCCGACGAGGTCCACTCGCCCGCGTGGCCGAGGGGGTTCTGCGCCCATGCCTGCCTGGGCAGCAGGGGCAGGTAGGTCAGGTTGTTGAACGTCCACCCCGTGCGGCCGGCGAACTCGTCGTCGACGAGCTCGACGGTGGTGGCCCAGATGTCGGTGCGGCACCGCTGAGTCTGTGAGTACGGCTCGCAGGTGGTGTGCCAGGTCCGGCCGTTCACCCGATGGAATCCCGGGGTGCTGTACACGTCGACGGCGTCCGCGCCGGGGGTGGCGGTTGGCGTCGGGGCCGCTGTGGGGCTGGCCGACGGGGACGGGTCCGGTGACAACGAAGGCGTCGGGCTGGCCGACGGCGTCGGAGACGGGTCCGGTGAAGGTGAAGGCGTGGGTCCGGCAGCCGCTGCCGCGCGGAGCTGGGCCACGACGGCTGCCAACCGGTACGCCGGCGCGTCGATCTGGTTCTGCGTCGACGGTGACTCCACGGCCCGTGCGGCTACGAGGGCGCCCTGCAGTTCCTCCCACTGCTCGTCGGTCAGGTCGTCCCGGGCGAAGGTGCCCGCCGCCGCGACGGAGGCCTCCAGCAGGCTCCAGTCCAGCTCCTGTCCGTCGGAGCTCAGCGTGCCGCTGAGGAGGTAGTGGTCCACGTCGACGTGACCGCCGGTCTGCTCGAGGGCGTAGTTGAAGATGCCGAAGCGGTAACCCATGAAGTGCGACAGGCTCCAGTCCATCGTCAGGGGACCCGCCGGGGTGCCCAGGTCCTGCCAGGACCGGCCGTCCAGCGAGTAGCGGAACTGCACCCAGAGTTCCCCCGGGGAGCTCTCGAAGTCCGCGTCCGCCTTGAGGTGCACGTCGGTGGCGCCTCCCAGCTCGACAGTGGAGCCGGGGACGAAGGCCTCGGCCGCGTCCTGGTCGAAGGAGTCGGTGAACGGCTGCAGCCGCTGCACCACGCCGAGGGTGAGCTCGCCGTCGGCGCGCTTGACGCCGGCATAGGCGAAGCTGCGGGTGTAGGTGGCCAGGCCTGCGACGTCGCCGTCGAGCATCCCGGACACGTCAAGGCTGATCTCCGCCGAGGCCTTGGGCCCGAACGTCCGCTGGGACAAGGTGTTGCGCGCCTCCTCCAGGTGGGCGAGTTCGCGTCCGGCGGCCTTGCTGTAGTCGGCCTCCCCGGTGACGACGTGACCGTTGGTCAGGCGGAGCCACCCCGGGCGCTCGGTCAGGGACCAGTAGCGGTTGTCCGGGTTGTGGTTCCACTCCCAGGCCAGGTCCAGGTCGGACCCGTTGTACGCGTACTCCGCCTCCACCGGGAGCTCCTGCGCGGGGGCCTCTCCGACGAATGAGATGTCGTCCACGAGGTAGTCCACCTGGTCCGCCGGGGTCTGGTTCGGACCCCACGGGGTCTCAACCACCAGGGTGACGTCGCCCACGTCGTCGCCCTCGGGGACGGTGAAGCTGCCCTCGACGGCGGTCCACTCCCCCCTCGTCGCGACAGCGCTGGCGGCCTGCTTGATGCCGCCGCCGTAGCTGAGCCCGAGGATGAATCCCATGGTGTCGGGGCCCTCGTCGTAGCGGACCCGCATGGAGGAGTTGTAGGTGACCCCTGTCTGCAGCTTCCCGTCCAGGACCTGTCCCGGGCCGGATCCGTTGTTGATGCGACCCGAGACGGCCAGCACGTCGGAATCGCCGTCGGCGACCACCTCGAGATCCGCTGTGTACTGAACCTCCCACGGCTCCACGCCGGCCTCGAAGTCGCCGTTGTCGAGCAGTTCGACACCCAGGAGGGACTCGTCGACGTCGGGCGCGTCGGGCAGTTCCCAATGCTCGTCACGGAAAGCCTTGTGGGCGGCGTCGTTGGCGAAGTCGTCGGAGGCCACGACGCTCTTGAGGCGCTGGGCGGCAGCGAGCTCGGGCGGCAGGTCGACCAGGTGGTCGAACTCGTCGCCGACGTGGACCTCGCCCCGGTCGCCGAACGTCGGCCAGCCGTCGCTCCAGGTGGCGGGTATGAGGGCCGGGATCCGACCGACGGGGAAGGTGTCGCGGAAGAAGAAGCCGTGCCAGTGGGTCTCCCCGTCCGTGGTGACCGGGACGAGACTGCCCTGCGCGAACCCGTCGGAGTCGAGGACACCCCTGGCCTCGTAGGTGTTCTCGCCATCGGGCGCGGTGTAGCGGCCGAGCAGTTCCTCGGAGCGCAGCAGGACCACCTGGCGTCCGCCACCCGGGGGCCAGGTGATGGTGGGGATGTAGTAGTAGCCGTCGAACCAGAAGACCTGCTGGCCCTCGTAGGCCGACGTCATGCCGGGCACGTCGGGGTAGTCGCGGTGGGTGGTGATGTCCGGATACTCGGCCACCACCGTGGTGAGGTCGTCGCTCAACTGCACGGCGCTGGTGCTGCCGCCGCCGTAGAACAGGTAGGGGGTGCCGCCGTCGGCCTCGTCGAAGAACAGTGACATGTCGTGGAACCCGCGTCCCAGGGCTATCCGCTCCCACACGCCGTCCTCGACGTCGTCGGTCCAGAAGATGTAGCCACCACCGACGTTGTTGGTGTTGAAGGCCACGTAGAACCTGCCGTCGTGGTAGCGCAGCGTGCTCGCCCACTGTCCGGCACCGTAGGAGTTCTCGCCGTTGCGCAGGGACGACGCGTCACCCATGCTGAGCCGGTCGTAGACGTAGTTGACGATCTCCCAGTTCACGAGGTCGTAGGACTTCATGATGGGCGCGCCCGGGCTGAGGTGCATCGTGGTGCTGATCATGTAGTAGACGTCGCGCCCCTCACCGCTCTCGGCGGCGGGCACGTGGGCGACGCTCATGTCTGGGACATCGGAGTTCAGGACGGGCACGGAGTAGGTGCCGTCGCCCCCGTCGGTGCTGGTGAGGCTGCGGACCACGTCCGGGTCCTCGGCATGGGCACGGGAACCGGACAGGGTGCCTCCGAGCGCCAGTGCGACGACGAGGCCAACGAGTACGGGGCGCAACAGATTATCGACCATGACAAGCTCCTTTGCCTGCATCTGGGAGGACCCGGACGGGAATGTTACCGGGAACACGATGAAAGTATACCGATCAACCTCGGCCGTCAAGGGCTAGGCCGGAAGTGGGTCCGGATCACATCGAGGGTGGCCCGTCGGCGCTCAGCCGAGGGGACGCGTCGACTCGCGCTCGACGACGCGGGCCGTCGGCATCAGCAGCCGTCCCGGGGGCAGGTCCGCGGTCTGCTCGAGGCGGCTGCGCAGCAACGAACAGATGGCATCGGCCATGGCGTCGTGGTCCGGTTCGACGCTGGTCAACGACGGCACGAGATGGGCGTCCAGCGCGAGGTTGTCGAACCCCACCACCTGGACGTCGGAAGGGACGTGCAGTCCGCGTTCCCACAGAGCCCGCAACGCACCGATGGCACCGGCGTCGGTGACGGCGAAGACCGCGTCGAACGTGAGGCCCTGGTCCAGCGCCGCGGACAGTGCGGCGTGCGACGCGGCCGTGTCCGGTTCGCACGCCAGCACAAGCGTCTCGTCGAGCGCCACGTCGGCGGTCTCGAGGGCGGCCAGGTAGCCGCGGGTACGCAGGCCCTGCATGCTTTCCCCCAGCGAGAGGTCGCCGCCGAGCAGGACCACACGGCGGGCACCTGCCCCCAGGAGCAGTCGGCACGCCATCTGGGAGCCGCCGACGTTGTCCATGATCACGTGGTCCAGACCGGCGGACAGCGCCCGCTCACCCACCAGCACCACGGGCCGGCTGGTCGAGAACTGTTGGATGTCAGCGGTCTGCCCGGCGGCCAGGGCCAGCACGTAGCCGTCGTAGAGGTCCAGGTGGGCGTCGGCCAGGGTGGCAAGCTCACCCGCGACGGTGCCCTGCGTGTGCTCGACCACCAGCCGCAGGCCCTCGGCCGCGAACCGCTCCGTGAGCCGGGCGGCGAGTTCGGCGTAGTAGGCCGTGGCGAGGTCCGGGACACCGAGCCCGATGAGACCGCTGCGGCCCTGCTTCAACTGCCGCGCGGACATGTTGAGGCGGTACCCAAGTTCGCGGATCGCCTCCAGAACCCGCAGTCTGGTGCCCTCACTGACCCGGGCGCCGCGGCCGTTGACCACGTTGGAGACCGTCATGGCGGAGACGTCGGCCCGCCGGGCCACGTCCTGCATGGTGACCTTGCCCGGATTCCTCGGCGCCGACGATGCTGCCATCGGGCCAGCGTACCGGCTGCCGGCACCGTGCCATGACCTCGCGGAGCGGTGACGAGCGCCTGGTTTTCGACACGGGAAAGGCCTGCAGGTGACGGCCCAGTTACTCGCAGGTGAACGACACCTTAACCCCTTGACCTTTCGCATGGGGGCCGAAAGAGTGTCGTCAAGGACCCGAAATGGCATCATCTGATGCCCGACAGGAAAGAAGCGCACGATGAAACTTTCCCGACGTCTGACGGCCGGTGTGGCCGCTCCAGCAATGGTGCTGGGCGGCCTGACACTCGGCACGGCAGCAGCACCGACCGTGGCCAACGCCGCGGAGATGTGTGAGGCACCGGACCAAACCGTCAGCATCTTCAGCTACAACGACTTCCATGGACGCGTCGGCCAGTACGACTCCTTCACGGACTCGAACGTCTACACCGCAGCGGACCTGTTCACGCCCGTCGAGGACGAACGCGCCGCCCTGGGCGTGGACAACGTCGCGCTCATCAGCAACGGTGACGACATCGGCGGCTCCACCTTCGTCTCGATGATCCAGGACGACTTCCCCACGCTGGACATCCTCAACGAGATCGGGCTGGACTCGGCCACCACCGGCAACCACGAGTACGACAAGGGCGCCGCGGACCTCCTGGACCGTGTGGTTCCCTACGTGAACCACCAGATGATCGTGTCCAACGTGCGCGACGCCTCGGGCGAGGTCCCCACGGGCCTCGAGACCCACACCACCTTCGAGAAGGGCGGCATCACCATCGCCGTCGTCGGCGCCGTGACCGGCTCACTGCCGAGCCTCGTGTCCCCCGCCGGCATCGAGGGCCTCACCGTCACCAACCCGGTGGACGCCATCAACGAGGTCATCGACTCCCTCGGCGACGACGTCGACTTCGTGATCGCGTCCCTCCACGAGGGTGCACCCGACGGAGACGCCACCATCGACGAGAACATCGCGGCCAGCGGCGCCTTCGCCGCCATCGCCGAGGGTATCTCGGCCGACGCGGACCTGATCCTGAACGCCCACACGCACCAGATCTACGACTGGGAGACCGCCAACGGCACCCCGATCGTGCAGGCCGGCCAGTACGCCGAGCACCTCATGAAGATCGAGATCGGCATCGACGCGGCGGGCGAGTACTGCGGCTTCATCGGCACCGAGCTGGTAGAGCCGGGCGACTCCGCCGCCAGCACCTCGCCGGTGATCCAGGACATCCGCGACATCACCGACGAAGCCATCGCAACCGCGGCTGTCGAGGGCAACGTGGCGGTCGGCTTCGCGAACGAGGCCGTCTCCACCCCGGGCAGCGGGGGCTCGGGCACCCGCAACGTCGAGTCCCCGATGTCCAACATGGTGGCCGAGATGTTCTACGATCAGCTCAGCGCCGGCGACACCGAGTTCATCGGCATGCAGAACCCGGGCGGCACCCGCACCAGCTTCGACCGCGGCATCATCACCTACGAGGAGGCCGCCCTCGTACTGCCCTTCGCCAACTCCCTGATGACCACCCAGATCACGGGTGAGCAGCTGAAGCTGGTGCTGGAGCAGCAGTGGCAGCGCGACGAGAACGGCGAGGAGTACGAGGAGACGCCCAGCCGTCCGTTCCTGGCCCTCGGCCTGTCCCAGAACGTCAGCTACACGATGGACGAGTCCCGTGAGTGGGGAGACCGGATCACCTCGATCTCCATGAACGACGAGCCCATCGACCCGGCCAAGCTCTACACCGTCGGCTCCGGCTCCTTCCTGATCGCAGGTGGCGACAACTTCTGGGAGCTCGGCAACGGCGTCAACACCGCCGACACCGGCCGCGTGGACCTCGAAGCCTGGGTGGACTGGATCGGCAGCGGCGACGCGCTGAGCCCGGACTACTCCAAGCGCGGCGTCTCCGTGACCGGGGAGATCGGCACCCTCACCGAGGGCGACGCACCCGTGGAGCTCACCGTCGGCCAGCCCCTCGAGGGCGGCATGCAGGTGGACACGCTCGACATGCTCCTCGACGCCGAAGGCGCCAGGGTCTCCCCGCAGCTGCCGAACACCAACGTCAGCGCCTGGATCGGCGACGAGCTCGTCGGCGGCGGCGAGGTCACCGACGGCGTCGCCACCGTCAACCTGGCCGTGCCGCAGGGCACCGACCTGGCCGCGGGCGAGCACACCGTCACCCTGGTGGTGGAGCCCTCCGGCACCGAGATCTTCCTCCCGGCCACCGTGGCCCTGACCGAGGATCCCGTGGAGCCCGAGAAGCCCCTCGACGTGTACACCACGCCGGGCATGCACCACCACAACGGGCGCCAGTGGATGACGGCCTGCGAGCCCTACTCACAGACCGAGCGCTGCTGGACCCTGATCTGGGCCACGCAGGTGGACCTCGTCAACGGACAGGTGTTCAAGCGCAACGCCTGGACGTTCAACAACCTGACCTACCTGCCGATGTCGCGCAGCGCCTGGGCCAACAACCCGCTGGGCAACACCGGTGAGTGGACCGACGCCGCCGGCCGCCAGTGGCGCACCGAGTGCGACACCGCGACCACCGGCAAGAACGCCTGCCGCACCTACGTCCAGTCGCGCGTGGTCTCCTCCGTCGCCCGTCCGGACGGTGGCTACAACTACGTGCCCGAGACGAAGTGGGTGTTCAACAACATCGTCCGCTTCAGCTGACACGCAAAGGGGCTCCGCCCCCGTAGACCCCCGCAGGCGCATGTCTGCGGGGGTCCTCGCGTTCTGGGAGCAGAGCCTCAGAAGGAGTCGGGGTCGGCGGCGGCGATGGCGCGCGCCCAGAACGGGTCCTCGGTCCAGTCCGCCGGGAATCCCATGGTCTCCCGCTCCAGTTCCCGCCCCGCCAGCAGCGCGGCCAGCTCACTGGCCCAGGGGCTCGTCGGGGACACGGTGAACAGCATCGACTGCACGGCGGAGAACACGCAGTACATCGTCTGGGCAGCCTCCTCCAGGAGCTTGTCCCAATGCCGCGGCCACTCGACTGCATCCTGGTGCGGCACCACCGGGTAGCGCTCGAGCCGCACGTCCCACATCCGTTCGTGGTGCGCGGCCAGGTTGCGCAGCCTCACGAAGACGTCGAGCCAGGAGGACAGGACGGCATCGGTGGAGCCGAGTCCCCTGGCGATGGCGCGGCGATGCGCCGGCTGCTTGAGGGCCTTGTGGACCCGGTTCAGCTGCCCGATGCTCAGCACCTCCACCATCAGCCACGACGGCGGCAGTTCGGGGGTGCGGTAGCGCCGGAGGTAGTCCTGCAACGCGGGGAACGGCTGCTCGAGGGCCTGTGCGACGTTGCCCTGCAGCACCTTGAAGTCATTGTCCTGGGCGAAGTAGTGGGGCCGGGTGTACCAGTGGGAGTCGCCCGCCACCTGGCTCATGACCTCACTCAGCGCGGCCCGGAACGCGATCTCGATGCGGGCGAGCGCGTCCATGGCGAGGAGGCGGAGGTCGCGGTCGAAGGAGTACAGGGACAACACGTCGGCGAAGGTGGTCCCGGGCCGGATCCGGTGCCCCTTGCCCTGCTTCTCGAACGGACGCAGGTAGGGCGCCAGCCGGTAGTAGCCGATGTGGAACACCGCGTCGCGGGACAGTTCCCGGTCCGGCACCTCCAGTCCGCGGGCCACCAGCAGGTCCACCAGTTCGGCACTGCTGAGCGGTGGCTTGGCGAAGTGGCCGCCTCCCCTGCCGTTGCCCATGGCTGTCGGCTCAGTCGGCCAGGGTGGCCACCAGCACGGCCTTGATGGTGTGCATCCGGTTCTCGGCCTGGTCGAACACGATGCTGGCCTCCGACTCGAACACGTCGTGGGTGACCTCGAGGGCACTCAGTCCGGTGGCCTGGAAGAGTTCCTCCCCCACCGTCGTGTTCCGGTCATGGAACGCGGGCAGGCAGTGCATGAACTTCACGTCCGGGTTGCCGGTCAGCGCCAATAGTTCCGCGTTGACCTGGTAGGGCCGCAGCAGTTCGATCCGCTCGGCCCACAGCTCCTTGGGCTCACCGAGGGAGACCCACACGTCGGTGGAGACGAAGTCCACCCCGGCCACACCCGCGGCGACGTCGTCGGTCACGGTGATCCGGGCACCGGTGGTGGCGGCGATCTCCCGCGCCTTCGCCAGCACGTCCGGGGCGGTCTGCTGCTGCTCGGGCGCGACGAGGCGGATGTCGGAGCCCATCATCACCGCGGAGATCAGGGTGGAGTTGCCGACGTTGTTGCGCACGTCACCGACGAAGGCGTAGCTGACCTGGTCCAGGGGCTTGCCGGAGTGCTCCATCATGGTGAGCTGGTCGGCCAGCATCTGGGTGGGGTGCCAGTCGTCGGTGAGGCCGTTGAACACGGGCACGCCGGCGTGCTGGGCGAGCGTCTCCACCGTCGCCTGCGCGGCGCCGCGGTACTCGATGCCGTGGTACCAGCGGCCCAGCACCCGGGCGGTGTCCGCGGCGGACTCCTTGTGCCCGACCTGCGAGCCCGACGGATCGAGGTAGGTGGTGTTGCCGCCCTGCTCGGCGACGGCCACCTCGAAGGCGCAGCGGGTCCGCGTGGAGGTCTTCTCGAAGATGAGGGCGACGTTGCGGCCGCGCAGCCGCTGCTCCTCGCGGCCCTCACGGCGGGCGGCCTTCAACTCTGCGGACAGTTCCAGCAGCCCGCGCCACTCGTCGCTGGTGAAGTCGAGTTCCTTGGTGAAGCTGCGTCCCCTGAGGTCTCCCACGCTTGCGGCCTTTCGTCGCCTTTCGAAGACAGCAGACTACCGGGCGGAGGCGAGCACCTCGTCGAGGATTCCGGGGATGGCGGCCTCGACGTCGGCGAGCGTGGAGTGGAAGCCCTCGGCGTCGCCGTACCAGGGGTCCTCGAGCGCGGTGCCGGGGGCCATGTCCGGGTTGAAGTCGTTGAGGAGCCGGATGTTGTCCGCACCGGGACTCATCCGGCGCAGCCGCTCCACCTGGTAGGGCTCGACCGCAACCACCAGGTCCGCGGCCTCCACGTCGGCGGCGGTGATCTGGCGGGCGCGGTGGCCGTCGGTGTCGTACCCGGCGGCCCTGAGGACGGCGACGGCGCGCGGGTCGATGGGGTTGCCGGCCTCCTCGGTGGAGAGGGCGTAGCTGGAGATCTCCAGGTCCAGGCCGCGGTCCGCGGCCACCCGGCGGGCCACCCGCTCGGCCATCGGTGAGCGGCAGATGTTGCCCAGGCAGACGAAAACGAGTGAGGTCATGGCCCCAGCCTAGGCAACCTCCGGGAAGCGTCCCTGCGAACAGGTCGGTAGACCGACCCCAACGCAAGGGACTTGCCAACGGGTCGGCAGGGCTCTGGGCAAGCGTCCTGCGTACGGGTTGGTAGACCGACCCCATCGCAAGGCTCTTGCGGACGGGTCAGCCGAGTTCGGGCAGGACGCCGTCCCAGACGGCGCGCAGCACGTCGTACATCTCGAACTCCTCGTGGCTGGTGACAGTGACCACGGCCCGCTGCTCGGGTGCGACGACGACGAACTGGCCGCGGTTGCCGTCGGCGCGCCAGATGCCGTCGGGGGTGCAGTCCCAGACCCCGAACCCGTAGCGCAGGGCCTCGGGCTCGTCGTGGCCGGTGTCCACCCAGTCGGTGTGCATGGCGTCGATCCAGTCAGACGGCACCAGTTGCCGCCCGTCCCACTGGCCCCGCTGCAGCAGCAGTCTGCCCATCCGCGCCAGTTCGTCGGTGCGCAGGTGGAGGCCGTAGGCGCTGACGGTGTGGCCGGCGAGGCAGGTGGCCCACAGCGGGTTCAGGATGCCGAGCGGTTCGAAGAGGGTGGGCAGCAGGAAGTCCCGCAGGCTCTGCCCCGCGACGGCTGCCAGCGCGCGGCCCAGCATGTAGGTGGATCCGTTGGAGTACTCGAACACCTCGCCGGGGGCGTGCCGCAGCGAGGCGGCGTAGAACTGGCCGGCCAGGTCCGCGGCGAGCTTCTCCTCCTCGGTGAACACCGTGGAACTGCTGCCGGAGGTCATGGTGAGCAGGTGGCCCATCGTGATCTCGCCGGCGCCGTCGGCCACGGGGCCCTGCGGTTCGACGACGTCCACCAGCCGGGTGTCCAGACCGATGAGACCCTGTCCCTGCAGGATCCCGAACGCCAGGGAGGTGAACGTCTTGGAGCAGGAGAAGACGTGGGTCGGGTCGTCGGAACGCCAGCGCACCTCGAGGTCGGTGTGGCCCTCCCGGTGGAGGTGGATGCCTTGGGCGCCGAGCCCGGTCTCGTCGATGATGCGGACGAACTCCGCCAGCTCCGCGGGTGCCTGCTCGCCCTGGTCCACCCGGACCGGCGTGGGCCGCATCAGAGGATGTAGGTGGGCAGGCAGATGATGGCGAACAGCACGAAGGCGATGAACAGGGCGATCGAGATGATCGCCTCCTTGCCGAAGGCCTCGATGAACTGGGGGCCCTCCTCCTCGCCGTCGGCCGCTTCGGGGGCGGTCTCGGGCGCCTCCTCGAGGACGTCGGCCTCAGGGGCGCCTCCCTGCGCCTCGGCGGGGTTGTCGGTGCTTGGTTGCGTGGACATTTGCCTCACCCGATCAGTCGGTTGATGTCTGCGTGGAGGGCCACCCCGAGCACGAGGAACACGACGGCCATGAACCACGTGTAGAGCCACTTCATGCGGTGGTCGGAGATCCAGAACCGGCGGACGCTGTGGACCCCGTTGACGACGGCGACGATGCACAGCGCGATTCCGATGGGAGCGGCGAAGACCCCGGCGAAGCTGAGCAGCGGAACCGCGATGGGGACCACCAGGTAGGTGATCAGGCAGCGGATGGCGGAGATCACCAGCGAGGTCCGGAACGCCTTGTGGGCGTCGCCGACGACCTTCTTGTCCGTCGTCGACACACGCAACAGCCTGCGCATGAACCGGTCTGCCGCGCTGCGGGTCTCGGCCGTTGCCGAGACGTTCACCTGAGTGGTCACTTGCTCTCCTGGGACGAGCTTCATCCCGATACTAACCCAAGCCCCGCTGTGACATCCGGGCGGGGCCCGTCGGTCCCGGCCAACCGCCGCCGGTTGGGTAGGGTATTGCCATGCAGATCCTGGTGGTGGACGACGATCAGGCCGTCCGTGACTCCCTCGCGCGCTCGCTGAAGTACTCGGGCGACGAGGTCATCACGGCCGGCGACGGCATCGAGGCCCTGGCCAAGCTCGCCGGGCACACCCCCGACGCCGTGATCATGGACGTCATGATGCCGCGCCTCGACGGCCTGGAGGCCACCCGGATGCTGCGGGAGAGCGGCAACGACGTCCCCATCCTCATCCTGACGGCGCGCGACGCCGTCGGTGACCGCGTGGACGGGCTGGACGCCGGCGCCGACGACTACATGGTCAAGCCCTTCGCCCTCGACGAGCTGCTCGCCCGCCTGCGCGCCCTCACGCGCCGCTCCAAGCCGGCCGCGGAGAACGACTCCAAGACGCTCAGCTTCGCCGACGTCACGCTGGACCCGCAGCACCGCGAGGTGACCCGGGCCGGCCAGCACATCTCCCTCACCCGCACCGAGTTCGCGCTGCTGCAGGCGTTCATGGAGAACCCCCGCAAGGTGCTGGAGCGCAGCACCCTGCTGAACGAGGTGTGGGGTTTCGAGTTCCCCGCCACCGCGAACTCCCTCGAGGTCTACATCGGCTACCTGCGCCGCAAGACCGAGGCCGGCGGCCAGTCCCGCCTGATCCACACCGTCCGTGGCGTCGGGTACGTCCTGCGTGAAACTCCCCCGTGATCGGTAGCCTCTGGATCAGACTGAGACGCGGCGTTGAACGGATCGTCACCGGCCAGAGCCTCCAGGGCCGTCTGGCCTCCCTGACGGGCATCAGCGTCGCGCTCGCCGTGCTGCTGGTGGGCACCACCGCCTACGTCATCACGCGCTGGTCCCTGCTCGACGAACTGGACCAGGAGCTCACCTCCACCGCCCTGACCGCCACCGCCACCATCGGCGACGACGTCTCGGGCTTCGGCGGGCTGAACGTGACCGGTCTACGGGGCCCGGACGAGGTGCTCGCCGTGGTCTCGGTGAACGGTGACACGCGCACCTCGTCGGGCCAGACCGTGGTGCTGCCGGGCGGCCCGACGGAGATCGCGATCGCGCGCCTCCAGCAGGGTTCTTCCGCGCGTTCGGTGACGCTCAGCGACGGCCGCCAGTTCCGGGTGGTCTCGGTGCCGCTGCAGTCCAGCAACGGCGGCTACGCCGTCATGTACGGGCGCTCGCTGGAGCCGCTGCAGTCCACCCTGCGTTCGCTGTGGGTGGTGATCGCCCTGTCCGGTCTGGTGGGCATCCTGACCACGACGGTGGCGGTGCTCGTGGTGGCCAAGGGCGCCCTGGCGCCGGTGCGGCGGCTCTCGCGCGCGGTGCGCAACGTCACCCAGACCGACCAGCTGAACCCCATCCGCATCTACGGCAACGATGACCTGGGCGAGCTCACCAAGTCGTTCAACGGCATGCTGCGCTCGCTGCAGACCTCCCGTGAGCAGCAGCGCCAGCTGATCGCCGACGCCGGCCACGAGCTCCGCACGCCCCTCACGTCGATGCGCACCAACGTCGAACTCCTGGTCGCCGACGACACTTCCGGCATGCTGCCCGAGGGTGCCCGCACCGAGATCCTCGCCGACGTCTCGGCCCAGCTGGGCGAGTTCTCCGCCCTGGTGGGCGACCTCGTCGCCCTGACCCGCGACGACCACCTCCAGCGCCCCCACGAGGAGCTGGACCTCTCCGACGTCGTCGACTCCGCCGTCGAACGAGCCCAGCGCCGCGGCCCCATGATCACGTTCAACGTGCAGCTGGAGCCCACCCACATCCTCGGCGACGCGTCCACGCTGGAGCGGGCAGTGACCAACCTGCTGGACAACGCCGTGAAGTTCTCCCCGGCCGCCGGGGTGATCGACGTCATCCTCGCCGACGGCGCGCTCACCATCATCGACGACGGCCCCGGCATCGCCGAGGACGACCTGCCGCACATCTTCGACCGGTTCTACCGCTCGGACCGTGCCCGCAACACCCCCGGCACCGGCCTCGGCCTCTCGATCGTGGTGCACACCGCCGAGGCGCACGGCGGCACGGTGAAGGCCGGCAACGAGCCCGGCAAGGGCGCCAAGTTCACGATGAAGCTCCCACTGTTGCCCGCACTTCCCTTCGACGAGTAGCCGGAGGGGCTAGCTTCTACCCATGACGCGATTGCGCAGGGTGGACGCAGCAATGCCCGGCTGGACGCGACGCCGCGCCGGCAAGGGGTTCAGCTACCTCGACGGCGACGGGAACCGCCTCCCCGAGGAGGACGTCGAACGGATCCGCGCGCTGGCCATCCCGCCGGCGTGGACCGACGTGTGGATCTGCCCCGTCCCGAACGGCCACCTGCAGGCGGTCGGCACCGACGACGCCGGCCGCAGGCAGTACCTCTACCACCCGGAGTGGCGCGGGAAGCGGGACCGGCTGAAGTTCGAGAAGATCACCGCCGCGGCCACCCGTCTGCCGGGGGCGCGCCGTCGGATCTCGCGGGACATCGCGGCCGAGGGCATGGGGCTGGAGCGGGCGTGCGCGACCGCGGTGCGGCTGCTGGATGTCGGCTACTTCCGGATCGGCAACGACGCCTACGCCGACGCCAACGGCTCCTTCGGGCTGACGACGCTGGAGCGTCGGCACGTGCGGCGGCGGGGCGACTCGATGGTGTTCAGCTTCGAGGGCAAGTCCGGGATCGCCCACACCGTGGTGGTGGACGACGAGGCGGCCGTGGCGGCGCTGGAGGTGATGCGCTCGCGCCGCGCCGACGACGCCCACCTGTTGGCGCACAAGGCCGACGGGCACTGGCGCCCCCTGGGCGCGAGCGAGGTCAACCAGTACCTGGCTGAACTCTTCGACGGCGAGGTGACGGCCAAGGACTTCCGGACCTGGCACGCGACGGTGATCGCCGCCGAGGTGCTGGCCCTCACCGACGAGCCGGGCGACAGCAAGGCGTCCCGGCAGCGGGCGGTGAAGCAGGCGGTGCTGGAGACCTCCAACTACCTGGGCAACACCGCGGCGGTTGCCCGCAACTCCTACATCGACCCGCGCGTCATCGACCACTACGAGGCCGGCGAGACCATCCGCACCGCCGCCACCCGCCGGTACCGCACCCCCACGGCCCGGCAGGGCGGGCTCGAGAAGGCGCTGCTCGAACTGCTCGGCTGACTGTCGGGTGACGGTGCGGACCGCCCTGCTGCTGCGGCGCTGGTGACAGGTGTGAACGACACGCCGCGTTCAGGCTCTGGAGAGCCCGGGGACGGCGTGTCGTTCACGCCTGTCACCACCCGAGGGCGCCAGCCGCCACACCCGGGGCGGAGCGGAGTTGGTCACCGCTTCGGTTCGCCGACCGCCTCGAAGTCCGGCTGGAGCTTGTTGGGCCACCAGATCCGACGGCCCACGTCCAGCCCCAGCGCCGGCACC